>JBBILN010000065.1:35064-46008 GCA_037444905.1 bacterium | reverse complement strand
TCAAACCACCTTATCCGAAAACCAGATACTCAATTTTTCGCTGAGGCAGGACAGTTACTCAAAAGTACACTGTCCGAAAAAGAGAAATTCCATTTGGCCCAACCTCAACGGTCAATGAGCAAATGAATATCATTGGCGGACTTTAAGTGAAGAGTGTCTCGTGAAGAGTGAAGAGTGAAGAGTGAAGAGTGAAGAGTGAAACACCCCTCACCCCAGTTCATACTTCCAGCAAATTCCAATTGCCATCAGTAGCCGCCCGGAGTTGCTTGAGCGCAATATAAAATAAAACTCGGATGTGTCAAGAGAATTTTTAAATGAAGTGTAATGCCTCAGTTACCGGTGGAGTAGCGCAGGCGTCCCCGCCTGCAGACAAGGATGTCTGCGCTACGTTTTCCACCAATAACTGAGGCATTACAATGAAGTGAAAATTTTTGGGCAGGAGAGCGGCTTTCTGAATACGTGCCGCTCTCCTCTTCTCAGGCGGTTTTCGAAGGACAACGCTCAAATAAAATGAAAGGGCTACTCTCATTTTCAATGGCCTTCCTCACTTCCCCGGTTTCATCATGCGCAGAAAGCCTTTGAGCTGGGCGCGATCCATATGAATGAATTGCGAAAATTGTCCCGCGCCCGCGAGCGCCTCGGCGCCGTCAATGGTCACGCATTCGCCGGTTATAAACTCCGCACCGCCCGCGACGAGAAACACTGCGAGGTTTGCAAGCTCATGATGTTCTCCGAATCTTCCCGCCGGAATGCGTTGGCGCGCTTTCTCTTCCAAATCTTTGGTTGGAATCAATCTTTTCCATGCGCCTTCGGTTGGAAACGGGCCGGGCGCGATGGCATTGACGCGAATGCCGTACGTCGCCCATTCCACCGCGAGCGAGCGCGTGAGCGCCAGCACGCCGGCCTTGGCGCACGCGGAAGGCAAAACGAACGCCGAGCCGGTCCACGCATACGTGGTCACGATGTTCAAAATACTACCTGGGCGTTGCGCGGCAATCCATCTCTTGCCGAGCGCTTGCGTGCAATTGAAGGTGCCGTACATGACGATCTTCATCACCGCATCGAAGCCACCCGGCGAAAGCTCTTCGGTGGCCGCTAAAAAATTCCCCGCGGCGTTGTTCACGAGAATGTCCGGCGCCGCACCGAGCTTTTGCTCGATCGCCTCGAAAGCTTGCGCGACCGCGTTGTAATCGCGCACGTCGCACGCGAGCGTGGTGACTTCACGGCCGTTGCCCGCGGCCGTAATCGCATGCGCACCCGCGGCCAAACGCTCCGGCGTGCGGCCGAGAATCACCAGGCGCGCACCCAACTCTGCGAATCGTTTCGCCATCGCCAAGCCCAGGCCCGAGCCGCCGCCGGTGACGCACACAATTTTGTTCGCCAACAAATCCGCTTGAAACATGTGCCTGCCCTTTCGTTAAAAATATCTGCCGTGGCCTCTGTTTTAGGTAAAGCCCCGGCTTGACCGTGATTGAGTATTCGCAAAGTACGAAAGCCATTCGCGCAAAGCAATGCGGGTAATGCCTCAGTTACGTGTGGTAGCGCAGGCATCCTTGCCTGCAGACAAGATGTCTGCGCTACGTTCTTCACCAATAACTGAGGCAATACCAATGCGGCAAAAATTCCCTTGCCTTTCAAAGGCTTTTTGCGCATTTTTTTCCAAGTGAATATCCGTCATGAAATCAGTTGCCAACCTCGAAGCGCAAGCATCGCGATGAATCGCACACTTCCATACCCATTTTTTCTCTCCGTTCGCACTCCGGCAGCTCACTTTTGAGTTTAATGCAAAGCCGAACTTATTATGAGCAAAAAAACGGCGTTAGACAAAGCTTTGTCGCCGGCGGATTCTCCCGAAAGGAAAACCACGCTCAAGGCGAAGAACGCCGATCGCGCGATGGACAACATGTTCCGCATCGTGCTCGGCAATCATTTGCAAATGAGCATGATGGCCGACCAAAAAGCGAACATGATCATCACCGTGTGCGCGCTGATTCTCACACTCTCGATCGGGCGCCTGCAAAACACCGGACTGTTTTACACCGTCATCGTCATGGTGCTCACGTGCGTCGCGACGATGTTCTTTGCCATCCTCGCCACGATTCCCAAATTGCCGCCGCGCCTCACCGGCCAGGTGGATTTGCGCGGCAGAAATTTTAACGTGCTCTTCTTCGGCTATTTTAGCCAGATCGATTTCGAAACTTTTTTTCGTGAGATCGAGGTCGTGGTAAACGATCGCAATCTTGTTTATGAAAGTCTGGCCAAAGATCTATATGATCTCGGCCTGGTGCTCAGCAATCGCAAATACAAATACATCCGTATCAGTTATCAGATCTTTCTATTCGGTTTGCTGCTCAGCTTGCTCACGTTTATTCTCGGCCTCTCCCAAACGCCCGTGGAGTAATCCACGCCGTTTTGCTTTGCCAAACGAGTGCTCGTCGCCATGGCGGGCGCAGCGTTTCCCCAATTCAGAGAGATGAACTCGACGCATGGACCAATTGATTTGCCATCTCGTTGGCGATTATGTGTTGCAAACCGATTGGATGGCGCGGAATAAAACTTCGAACCTGGGCGTCGCGCTCGTTCATGCTTTGGTGTATGCGGCGCCGTTCGTGTTTATTACCGGTTTGAGTTGGGCCTTGCTGGTTATCTTCGGAACGCACGTCCTTATCGATCGCTATCGCCTCGCAAGCTTGATCATGCGCGCCAAACAATGGAATTGGCGCAAACGCGAGCACGAAAACAGCGCCCCTCCGGAAGTGAGCGCCATGCTCATGATCGTCATCGACAACACCATCCATCTCGCCATCAATTACTTCGCGATCAAATATCTGGGTTAGCTCGAATCCTCTGCCACATACGAAGACGGGGCGCCTTACGGGAAATCCCCCAAGCCGGGCCGGACACAAGAAACAGCCGCGGGATCACACACAACAACACGGAAATGTTCACAATTTCTTTCTGTGGGCTTCCGTGAATTTCCATGGCTGAAAGCTTTGCTCTTTTTGAAGCGAACCCGGCGCAGAAAAAGCAAAGAGCTTTACTACCTGAATTTTGCCTCGAGGCTGACTAAATCCGCTATGCATACGGATTGAATCGTCACGCGGAACTGCCCCAACATGCGCACAAAATTCAGAGAGAAAAGTTTTGCTTCCGGCTCGCTTAAGATACTACGCAAGTTTTCAGGCAAGCTGAAACTTGGCCCTTCGGGCAGCACAAAAATTTTCCAACCGATAGAAGAACCCAACTGATGGGACATGCTTATCAGTTGGGTTCTTCTATCAGTTGGAGAAAAGTTAGAATTTCTTTCCAAGTTTGAAAAGCTAATCGCCTACGCAAGTTTTCAGGCAAGCTGAAACTTGGCCCTTCGGGCAGCACAAAAATTTTCCAACCGATAGAAGAACCCAACTGATGGGACATGCTTATCAGTTGGGTTCTTCTATCAGTTGGAGAAAAGTTAGAATTTCTTTCCAAGTTTGAAAAGCTAATCGCCTACGCAAGTTTTCAGGCAAGCTGAAACTTGGCCCTTCGGGCAGCACAAAAATTTTCCAACCGATAGAAGAACCCAACTGATGGGACATGCTTATCAGTTGGGTTCTTCTATCAGTTGGAGAAAAGTTAGAATTTCTTTCTAAGTTTGAAAAGCTAATCGCATATGGCCCTTTTAGAGGCAAGAGATCGAAAATGTGTTTTATCAAGAAGGCGTGCCGTTTTTTGGCGCGTTGCTTTGACAACCGGATTCGTGCTCGCAGTGTGAGTGTGGGGAGTCTGGAGCTCGCATCAAAGCATAAAGCTCGGCACGCCTTGTTCATTTTTAAATCCAACTCAACAGCCACATGCGTTGAAAAAACGCGCCCACGGGAATGGGCTGCGCGGTCCAAATCGGGAAGAAATAAATCGCGCAAACGATGACGGCAAACACCGCGAATGCGGCCAGCTCGCGGCGCAGGCCTCCCGCATTCCAAAGTTGCGAGACTGCGAACGCGAGCAGCATGATCATGAACGGCAGCGCACCCATGAAGTGATACAAAAAGCTCGCGCGCGAAATCAGCGCGAAGGGCAAATAGTGCAGCGCCAATGCGAGCACCGCGAACGCTGCGCCGAAATGCTGGCGCGCCACAGCCTGCCACACACCGCACAACACTCCTCCAATTGCAAACCACCACAGCGCCGGATTGCCGAGCAACAAAATCGTCGCGGCGGTTTGCTCGGCTTCATTCACCTGCCAATAATAACTCACCGGGCGTTGCAACAGCGGCCAGCTCCACCACTGCGAAGCGTAGCCGTGCGCGTCTTTCAAGTGCGCGTGATAGCCGAAGATTTGGCGTTGCAGCTCGAAGAAGTTGAATTGCGGATTTTGTTCGAGGTGGATGAAGAAGCTCGCGGCATAAACCAGCGCGGGCACGGCCACGCAGCAGAGCAAAAAAGCATCGGGATGAATGCGCGCGAGTCGCGGCAGCAAGCGGCCCGAAGGCAACACGCGGCCGAGCCGGGGCCATTGCTGCACGGCTTTGGCCGCAATGTAAACGGTGAAGATCACGCCGAAGCTCGCGGCGCCGATCCATTTCACCGCGGCCGCCGCGCCGATGCTCGCACCCGCGCTGAGCAAATACAGCCAACGCGGTTTGATCAACACCTCTTCGCCGCATTTTAAAAAAAGATGATACGCCGCGAGGCAGAAGAACACGGCGAAGATGTTGATCAAACCCGCGCGCGATTCCACGAGCAGCACGCCGTCGGCAACCGCAAAGAGTCCGGCGAGAAACGCGGCGCGGCGGCTCTCGAAAAGCTGCAGCGCGAGGCGATACATGAGCACGATCACGCCGATGCCGAAGAGCGCGTCGACTGCGCGATAGCCCAACGGCTCGAATCCGAAAAAGCGAATGCCGAACGCGATGAGATATTTGCCCAACGGCGGGTGCGAATCGAAGAACGGCGTGGCGTGCAGGTAGTTGTTCGCGAACGTGGGGAAATAAACTTCATCGAACACGAGCGCGTTCGGCGCGTCGAGCCGCCACAAACGCGTGAACGCGGCGAGCGCGAGCAGCATGGCTTGCAGCCAGAAGTCGCGGCGCGCGTGGAAATAAGCCGAGAGTTTTGGGATGATGGTTTTCAATTTTGTGCTCTCTTTTTCTTCTCCCCCTCTTTTGTCCCTGGAAGAACCTTTCCTCGCGCTCGGAAGAATTTCCATTTTTGCGAGGTGAGCCGAGCGCTAGAAAAATTCCTTCCTAATATGACAGGCTATTTCATCGCATTGTCATTCTCGAAGAACCTTTTCTCGCGCTGGAAAGAATATCGCGCGTTAGAGAAGTTCCTTCCGGGAGGGCAAATTATTTTTTGACCGGCCCGCTCCGGCCATTCGAATTCTCGCAAAAGTTTTAGCTCCTGCAGCGTCGTGTAAACGTTGCCATGGATGCTTTGAATGACGAGGCCGCAACCGCGTCCGCGCAAGCGGCGGGCGAGTCGCACGAGCTGGCGCAAGCCGCGCGTGCTGATGACATAAAGCTTTTGCATGTGCAAGGTCCAGACGCTCGCGCGAAAACTGGAAACGTCTCTGAGAAAATCGCCCAGTTCGTTCGCGCTGTCTTTGAGAATCACGCCTTCGATCGCAATCTTGATGCTGCCGTGATTTTTGCGCACGGCTATTTCCGCCGAAACAAACGGCCGCAATTCCGGGCGAATTTTTTGCATCACTTGGTTTGCGGTGTAAAGCGGCTTCCTCACGCACAGCATTGGCAACCTCCGGGTTCGAATTTTATCATGTCCAGGATCGTGAACCAAGCAAGCCCCATCGCCGTGCCATTCCGGAGGAATCTTTTTAAGCACTGGGCAGTCTCCAGCGAGTAAAAAGATTCCTTCTGAATGACACTGTCTAGGTTTATTCGGAAACTTGTTTGACCACCGCGCTCATCTCCGCGCCGAGGGCTTCCACTTTATACACGCGATAATTCTCGCTCTGCATGAACAGCGGGAAACGCTGCGCGAGCCACGCGGTTTTGTCGCCGTAGCGTTGGCGCTCGTTCGGGCCGAGCACGATGTAGGCGACTTCGTGCTCGCGCAGATGCCGCGCCGCGGAACTGTCGCCGCTGAACATCGCCGCAATCGCTTGTTCAATAGGCGCGGCGTCCAAGCCATGCGAGATGACGTGGCCGGGATAGCCGAGCACGACACCGCGCCCCGCGAGCGTGAGCAGATTGTTGTGCATCGGCGCGGTTAAAAACGTCGCGTGCGCCGGCGTCTCCTTTCGCAATTGCTGCGCGAGTTGCGCTTCCTCGGCAGTGAGCTCGGGCCAGCCGCCGTTTTGAAACTCGTGCAGCAGATTCAATCCGCCGGAAAAAATCAACGCAAGCAGCAGCGCGCGAAAGGCAAAGCCGTGCAGCCACCATGAAGTCGATTGATATAGCGCGACGAGCAAGCGCGCGACGAACGGCAGCGAGAGCAGAAACCAGAAGATCAAAACTTTGTTCGTGTCATAAGCGAACACGGAGAAGAGAAAGAGATTGCAGATCACGAACAACGCGCCGAAAGGCAGATAGAAATGCAGCGCGCGCTTGCGAAGGCGCAGCAGTTTGCTCGAAGCCAACGCGACGAGCAAAAGGGGAATGAACACGCTGAGGTTCTTCAGCCAAAACCACAGCCAATTCTCGCCCTCCGCCATCCACCCCACGTGCCAGCGAATGCTGCGCACGGAAACTTGCGAAGAAAGCAGATAAATGATCGCAGGCGCGGCTGCGAGCAAGGCGGTTGCGCCGAACACGAGCCAATAGGGCACGCGCGCGTTTCGGGCTTCGCGGCGAAACAGTGCGAGCAAGCCGAACATCGCGCCGGCCATCATCAGCGTCATGAATGTGTGCATGTGAAAGAGCGGCAACGCGCCGGTGATGATGCCGGCAATGGCGGCGTGGCGCGGCCGCTTGCTCTGTGCTTGATTCCACCACAGCAAAATCACCGCGAGCCCGAGCGGAAATCCAAACAAAAAAGAGCGCTGCGGCAAGAGGTGCGCGAGCACGGGATTGACCCAATGAATTTTCAGCTCGCCGATGTTCGTGTAGCGTCTGGGCAAGTGCTGCAAAAATTCCCAAAGGGATTTCGGCGCGTAATAGAGATCGGAAAGAAACCAGAGGAAGCCCAAGCCGCCGGCGAGCAGGAGCAGTGCGGGCGCAAGCGTCGCGGCCCCGCGATGGCGCACGAGGCGATAGCCGAGATAATAGAGCAGCGTGAGCGTGACGCTGTTGAGCAAGATCGTCGGCAACTCAATCGCGTGATCGAGCGGCATCCCGAGCGCCATCAACGTTGCGCTGAAGAAGTCCGAGAGAAAAGGATAGGTGAGCGGCTCGCCCGCGAGAATCGTGCTGCGCAATGGCAGCGCGCCCTCGTTTAAAAAAGAAGTGATGAGGCTCAAGTGCAGCGGCAAGTCGCCCCACGCGTCGAGATAGCCGGTGGCGAGCGCGCCGTTTTGCCAAATGAGGAGGCGCGAAGCGAGCGCGCTGAAGATGAGCATGCTGCTCGCGAAGACTGCTACGCCGAGGAGATCGACTTTGCTCCTTCCGGCGTGAGTGAGTCGCTGCCCAAAAGATTTTTTTCCAAGGGATAGATTAAGGCCAACGGATGGAGCAGACGTTGAGGCGCGCAGCAGCAGCACTGCGATCACGAGCATGATTGCCAATACTGCAATCACGGCATTCGTATGCACGCCGAAGAGGAGCGCGGCGAGAAAGTTGATCGCTGTGAATATGGCCAGGCCGAAAACGAGGCCTAAGAGCAAACGCTCGCCGAGAAAGAAAACGCCGCGCAAACGCAGGCTCAATGCGAAGCCGAGGCTGAACGCTGCGAGCGCGATGAGCGTGAATTTTAACCACGCCGCGCCGAGCGGCCCGGTGTAAAGAATATCCATAAACGAGTGCTCCCGATGATTGAGGTGCGCCGCTCCTTTGATCTGTCATCCTGCAAGGACCTTCCCTAGCGCTTGGTTATCTTCCCGGTGCGAGGGAAGGTTCTTCAAATGACAAATCAAAGGAGGTGCTGCAAACCGATTTACTCGTTACAACTCATCGCGCGATGAGGGCGCTTTTGCTCGCCGGCAAATTCAAACGAAAGACCCAGCGGCGATTGAGGCGAAAGCCGAGCAACATGCCCGCGAGCATGCCGAAGGCCTTGGCAAAAACATCCGGCGCGCCGAGCTGATGGTGCAAGAGCAGAAGGCTCATTTGATGCGCGCCCAACACGAGCACGGTCACGCAGAGAAACTTCGCATATTGGCCGAGCATTGCGCGGCCGGCTGCGGAATCGGCAAACGTGAAGCGCTTGTTCAACAAAAAGCTGTTGAGGCTGCCGGCAAGAAACGAGAGCGCGCTGGCCGTGAGCGGCGCCATGTCGAGGCCGCGCGTCAACGCCAAATAAAGCAGCGCGTCGATGCCGGAGTTGAGCGCGCCGACGCCGGCAAAACTCATGAGTTGTTTGATGGGGTTCATGGAGATCTTTATTCTATCAAAAGTGAAGCCTCTGCTTTTAAAGCAAAGACTTTTTCCAACGGATAGAACCTGAATTTTGCACGTTGATAGCCTCGGGTCGAAATTAATAGCGTGCTACGCGTCACTCCGATAGGAGTGAAATGTTTATAGAAACCGAGGCTCGTGGATGATCCTGAACTCCGTAGGAGTGGCATATAAATTTTGTTGAATTGGCGCGGCTTTCGTTGTGAACTCAAACATGCCACTCCTAACGGAGTCTTTAGAGACGAGAGGTGCGTCGTTACTATAAACATTTCACTCCTTCGGAGTTGCGAAGAATCTCTCGTGCAAAAAATTTTATGCACCACCCAGTGGGTGGTTCCGCGTCGTGATTCAATCCGCGCTCATCGCGGATTCAGTCAGACTTGGTGCAAAATTCAGGTAGAAACAACCCAACTGATAAAAAAGCTTTTCATCATCCGTTGGGTTGTTTCTATCCGTTGGAGATTTTGAGTGAGCGGCTTGTACGTTTTGATCATCACGCATACGCTTCCGCGACGTTGGCGTTCGCGGGCGTTGCGGCGAAGCCCGTGGAAAACGCGAGCCGCATGCGCATCAAGCCGATGAAGTGCTCGGACACGGTTTGCGCGAGCTTCACGCGCGAGTCGGGATCGTCGGTCCAAATCACCGGCATGTCGAAAATCGGGAAGCCGTAGTGCTCCGCGAGCAGGAGCAGCTCCGCGTCGAAGAACCAGCCTTGATTCTCCACGAGCGGCACGAGCGTTTGCACGGCCCGGCGCGTGGCCGCTTTGAAGCCGCATTGCGCGTCGGAAAAACCGCAGCCGAAAAACATTTTGATGAGCGCCATGTAGCCGCGCGAGAAAATTTCGCGCTTCATGCCGCGCTGCACCTGTGCGCCTTTTTGATAACGCGAGCCGGCCGCGATCTCGGCCTCGCTCCGCGCGAGCTTGTCGATCATGGGCATGAAGCAGCGCAAGTCCGTGGACAAATCCACGTCCATATAGCTCACGATATCGGCCTCGCTCGTGAGCCAGGCGTGGCGCAGCGCGCGACCCCGGCCTTTGTGCGGCAAACGCAGATAGCGCACGCGCTCGTATTTTGCCGCCAACTCGCGGCTCACTTGCGGCGTGTGATCGACCGAAGCGTTATCGGCGATCACGATGCGCCAGTCATAGCCGCAGTTCTGCCGCAAAAAATCGTGCAGCGTCGCAATGTTGCGCGGCAAGTCTTTTTCTTCGTTATAAACCGGAATCACGACTTCGAGGCGCAGCTTATCGGGTGAATACTTTTGTGCAGACATGGCTCTCTCCACTGAGATGTTAAGCCCGTTACGGGTCGGTTTGCAAATTCTCCTCAAACTGTCATTCTGAAAGAACCTTCCCTCGTGCTTGGGACGAATCTGGTTTTGAAGTTTGTGCCGAGCGCCAGGGAAGTTCCTTACAGGATGACATTTCAAAAAGAAGTGATATAAAAAATCTTCAAGCAGTACAGCGAGAGACGGAAGCTTGCGTTTGCCGTCTCTCTTGGTCGATGTGCTAAAGATCATTTCTTCCGAATGCGCGTTGCTGTGGTCGCGTTATTGACCGCGGGCGGACCCCACGCATCAACCACTTCGCCGACAACAAAAGCATTCAGCGTAATGGCATTGCCGTTGGCGTCTTCTAAAACCGTGGCGTTGTTCACGACATACTTCACGCCTTGCACGGTCACGTCGCCATCGTTCGGGCCGCGCACCACGAGCGCTTGAATCGGGCCTTCAAGATGCAACTCCGGCGAAGGTGAGGGACTCGGACTCACCGTCGGCGAAGGCGATGGGCTTGGGCTTGCCGTTGGTGAAGGTGAAGGACTCGGGCTTGCCGTTGGTGAAGGCGAAGGACTCGGACTCACCGTTGGCGAAGGCGAAGGACTCGGACTCGTCGTTGGCGAAGGCGAAGGACTCGGACTCACTCCCGGTGAAGGCGAGGGTGACGGGCTTGGCGTTGGCGTGGGATCAGGTTCCGTCGGCGAGCTTGTGCAGCCAACGAGCGCGATCATGAACAGCAACACGCCGCTTAACACAAGCAAACGAACTAATTTTGACATTCAAAAACCTTTGAGTGAAGTTTGAGAATGGCACGCGCGCCATTCTCAAACGTGTTCAACCGCTTACTCTTTGCGAATTCTTGTGGCTTGCGTCGCGCCATTCACCGCGGGCGGACCCCACGCATCAACCACTTCACCGAGGGCAAAAGCGTTCAGCGTGATGCTGTTGCCGTTTTCATCTTCCAAGCGCGTGGAACTCGTGACGATAAACTTCACGCCTTGTACGGTCACGTCACCGTTGTTCGAGCCGCGCACCACGATGGCTTGAATCGGGCCTTCAAGATGCAACTCCGGCGAGGGCGAAGGACTCGGACTCGTCGTCGGTGAAGGCGAAGGGTTCGGACTCACTGTTGGCGAGGGCGAAGGACTCGGACTCGTCGTCGGTGAAGGCGAA
>JBBILN010000065.1:0-34914 GCA_037444905.1 bacterium | reverse complement strand
GCAGGACTCGGACTCACCGTTGGCGAAGGCGAAGGGTTCGGACTCACTGTTGGCGAGGGCGCAGGACTCGGACTCACCGTTGGCGCAGGACTCGGCAACGGATTGGGATTTTCAAAACGGCCATCGCGGTCGAATGGAATTTTGAATTGGCCGCGCGCATTGCCGATTTGCAGCGCGAACAATACCGGCTGCATAAAGTTTGTGCTCGTCAAATTTAAATCGCGCGCATCGATTTCAAAACTGCCGTCGTCTTTGATTTCGATTTCTTTGATGCCGGCGTTTTTGTTCTCAAACTTGAAGCCGTCGTTGTCGTCATTGCGCACAAACGAGCCGCCCGGAATCACGACGCGAAAGTTGCCGAAGACAATCGTGACCGCGGAATCGGGCAGCTTATTGCCCGCGCCTGCTCCGGCGAGAACGAAAAGGCCTTCGACTTCAAGGCGTTGATCGCCGGGATCGCGCTGCCATTCCACGCGCGCTTCTTTGATGAAGAACACGTCAAACGGAATCGCGGGCCCGGGTGAGGGGCTCGGGCTTGCCGTGGGCGAAGGATTCGGTCTCGCGGTCGGCGAAGGCTCGGGGCTGGGCGTTGCTAAAGGCGTTGCGGCTTTGTTCAATTCGGAGCCGCTTTGCGCGCTGGGATCAGTCGGCGCTTTGTCGCAACCGCCGAGCAACGCGAATACGAGGACGCAAGCCGCCCGTAAACCAAAGGCGGAAAATTTTTTCATGAACAACCTCCTGACATGAAGTTAGAACAGCACAGCATTAGATTGTAAAACAGCCTGTAGGAATGGAGAAAGCAATTCACAGCTCATCGCTTACTGCAGCAACTCACGTGAGCGAACGTACGCGCTTGCCTCCCCTTCATGCGAAGGATATGCCACGAGCCGTCATTACCCGCACGGCGTTGTTTATTGGGACGATGTCAAACTCTTCTCTGCCTGACCTCTTGGGCGCGCGCAAGATTTGCCCACGCTTCATGCGCAGGATTTGCAAAATGGCATGCGCTCCGAAGCGCTTGTCCCTCAGTCATTGGTTGCAACACAGTCCGCGGGTCTGTCAATGCCGTCGCTCGAGCCGGCGGGGTTACGATTTCACTCCAATAGCCGAGGCATTACTGCGATCCACTTTTTCACCTTGCCAATCTTTGCCCGCCATGATATATTGCCCGCCGTGAATGAAGTCCGGCTTGGGTAAAAGAATTTCCAAACTTGCAAAAGCCGTCATGCTGAAGCCGGATTTCGCTCGACGCCTCAAGGGGTTTCATGAACCAATCCAACGATCTCTTCATCAGCTATGCCCGGGAAGACGCGGCGTTTGCGCTGCGCCTCGCGACAGACTTGCGCGCCGCGGGCGTGTCGATTTGGATCGACCAACTCGACATCCCGACGGGCGCGCGTTGGGACCGCGCCGTGCAAACCGCGCTCGAAAACTGCGCGCGGTTCTTGATCATTCTCTCGCCCGCTTCGACGGCCTCCGAAAACGTGCAAGACGAGTTGGCGCTCGCGCTCGATGAAAATAAAATCATCGTGCCCGTGCTCCATCGCGAGTGCAAAACGCCTTTGCGTTTGCGCCGTTTGCAGCGTATTGATTTCACGCAAGACTACCAACGCGGCTTGCAAAAACTTTTGGAAGATATTTCACGGGTTGAAGAAAAGCCGATTGCGCGCGTGCAAGATGAACCTCCGCCCAAACCGCAGCCCGAGCCGCCGCCGATCGTCGCTTCGCCTCCCCGTGAGAAAGAAGCGCCCGTTGCGCCGCCACGCCAGTTTGAAAATGCGCCACGCCCATCTGCCAACGATTTGAATAGCCGCAGCCGTCGAGCCTTTCTAACCGTTGCCGGCGTGTTGGCAATGGTGGTGTTGTTTGTGGTAGGCAATTATTTGTTTAAAGAGCCGCCCGATCCGTTTACACAAGCCCAGCTTGCGGCCGAAGATTTATTCAACCAGAAAAAAATACGCTGAAGCCCGCGAGCAATTTCGCCAAGCGCTCGCGTTGAAACCCGAAACGCCTGAAATTACCCGGCGAATTATCGCGTGCGACAGCTTGCTCGCGCCGCAGGGCATGGTCTATATCCCCGCCGGCGAGTTTATGATGGGCGATGATAGCAGCAGCGAAGGCGACGAACAGCCAGCGCACCCCGTGCATGTGAATGCCTTTTATCTCGACCAGTATGAAGTCACAGTCGCGCACTTTCGTAAGTTTGTGGAAGCGAAAAACTATAAAACCGACGCTGAAAAAGGCGATGGCAGTTACATGTGGGAAGGAACGGAGTGGAAAAAGAGAGCCGGCATAAATTGGCGACACGATGCCGAGGGCAACGCGGCGCAAGACAATCACCCGGTGATTCACGTGAGTTGGAATGATGCAAAGGCCTATGCCGTTTGGGCAAAGAAACGTTTGCCCACTGAAGCCGAATGGGAATATGCCGCGCGCAGCGGCAGCAAGAATTACAAATACTCATGGGGCAACAGCGGGCCTTCCGGCAAAAACGGCGGCAACATTGCGGATGAAATATTGAAGCAACGTTTCAGTGATATGACAATTTGGGAAGGATATAACGACGGCTATGTCTTCACCGCGCCGGTTGGTTCATTCAACCCAAACACGTTTGGCTTGTACGACATGACCGGCAACGTATGGGAATTGTGCGAAGACTGGTACGATGCGGAGTATTATAAAAAACGCATTAAAGACAACCCCAAAGGCCCGAGCACTGGCGAATACCGTCTGTTGCGTGGCGGGTCGTGGATCTATTTTCCATTCGACCTGCGGTGCGCCGTTCGTATCAGGTACGGTCCGGCGATTCGCGACTACAATGTCGGATTTCGTTGCGCCCAGGATGCTTTTTAACCCTTTGAGCGCTTTTTACCCTTTTTACGCTTTTGATTTTGTTTTTGATCTTGCAAAGCGAGCGCTAGCGAGTGCCTCGAAAATTTTTTTTGAAACGGCGCTACCAATTCCTCCGCAACGAGCAGAACCGCGCCTTGCATTTTTTTATAAAAGTGAGTAGGTTGGTTGCAATCAATCAACCCCGAACGGCTGCACATCAATGGATAAAGAACATGGCAAGAACCGCAACCATCCAGGCTCGCATCGATTCCAAAGTGAAGAGCGAAGCGCAAAAAATTTTGGCGCAATTGAATATCTCTATGTCCGAAGCGATCTCGATGTATCTCACCCAAGTTGCACTTTATAAAGGCATTCCGTTCGAATTGCGTCTTCCCGAAATTCCCAATGAATTAACCGCCGCAACGCTCCGTAAGTCGGAACAAGGTGAAGAACTCCACGAAGTTGGAAGCGTGGACGAGCTTTTCGACGAGCTGAACAAATGAGAATTATTTACACCAGCCAATTCAAAAAAGACTACAAAAGAGTTCAGAAACAAAATAAAGATGTAGAAAAACTCAGAGTCGTCATTGACAAGTTGGCTGGTAAAGAAAAGTTGGATCCGCGCTACCGTGATCACGCGCTCTCCGGCATTTGGAAGGGATTTCGAGACTGCCATGTTGAGCCGGATTGGATTCTGATCTATCAAACCACAGAAGACATACTCGTTTTGGAACGAACCGGCTCGCATTCGGAATTGTTCAAGAAATAGTTGTTGCCACACCTTCCTTTACAATTTGCTCCCGAAAGAGCAACCACGCGTATCATTTTCCCCCTTGCCAATCTTTGCCCGCCATGATATATTGCCCGCAGTCAAATTGAAGTCCGGCTTGGGCAAAAGCGTTTTGGTGTTTATGAAAACCTTTGCGCCCAAGCCGGACTTCGCGCGGTTTCATGCGCACCCTCATTTCTGTCATCCCGCAGGGACCTTCCCTCGTGCTCGGCACATCTCTCAAAACAGACTGCGTCTCAAGCACGAGGGAAGTTTCTTCCAGTGACAACGACGAGTGGAGACGCGAAGTTGATCAACAAATTGATCTGCAAATGGAATAATCATCGTTTCATCCCCGCCAAGAAAGTGAGCCTCATCATGAAGGACTTCAAACTCATTCTATTCACGCTGCTATTTGCCATCACTTCATTGCACGCCCAGCAAGCCGTGCAAATTGTCAGCGCCACGCCGAAAGGCAAAACCGGCAGTCTCGCGGAAGCGCAACGCATCGTGGTCACGTTTAATCAGCCCATGGTTGCGCTCAAAGGGTTGAGCGAGCCGATGAGTTCTGGGCCGTTTGTCATCGTTCCGAATGTGGCCGGCACGTTTCGTTGGCTCGGCACGAGCAGCATCGAGTTTCAACCGAGCGCGCCGCTCACGCCCGCAACGAAATTCACGGTCACAATTCCCGCGGGTCTCAAAGCGGTTTCGAACGCCACGCTCGCGCAGCCGTATTCGTGGACCTTCGAAACGCCGCGCCCCTCTGTGATGCAAACCTGGCCGGAGAATGAAGCGCAGCACATTCATCCTGAGGCCGAAATTCTTTTGCGCTTCTCTCTCCCGGTGAATGCGAACGCGATTGCGAACTTCATCACGCTCACCACGGGCAAGCAAGCCGTGCGCACGGTGCGCGGCGTGCCCATTCCCATGACAACAGCGCGCGTGCCCATGCAAATTCGGCAAGCCACGGCGGATGATTTGAAAGACGTGAGCGATTGGCAAAAGACGCTCGAGCAAGTCGTGGTGATCAAGCCGCAAACGGCTTTGCCGCTCGGCGAACAAATCAATCTCACCGTGCTCGCGAACACACCCGCGACCGTGGGCAATTTGGGCACGGGCGCGCCGTTCACTTTGAAATTTTTTACGGCCGAAGGTTTTGCGTTCAAAGACTACGAGCCGAAGACGCCCACGCCGCCGCTCACCAACATGACGTTTCGTTTCTCCAATCCCGTTGCGGCCGCAGATCTCGTGCAGCATTTGAAATTCAACCCTGCGATTGAATATCCCGAATATTATAATGATTGGAACTGGTACGAAGCCGAATTGCATTTGTCGTTTTACTTTCCGCCGGACACGACGATCACGTTCACAATTGACGCAGACTTGCCCGATCAATTCAACAACAAGCTCGGCAAAGCCGCCACCGGCAAAATCATCACGACCGGCTATGAACCCCAAGTGCGCTTCAGCGGCGGCACAGGCATCGTCGAAGCGTATGGTGATCGGCGCGTGCCCATCGAAGCGATGAATTACGAAGGCGTGAATCTCGGCATGCGCAAACTCGCAATGAGCGAGATCATTCCTTTGCTCAACAACCAAAACGCTTTTTATGGCACGCAAGCGCCGCCGTTTGCGCTCACAACGCAGCAGCGCCTCTCGTTTGGCAAGAAGAGAAATTTTTGGAATCTGCGTCCGATTGAATTGAAGCACGCGCTCGGCGCGGACAGCACCGGCATTGTGTTTGTGCAAGTCGATGCTTCGCAACCGAACAACACGCGCTACATTCGCGGCTTGTATCAAGTCACGCACCTCGGCCTCACCGCGAAATTTTCGCCGCGCAACAATCTCGTGTTCGTCACCAACATGAAAGACGCGAGTCCCGTTGCGAACGCGAAGATCGAAGTGCGCGATGATGGCAATCAAATTTTGTGGAGCGGCGCGACCGACGCGCAAGGCCGCTGCGAAACGCCCGGCTGGGCCGAGCTCAACATTCCCGCGAAGAGCCAGTGGGATCAACCGCGCGCGTGGATCTTCGCGCGCAAAGGCAACGATCTCGCGTTCCTGCACAGCGAATGGGGCACGGGCATTTATCCCTATCGCTTCGGCATCGATTACGAATGGAATCCCAAACCGCTCGTGCGCACGGGCGTCGTGATGACCGATCGCGGTCTTTATCGCACCGGCGAAACGGTTTACTTCAAAGGCCTCGTGCGCGAGAAAGACGGCACGGGCGAATGGCGCATTCCGTTGCAGCGCACATGGCAATGGCGCATCGAAGATTCGCGCAATCAAGAAGTGCTCACGAAGATGGTTTATCTTTCGGAGTACGGCGCGTTCGATGATAGTTTGGTGATTGATAAAAACGCGCCGCTGGGTTTGTATTGGATGACGCTCGGCGCGCCGAAAAAAGCAGGCAGCGAAGAGAGCGGCGAGAATATCACGACAGGATCGTTTCGCGTGGAAGCGTTTCGCCCCGCGGAGTTTGAAGTCAATGCGTTCGCCACGAATTTGGCCAACGCAAAGCGCGGCTATATCGCGGGCGATAACGTCACCGCGAAAATTGTTGGGCGCTATCTCTTCGGCTCGCCCATGCGCAACGCGGAAGTCAAATGGCGTTTGCAGCTCATGCCTTCGCAATTCAACTCGGAAAATTTTTCGGATTATACTTTCCGCCAATGGCGCGGTTGGTATGAGAGCGGCGAATATCACAGCAGCCAATTGCTCGCTGCGGGCGCGGACTCGCTCAATGCCGAGGGCGAGATTGCGATCAAAGGCACCGCGATTCCATCGGGCATTCCCGTGCCGCAGAGTTTGTTGATCGAAGGCGAAGCCACGAGCGCGAGCGGGCAGACGCTTGCGGGCAGAACTTCGGTGGCCGTGCATCCGGCGGAGTTCTACATCGGCTTGCGAACGCCCGGTTATTTTTTTGCGGTGAATAAAGCCGTCGCGTGCAGTGTGGTTACGATCACGCCCGATGATCGCTTCGCGAGCAATCAACGCGTGAAGCTGCGCGTGATTCAGCGGCAATGGCATTCCGTGCGCAAAGCCGGCGTGGGTTGGCGCTATAGTTGGGAGACGACGGTTGAAGACACGCCGGTGGATTCGGCGATGATCACGAGCACGAACAAAGCGAGCGCGTATCTCTTCACGCCGAAAAATTCCGGCTACTACATTCTCGAAGCCTCGGGCAGCGACGGCCGCGGCCGCACCACGAAGAGCGCAATCTTCTTTTATGTGAGCGGCGCGGATTACGTCGCGTGGGAGCGCAGCGATGACGACCGCATCGAGCTGATTCCCGATCGCAAACGCTACAAGCCCGGCGACGTGGCGACCATCATGGTGCAATCGCCGTTTGAAAAATGCCGCGCGTTGCTAACGATCGAGCGCGAGTCGATCTTCGAAAGCCGCGTGCTCGAACTCACCGGCACTGCGCCCACGATTCAAATTCCCATTAAAGAAAATTATTTGCCGAACATGTTCGTGAGCGTCGCGTTGCTCACGGGCCGCGCGGGCAATCAAATGTTTTCGAAAGAGGGCGAAGACATTGGCAAACCGCAATTCAAAATCGGCTATACCAATCTCACCGTCGATCCCGGCACGCGGCATCTCGCCGTGAATGTGAAATCCGATCGCAACGATTATCGCCCCGGCGAAATGGTGCGCGTGTCCGTTGACGTGAAAGGCCCGAATGCGCAAGGCGTGGAAAGCGAAGTCACGCTCGCGGTGGTTGATGTCGGCGTGTTAAATTTGATCGGCTATAAATTGCCCGACCCCTTCGGCGATTTTTATGGCCCGCGCCCGCTCTCCGTGCGCACGAGCGAAACGTTGCTGCATCTCATTGAGCAACGCAATTACGGACAGAAAGCCGAAGCCACGGGCGGCGGCGGAGGTTTCGAGGGCATTGACATGCGCAGCGATTTCAGATTGACGCCGCTGTGGTTGCCCGCGTTGCGCACGGACGCGAATGGTCACGCTGAAGCGCAATTTAAGTTGCCGGGCAATCTCACCACGTTTCGCATCATGGCCGTGGCGCACACGAAGCAGAGTCACTTCGGCGAGGGCAACAACGATTTCAAAGTGAACAAGCCCTTGCTCATGCAAGCCGCGATGCCGCGCTTCACGCGCACGGGCGATCGTTTCGAAGCGGGAGTCGCAATCACGAATACGACTGCGCAACGTGGCAAAGTCTCGTTGCAACTGCTCGCGAAAGGCGTGAAAGCGCTCGGCGATTCGCTCGCGAATTTCGAGCTTGCGCCCGGCGAGAGCCGCGCGATTCGCAAACCGTTTGTTGCGGGCGCGATTGGCCAAGCGAAGTACGAGTTCCGCGCGCGCATGCAAGCCGGCGCGGAAGATTTCACCGACGGCCTCGCGGTGAGCATCCCGATTATGATGCCGCAAACGAAAGAAGTTGTCGCCACGAGCGGCAGCACGGAAGAGCGCGCGAAAGAAATGCTGCAAGTGCCCGGCGAAATTTACGCGGATGCCGGCGGCCTCGAACTCACTGCGGCCTCGACTGCGATGGTCGGCTTGCGCGAGTCCGTGAATTATCTTTTTGAATATCCCTATGGCTGTCTTGAGCAGCGGCTGTCGCGCGCGTTGCCTATGATTCTTGCGGGCGATCTCGTGGATGCGTTCAAGCTGCAAGCATTTGCGAAAGGCGGAGACTATCACCAAGTCGTGCGCGAAACGCTCGACGAAATTCCGCGCTATCAAACTGAAGACGGCGGCTTTGCCTTGTGGGCAGGTCAATCACGCTCGTGGGATTACATCTCCGCGCTCACGTTGTACACGCTCGCGCGTGCGAAGCAAAATAATTTCGAGGTGAATAAAAAGCTGTTCGAAGCGGCGAAGAAGTATGCAAACGAGCAACTGCGTCGCGAGTTCAGCGCAAACGAACGTATGAGCGAGCGCTCGTTTCATTACACCCGCGCGTTGTTGCTGCACGGCCTGGTGCTTTCAGGCGAGAAGCCGGAAGATTATCTCACGTACTTGTTTGAGAATCGCGAAAAGCTTTCGCTCGACGGGCAATGCCATTTGCTGCGCGCCGCGTTCTTGTTGAAGAAGACGCCGATGGTGGCAACCCTGCAAGCGGAGTTGATGAACAAAGTGAAAGTCGATCCCACGACCGCGCACTTTGAAGATACGAATACGCAAGAGCTGTGGTGGTGCTATTATTCCACCGCGCGCACGACGGCGTTGTGTTTGCAAGCGCTCGTGGAAACGCGCGCCACGTTTCCGCTGGCGGAGAAAGTGGTGCAGTGGCTCATGGCCGAGCGCAAGTTGGGCCGCTGGAGAACCACGCAAGAGAACGGCGTCGTGTTCGAAGCGTTGACCACTTACTTCCGCGCGTTTGAAAAAGAGATTCCGAACTTCAACGCAGAGATTCGCATCGCGGGCGAGAAGGTTTTGCAGGAAGCGTTTCAAGGCCGCACCACGGACGTGCGCCGCGCCGAAGCAGCACTCAAACGTTTCGCGCAGCAAAAAGATTTGCCCGTGGAAATTTCGAAAAGCGGGGCCGGCAGATTTTATTACGGCATGCGCATGACCTACTTCCCTGTCAAGCCCGGCCCCTCGCGCGATGAGGGCATCACGATCAAAAAAGAGATTCAACGTCTCGCCACGACCAACGGCGTGTCAGCGGCCTATCATCCCGGCGAGGTCGTGCAAATCGTTCTGCGCGTCATCATTCCGCAAGAGCGGCATTTCGTCGTGGTCGATGATCCCTTGCCCGCAGGCTTCGAAGCCATTAACCCGCGCTTGCTCACTTCGAGCACGGAGCATTATGATTTTCAATCCGAGGGCGAAAATTACGGTTGGTGGCGCTACGGCTTCGATCACGTAGAAAAGCGCGACGACCGCGTGCTCTTGTTTGCCACGTGGCTCTCTGCCGGCGAGCACGTGTACAAATACCAAGCGCGCGTCACCACGCCCGGCACGTTCATGCTGCCGAGCACGCACGCCGAAGCGATGTATACGCCCGAGGTGTTTGGGAGGTTTGAGGGGAGTGTGGTTGAGGTGAAGTGAGCAGTGATCAGTTTTCAGTGAACAGTGATCAGTGGTCAGCGAATCGTTTCTCTTCGCTCACCACCTCACTGTCATCCTGCAAGGAACTTCCCTAGCGCTCGGCTCTGCTCCCAGTTCGAGGGAAGGTTCTTTCAGAATGACAATTTTAAGTGGAGTTGCAAACCAAACCGCAGCGAGTAAAGAACGCTATGCCCATCTTCGAAACCATATCTCTCACCCTCGGCGCGGCCATTGCCAAGCACATCATCAAGTCATGGCTCGGCGATAAAGCCGGCGACATCAGCGGCGAGCTGCTCGATTTGCTCAAAGGCAAAGCCGAGATCGACTCCGCACATCGCGAGACCGCGCGCCGCATTGAAAAGATAGGCGAGGAGGTTGCAATCAAGCTGCGGCCTTTGTTTGAAGCCGAGAGTTCAAAAGCGAGCGTTCCTGATATAAAATTGCTCACGCGCGAAGTCGCGCTCACGCTTGCCCAAACGCCGATTGACGCCAAGCAGATCATCGACTATCGTTTCGATGCCGAACGGCTCGCGCGGCAGTTGCTCAATGCGCGGCCGGAGATCGTGAAGAATTTCTCCGATGCCGAGGCTTCATTGTATGAACGCTTCCTGCGCGAAGTGTGCAATGAGATCGTCGCGATTGCGAGCGAGCTTGCGAGTTTTGATCGGTACTTTTCCGAGACTGCGCTGCAAAGCCAGGATCACGTGCTCGGGCTCGTGGAAAAAATTTATGCGCGTCCGAACGAAGAGGCTGCGGCGTTCGAACGGCTCTATTGCCAAACCCTCGTCCGCCAACTCGACCGCATGGAGTTGTTCGGCGTGGCGCGCATGGATGATGCGACCAAACGTCAAAGCTTGAGCGTGGCCTATGTTGCCATTGATGTTGATCAAACCAACAATAAAGATCGCGCGCAAATGTACGAGAGTACGTTTGACGAAAACATGCCCGAGGCTAAGGGCATGCGTCTCGCGCCGCAATCCGGCCCGATTGATCAACTCATTACAACTGCGCGCAAGATCGTCGTGCTGGGCGAGGCCGGTTCCGGCAAGAGCACGTTGCTGCAATGGCTCGCCGTGCGTTCCGCTAGCCACGATTTTCCCGCGCAGCTATCGCATTGGAACAAAACAATTCCCTTATTCATTCGTTTGCGCGAGCGCGTCAACAAAGACTTTCCCGCGCCTGAAGAGTTTCCCGGTTTGATTGCGCCCTCTGTGGCCGGAGGAATGCCGCGCGGTTGGGTGCATGAGCAATTGCTGAACGGTCGCGCTGTGGTTTTGATCGACGGCGTGGATGAATTGCCGAGCACGCAACGTCCGGCCATGCTGGAGCATTTGCAGCAGTTGGTGAGCAATTATCCGCACGCGCGTTATATCGTCACTTCGCGCCCGGCGGCAGTGAAGGAAGAGTTGTGGCCGGAATGGAAGGAATGGATCAAGCAAGAAAGTTTTGTTGAAACACGTTTGCAGGCAATGAGCCAAAGCCACATCGAAAATTTCATCGAGCAATGGCACGAGGCGCTGGCGAAGACGATGACAGACGAGGAAGAACGCAATGCGCTCAAACCGCTGCCCGAAAATCTCAAACGGCAATTGCGGCAGCGGCCACCGCTCCGGCGTTTGGCGGATAATCCTTTGCTCTGCGCGATGATTTGCGCATTGCATCGCGAGCGCCACGAGAACTTGCCGGAGGCGCGTCTCGAATTGTACAAAGACTGTGTGGAAATGCTCTTGAACCGCCGCGACGCCGGCCGCAAGATTGATATGAAAGCTGATTACGCGGAATTGGGCAACGAGCAGAAGCGCGCGTTCGCGCAAAGCTTTGCTTATTGGCTCATGAAGAACGGCTATTCGGACGTGGAGCAAGCTGAGGCCGACAGCCATTTCGAAGGCAAACGCGCGGAAATGAATTTGCCCGAGAGCGTCACGGGCGAAGGCGTGCGCCGCTTGTTGCTGGAGCGCGCGAATCTCTTGCGCGAGCCCATTGCGCAGCGCGTGGATTTCACGCATCGCACGTTTCAAGAGTATCTGGCCGCACAAGCTGCGATCAAACAAAACGACATTGGTGTGCTGATCAAGCACGGCCATGAAGACCAATGGCGCGAGACCATCATTCTGGCCGCAGGCGAAGCCCGGCCCAAAGAACGGGAAAAATTGTTGAGGGGATTGATTGCTAGAGCAGATAAACTGAAAACACCGCGCCTGCGCAAGCAGCTCTACTTGCTCGCTGTCGCGTGCTTGGAAACATGCGTGGAACTGGCTTCCGAAGTGCGACAACTTGTGATGGACAAAGCCGCTCCGCTTTTTCCGCCGCAGGATGAGGATGATGTCAAGTTGATGGCTGCTGCGGGTGATCCCGCAGTACAGTTGCTTGCTTACAACCCAGAGCATGCTGCCTCAGAAGCGGCGCGTTGTGTGAAGGTATTGGCGATGATTGGGAGCAATTCGGCAATGAAAGCAATTGCGGAGTATGCCTGTGAAACCGATGAACGCTGGGAAATTGACAGAGATGTTAGGTATGAAATAGGATCAGCTTGGGGACAGTTTGATCGCAAAAGATACGCTCATGAAGTTCTGATTCGAAGTAAACTGCTCGGTTTGAGGATTCACTCTTCATGGGAAGGATTTGCGGATTTAACACACATTGAAGGGTTAGAAGCCTTGAGTAGTCAATTAACTGACCTTAGCCAGATTCAACATCTGGTCAGTGTTAGGACCTTAAACTTGAGCGGTTGGGATCGACTTAACGACTTGAGCCCGCTAAAGCACCTTCCCAACTTAGATACATTGGTCATACAGCGCTGCAAAAACATTAGCGATATTATGCCTCTCGCATTTATAAAAAAACTCGATTTTTTGGTTATAGGTAATTGTCAGTTGATTCGAGATTTCAAACCTCTTTCAATGATCCCGAAGCTCTCTCGATTAAACGTTTTCGGAATGCCTGAAATAGATTTGAACCCGATCTCGACGCTTAGAAATCTTACTTCATTTGAAGCTTGGAATATAAGCATTACCGACCCTAGTATATTTCATGGCTTAACAATGCTAAGGCGATTAACGCTTAATCATACAAAAATTGCCAACTTGAACTTTCTCGCTAATCTTTTTGAATTGACTGAGATTGGGATAAAAGAAGTCGACGTCAATGATCTTAGTATTCTCTCGACTATCCCCAAATTGAAACAAGTACAGGTGAGTGACCTTCAACTCATTACTCATTTGACTCATTTAAAAGAGATTGATGTTGGCAGCACAAAGGTAAACGACCTTGATGCATTGATTAATTTTGCCGAATTGGAAAAACTATATATTCAACACTGCGAGGTTACTGATCTATCGCCCCTTGTCAATTTACCAAACCTGACCATAGTGAACGCAAACGGCCTGAAAGTTTCCGACCTCAGCCCTCTGAAAAATCTCACCAATCTGAGAACTTTGTATATCAGCAATACGCATGTAACCGACCTCAGCCCTCTCGCCAATCTTACGAACTTGGAAAGGCTCGATATTACCGGCACGCCCGTGAAAGATTTGAGTCCGGTGAAGGGGATAAAAGGGTTGAAGATTATCAGGTGAGCATCACTTCTAAACGAGCGGGAAGAACCAAGCTAGCGGCAGAGCGAAGGCGAGCAAACTATTTTACAATTCAAGCTCGTCCAGAATCAACACCCGAAGATCAGCTACGCGCCGCAGTTGTATATCGTTGGTGAGAAATGCCTGACAGCCGGTTTCGATTGCCGAGGCGATTTGCAAAGCGTCCGGCGTGCGGAGATTGTAACGAGCGCGCAGATCTGCGGCGCGTTCTGCAACCGTGCTATCAATCAGAAGCAGCTTAAAATTCCGGCTATACAGCAGCAAGTCGCGATACTCGATTTCAGTCTTTGTGTCGCCGACCTTTTTGGGTTTGGTGAGAACTTCGATTAGGGCGACCATAGAACTGAATCCCGAAATTTGGCCGGCATCGACTCGCCGCACGACTTCGCGCATCAAATCCACGAATTTCGGATTGCGCTCGACAAAGTAGATCAACGGCGCCGTGTCGAATCCCAGCTTCGCGACGTTCGTCAACGCATCGTCGAGCTTGGTCATGGCCGATGATCCCATTCCTTGCGCAACTCGCTGACGTATTCTTGCGCGTCAACGCCTTCCCAAAGTTCCGCGCCTAAGCCTTCAAGCTCCAGCAGGCTGCGCTCGCGCCGTGCTTCTGTCGCTTTTGGCATTGTCGCT
Organism: bacterium; assembly: GCA_037444905.1. GTDB lineage: Bacteria > Zhuqueibacterota > Zhuqueibacteria > Zhuqueibacterales > Zhuqueibacteraceae > JABWAN01. Next base: position 21,063 of record JBBILN010000065.1, on the reverse strand, counting down.
GCCAAGTCTTGGATGATCAGCGCGGTCAAGCTTAACCGCTCGGCAGGATTGAGCTGCTTGATGTGCTGCAGGTAAAGACTTTGAATGCTCGCGGGCGTCATATGTTTTTTCTCCAAATTTTCATTTGAAGATAGCATTTTTTCGCAGCATCACAACAACAAATTCTGAAAGCTTTTTAGCCCACTCGCCAATCTCACAAACTTGGAAAGGCTCGACATTACCAACACGCCCGTGAAAGATTTAAGCCCGGTGAGGGGGATAAAAGGGTTGAAGATTATCAGGTGAGCCGTTGCCTCGAACGGCCGCAGAGCACCACGGACACGAACGCGCTCGAACACGGTGTTTGGCTCACGCTGCGCAAACAAAAGCAGCCAGCGTCATCATCACGAATTTCAGCCGCAAGTTTCTCTTTCTTCTTTCGCGACGTTATTATATTTTTCTGCATGATACAGACCTTAGAGAGGTTGGTTTCATGAGAAAAAATATAACAGAACTTGGCCCCAGAGAAGCGGAATTTCTTTCCCAGGTTGCTTCGCGCAACCAACAACTTTTCACCATACAAAACGCCGTCAGGTTTTGGGGCGGCGCGGAAATGGCTTGGAAGAAGCTTCGGCATTTGGAGCAGAAGGGGTGGATCGCCCGCCTTGAGCGCGGAAAGTATCTTGTCATCCCGCTCGAAGCCGGCCCGGAGCGCCGCTGGAGCGAGGATGCGTATGCCGTTGCCAACGCCCTCGTGCAGCCGGCGGCGATTGCGTATTGGAGCGCGATTCGTCATTGGAACTGGACCGAGCAAATCCCGCGCATTGTTTACGTCCAAACGACGAAGCGGAAATCCAGCTCTCGCCGAACGGTCTTCGGCGTTCTCTATGAATTTGTCACCGTTGCCAAGCCCAAATTTTTTGGCCACGTCAAAGAGTGGCGCAACGGCAAAGCTTGTTTGGTAACGGATAAAGAAAAGACGCTGATTGACTGTGCGGATGACGTGGAGCGCGGCGGCTCCATTGAAGAGCTGGCGAAGGCGGTCGTGGAAGGAGCGCGCGAAATTTCTTGGAAGAGGTTGCGAGAGTATGCGGCGCGATTCCCCAACGGCGCGGTGAAGAAGCGTCTCGGTTATCTGTTCGAAACGCTCGTGCCCAATCTTCCGAAAGAAGCCCAAAATGTTCTCAATGAATGGCAAGGGGAATTAACCGCGGGAATTAGCCCGCTCTTGCCCTCGGGAAACACGTCTGCAAAGATTTCAACGCGCTGGAAAATCTTAGTGAATGCGGGAAGAGGATGATCACAGTCACGGAAATTCGCCGCCTGGCCGATGTGCTGGAAGTCGGTCCTCCCGTGGTCGATCACGATTACGTGCTCGGGTGTTTCTTGCATTACTTGGCGCTTCAGCCGGAAGTGCAGGAAGGTTGGATTTTCAAAGGCGGCACGGCGCTGCGCAAATGCTACTTCGCGGATTACAGATTCTCCGAAGACCTCGACTTCACTGCCATCAAAGCCGTGAGCGCCGTCGCGATGCAAAACGTTATCAACCATGCAAAGCACAAGATGCAAGAAGCTCTCGGCATCAAAACCGACAAACACGATGCGGAGGTGGAGGCCATCGCGGACGATTACGGCGAGGAGTCGTTCGAAGCGAAGATCTATTACGAAGGACCGTGGCAATACGGAGGAACGCCGCGTTCGCTGCGCATTCACGTGAATCGTGACGAGCAGCTTTTGTTTCCGCCGCGTACATTGCCGATCATTCACGCGTATTCCGACGATCAAGAGTTGGTGAAAACTTCTTTGCGCGTTTATGCGCTGGAGGAAGTCTTTGCAGAGAAGCTGCGCGCCTTTTCCGGCCAACGCAAGTGGGCGATTGCACGGGACGTCTATGACCTGCACATGCTCTCGAAGAGCAGCGTCAATATCGAAGCCGCGCTGCAAGCTTTCCCACAGAAGTGTTCGGCCAAAGGCATTGCGCTTTCGCAGCTCGACGTCGCTAAAGTCGAGTGGCGGCGACGCGAGTACGAAAATAATTGGCGCAACAACCTTGAGTATCTCGTTCCAACCAAAGCAAAAGCCGTGTTTGAGGAAGCGTGGAACACCGCGCTCGAATTTCTTGCGCGAGGGCTGAGGGGCGTGTAATTGGCTCGCGCCGGGCAGAAATGCTACGGTGCCTTCGGAACAGAAATGAAGTGGCAGGAATCAGAAATCAACGATTTTTTAAAGAAGCCTCAACCTCGTCGGCACCCCCGTGAAAGATTTGAGTCCGGTGAAGGGGATAAAAGGGTTGAAGATTATCAGGTGAGCACCACCGTCCGGACGCTCAGAGCGTCCGGACGGTAACAGAAAATGCGAGCATTGTTGCAGAAGACTGCGGGCGAGAGAAAGCCTTGCTAGCATTTTGCTAAATCTTCGCAGCGGAATTTCCATTACAAAATTGGCTTTCGTTCCCAACAAAAATTTTGAAAATAGTTCTTGACTTTCCGTTCACTTGGCGTTATTATGTTCCCGTGAACATTAAAGCACCGACAGAAGCTAACCAAGCGAAGGGGTCAGCTATGAAAAAGCTCACCGAGAAGCAGCGACAGATTTTAAATCTGATCACGCGCGATGTGCAACGCCGCGGCTTTCCGCCGACGATGCAAGAGCTGGCCGATGAGTTGGGCATTCGTTCGAAGAATGCGATCTTCAAACATCTCGCCGCTCTGGAATTGAAGGGATACATTAAGAAGCAAGGCGGTGGGGCCGCGCGCAGCATTACAGTTTTGCACGACGGCGATCTTCCCGCACGCGGCGTGGCGGATAATATTCCGTTGCTCGGGCGCATTGCCGCGGGTCTGCCCATCCTCGCGCAGGAAAATATCGAGCGCTTCGTGCCCGTGCCGGATTACATTACCAACGACGGCGCGCCGTACTTTGCGCTGCGCGTGCACGGCGATAGTATGATCGACGCCGGCATCTACGAAGGCGATCTTGTTATCGTGCGCTCGACCAATCAAGCCCGCCACGGTGATATTGTGGTGGCCTTGACCGGCGAAGAGGCGACGGTGAAACGCCTGATTATGAGCGACTGCGAAAAATACCTCAAGCCGGAGAACAATGCCTACGCGAACATTCCGCTCACGCAAGCGTGGGAAATTCAAGGCAAGGTCGTCGCGCTCATTCGCGAGAGCATCAACTAAAGAGCAGTTCTCAATGAATGCTCGGGACCGCCGCAGGATAGTCTGCACGAGCGTGCTTGCAAACGATTGTGACTCACCTCCCTCTCACACTCAGGTGAATCGGTCTAACCCATGTGAACTCCCCTCTGCGGGAAAGCATGACACGCCAGCGTTTGCAGGCACGCATTTAGGAATCTTAGCCAGAGCGGCGGTCTCTTTTGCAGCGTAGCCTAAAGTCTTCAAGGAAAGCTTATGAAGCGCTCCGTTTTATTCCTCTGTGCGAGCATGTTAGGTGCGCACACCCTCGCGGCACAATCATTCCAGACTTTCTTTTCCAACCAAACCTTGCGCGTGGATTATTATCATACCGGCGCCAAAGGGCAAGAGTCTTTCGCGCTCGACCAATGCTATGCCGAAGGCGAATGGGCCGGCAGCACGACGCTGCTTATCGACCGTTTGAATCGCGGAGAATATCAAGCGCGTGTGTTTGATGTGGCAACTGCGACGCTCGTTTTCTCGCGCGGCTTTTCGACGGTATTCAATGAATGGCAAACCACGGGCGAAGCGGGCACGATGTCGCGCACGTTTCACGAAAGCGTGCTCATACCCATGCCGAAGAACAAGGCGCAATTCACGATTTGCCGGCGCGACAAGCAGATGAACTTTCGCGAGGTATTCTCCGTCGTTATCGATCCGAATGATCCCACGCAAATCAATCGCGCCAAGCGCGCGCCGAAATTCAAAGCGACGGCGCTCATGCAGAACGGCCCGCCCGCCACCAAGGTCGATATCGTGATTCTCGGCGACGGTTATGCCGAGAAAGATTTACCGAAGCTGCGCACGGACGCAAAGCATTTCAACGAGGTGATGTTCGCGACCTCGCCTTTTAAAGAACGCAAAAATGATTTCAACGTGTGGCTTATTGAAGTCATCTCGCCGGAGTCCGGCATCCCGAAGCCGGACAAAAACATTTGGAAGCAATCGGCGCTCGGCACGATATACAACACGTTCGGATCCGCACGCTATGTGCTCACTACTGCGAACAAAGCGCTGCGCGATGCCGCCGGACAAGTGCCATATGAAGTCATCAACATTTTGATTAACGACGACCGCTACGGCGGCGGCGGCATTTACAATCAATACAACACCACCTTTACCACTTCCGATCAACCCGGCCAGGAATGGCAGCGCGATTATGTCTATGTCCACGAGTTCGGCCACTCTTTCGCAGGCCTCGGCGACGAATATTATAGCTCGCAAGTTTCTTATGAAGAGTTTTATTCAAAAGAAGTAGAGCCGTGGGAACCGAATGTTACTGCGTTGCTGGATAAAGAGAATGTGAAGTGGAAAGCGTTCATGGTAGCCGGCACGCCCTTGCCTACGCCGTGGGAGAAAGCCGAATACGACAGTCTCGCAACCGTGCGCGCGAAGCTCGACCGCCTCGCGCCGGATTATTATGCGAAACGCGAGCCGCTCATCAAACGGCAGGACGAAATCTTGCAGAAGACGAAGTATGCAGGGAAAGTGGGCGCGTTCGAAGGCTCCGGCTACGAAGCGCGCGGACTCTATCGCCCGGCCGCGGATTGCCGCATGTTCTCCTTGAGCCTCGTTGATTTCGATCCTGTGTGCCGTGCGGCGATCGAGCAGGTGATTGATTCCTACACGAAGTAGAGTCCAATCAATCTCCGAAATTATCCCCAGCGAAAAGATTTGACGCAGCGGAAAAAGCTTTCCGTTGATGCAAATCCTTCTGTTGGGGATTTTTTGTTTCGGACATCGCAGGCGCTGGAAGCGCTCTCACCTTGTTTGCCTCTCGCAACTCAAGCTTGAAAAATTCCTCAAACGAAGCCATTCTCCGGCTTGTTTTCGAGTTTCAAATCAATTACTATTTGCTTTGTTCGAACCCCAACGAGCAAGTTGAGTACAGGAGACATACATTCGCCATGTCCGAAAAATTCATGAGCGCGCAGCGCATGAAAATGCTGATCAAAGCGCTGAAGGGTTACATCTATACCGTGAAGATTAAAAACGGCACGGCCGTGGAGACGCACCACGGCGAGGGTTGCGCCGACATCACCGGCTATACCTCCGAAGATTATGCCGCCGATCCCGAGCTGTGGTTTCGCATGGTTCATGAGGATGATCGCGAGGCCGTGAAAATACATGCGCAGAAAGCTCTCGCCGGCGAAGAGCAGCCGCCGCTCGAACACAGAATTATTCATCGCGACGCTTCAACGCGCTGGGTTAAGAACACCATCATTCTTAACAAAGATGAGCAGGGCAATTTGCTTTCTTACGACGGGCTGATCAACAACATCAATAACCGCAAACGGGCCGAGGAAGAATTGCGTGCGAGCGAGCAGCGCTATAAAAGGTTGATTGGCTCGGTGACGGATTATATTTACAACGTGCGCGTCGAGAACGGCACAGCCGTGGAGACGACGCACGGGCCTGGCTGCGTCGCGGTCACGGGATATACTCCCGAAGATTTTGACGCGGACCGTGAGCTGTGGTATCGCATGGTGCACGAAGATGATCGCAAAACCGTAATCGAGCGCGCCAATCGCGCCATGCGGGGCGAGGCGGTGCCCACGCTCAAACATCGCATCATTCACAAAGACGGCTCAGTGCGATGGGTCCGCAACACTATTGTGTTTCGCAAAGACCCTAACGGCCTGGTCGCTTCCTATGACGGCCTGGTGAGCGATTACACCGAGAGAAAAAAGACGGAGGAGCTGAATGAAATTCAACGACAGCAGCTTATTCAGGCGGATAAGCTCGCGAGCTTGGGCACGCTGGTGGCCGGCATGGCGCACGAGATCAACAATCCCAACAATTATATTTTGCTCAACGCGAAATTTTTGTCGCGCGGCTGGCGGGAAGTCAAGCCCATTCTCGATAAGTATGCCGCGCGGAACGGTGACTTCAGCATCGCCGGCTTGCCTTATTCACAAACCTATGACAAGATCACGCAGCTTTTTTCCGGATTGATCGACGGGTCCAAACGCATTCAGAAAATCGTGCAAAGCCTGAAAGATTTTTCGCGCGGCGACCGCGGCGGGGCGAAGGAATGGATCGACATTCACGAGGTGATCGAGGCCGCGCTTACCATCGTGCAACCTCTCATCAAAAAATCCACGGATAATTTCAGTTGGACTGCCGGACAACAGATTCCTAAAATTCTCGGCAACCTCCAACAGCTCGAGCAAGTCGTGATCAATCTCATCACCAACTCTTGCCAGGCGTTGCAACACAAGGGCGCGCATCTCGGCCTCACCACCTCACATGAGGCTGCAAGCAAGAGTGTGATTGTGCGCGTCAGTGACGAAGGCCTCGGCATTGCCGAATCGGATTTGAAGCATATCTTCGATCCTTTTTTCACCACGAAGCGCTCTACCGGCGGCACCGGTTTGGGCCTCGCCATTTCGTATCGCATTATTAAAGAGCACGGCGGCGCACTGTCTTTGGAATCACAGCCGGGCAAAGGCACAGTGGCAACGATCAAATTGCCGGCAGTGGCGTAAAGCTCAAGCCTGCGCCCTAAAAGCAGAGATATTAATTCAAAAAGATTGGCTTGCAAAACTCAAGAAAGCGCGTATGAACTTCACTGCCTACTCCGAGCGTCCGGCGCTTCTCATCGACGATGAAGAGCAGTTTCTATTCAGCGCTGAAATTACTCTGCACGCGGGCGGTTTAAAGCGTGTGGTTAAATGCCGGGATAGCCGGCAAGCGCTCGCGTTGCTCGCCGAGCAAGAGTACGCCGTGGTGGTGCTCGATTTGTATATGCCGCATCTTTCCGGACAGCAGCTTTTGCCGCAAATCGTTGAAGAGTTTCCGGCAATCCCGGTCATTGTGCTCACGGCCGTGAACGAGATCGAGACCGCAGTGGAGTGCATGAAAGCGGGGGCGTTTGAATACCTCGTCAAACCTGTTGATGATGCGCGCTTGGTCACGACGATTCAGCGTGCCATTCAAATGCAAGAGATGAGAAATGAAAACGCGCTGCTGAAAAATTCCCTGCTCTCACAGCAATTGCAGCATCCGGAAGCATTTGCTGAAATCATCACCAACCATGCGGCCATGCGCGCCGTGTTCAAATACGTCGAAGCGATTGCGCCGACGCCATTGCCCGTGCTCGTCACCGGCGAAACCGGCGTCGGCAAAGAGTTGATTGCCAAAGTGCTGCATCACTTGAGTGGCAGAGCCGGAGAGTTTGTGGCGGTCAATGTCGCCGGTGTGGATGATCACTTTTTTTCCGATACACTTTTCGGCCATGTCAAAGGCGCATTTACGGGCGCAGATAAACCGCGCCGCGGACTTCTCGAGCATGCAGCCGGCGGCACATTGTTTCTGGATGAAATTGGAGACTTGAGCCTAGAGTCGCAGGTCAAACTCCTTCGTCTCTTGCAGGAAGGCAAATACTATCCGCTCGGCGCGGACATGCCGAAGCTATCCGATGCGCGCATCATTGCGGCCACGCATCAAGATCTTGCCGGGCTGCAGCGCAGCGGCAATTTTCGTAAAGATCTGTACTATCGGCTGCAATCACATCACATTCATCTTCCCTCATTGCGTGAGCGCCTCGAAGATATTCCTTTATTGCTCGAACACTATTTGGAAAAAGCAGCGCACACGCTCGCGAAGAAAAAACCGACCGCGCCGCGCGAGCTCGCCACGCTGCTGCGCACGTATTCGTTTCCGGGTAATGTTAGAGAATTGGAGGGCATGATCTTCGATGCCGTAAGCCGTCACGTCGCGGGCGTGCTTTCGCTGCACTCGTTTAGAGAAAAAATCGCGCACAGCTCCGCCTCATTGGAGAGCGCTCATTCCGGCTCCGTGCGCGTGCACGAGGAGGAGCGCTTGCTCATTTTTTCGGATCGCCTGCCCACGCTGGAGGAAGCCGAAGAAATTCTGATAACTGAAGCGTTGCAGCGCGCCGGCGGGAATCAAGCCATTGCAGCAAGCCTCTTGGGATTATCGCGGCGCGCTTTGAATAATCGTCTCAGAAGAGCGCAGAGCGAGTGAGACCGCTTCCAAAGGGGTGCCACGAAACTGCCTGTGCGCCACAATTCTGTCCTGTAATCTAACTCGCCTTTTTGCTCGCCTTAGCTCCCGCTCATCACAGCGCTGGCCTCCAACATGTTGCACCACTGGCTGCGGCGTCGCGCCGAAATTAATTCATACAAACTTCCGATTGTCAATCCCTTGCTGCGTGCGTGCGTTTTCGGCAAGGCCTTTGCTTTCCTTGGCAGCAAGTTGAGGATAGATTTTTTTTTGCAGCATCGAACCCAAAATAGGAGTGCATGATGAAAACCACTAATCTCGGTCTCACTTTTCTCAGCATACTGCTTTTGCTGTTTAGCATTCCCTCGCAGGGCCGGCCGCTGCGCGCCGCCAATGTGCTCGCCAAAGAAGCAACCTTGCCCAAGAAAACCCTGCAAGTCGCGTTGCGCGCATACGAGAACAACTTGCGCACGGATTTGCCGGAAGCGGTCGTAGCCTCGGGAATTTTTCAAGCGCTGCGCTTCAAGCTGGTTTATCCCAACCTGAACTATTCCAAAATCGTCAGCGCATTGCTACGGCTCTCACTGCAAAGCAACACCGCAGAGCTGCGCCATTATGCGCAGATTGCGGCCTGCGTTATGTCCAATGCCGAAGCTTATCTCAGCGCCGAAGAGATGGCGCAACTGTATAGCTTCACCGAAGAAACGCGCGAGGGTTTCTTTGCGCTTCTCGAGGCCAAAGTGCGCGCAACTGCGAGCAATTGAAAACTGCCATCCTATATGTGAGGTTAATCATGGCTGCCACAATCTACGAAGTCGCAAAAAAGTCTGGCTTCAGCATCAGCACGGTTTCGCGAGTTTTGAACGGTGTCCCATTACACTCCGAGACCACGCGCACGCGTGTGCTGCAAGCCATCAGCGAGTTGAATTTCCAACCGCATACCATGGCGCAAGGCTTGGCAAGACGCCGCAACAAAACCTTCGCCAGTGTCGCGCCGCGGGACAATACGAATTCGCCGCTGCAGTCATCAGTGCTGCAACCGGAATCCGTTGAGTAAACGTCGCAATTTCTGATTGCGCGCATTGCACATCAGAAAATCACGATTCCTCCCTGCCCCGGGGATGAGGGGAGTGTGCGCTCTGTGAAGCTCCATCAAAGAATGGCAAGGAAAGCCGTTGCGTATGCCGCGCATGGGTGCGGCATATGCATTGACTTCGCAAAAAGTCCACACTCCCTGAAATCCCCACAACAAAAGCATTGCTTTCGTTGATTTAAATTCTCCGGCAATGCGTTGCTAAAATTGCTTCCCACATACACTCGCCAACCACGTGCGCGATTGCCCTCCAAAATCATTCGAGGCTCGCCGCTCGCAAAATTCTCCGGCACCAAGCGTCGAACAAGCTGCCCATTCAGTCTCTAGATTGCAACTTTCACCTCGCTAGCTGCCCGCTACTGCCAGCCCGACCGCAAAATAATTTACCTTTCGCATCTTAGCGATCTGACGTTCAGCAGAAATCTTTTCAAACACTCGCTAGTATGACTAGTGACTGTTACTTTAATTATTGTAGTCCCACCCTCTTGTGGGGTGCTGTCACAGCCAATAAATTCGCGGGTCGCAACAATGCCCCACAAGGGGGCAGGGCTACAAAATCACGGTAACAAAGCACTAGCACATAAAGAGATTCTTCCAGAATGACAGGGTTAGATTAGAGGGGAAAGTTCAATCTACATGCTTTGCAAAGTAAGAAGTAGGGTGTTGGCTTTACGAATTAGCTGCGATCATCTTTTTATGAATTGCGAGCACCTTCATGCGATAAGCCAGTGTGGTAGGTTTGACTCCGAGCAATGCCGCAGCGCCATTTGCGCCGTAAATTTTCCAGCGGGCTTGTGCGAGCGCGGCCAGAATGTTCTCGCGTTCCTGTTCTTTCCGTGCTTCTTCACGAATGACTGCGGGCAATGCGGCGGAGGTTTGCAGTGATACCGGTGTGCTGCTTGTTTCGCTTGCATGAACTGGCAGCGCATGTTCCAATTGCAAAACGCCGCCACGCGCCAAAATCACAGCGCGCTCAATCACGTTTTGCAGCTCACGAATGTTTCCCGGCCAATCATAACGCTGCAGTTGTTTCATCTGTTCCGGTGTGATGTGAGCGGGCGGGCAATTCAGCCGCGCGCAGGTGTGCTTGATGAAATGCTTGGCCAGCATCGGAATATCTTCGCGTCTTTCTCGCAACGGCGGCACGGTAATTGGAAAAACGCTCAAGCGATAATACAGATCCTGCCGAAAGCGACCGGCCGCCGCTTCCTGTTGCAGATTGCGATTGGTCGCTGCAATGATCCGCACGTCGACCTGGCGCGTGCGATCTTCGCCGACGCGCTCGAATTGGCCTTCCTGCAAAACGCGCAGCAGCTTGCTCTGCAGCTCAAGCGGCACTTCGCCGATTTCGTCGAGAAAAAGCGTGCCGCCCTCGGCCAATTGAAACCGCCCCACACGGTCTTTGAGCGCGCCGGTGAAGGCGCCTTTGACGTGGCCGAAGAATTCGCTTTCAAACAACTCGCGCGGCACCGCGCCGCAGTTCACTTTTATGAGCGGCCTCTCACGCCTCGTGCTGCACTCATGGATCGCGCGCGCCAACAATTCCTTGCCGGTGCCGGTTTCGCCCAAAATCAACACCCCGGCGTCAGTGGGCGCCACCATTTCGATTTGCTGCAAAACTTGCCGCAACGCCGCGCTTTCTCCGATAATATCGCCAAATGTGGTTTTGACTTCTTCGCGGAGATACCGGTTCTCCATTTCCAATTGCGCGCGCAGCCGCTCGATTTCCTCAAAAGCGCGGGCATTGGCAATGGCAACCGCGGCGTGGTCGGCAAACGCGCGCAGCCAGGCAAACTGGCGCGCATCAATTTCAGCGCGGCTGAACAATCCCAGCACGCCTAGAACCTCATGGCGAAAGATGAGCGGATGGCCGGCAAAACTTTGAATGCCCTCGCGGCGGGTCCAATCCGGATGCGCGATCCATTCGCTTTCTTCTGCAATCTTTTGCAAAAGCACCGGCTCGCCGGTGGCGCCAATGCGCCCAATTTTTCTTACCTTGAGCGGAAAGCGGCGAAAATCGCCGTCGAGACGCGACCAATTTTTTTCATGCGCAAGGGGATTGCCTGCGCTTGCCACTAAGTGCAGGCAACGCGTTTGATCCGGACATTCGCGGCGCATTCGGCAAGAAGCGCAAATATCTCCCGGTGCAATCAGCCAGATGCGCGCCAGCGCCACATCGGGTTGGCTGTTCAGTCCTTGCACGATCATCTGCAAAACCGTTTCGACGGAGCGCGCTTGCGCCAATGCCAAAATGATGGACTGCAGCGATTCAATCTGCATAATACCTTTGTCGTATTTTGCCCCATTAACTTACACAAACCGCAAATTTATGTTGAATGTGCAGCAAAAAATTGAGAGTCGCAAATTTCTGCGAGGACGGGCGAAAGGCAGAAAGCATTAGAATTAAGTTATTAGAATTCGGCACGGCCTATGCATGAGAACTGTGCAACATTGATCAAGCTTGATCGGAAAATCACAAAAAGAAGATTTGCGCACGGTAAAGCACCCAAGTCATCATCTCGTTGTGCAAGTCCGGTTGTTAAAAAAACTGAGGATCAAAAAATGAAACACAATTTTCGCATTCCATTGATGATGTTTTGCCTTTTGGCGGCGAACTGGGCATCAGCGCAAACCTCGGCGCCAAGCAATGCCCCCAAAACCACTTTGCACCAACGGCACAATTTGTTGGGCGAAGGCGTCGGTTTGGCTGGTTACGATCCGGTGTCGTACTTTCCGGAAGGCGGCGGCAATCCGGCGCGTGGCTTAATCAGCAATTCACTCCAATATGAGGGCGTCACTTATCGTTTCAGCTCACAGGAGAATCTCAATCGCTTCAAGCAAAACCCGGCGAAATATCTTCCGGCTTACGGCGGTTGGTGCGCGTGGGCAGTCGCGGAATTGGGCAAGCGCGTGGATATCGACCCGGAAAGTTTTGTGCTCAAGGATGGCAAGCTCTACGTCTTCTATCGCGATCCGGCGTTGGACACCCGCAGCCTTTGGCAGAAAGACATTGCCGGCTTCATTCAAAAAGGCGACACAAAGTGGCGTGAATTGTCGAAGTGAACGAAACTGCAAGGTCGGGCTTTCTTAAGACTCAAACAAAATGAAAGCCCGATCTCTTCACATTTGTGTAAGGAATGGCAAGTCATGAAACTCATCTCCGTCAACGTGTCGCTGCCGAAAGAAATTCAATATAAAGGCGAAAGTGTAACCACCGGCATTTTCAAAGAGCCGGTGGCGGGGCGCGTCATGTTGCGCAAGCTGAATCTCGCAGGCGATGGTCAGGCGGATTTAACCGTTCACGGCGGTGTTCATCAGGCGGTTTATGTTTATCCATTCGAGCATTACGAGTATTGGCGGCACAAGCTCGGCCGCCAAGATTTGGCTTATGGCCAATTCGGCGAAAATTTCACGGTGACTGAGATGAGGGAAGATCAAGTCCACGTCGGCGACATTTTTCGCGTTGGCAGCGCGGCGGTACAAATCACGCAGCCGCGCGTGCCGTGCTACAAGCTGGCGATTAGAATGAATCTGCCGCAATTCCCCAAGCTGTTTATGGCGAGCGGTCGCACCGGATTTTATCTGCGCGTTCTGCAAGCAGGCGAAGTCGGCGGCGGCGATATGATCGAGCGCATCGAGATCGATTCAAATCGGATGACGGTAAGAGAAATTTTTCATTTGGCTTTCCGCGATCACGACGACCACGAGGCGCTCGAAAAGGCGCTGCGCGTGCGCGGCCTTTCGCCCGGCTGGCACGGCATGTTTGCGGAACGCTTCGCGGCGCGCTAGCGATTGCTGCGAAGATGGCTTTTATTTCATCAACACCGCTTTGCGCGTTTGTGAAAATTTGCCGTCGTAGCGCAGGCATCCTGCCTGCACAGGCTGCGCGAAACTTCCCGTTCGTGCAGGCTGGAAGCCTGCGCTACGACGGCGCCGAGCCGGAATCTTTCTGCTCAAACGCGCTCGAAAATTTCCAGTCTTCCGGCTTTGCGCACAATCCCGCGCGCACCGGATTGTTGATCGTATATTCACAAATCAGATAAAACTCCTTGTCATCGCGCGCGAGATGATCATAAGCTTCGCGTTGCCAAAACGGTTTGCCAACCCTTCCCAAAATTCGATTCGCAGCCGTGGCGGTGTAGGATTTCCAACTGTGCTCAATGGAACTCAGCGTCCACTTGTCGTGCGGCGTCACCATGACATGGCCGTGGTTCGGCATGATCACCCATGCGTGCAAATGATAACGTTCTCCTTCGAAGAAGCGGATTGCGTTGACGACCAATCCGCCGATGTCGTCGCGCTTGAGCCAACATTCGCCCATGCCGGCGTCGAGGTACGCGTGCATACGCTTCGAGTAGAGCCGTTTCCACTGTTGGGCGATCTCTTGCGGAGCGATCTTCTGCGCGCGCTGTTGCTTTTCCCATTCTTTGCGCTCTGCTTCCAACTTCTTCAAGACCTCTTGCGGCAAGCTGTCATACAAGCGCAGCGTGACCCAGTACGTTCCGCCTTCGACTTTGAGATGCGGCAGATAGCCACGTGTATGGTACCCGGAGATAAGATGCGGTTGCAAGAGATACGAAGTCGCTTCGATCTCCTGCCCGCTTGGTTGCTCGCGGCGTTCTTGCGTTTTGTCGTTCGCTTCGTTGTCCATGTGTTGCGCCTCGCCCAATTACTCAGTTGTTCAAAAGCTTTTGCAGGATGGAAGCTTGCGCTACAGTTCAACGCTAGTAGGCGAAAACTCGTAACGCAGGCATCCTGCCTGTCGGATTTTAGTGACTAAAACTTTTTCGCGAGTACGCGCGGTTGCAGGCTGGAAGCCTGCGCTACGGTTGGCTTGTGCGTTTGCGAAAATTTGCTCGTGTCGTAGCGCAGGCATCTTGCCTGCACAGTTGGCGCGGAAAAAATTTTGTGCTCTCCTGCTTGCCGGCAGGCTGGAAACCTGCGCTACTTCACAAAAACCGCCTTGCGCGTTTGCGAAAATTCGCCTGCACTGAGTTTATAAAAATAAATTCCCCCCGCCAAATCGCGCGGCGCGAACGTCACGGCATGTTTTCCCGCGGCCCTCTCACCATCTATCAACGTCGCCACTTCGCGGCCATTCACATCAAACACTTTCAGCGTCACGTGACTGTTCACTGATAATTGAAAACTGATCACGGTCGAAGGGTTGAAGGGATTCGGATAATTCTGCTGCAACTCGAATGTGGCGGGCGAAGAATGAGCTTGCTCGTCCACGGTTGTCCGGGGATTGGAGGTGATGCTGACCGTCGAACTCGAGACGCCGCCACGGCCGTCGGAAACCAAGTAGGTGAATTGGTCGAAGTTCGAAAACGATGCGTTCGGCTGATACGAGAGCCGCGCGCCGCCCTCGATGATCGAAACGGAGCCGTGCTCGCCCTGAGTAATCTGGATCACAAGCAGGGCCACGTTCGCACCGTCCGGGATCAGTTCATTGGCGAGAACGTCGACGACCAACGGGCCATTGCCCACGAGGATGGCGGAGTCGGCGACCGCGAACCGCTCAGACAGGAACTCGTTCCAGAGCACGAGTTCTTCGGCGTACGGTTTGACAACGTCCCCGTACTGGCCGTTGCCGAGGTAGACGCGGTTCGTTGGCGCGGCTGCGTTGTCGAAGTCCGGCGCGTAGATCTCGTACCACCGTGTTCCGAAATTGTTGAATGCGTTGATGAGACCCATAATGGGAGAGCCGCTCGCCACATTGAGCAATCGCTGCTCGGAGGGAGCTTGTCCGTCTTGACCGAAGGGTCTCGTCCATGAGGTTGTGGCCTGGAGCATGTGCCCGCCTCCGTCGGCGATGATGCGAAGCGAGTTCCCGCCCTGCGATCCGCTGATCGTTGGGAACGAGTCGCTCCAGTTCTCTTGAAACGCGTTGAGGCGGCGTTGGCCCACGCCGTTGAACTCCGCTTCAAGCTGGTCGAGCACGGCGTCGTTGAGAGACTGGCCTGCGAATTCGCCGTCCTTGCCGTCGTTGATGCCGAACAGCGCCAGGTGTCCTGCGCTGTTGGGAAACGCGTCGCGTCCGGCGTGCGTGCTCGCAAGTATTCCAGCCACGAATGCCGGGCGCGAATAATTCGACGCGCTCACCAGCGAGCCCCCGATGTCGCGGAAGCCTTGAAGTCCGACGATGGGTGCATCGATCGACCGCACGCTTGGGTGATCCGCCAGTCGCACCATCTTCCCAGTCGCCGCATCCAGTACTTGATGGTCGGCCATGGCATTGACGAACGCGGTCCAGTGGGAGAGCGCCGTCGGACTCCACGGCACTGCCGTGGTGATGCCGAAGTTGCTGTTCACGTACTGTTCGTTCGCGGGAATCTGGTTTAAAACATGATCGGGCAAGCGGCTGGCAAAGGGATGGATCACAAGTTTCTTTCCCACTTTCTGAACTGCTTCAAGAGCCTGATCGAGGCCCGAGAAATCGTATTGGCCCGCGGCGAGCTCAACCTCGTTCCAGCGAACCGAGACCGTTCCGCCCTCGATGAAGGTGAAGTTCCGAATGTTCGGCGCGCCCAGTTGGTACAAGCCGGTTGGCTGGCCGTTCTGTGCAGCTACAGGACCGATCACGGCGAAGAAACATACGGCAATAAACGTGAAATACTTCATTACTCACACCTCCTGTGTATTGATTCAATTCAAAACGGAATTTTAAGGATAGGGATTAAAGACAGACGTATTCTCTCAGTTACATGTCGTAGCGCAGGCATCTTGCCTGCGAAGTTTTGAACGGTGTAATAAGCCTTCTGTGCCGTTTCTAAACTTGCAGGCTGGAAGCCTGCGCTACCTCATCAACATCGCCTTTCGCGTTTGGGTAAATTGTCCGGCCTTGAGTTGATAAAAATAAACGCCGCTCGGAAGACGGCTCGCATCAAATAGAGCCGCATGCGCGCCTGCATTCATCGCGCCATCAATCAACGTCGCCACTTCGCGGCCGGTCACGTCAAACACTTTCAGCGTCACGTGACTGTTCACGGGCAACTGAAAACTGATCACTGTACTTGGGTTGAACGGATTAGGATAATTCTGCTCGAGCGCGAAGCGCGTGGGAAGCGCGCCATCGGCTTCTGAGTCCACCGAGGTCGCGGTTTCAGCGGAAACCAAAAGCGTCGTTGCGCCGCTGATCGTGATCGGGCCGAGGATGATTTTATCCGCGGCGAATTTTATCGACGCTTGCGGCAACGGTGCGCCATTGGCGAGAACCGCGACGCTGACGAGCGAGGAAAAATCTCCGCGCAACACGAGCGCCGGTTGCAGCGTTTCTCCGCTCGCGTCCAATGCGGGATCGAAGACCGGCTCGATCAACTTGTTGAGCAAAATGGTGAGCGGTTTGGCTTGGCTCACTGCCAACGCGGCGAGCGCGAGATCAAACGCCGCCGTATCGGCGCGGCTCAGCTCGACTTCCAGCGTATTGGTTTCCGGCTTCCGCGTCGCGCGCACCGCGCCGGGAGTGTTCGTCCACGGCTTTGCAATGTCGAGCTCCACCCAATAAGCTTTGCGATGCGTATCCGTGTAGGATTTGTAAACCACGGTGAGCGGATCGCGAATGCGTCGATGCCGGCTGAGAAACTCCATCTGGCCGAGCAGTTTGCCGGGATTCTGCGGATCGACGACGCCCGAAATGCCCGAAGCCGGCGTCGTGCCTTGAATCCATTTGCCGTCGGCATTATGGCCCACCGGCGTAAACATGAACGCCCAATCGTAGCCTTGCGGATGGCGCGCGTGCAGCTCCGACAAAGTCGGCGTATGGCCGAAACAGAAATTCATGTTGTCGTGACAGCCGCTCCACGTCGTATCCATGAGCATGTGCGCGCCGTGCTGATACTGGCCGGCCGTGGGAATATTATACGCCACGCCGTCTTGCGTGCCGTGACCGTGATACACCGGCAAGTTGTGCGCGTTCTCGAGAAGAAAGCGTCCGCTCGTAATCGCGTACATGGTGTTGACAAAGGGACTGTCATTCGGCTTGCCGCCGGCCATGCCCTCTTTACACGCCGCAGGCTCCGGGCGGCGGACGAAGATTTCATACATATCACTCGCCGGGCTCAGCGGCGCAATGGCCGCGAAGAGGTCGGGATTTTTCAATCCGATGATGTACGTGCCGCGGCCGCCCATCGAAAAGCCGGAGAGATAGATGCGATCTTCATCAATGGGGAAATTGGTTTTGGCCCAGGTGATCACGTCGAGAATGTCCTGCTCGCCGGGGCCAACGTCGGGATCGGGATTGTTGACATACGCGGCGGAGGTTTGCCACGTGCAGCCTTGATTGGCGAGGTTCCATCTGCGGCCGTCGGGCGCGAGACCGATCCAACCGCGCGTGTCAAGCTCGCCGGTCGTCGCGCTATTCAAAGTGCCAACACCGCCGCCGCCGTGCAAATAAATGAAGAGTGGAACTTTGCCGGCTTGCGGATCGAAATTTTTAGGAACCCAAAGCAATGCAGTGAGGGCCTCACCATCGACGGAGGAATGATAGGTGATGTTTTGCGAGCCGGGCGGAGGAGCGGCAATGGTGACGGTGATGCTATCGCGCGCAGTTTGGCTTTGGCCATTCTCCGCGGCTGCGATAAATTTGTGCGAGCCGGCGGCCAGCGCGCCGGGCTCAAACACGACGTCCCACGGATCGAGTCCGTTCGCGCGCGCGAACGCGCCGTTATCGACCGCGAACGATACGACGGTGGCGCCGGAGCTTGTTCCCGAAACCACCAGTGTGCCGCTTACTTGCGCGCCGTTTTGCGGCGAAGTGATTTTGACCGCGACCTGTGCGAGCGCGATCATCGGCAACACGAAGAGCGCAACAACGACCTTCAACAAAAACCTTGCTGACATTTGGATGTTCCTTTTTTTAAGATTGAACGCCAGTCGGACTTGAGCGGCAATCAACTCCAACTTACAAACGGCATGCCACACGAAAGCGCCGTCATTTTACGCAGAGATCAGCCCGTTCTTGGAACCCAAATGTACGAATCAGTTCAAGCGCGTCGCGCGCTGTACTCAAAAGTTCAGTTTATTTCATCAATACCGCCTTGCGCGTTTGCGAAAACTTTCCTGCGGTGAGTTTATAAAAATAAACGCCGCCCGCCAAATCACGCGGCGCGAACGTCGCCGAGTGTTTTCCTGCGGCCATCTCACCATCCATCAACGTCGCGACTTCGCGTCCGGTCACGTCGAACACTTTCAGCGAGACGTGACTGCTCGCGGGCAACTGAAAACTGATCACGGTCGCGGGGTTAAATGGATTCGGATAATTCTGCGGCAAGTTAAAATCCGTGACGAGGGGCGAAGACGTCAGCGCCACGGCGGTGAGGTTCTGTTTAAATTTAAAAAGCAGAATGCCGGCATGCGGCAAGGAATACGTTCCATCCGCCAGCGGCACGGCAACCGTGGTTTGGAAGGTATCAGCATTGAGCGAGGCGGAGACGAGATTAACGCGCTCCAAAAGATAGCCGGCGAGATTGGGCAAAACGACTTTGCCGTCATGCTGCGCATCAGTATTCGCCACGATGACGCTCGCGGCTGCGGCGTTGCTGGACTTGAAGGCCGAGGCGCGAATCGAAGCCGCGCTGCCGCCGCCGGCATTCACCACCGTGGTTTGCAAAGATTGATCTAAAAAAAACGGCAGCAGAGTTTCATAAAGCTGCGCTGCGGCCATCAATGTGTACGTGCCGTCGGCGTTTTGCCGAATCGGATGCCAAACCGCTTTGGGCATGCCGTAAATCCAAAAGTTGGCCAGTTCAATATTGTTGATCTGGCTCGTCATCAAAAGAAAATCCGCGGTCGTCAGCGCGCCTTGCCAACGCATGGCAAGATCCGGATCGTTCGTCGGCGCGTTATGGGCATGATCACCGACGATGATTGTTAGTCCTCGCGCTTGCGCGGCAATCGCAAGGCTGCTCAACGCCGCTTGCGCCTGCGCCACGGAGGGATTCGGCGTGCTTGCATCTTCGTCGTAAAAGTAATGCGGCGAGAGGCCGTGAAATTTTCCGGCAAGGGCCGCGGAATTGAACAGCGCTTGATTCCACGCGGAGTTGGCGTTGCCCACGGCGGGCAAGGTAATGTGAAGCGTCGCGTCGATGCGCAACATCGCGTCGATAATCGGCGCGGCAATGGGAATATATTTCGCGGCGTCGAAATTCAATTCATTCGGGCTCCACGGCTCGTTGCCGATATTCCACGTTCGAATGTTGTATGGCGCCGGATGGCCGTTCGCCGCGCGTATCGCCGCCCAATCCGTTCCGCCGCCGGGGTTCGAGCCGTCGTTGGGCGCGTTCGCATATTCGACCCAATCCGCTGCGCCCTGCGCCGGATCAGGCTCGGAAACGCTCGGATAAATCACCACCATGATTTGCACGTCGCGAGTGGACAAGCCGCGACTCGCAATCATCGCCATAAATTCATCGAATCCGAAAACCAAACTTTGCGGCGGCGTGTTTGGACCAAGCGTCTGCGCCGGCCGGGAGGCGACGGGACCAATCGTATATTTCCAGTTCCAATTATAGATCACGGGATTGCCGGGATAGCGCACGCCGGCGATGGGCACACGATTCCAAAGCGCTTGCACGTCGGGCAAGAGCGCTCCGGTGGCGGGATGG
Organism: bacterium; assembly: GCA_037444905.1. Taxonomy (GTDB): domain Bacteria; phylum Zhuqueibacterota; class Zhuqueibacteria; order Zhuqueibacterales; family Zhuqueibacteraceae; genus JABWAN01. Next base: position 1,219 of record JBBILN010000065.1, on the reverse strand, counting down.
TAATAACCCGCGGGAACGACGCTGTTGTTTTGCCCAAGATTCATGCTGGTGCGCGCATCAAAGCTGACGCCGAGCAGCTTTCGCGCGTTGGGGTTGATCATCGTGGACGATGCGACGTTGATCGTGTAGGTCGGCGTTTGCGCCCACGCGGTCGCGATAACAAGGAGGGCGCATAAAGTTGTGATCATCTTCATGACGTGTTGCCTCATGCGTAGTTCAGAAATTGAGTGACGCCGGAGGCAGTCGGGAAGCCTGCGCTACTTCACAAAAATAGCTTTGCGTGTTTGGGAGAATTTGCCTGCGTCGTAGCGCAGGCATCCTGCCTGCAGAGTTGGCGCGCAAAACCTCCTCTTCACTCCTGCGCACGGTTGCAGGCTGGAAGCCTGCGCTACGGTTGGCTTCCGCGTTTGTGAAAATTTGCCCGCGACGTAGCGCAGGCATCTTGCCTGCATAAGCTGCGCGAAACTCTCCGCTCGTGCAGGCTGGAAGCCTGCACTACGGCCTGCGAGTCTGGCGCGCAAAAAATTGTGCTCTCCCGCCCTCCGGCAGGCTGGAAGCCTGCGCTACAACCACCTTGCGTTTGGGAAAATTTGCCCGCGACGTAGCGCAGGCATCTTGCCTGCATAAGCTGCGCGAAACTTTCCGCTCGTGCAGGCTGGAAGCCTGCACTACTTCACAAGAATTGCCTTGCGCGTTTGGGAAAATTCACCCGCAGTGAGTTTATAAAAATAAACGCCGCCGGCCAAATCACGCGGCATGAACGGCACGGCATGGCTGCCCGCTGCCATCTCGCCATCCACCAGCGTCGCCACTTCTCTTCCATTCACATCAAACACTTTCAGCGTCACGTGACTGTTCATCGGCAACTGAAAACTGATCACGGTTGACGGATTAAACGGATTCGGATAATTCTGCGCCAGCGTGAATTGCTCCGGCCTCTCCGAAGTTGAGACTGCAACGCCGGTTGCGACGCTGCTGCGTTGCGTATAGTAAATCGTCGAAGGCGTGTTGTTGCTGAAAAACGTATTGAAATGCGCGCGCACAATGCCGTCGGGCCCGACTCTGAAATTGTGAAAGCCGTACTCGGTACTCCCGCCGTCGGAAAGAAACTCCGCAGCGCCGAGCATCGTCCCGCGATTGGTGATCGCCGCGCCGATAATATCTGCGCGGCGATCAAACGGCGAAACAAAATCGCGCTCGTCCTTCCAGAAAAACCACA
>JBBILN010000064.1:0-46205 GCA_037444905.1 bacterium | reverse complement strand
CCCGAAAATACGAAAGAACCCACTTATCCTTCAAATAAGAGTTGCACATTAGGTAAAGCTTTTATCGGAATGGCATGATCCTCTCAACCACAATCATTATTTGAACACGACCTGCGCCGTGGCATCTTCGACGTAAACCACTTCACGCCCTCCCTCCCATTTACCGTTTTTAAAATACTCTGCTGTGCTGCTCATCTTGCCGTCGGGCGTGATTGCAAATGTGCTTTTGACTTCAGTAACGCCATTGGCTGCCGCACCTTTTACATATTCATGACTGACGAGCTTGTTATTCTCGATAGTTGAGGCGCCGGTGGTGAAAAATCCGGCGGTGGTGAAATAGTAAAATACCAGGCTCTTCTTTTCATTGTCCCAAAAGATGAACGACTCGCCGCCATATTCGCCGTTGTTGATGGAATGCACGACGCGCACGGCTTTGCCGTTGAGCGCGCGCTCCCAGCGCGATACGTCAATCACCGGTTTCTCCGGCGTCGAGTTCGCAAACGTGCCCTTCCAAGTTTTGCCGAGAAACGGCTGTAATGGTTGCAGCGGCTCGGCGAGGTCCTCTTGCGCGAACGCCGGAACCAGAGCAGCAAAGAACAGAGCGACTGCGAGGCACAACAATTTTGAGCGATGCTTCATGAATTGCTCCTATGAGTAAAAAGCTTTCGTATCAAAATAGCGCTCTGGAAAAATCTTCCTTCGTGCCCAGGCCGCCTCTCAGAATCGGCCGCGCCACGAGCATTAGAGCAGTTTCTTGCAGAATAACATTCGAGCGGTTGGTGATCTAAAACCCAAACGCTGAATTGCAGATTGCCGTCAACTTTTCCTCGCGATCGCGAGGAGATGCGCGCTCGCGCCGAGGAGCGTGCGCTCGCCTTCCAACCGGCGCACCATTTCTAAAATCTGCGCGCGGCGTGTGGGTTCATGCCATGCCGCATCGAAGTCCTGCAAAAGCCAGCCGACGCCTTCGAGCGCCAACGTGTGCAGGTGCTGGAATCCCGCCGTTTGAACTTCCTCTTCGATTTCTTCCACACGATGAAAATAGGCCTCGGTGAAATAGAAAATATTTTCCGTGGGGTTGCGATGTTGTCCCTCGCGCAAATCGCGTTGCACAATCTCCGCAAAGAGCGGATCGTCGAGGGTGTTTTGAAAGAGACCTTCGAGCGCCGAAGCGAAACGCGAAATGATCGCAGCGCACAAAATGCCGCCCGGCTTGAGCACGCGCCGCGCTTCGCGCAAAGCCGCGAGACGATCCTGCCGATGCACAAGGTGATAAAGCGGTCCGAGCAACAACACGGCGTCCGCGCGCGCGTCTGCAAATGGCAACGCGCGCGCATCGCCGAGCGTTATGCTCGCAATCGGCGTCGCGGGCTGCTGCGCGGAGAGTTGCTGCGCCTGCTCAAGGTGGGCGGGCACAGGATCGACGAGATGCACTTCGTAGTTTTGTTGCGCAAGCCAGGCGGCATAAACTCCCGGCCCGCCGCCTATATCGAGCAGCACGGCGGGCGGCGCGGGCAAATGGCGCGTCAAAATTTCCTGCGTGCGCGCGTGCTCGAGCTGAAACACGCCGGTCGCAAGGCGTTTCGCTTCATTGTACTTTTCATAGAATGAGCGAATCGCCGGCGAGAACGAAGGTGCGTTTTGCTTTTCAGTCGCCATGTTTCAATGCGCCGTGGCGGGCTTGGCCTCTTTGCCGTATTTCTGCGTGGCATAGCCGAGAATGATGCCGACGATCGTGCCGGGCAACATGATTTGCATCCAATAATGTTTGCCGGTCTCGGGGTCGGGCATGGCAGCGATCAAAAACGCCAGCAACAATCCAATCGCGCCGCCGAAGAGCAGGCCGCTTTTCAGCGATTTCACTTTGCGCGCGAAAAAGCCAATGATCAGCCCCGCGAGCAAGCCTTTGACCGAGGAACCGAGAATGATGCCGGTCATGGTCGCGCCCACATCCGCGCGATTCGCAATATCAGGCTCGAGCCATGCGGTCAAACCATCAATGACGCCGAGCACCGTTCCAAGAATCAAGCCCAACACAGGTTTCGACATAACTTCCTCCTTCGGGTTAATGGGTGAGCAAGCATTAATTCACGGCATTGCGATTATTCGAAGCGGGCGGATGATTCCAATCGACCGGGCCGGTGGCAAAGCGATAGTGCAAGCGCGGCAGCACGATCTCCTGCCACGCGCGATTGAAATATGCAAAAGCTTGGTCCCATTCTTCGCCTTCGCCCCAGCCGCTTTCAATGAGAGTAACTTTCGTTTGGCCCGCGGCGACTTCTTTGAAACGAAGCACGACGCTCGTGTGCTGCTGGCGCACGTTTGGCAAATGCGGCGGCGCGTTCCAAGTGAAAGCCAGCATATTTTTCGGCTGTATGGCCAAAATCACGTTGCCTTCTCCGCCGCGTTCGCCCGGCGCGCCCTTTGGATTGAAGAAGATTTCATATGCGCCGCCGACCCGCAATTCGATTTTGCAGGCGGGCGCAAAAAAGCTTTGCACTCCCGCGGCGGTGGTCCAAGCTTCCCAGACCGCCTCAAGTCCGGCAGGAACGACGACCTCGGCTTTGACCACGCGCTCGGAATCTTGCGCATAAGAGCCCAAGGCTTCCAGCAAGAACAGTGACAATAGAAGATTCATGACTCATGCTCCTTTCCTTTATTCGTCTCGTGAAACTGCAAAGCGTGTTGCAACACCTAATACACAGTTACCTTAATTTTTGTAGCCACGCCATCCTTGTGAGGCGCTGTCGGAGCCAATAAATTCGCAGGCTGCATCAATGCCCCACGAGGGGGCAGGACTACGAAATCAGGGCAACAGTTCATTCGGTTGCACGCCATGTCCTTCTCTTAAACCTGAAGGCGAATTTCTTTACGGCCGAAACCAGAAAAAGAGCAGAATTCTGACCAGCAGATAAACCAACACGAGCAAGATCATGAATTGAAATTTCTTTATCCAGCGCCATAAGATTTCGAAAGGATTTTCTTGGTAAGAAGAAACTGTCAGTCCGTTCAGAAATCTTTCCACGTCTGCAGCCAGGGCTTGCGCGCGCTCATAGCGTTGCGTTTTGTTTTCCGCCATGGCTTTCGCGCAAATGGCAAGAAGCTGTTTGGGAGCTCGCGATTTCGCCAAAGCCAAGCCTGTGTTTGCAGAGGCTTGGTTGCTTTCAAGCTGCGCTTGCGCTAGCCCGGCTGCGTTTGGGTTTAGCAAGAAAGCCAAGATTGCACCGAGCGCATACACGTCCGTGCGCTGATCGAGTTGCTCGATCTCGCCGCGCTTTTGCTCGGGCGACATGTAAGCCGGCGTCCCCATAACCGTGCCGTGCCGGGTGTGGTGTTGGTTGCTGGTTGGTGGTCGCGGGTCGTTGGTTGCCGGCTGCGTGTTGCTTGGCTCACGATCTACAATCGACGATTCACTATCCACGATTTTCGCCAATCCCCAGTCCATCACCAACACCTCGCCGAAGGCGCCGACCATGATGTTTTCGGGCTTGAGATCGCGATGCAGCACGCCGTGGGAATGCGCAAAGGCAACGGCTTCGCAGGCTTTTTGAAAGATGCGCAAACGCTCGGGCAGCTCATGCTCATGGCGCACGTATTCATCCAACCGCTGCCCTTGCACGAATTTCATCACATAAAACACACGGCCATCGGGCAGCTCGCCCACGTCGTGCACGGGCACGATGCCGGGATGTTCGAGTCGCGCAATGATGCGCGCTTCCCGCAGCATGCGCACAGACAGATCACCGGAGTGATCGGGCATATGCAAAACTTTCAAGGCGACATTGCGCCGGAGCTGCGTGTCTTCGGCGAGATAGATCGTGCCCATGCCGCCCGCGGCAAATTTTTCGAGCAAGCGATATTTCGTCGCGCTGAGATCGGGCGCGTCGACAACGGACTGCAAATGTTTGAGGAGATTATTGGAAAGCCAGGGCATGCGCGCAGGTTTTATTTGGGCAGCTACAGCATAAGCATTTTAGCCAATGACGCGGCTAGTATATAGAAAAAACTTTGCGGATTAGCAATTGGAATGTTGGATGGAGCGAAAGTCGCAAGCCCGGTTTGGCAAAAGAGCGAACGACTTTGCCAAACCGGAACCTCGCAACCGGTAGAGAGCGGGCAGGAGTCTGTTACATCGGAGGGGATTTACTTCGTACTCCTCCAAAGCAAACGCCAAATCGTAATGACTACTACTGAAATAACCGCGGACGTTATCGCAACGTTGTGTCTGCCCAGCAGCAGTTGCTGAATAAGGGCGCTGAGCGCGGCCACGAGAAGCAAAACGAAGACTGCTAACGCGACCTTCGCAATCGAAGTTTTGTGCTTAAGCAATGTTTCCATGCGCTCCTTTCAAATGTTATTTTAGATCAAGCTTCACAAAACTCGAGTCCGGCACATCATCATTCCAACCCGCATTCGAGCCGACTGCGGCGATGAGATTCATGCGACCGTCCTCGTCCAGCTCCGTGCTCTTCATGCCGAGCAGCATTGTCTTGCTCGCGCTATCCGCGCGGAACGCAAGGTTGTTGCGGTAAAGATTCGTGTAGCGCCCGGCGTTCACGCCGTGAAAATCACCCACGCCCACCGCGCCGCGAAAGGCATTTGCGCCCTCCTTCACCACCCAAACCGAGACGAGCCGGTCATATTTGAACGCGCGATTGCCGCCCCACCAGTTCGAGCCGGTGCTTTGATCCTGATCCGCATCGACAACTAAGTTGATCCCAAACGCATCGGGATTCGGCAGACGCGACAAATCGAGCTTGAACCAAATCGTGTCCGAGGCCGCATCATAAAAATACGACAGTGTATTGACCGCGGCCCAAGCAGGATTATAGCCGTCGGTCTCGCTGTCATGCGCGAGATTGATCCACGATGCGTTCGTCAAAGCGCGTATCGCCGGCGCGGCTACGAATTGCGTCATGGGCAACATCGTGGTTTTGACATAATCAAAGTTGGGTTCCAGTTTGAGCGCGGCTTGAAACTCTTCTTCTGCGGCGGCAACGCGTCCCACGCCGAGTTGCGCTTGTCCATACATCACGTGCGTGGTTGCTTGCCACCATCGCGCCTGGCTCGGCTCCATCTCTTTTTGCAATTCGAACTGTTGCAGCGCGGCTTGAAAGCGTTCCAAGCCTTTTTGTTGATCGCCGCCGGCTTGCGCCGGTTTATAGTACAGCTCAATCGCTTCCTCCATCATCATGACGGGATGACGCGGCGCGAGGACCTGCGCTTTCTTGAACGCCGCGCGGCTTTCCACTAAAAAGCTCCGGTCGTGCCCTGGATCGAGCATAAAAATCCAATACTGGCATCGCCGCTGCACGGAGTATGCTTCAAAGAGATTTTCTCGCAGCTTGGTCGCAGCCGCGACGTGCGCGAGCGCTTCTTCCATGAGCTTGAGGGCATTCGGCCGATTGCCCATCGTCGGAAGCGCGAGTTGCCAGTTTGCGAAAGCGATATAGTAATGCGTCCACGCGGCGAGCGAGTCGTTGCGCGCGACTCGTTCATTCTGCAAAAATTTTTCAAAACTTTGCCGCGCCGCCACGATACCGGCGCTGTCCGCTTTCATGCTCGTTTCCAAAAGCTGCGCGCGCGCGTGTAGAAACTCTTTTTCGGTTTGATCAGAACGGCACGCGACAAACAATAGAACACTCAATCCCACCACCCACAGCAATAGCATGCTTGAAGCTCTCATGAGTCAAAGACCTTTCTTGAAAGATTGGGCGAATTCGTGAAGCTGCGTTCGCTTTTTCAAATAGCATACGCAAACGGCGCGGGAAAAGCGTCGCAACCGAACAGACTAGACGTCAAACCTTATCGGCTTTGACGCGCGCGTCGCGGAATTGTGAGGGGGTCATGCCGGTGTGTTTCTTGAAGGCGGTGTTGAACGAGGCTTTGTTATTGAACCCGGCTTCGAGGGCGATACTTAGGATGGTGTAATTCTGTTTGGCGGGATCTTCCAGCCACTGCTGCGCTTCGGCCACGCGGTATTGATTGATGAAATCGAAAAAATTCAACCCGAGCTTCTCATTGATGATTTGCGAAAGATGATGCGGGGAAAGCTCGAGCCGTGCGGCCAAGTCAGCCAGCTTCAGCTCGCTGTTGGTGTACAGTTTCTCCGTCGCCATTACGTGCTGCAGCTTCGCGAGAGCAGATTCCGCGCGGCTGGGTGTGAGCGCGGACTTCTCATATTTGGGTGCGGGCTTCGCCGTCAATACGCCGGAAAATATTTCCGGTCGCCGCAGTGTTACAATGCCGATGGCATAAATCAATCCGGCCAGGCAGACAAGGACCAGCGCGTCCAGACCGCGACTATAAGGCAGGCCGAAGCGCAGCGCGACGACATAGGCGAGCAACACTAACACGAAGCCGCCGAACCCGAAAGTCAATTGTCGCAGCCACTGCCAGCTCATTCGCTCTAATGAAAGCGCGCCGTTTTGGAACTTCGCGCCGTGGCTGCGCAGCACGCGCCACGTGAGGCCGGTGTAAATGAGCATGTGTATAATTTGCGCGAGCGCGAGCAGAAAGTAGAGCAATGGCACGGGCGGATTCTCAACGCCGAGGTATTGCTGCAGAAACGCGAGCTTCGTGGCGCGCGGCAGAACATAGAAACGCGTGAGCCAAAGCGTTTGCAATACGAAAGGCAAAAAGTGCCAAGCCGCACGCAGCGCAAATTTGAAATTCTCCGTGGTTAAAACTTTCGCGTAGAAATAAAGCAGCACGCCGAAGAGAAATTGCAGCGCCGCGGTGGTGAGCCACAAATGCGGAAACACGAGCAGGTACTTCGTCCAATACGCCACAGTTTCGAGGAGCCGCAGCGAGAATAAAAAGATGAGCAGCGCCAGCACGCGATTCGCGCGCTGGTTGCCGCGACGATGCGTGCACAGCGCCAGCGCGAGAAACACGCCCTGCGCCGCAGCAAGAAGGAGAAGAATAGCCGAAGTGTTGAATGATGGTTGCATACCTTATAATATGGCTGTATGATAGAGCGGCGAAGCGCTATTTCTCAAAAAGCAAAACGATTACTGGCAAAACCATTTGAATGACATGCGAGGAGGAAAAAGTCTAGCCTACATTTCGTTCGGAGCAATAAATGCCAGCGCAAAAGTCTTTTTCACGTTTTTCTTGTGTTTCGTGGGCAGAAATTTACTCGGCATGAAATTATGATTTTCGCGCCTCCGCTTCGGCCAGCCATCCGCGCTTCAACTTTTCCGCAGGCACGCTGGAAAGATACGGCTTGAGATCAAGAATCGGCGTGCCGTCCAACATATCGACGCCGCGCACACGCAAGCGCGGCCCGTCGCGACCGAGCAATTGCACCACGGTGAGACCGATGGGATTCGGCCGCCGCGGCGAGCGCGTGGCGAACACGCCATGCGGGCGGTTGTCCGTCGGTGGCGTTGCGAGCAGATCAAAGTCCTCGACGCGATCGAAAACCCAAATCACAAACAGGTGCGAGAAGCCTTCGATATCAAGCAGCCCGCGCTCGAACTCCGGCAGAATTTCCAAGACGCCCTCGGCGTCATGTTTTGCGCCCGGGCCGTGGGGAATTTGCGCGGTTTCAGTATAAGGACTGCGTACGGTTCCAATAGGTCGCATGTCGAACATTGCTCACCTCAGATTGTAGTAGAGACGCGCCGGCGGCACGTCTCTACATATGTCAAATCCTACAACGGAACGTTTCTACATGCAGCAAAACCTGCACACGTGGCTGTTGGAAAAAGGCCGCGCATTGCAGAGCAATATATTCGTCCAGCTTCTAATTTGCAACTAGCTCCAACGGCGCGTGCATGTCCGGCGTGAAGTGCGCTTTGCCGTTTTGCGCGGGCGTTTTGATTTGCGACAAGTCCGATTTGAGATAAGCATTGGGATCGTGTTGCAACGCGCCTTTGGGCAGCCATTCCCATAGCGGACCCAGCTCCTGTTTGACGCGATCAATATAGAATTGTGGAATCTCCGTGGTCTCTTGCTCGAAGAAGCGGCGTAGCGGCCGGTCGGTTTCGAGGCGCGCGCGCATGGCGCTGTGATATTTGATGCGGCCGAAGCCCTCGGAAGAGACGGCGCGCACGACATTCATCCATTTCGGAATCGGCGTTGCCATGGACGAGAAACGTTTGGCAATGGCGCGCCATGAAAAAGTATAGCGCGTCAAGTCGATGACGTGATCATAAAACTCCGGCCACGAGTAGTTGCGCGGCTTCACATTCATCGCATGGTGATTGTTCAAGAAGTGAAACGGAAACGGCAAGACGCGATTCTCGCGTTGATAATCGAGATTGAGCTGCGCGGCCTGGCCGAAAGCAGAGAGCAACGAGTAGCCGGGAAATGCGCCCGGCGACATGTCTACAAAACGTTTGGTTAGCTCAAACGGCTCTGCGCCTTCATCGGAATCGAGACCGAGCACGAAGTTGGCTTGCAAATAGGGAATGTAGCGCATGATCATATTGATGTGCTCGGAAACCTGGCGCACTTTGTCCATACCGTGCGAAGCGCCGGTTTTGGATTTGTTGCCGAGGTCATACCACGATTCAATGCCCGGCAAGATGGCTTTGAAGCCGTTGCGTTTGAGGCGCTTGAGATGCGGCTCCGCGAGCAAAGATAAGCTGCTTTCTGCGATGAAATCGATGCCATCGGGCGGCACGACTTCTTCAATCGCGTCCATGTAATCGTTGAAGCGCACGCCAAAGTTGGGATCGTGCCAGCCGACGACCGGGCGTTTCATGGTCTTGAGCAGGAAGCGCAAGTCTTCCTTTAGTACTTCAAAGTCGAGCGGTTGATACGGCACCGCAGCGTCGATGCAAAAGCTGCAAGTATAGGGACAACCCAAGCTGCCAAGCATGGGCACGACTTTGATGACGGGGGATTTTTCGAGAGTGGGCGCGATGAACTTCCAGCGTTCGCGCACGCCGGGAAGATCGCCGGGTTGCCGGCCGGCATCGAGGCGCAGACCGAGTGGACGATGGCGCGCGCAGTCTTGCAAAACCGTGCGCACGATACTCTTATCCGTAAAGCCGAGCACATAGTCGAAATACTTTTGCGCATCCTGCGGATAGCAACGCGCGTGCGGGCCGCCGAGCACGGTGACCGCGCCCTTGTGTTGAAATTGGTTGCTCAACGCATAAGCCAGTTGCGCTGATTGTGTGAACGCGCCGATGAACACGAGATCGACTTTGTCGGGCAACTCTTCGAGCAGGTTCTCGAAACCGGTGTAGCAAACGAGTTTCACTTCGTGCCCTTCTTCCTCACACCACAGTGAGATGACCTGCGGCATGATGCTCGCAAGATTGGCGTTCATCACACGGGCGAACAAGGCGCGCGTGGGTGCTTTGGTGACCAGATCGATGACTCCAATACGGAGCTTGCGCATCGAGACTCCCTTTCAGAAATGGAATGAGAAACGTTGCTCGTGAGAAGATTGCTTCCTAGCAATCCAAAGCCGGAGTAAAGCTTCGCGTTGCTTTCCTCTCAGAGGGTATGAGAAAAGATGTGGTTTGGGATGCCATGCTTCGGTTTCGCGCGGCATGGCACTGCAATCAAGGACTCGCTGAAAAACTTACAACCCGTGCTATTCCGAAGGTATGGCGTGGAAATGAGACAAGATGCGGAAGAGCCAAAGCCCCAGACAAAGGAGGAATACCACAACAATGAGGATTCTAAATAGAAAAGGGGAGAGTTGCAAGCGATAATCCGCCAGCGTGGCGAGGCGCAGGAGCAAGCGTCCACCTTGCAATAAGAGCAGAATCGCCACGGGCAGCGCGAGAGGATTGAGCGCGCTCGCTTGGAGAATGCGTCCGTGCCCGAGGAAGAGAAAGGCGCGCGTCATGCCGCAGCTCGGACACGGCACACCCGTGAGGTTTTTAAAGAGGCACATCGTGAAGCGCGATTCTTCGAAAGGAGGCACGAGCAGGCTCATGAGAAAGATCGCGACAATAGCTAGGAGACCGGCATAGGTCTCGAAGCGATGGGCTTCATTGTAGGGGAGGGGACGTTTGATGAGTTTCATAGGGTGATCATGAGCGACGAAAAATATTTTTCTCCTTGCTTCTTTACTCATTCTTTCGAACGCGGCGGCAATCCGCCGAATTGGAGAGTCTTCTTCTTTGCCATTTCATTTGCCTTTCATTTAAGAGTGAAGTCTTTGCTATATAAGCAAAGACTTCATCCTGCATTCCTCAACGCCGTCGCTGCGATATTTGATCATTTCGTTTTCTCCCGTCATGTAAATCTCACTTGCCCGAGCAATTGCAATAGCGGTGGCTATATCAAAAGCCGGCACAAGCCCCGAGGCATAATGCCTCACCCACGCCGTGTCCACTTCACCGGAAAAGTGATGAAATTGGGATGAGTCAAAGCGAGGGGAGGGTGTAGTAATGAAGGCGGCAAACAGTAAAGCAGCAAGAATGCCAGTCAAAGTCAGGGTTTTCATAATTCCTCCAAAGCCTTTGGAAGACATAAGGGAGGTCACGATTTGAATTTGCTGCACTCAAAATGGCGAGGTGCAATGGAGTGCTCGCGTTTCAGGGCTGCCATGTCACTTCGAACAACTGCACGCGATCGTTCCCGCTGTCGAGCACAAGCATGCGCATGACGCTGACGTCTTTGCGAACGGGCGGCGTGGGGGCGGCCCGCAGTAGCGCGACCGCGGCCGGCGCTTCGAATGCGTTTGTGCCTTTGCCCCGTTCGCCAAACTCATCCAAGCTTTCGCCTTCCCTCTCCAGAAAACTTACCACGTGGCGTTTGCGATCCGTGACGATCATGCCATGCGGCCATTCCGCCATGCCGCAAGGCGCGGCCAGCGTGCCCGCGCCCACACGGCGCAGAAAATTTCCGAAGGCATCGTATACCATGATCGCCGCCCGCGAAGAATCACTCACCCAAACTTCGTTGCGCCGCGAAATAAAAATTTTTGCGGGCCGTGCGAGGCCGCCTTCGCCCCAATTGAAATCGCCGAAACTCGCTTTGGGGTCGCCGAAAGCATCGAAGCGCAACACGCGATTGAATTCGTGGTCTGCAACGAACAACTCGCCTTGCGGAGAAAGCCCTAACGCCGCGGGATAGCCGAAGCGCAGGCTCTCGTCGCCGGTTTCATTCGAAGCATAAGAAGAGATGAAATTCAAATCTTTGTCATAGCGTTGCAACCGTTGATTATTGTAATCCGCCACGAAAACATCCAAGCCGTTGCCCGCCCACACGTCCACGGGGCGATCGAATTGCTGCTCGCCAAAACCGAAGCCGCCGACCTCGCGCAGGAGCTTGCCCTGCAAATTGCATTTCACAACACGGTGATTGCCGGTGTCGGCGATGTAAATGTTGTCTTCGAGATCAACGCTCATTCCCAACGGAGACGCAAGATGGATTGCGCTGGTGGAATCACCGAGGATCGTGCGGAGATGCTTCACCTCCACGTGTGGTTGTGCCGCGCCGAACGTGCTCATTGCGAGAACAGCGAAGGCGGCCGCGCGTGGAATATTGAAACACGTTTTCGTGTGCATGGAAACCATTTCGCGATTGAGAGCTATACTCGTTACGGGTTGGTTTGTAAGCCCCTCAATCTGTCATTCTGGAAGAACCTTCCCTCGTGCTCGGAAGAAATTCAAGCCCTGAAGCGCGTCGCGAGCACTAGGGAAGTTCCTTCCAGGATGACATTTCTGTAGAGTAGAATTACAAATCAACCCGAAAGCAGTATAATTGCATAGCCAACCGGCGGGAAGATAGAAGGTGCGGCGCTTTCTTGCAAGCAGTGAAATGGGGGGATGAAATTTGGAGCACAGCTTCAGGCTGTTTACACGGCGCCGAGACCTTGCGCCAACTCCGAAATCGTCACGAAGCGATACTCTTCTCGCAACAGCGCCTCGATGATTTTTTCCGCGGCCCATACGGTTTGGCTGCGGTCCACGTGTTTGGTGTTGCCGCCGTCATGCAAGATGATGATGCTGCCGGGGCGCACACGGCGCATCACGCGCTGATAGATTCTGTGCTGGCCCGGCAAATGCGGATCGCGCGGGTAAACGTCGCCGATGACGGTGCCGTAGCCGCAGGCTTCAATCATGTTGACCGTGCGCTTGGTGAACAGGCCCATGGGCGGACGAATGAAGCGCGGCTGCCGCCCGGTGTGGATGCGAATCGCCTCTTCGGTTTGATGAATCTCGCTTTTCACTTCTTCGTCGCGCAGCAACGGCAGAATGCGATGATTGAAGGTGTGATTGCCGATCTCATGTTGGCGCGCGGCAATACGCTGCGCCAACAGCGGATACTTCAAAACATGGCGGCCGATGAGAAAAAACGTAGCGGGAATATCATGGCGCTCCAACAAGTCGAGAATCGCCGGCGTGAAATGTGGATGCGGGCCGTCATCAAAAGAGAGCGCAACGGTGCGCTCGTGCGTTTCGACGCGCCACAGCACGCGCCGCGTCAAACGCGGACCGAAGCGCTCGATGGCCAGCGCGTGGCTGACGTCACCCTTTAATAGGCGCCAGTTCGGAGCAGACTTCCAATAGATTTTCGGCAGCAGAGGAACAGTCATAAGCTCGACCTATTATAGCATCGTTGTTGGCAACGCATAAACCGGCAACGAAAGCAGCCGGTTATTCGTTGCCGCTTTATGCGTTCCAGGCTGATAAGAAGAATGTCGTTGTTTGCAAATCATCCGTTGTGCAGCGCGAGAAACTCGTCGCGGACGCTGTTGATGGTTTTGATCAACCGTTTGCGTTCCAAGCGCAGCCGGTTGATCAAATGGCGATTGGTGAAGAGAAAGATCGAAAAGCTGAGATGTTCCCCATAGGCGCGAACGCGCTTGAGATAAGCCAACGCCCAGAACCCGCTCGCCGGCAAGCTCACCGCGTAGGCGCTTGCCCACCATCTACCAAAGTAATGCGCAACGACGCTGACTTGCAAAGCATAAAATGCGAGAAAGGCCGCGCCGCCGGCAAATAAGAGCGCGGTGAGAATTTTCGTGCGTTCGTCCATAAATTTTTTGGCGGCGCGTTCGGCAAGATGATAAGGCACGAAGTTGTTGAGCAGGCCGTAGAGCGCGAAAGGAAATCCGCCGAGGGTTACGAGCGCGGCCCAACCATATTCATGCCACGCGCGGCTCTGGCGCACCGACTCGCGCAAGAGCTCATCACGCAAGCGCAGCCGCGCCAGCTTGCGTTGGTAGCCCGCCACTTGGTCGCGAATGGCAGTTACCACTTCCGGCCGCTGTTGCTGATAGTATTGCACTCCTTCGGCGATTTTTTGCGAGAGAAAGAATTTGGCAAAATCGCTGCCTGCATTTCGGTCGTGTTCGGCTAACAATTCCTCGCGGTAAATTTCTTCCAAGGCATGGACGAACGCATCCAACTCATCGTCTTGAATGTTTACCGTCAATTTTTCGAGGCGCTTTTGAATTTCACGCGTGAGCGCGGTCACGCCGGCAATGGGGTCGCTATGGTATTGGGTGAAGTGTTTGACCAACGGCACCGGCTCGCCCACATTGACGAGCACGCGGCTGCGGAAGTGCGAGCGCGAGAAGAAGTGCAATCCGAGGGGAATAAGCTGAACGCCGAGATCGTAGCCGTTGCGCGCCTCGGTCTCGAGTACGATGCGCGCGGCGCCGGTTTTCACTTGCTTGACTTTGCGCAACATGTCGCTCGTGCCTTCGGGAAAGATGCCGATGGTCTCGCCTTTTTCTAGCACTTCATATGAAGCGCGGAACATGGAAAGGTTCTGTTCCATCTTATCGGGATCATCCTGCCGGCGATAAACCGGAATGACGCCAATGTTGCGCAGGAACCAATTCTTCATGCGGCCTTGAAAGAGGCCCGCATGTGCGATGTAATTGACTTTGCGGTCGAGCACGGCCCACAACACCATCGCGTCCATGATGGAGTTGGGATGGTTGGCCACGAAGACCGCAGGCCCGGTTACGGGGATTCGTTCCGCGTGACGGACCTCGAGGCGCTGAAAGAAGAGGCCCAAACCCGCTTTGACGAGGATACGAACACCGCGATAGAGAGAATGGAGTCGATCTTTTTTGAAGCCCATAACATTCTCTCAAAAGACAGGAGCATTGCAAATTTTGCACTGAAAATTTGGAATGCGTTTGCTCTCGGGATTGCCGCGTCAGGTTTGATTGAGCTTGGCCTGGACGGCCTCATGCAAAAGGCTGTTGGTTGAAAAAGCATTGGGTCCGTGAATCGTGGCGCGGCCTTGCCAGTCTGTGAAGCGGCCGCCGGCCTCTTGCAGGATCGGCAGCAGCGGACCGCAGTCCCATACCGACATGCGCGGGTCGATCATAATTTCGGCGCGGCCCGTGGCGACGAGCACGTGACCATAGGCATCGCCCCAAGAACGGTGCAATTTAGTCTCGGCACAGAGTTGCTGCCATCCAGAAGGGGGACAATCTCTTTCCATTTGGCGGTAATCGGTGATCATAAGGCGCGCTTTTGTTAAATCGTTCACTGCAGAAACACGCGCGCGACGGCCATTCCAAAAGCAGCCGTTGCCCTTGCTCGCCCAAACCACCTCGTTTAAAGCCGGCAGATTGACCACGCCGAGCACGACCTCACCGGCAACTTCGTAAGCCAGGAGCACCGCATAAAACGGCACACCGCAAATGAAGCTCTTCGTGCCGTCAATGGGATCGATGTACCAAGTGCCGGCTTCCGCCGAAGCGCGTTGCGAGCCGGCTTCTTCACCCACAATGGCGTCGTCGGGAAAGTATTTGCCCAACAGACTGCGAATTTCTTGTTCCGCGCGGAGATCGGCTTGCGTGACGGGCGAGCCGTCGCTTTTGAGGTCGATATGAACGGGCGCTTGATAGTATGCGAGCGTAATTTTGCCCGCACGCCAGCAGGCTTCCAGTGCGATTTCCAAACGAGAGTTTATTGCGGAAGGTTGGAGATGCGTCATATCGTGCAATCTGGTGAGAGGTGATAAGCAGAATTGCGACGCTGGTGGAGCAAGCAGAGCTTGCACTTTTGCATTCGAATGGCTTGCCCCCGTGCTCCGCTGAGTGACACCAATTTACGCTGATGATTTTCACTCGCATCGTTTCTCGCCTTCGTGCGGCTTAAGCACGAACGTGAGAGTTCAATAAAAAATGCCCAAGCTGCCACTACCAAAGCGAGAGACGCTCCATAGGAATAGATGGCCTTTGCCAGCTTGGGCATCGAAGCTTGAATTCCCCCTTTGTTGAATCGCGCAAGATGCTACTTTCTGCCTTTTTTAGCGCCAGCTTTTTTCTTAGCGGCTTTCTTTGCAGATTTCTTGGCGACTTTCTTTGCGGTCTTCTTTTTCGCCGTTTTTTTCTTCGCCACCGCTTTCTTCGAGGCGGCTTTCTTTTTAGCGGCGGGCTTCTTGGCAGCTCTTTTCTTGGCTACCTTCGGCTTGGGGGGTACGCTCACCGGCGCTTCGACCGGCATCGGCATACTCGGCTCGCTTTCCTCCGTCATGGACGGTCCAAATGAGTCGGCATCCATGTCGCTCGACATATCCGTCGAACCCATCCCGGACTCGGATGAATCGTCGTCATCGTCAGGAGTATAGGGCCAATTGTCCATTGCTTCCTCCACGCAGTTAGTTTCAAAACGGCTCGTTGGGATAAACAACTGCTCTTTATTCGCATTTAAAATAAATTATCAATTCGCGATTTGCAAGAGCTATTTTATTGCAGAGTGAAAAAAATGCTGATTTCATGCGGTTTTTAGCGGGATTTGCTGAGAAAATGCTTGCCTTCACTGGTTTTTGTGCCTATCTTTAAATGCAATCGCACCGCAAGGCTTCGCGACAATACGGGGTGGTTGCAATCTAACCCCCAATTCCTAATACCAACAACCAGAGGAGTGAAGTGAGTATGGCAGCAAAAGGAAAAGGCCCGATGACCAAAGGACAATTGATCAAGCATTTTGCCGAAGCCTTTGGCCTCACCAGACAACAGACCGCGGATTGGTTCGCTGAATTGGCGCGGTTGGCCGCCAAGGAAGCCAAGAACGGTTTCACCGTTCCGGATGTCGGCAAGTTGGTGGTCGTGAAGCGCAAGGCGCGTATGGGGCGTAATCCCCAAACCGGCGAAGCCATCAAGATTCCCGCCAAGACCGTGCTGAAATTCCGCATTGCGAAGGCTTGCAAAGAAGCCGCGCTCGGAAAATAAGCGGTAGCGCCTTCTTGACCGAATGCGATACGATTTTCAAAAAGGCTCGTTTGCGAACGGGCCTTTTTTATTTCCACCCTCGCTAAAATCAAATCAGGGTTTCGCAGCGCAGCCGGTTTGTTTGTAGCCTCTCAAACCGGAAGAAGCGATTCTACGCAATGGCGCCCAGTGCAAAAATAGCCTCCCTTCTGCATGGCACGTTATAGAGGCGCGCTCATGCTTTCGGCTTTAATCTATTCAAAGTGAAATCTGTGCAGAAAAAGCAAAGACTTCAAATGGCGGAATGATTCATCGGCAGAATAATGACGTAATCATTCTGCCGAAAAATTATTCTGTCTGTTTGGTTGCGGCTTAACCGCGTTGGGCCACCTTGCGCGAAGAGACCACCTCGGTAAACAAGCGAAGAACGCACCGCGTGCAGCAGCGCCAGAACAGAGAAGACCAACCCTAGCATCTTGCGAGGAATCGCAGAGCCATTCAGAAATCACCCGGCCACGTTCTCCACCACAGGCTGAGGCATCCCTGTGCCGGACTTTTAGATTGACATTCTGAGCCATTTTCTTATATTGAACATAGGTATTCAGTGCCATTCGGAGTGTGTCATGACCACGACGGAACTTGTCAAAAAGTTGGCGGAACGCCTGCAAATTAGCCAGGCGGAAGCGCGGCGATTGCTGTTACGGATGCAAGAGACCGTGGTGAAGGATTTGGAAAGCGGTAAAACCGTGGTCATGCGCGGCTTCGGCTCCTACGGCACGCGCAAACAAGAGGCGCGCCTTTCTTTCAATCCGGCTTTGCGCAAGCGCATGAAGCTTCCGCCCAAAGTGGTAATGTTCTTCCGTCCCTCGCAACGTTTGAAAGACAACTTGGCCGCCGGGAGGTCCTCATGAGCGCGAATGTCAAATATCTCGCCTTGATCGATGCACCGCGCAAAGGGCAAAAGCAGCCTGCTTATTCTGTGGAATTTTTGCGCAGCTTCGTGCAAGAAACACTGGCATTGGTTGAAGAAGGCTTGCGCCGCGACGGCGTTGTGCGCATTCACGAGTTCGGCACGTTTCAACTCAAATGGGTCAATCAAAGAAGCGGGCGCAACCCGCGCACCGGAGAACCGCTCGTCATTCCCGGGCAATATCGGGTGGTCTTCAAGCCCGCGGGCAAAATTGAACACCGCCTCAATCGACGTTACGCGCATTTGCGGCCGGAGATAGTCGAAACGCCGCCGGCGCCGCCGCGCACGCCCTCTGCGCAGGTCCCACAGTCGGAAAAGCTTCCTGATATTCCTCCTATTCCAATATTTCTCCGCCCGCCGTATCCGCCGCGCCCCAATCGTATTCGTTTTGATTTTGCGGAGGAGGAAGAAAGCAACTACGAAGAAATCGAAGTCGGTGCATTGGAAGAAGTATTCGCGCCAACACCGGCAAGCGGAGCGGCGGAGCAACAACCGGCCCGCCGCAATGGTTCGCAGATCCGTTGGTATGGTAGCTTTCTGCTTATGTTGCTGGCTGCGCTCTTGTTGTTGGTCACTCCGATTCGCGAGCGCGACCTCAAGCCGCCGGCTTCGGAAATGGTGCAAAAGGTAGAGCTGAACTTGAACCCTGCCAGTGGCAGAGCTAAGGCCGCGAACGGCACTGCAAAAAATCACGAAGCGCCGCCGGCTTTTCCGGGCGGCACGCATCAAGTGGCGGTCGGCGATAACCTGTGGCAGCTTTCGCACCATTATTACCTCGATCCCTTCCTCTGGCCCAATATCTATCGCGTCAACACCGAAGTCGTCAGCGATCCGGATGTTTTGGAGCCGCAAGAAATGCTCACCCTCCCCGTGCTCTACGGGCCGCCCGATAAGTTGACGCCCGCCGATCGCCGCAATCTTGCGGAAGGCTACTTTCTCGTATTCGATTATTATCGCCAAACACAAAAGCATCTCGCGCCCTTTGCACTGTGGGCCGCAGTGCGCTACGATCCCCAAATTTTGGACACGCACAGCGAGGCGATTACGGCCAATGAAATCGCATTCTTGAAAGCGCACGATGTCGAAGCCGTCGCCTCGCGTTGAAATGACATTGCCACGCCGCGCATGCGAATGGACCTTCCAGGTTGGAGAGACTTGGAAGGTCTTTTTGTTTGTGATCGAAACTGCACGTTTGACTTTGCAACCGTGTTTGGTTATGTTTTGAATACGCCACATCCTCCCAGCCCAGCAACTCATAGATGACACCTCGGATGGAGGCCGGATTAGGATGAACCAGCCAATATCTACATTCGTTTTTTCAAACACTGGCAACAAAATCTTCTCAGCTCAGATTGAGAAATACTGATGGAGCTTCTCACCTTCGCTGCGGCACTCGCCGGCATTCTCAGTTTTGTGTATCTCGTGTTTCTCGGCCAGCGTAGTTTGTTAGAATTCTGGCGCGAGAAAAAGAGTAATGTGCCGAAAGCTGCAACCGAGCACCCGATCGCCGAAGCCCTCACTCCCTCGCCCGGCATTCCGCACAACCTTCCGCACCGCAGCGATTTCGTTGGCCGTGAAAAGGAAAAGCGTCAAGTGCACGAGGCGTTGCGTTCGCGCTCCTATCTGATAACGATTGACGGAATTGGGGGCATTGGGAAAACCTGCTTGGCGCTTGAAGTGGTGCGAGAATGTTTGGAAACGAGTCAATCCGAAAGCAATAACACCCCCCTGAATCCCCCCTCAAGGGGGGACTTGCCGCGACATTCCCCTCTTGAGATTGTATCGCCCAAACATTCCCCCCTTGAGGGGGGCCAGGGGGGTGTTCTCGCAGTTCACAACAACATTCAAACCTTCGCGGCATTCATTTGGACTTCCGCAAAAGATCACGAACTCACCCTCAACGATGTGCTCGATACCATTGCGTTCACGCTCGACTATTCTCACCTCGCGCAATTGCCATTGGATGAAAAGCGGCATCAAGTCGTGAGACGCTTGCAGGAAAAATCGTGTCTGCTGGTCGTGGATAATTTTGAAACCATCACGGATCAAGGCATTTATGATTTTCTGCAAGCTCTGCCCGAACCGAGCAAGTGTCTCGTCACGAGCCGCACGCAAAATCTCAAACAAGCGCGCGCCATTTCCATTCGTGGGTTGGCGCAAGACGAAGCGCGGCAGCTTATTCAAAACGAAGCGAGCCGCTTGGGTTTGAACCTCGCGGGACTTGTGGAAGACGAGCGCAACTTCGCGCGTTTTTATGAAGCCACGGGCGGTGCGCCGCTCGCGATTCGTTGGGCTATCGGACAAATCAAACAACGCGGCCAAACGCTCGAAGGCGTGTTGAACAGCTTGCACGGCGCGCAGGGCGATATTTTCGAGTTCATCTTCCAACGCGCGTGGTCGCTGCTCACCGAACCCGCGCGAAATATTTTGTTGCTCATGCCCATCTTTGCCTCTTCCGCCTCGCGCGCTGCAATCGAAGCCGCGAGCGAAGTGCATAACTGGGATTTGACCGAAGGCCTCGGCCAATTGGTGGAACTCTGGCTGCTCGAAGCAAGCGATGATCTCGAAGCAGCGAAGCGGCGCTATAGTTTGCATCCATTGACACGCGCGTTTGCGCAGAACAAACTCGCGCAACAGCCGGAGTTGGAGCGGCATGCGCGTGTGCGGCTAACAGGATTTTTTACAGAGTTGGCGAAGGCTGCGGGAGGGGATAAATGGGGAGCGTGGGAGAGGTATGATGAGATTGAGGAGGAAGATGAAAATATATTTGTGTTGCTTGAGTGGTGCTTTGAGCATGATGAGGCACAGGCAGGAATTCAATTAACGAAGGCTGTTACCTTTTTTCTCAGTTTTAGAGGATATCTTCACGAAGGAAGAATGTTCGAAAATAAAGCAGCCGAATTCTCACGAGAGAGCAATCAACTCCATGATCTTGCCTGGCTACTAGTTTATGGCGTCGGCTGGCTTGAGATTCATGGAGGAGATTTGGAAAAAGGAGAAAGGCAGATCAGAGAGGGCTTGGAAATATACGAAGCCTTCAATGATTCTAACGGGATTAGAGATGCCTTACACAATTTGGGAGAAGCTCTGCGTTTTAAGGGTGATTTTGAAGGTGCACGAAAATGCTTTCAGAGAGGTGCGTCAATAGCTCAAGCCGCTAACGATGATTTATTCATCGCTACTTTTAAGAAGAGGTTATCAATGTTAGCAGCTTCACAAGGCAATTTTGCGGAAGCTAAACTGGGTTTAGAGTCGATTTTGCCTATCATACGTGAGCGCGACAAATTGGCCCTACCAGATGTTTTATCAAGCCTTGCCTATGTCAGCCTTAAATTGAAATGTTATGATGATGCCTTAAAGAGAGGCGTAGAAGGTTTGACTCTGGCCAAAGATATGAAGAAGCGGCAAACCATTGCCTGGATTTCTCATGTCTTGTCGCTTGTGGAAACGGCGCGCGCGAATTATCAAGTGGCCTTCACTTACGCCGTGCAGGCTTTGGATTTCTTTGAAAGTTCGAAACTCACCAAAACTGTCGAAGAAATAGAAGCGCACATGCGAGACCTGCAAAAGAAACTATAGCGCCTTGTTGTGACAAACATCACCCGCAGCCGAAGGCCCGCGCAACGAATCAACGCTTGCTTTTCGGAAGGTCTCAATGTACTTTCAGCCGTCCGATGATGCTTCCCCCCTAAAGGAGATCAATGCGATGACCGAAAACGATTTCTCTCTCGAAGAGCGCGTGATGACGCCCGCAGAAGTCAAAGAGGCGCTCAAAAGATACGAGCGCAAGTACGGCATGACCTCGGAAGAGTTCTATGAAAAATGGCGGAAGGGGCAAACCTATCACGTCGCCGAGTCGGTGGAATGGGTTTCGATCTTCGAGTCGTATCAAGCCATGAACGGCACAGACTCGCGTAATGGAAAGCCCGTATGACCATCGCAACTTATGCCGATTACAAGAAACACGTTCGAAGCCTGATTGTGGAATATGGCCGGCGAGGGCTCTTGCGCGGCGCGAGCCCCATCGTTTTTCTGGAAGCAAGGGGCATCCCGCTAGATTACGGCGGCTTGATCAAAGCGACCGACCCGCCGTTGAAATTCAGAGACGGCGCCTCTCTGCGCGTGCTTGAAGTCGTTCAAGTTTCCAACGCGACGGTTGAACGGCTGCGCTATACCTATCATTACGAACGCGCGAATGGCTACTTCTTTCGCTACGAGCATGAAGAGACCGATGACGTGGTTCGCAAGCCGGAATATCACATGCACGCCGTTTTGAATCTGCCACACTTCAACGCTCCGCCCGTTAATCTCGAAATCATGCTTCAGCTTATTGCAGCCAATTTTTACTCGCAAGACCTTTATTCCAAACAGATCATCGGGCAGGAGATTCACTTGCGCGTATGATTTTGCATGCGCATTGGCCGGCATTTTGATTCGTTCAACCAATTTCGTGATCCACGACTCCGATACTCCATCATTCCACAACTGCGACAATCCACGAATCCGCATAAACCGAGCAGGAAGGAGCACTCATGGCATTCAATCGCAAATTGCAAATGGGCCTCATTGGCGGCGGGCCGGGCGCGTTTATCGGCGACGTGCATGCGAAGGCCGCGCGCATGGACGGCGGCATCGAGCTTGTCGCCGGCGCATTCAGCCGCGACGCGCAGAAGTCGAAGCAAAAAGGCCGCGAGCTTTTGCTCGAGGAAAACCGCAGCTATGGCAGCATTCAAGAAATGATTGAGAAGGAGTCGAAACTGCCCGAGGGCAAGCGCATCGACTTCGTTGCGATCACCACGCCGAACAATTCGCACTTTGCCATCGCGCGCGATTTCCTGCAAGCGGGTTTTCATATCATGTGCGAGAAGCCAATGACGTTCAATTCCGATGAAGCGAAAGAGTTGCGGCAACTTGTGAAAAAGACCGGCAAAGTTTTCGGGTTGATGCACAACTATACCGGCTATCCCATGGTCAAACTCGCGCGCGATCTTGCACGCGGCGGCGAGCTGGGCAAGATTCGCAAGATCGTGGTGCAATATCCCCAAGGTTGGCTCGCAACGCCGCTCGAGCAAACCGGACAAACGCAAGCTGCGTGGCGCACTGATCCCGCGCAAAGCGGTGGCGCGGGCAGCATTGGCGACATCGGCACGCACGCGGAAAATCTCGCGGAGTATATCACGGGCTTGAAGATCACGCACATGTGCGCCGATCTCACTACGTTTGTCTCAGGCCGCAGACTCGATGACGACGGCAACTGTTTGCTGCGTTTTGATAACGGCGCGAAAGGCTTGCTGCACGTGAGCCAAATTTCCATCGGCGAAGAGAACGGTCTCGCGATTTGGGTGTATGGCGAGCACAAAGGTTTGGAGTGGCATCAAGAGCATCCGAATTATTTGTATGTGAAATCGCCGGATGGTCCCGAGCAGGTGTGGAAGCGCGGCAATGGCTATGTCGCCGCGAAGAGTCCCGCTGCGGCGCGCGGCACGCGCATTCCCTCCGGCCATCCCGAAGCGTTTCTCGAAGCGTTCGCGAACAACTATTGCAACTTCGCGGACACGCTGCGCGCGCATTTGCGCAACGAGAAACCCGATCCGCTTGCGCTGGATTTCCCCAGCGTGGATGACGGCGTGCGCGGCATGCTGTTCATCGAAACCGTTTTGGAAAGCGCGAAGAGCGAGAAGAAGTGGACGCCGATGAAGGTTTGAATTCTACTTTATCACGTTACACGTTACACGTGACACGACGTGCAACGTGTAACGTGTAACGTGTTCTCAAATGCAGTCTGAAATCTGAAGGAGCATATTATGGCAAGACCCGTCACACTTTTCACCGGCCAGTGGGCTGATTTGTCTTTGAACGTCATCGCGCAGAAAGCGGCTTCATGGGGCTATGATGGTTTGGAGCTCGCGTGCTGGGGCGATCACATGGAGGTTGATAAAGCCGCAACCGATTTGGAGTATTGCAAACGTCAACTCGAAATTTTGCACAAGCACAATCTCAAAGTCTTCGCGATCAGCAATCACCTCGCGGGCCAGCTTGTGTGCGATTTGAATAACGACAATCGCTCCGATGCCTTCGCGCCGAAAGATTGCCATGGCAATGCCGAAAAGAAGAGACAGTGGGCGGTGAATACGATGAAGAACACCGCGCGCGCTGCGAAGAATCTCGGGCTCAAAGTTGTGAATGGTTTCACCGGCTCTTCGATTTGGCACTTGCTCTATAGCTTCCCGCCCGTCGCGCCTTCGACGATTGATGAAGGCTTCGCCTACTTTGCGAAAATGTGGAATCCCATTCTCGATGTGTTCGACGAATGCGGCGTGAAATTCGCGCTCGAAGTGCATCCGACGGAGATTGCGTTCGACATCGTCACCACGAAACGCGCGCTCGAAGCCATTGGCCATCGCAAAACGTTCGGCTTCAATTTCGATCCGAGCCATTTGCATTGGCAACTCGTCGATCCCGTTTGCTTTCTGCGCGAATTTTCGGATCGCATTTATCACGTGCATATGAAAGACGCGGCGTTGCAACTCGACGGTCGCAGCGGCATTCTTGCTTCACATTTAAACTTCGGCGATCCGCGTCGCGGCTGGGATTTCCGTTCGCTCGGGCACGGCGGCGTGAAGTTCGAAGAGATCATTCGCACGCTTAATCACATCGGCTATAGCGGCCCGCTCTCCGTGGAATGGGAAGACAGCGGCATGGATCGCGAGCACGGCGCACATGAAGCCTGTGCCTTCGTGAAGCGTGTGGATTTCAAACCCTCGAACATCGCGTTCGACGCGGCGTTTGATCGGTGAAGATGCAACTGAAGTCGGGCTTGCGCTTCGTTTGTTTATTGAAAAATTGCTAGACCGTTTGCGCAAGCCCGATTATCTCTTGCTTTAAAATGACATCAAAACAAATGGTGGAATAACTTGGGTCAAGAATCAAAACTTAAATTTGATGAAATCGGTTACTGGTCTGAGATGAAGCTCGACATTATCAAGGACTATGCTTCCGAGTATTCAAAAATTCTGGCGGCTCAGAAAACGCCACAACTTTACCACGTTTACATCGATGCCTTTGCCGGCGCGGGCAAGCACATTTCCCGCTCGACTGGCGAATTTGTTCCGGGAAGCCCGATGAACGCACTCCAAGTCACGCCTCCCTTTCGCGAGTATTACTTGATTGACCTGAATAGGGAGAAAGTGGAGGCATTACAAAAGATTGCCGGAGAACGGTCAGATGTCCATGTTTACGAGGGCGATTGCAACTCCATCCTGCTGAACGAAGTCTTTCCCAAAGTGAAATACGAGAACTATCGCAGAGGTTTGTGCTTGCTGGATCCTTATGGTTTGCACCTGAATTGGGAAATTATCAAAACCGCCGGGCAGTCGCGAAGCATCGACATGTTTCTAAATTTCCCCGTTGCTGATATGAATCGAAATGTGCTTTGGCATAACCCTGAGGAGGTAGACTCAAAAGATATTGAGCGCATGAACGCATTCTGGGGCGACGAAAGCTGGCGGAAAATCGCTTACAACTCCATGGGCAACCTTTTTGGTTTTTTGGAAAAGGAAGATAACGAGACGGTTGCAGAAGCATTCCGCGAACGGCTGAAGAAAGTAGCTCAATTCAAGATCGTTCCCAAGCCTTTGCCTATGCGAAACTCGCGAGGCGCGACCGTTTATTATCTCTTCTTTGCTTCACAAAAGCCGGTTGCAAATCTTATTGTCGAGTACATTTTCGACAAGTACAGAAAGCGAGGTGTAAAATAATGGCGTCAAATTCCTCCATTGAGTGGACCGAGTCGACCTGGAATCCGGTTACAGGCTGCAACAAGATCAGTCCGGGCTGCAAGCACTGTTATGCCGAGCGCATGGCGAAGCGGCTTCAAGCCATGGGGCAGCCCAATTATGTTAACGGTTTTGAACTCGCACTGCATGAGAGCGCGTTGCAGTTGCCGTTGAAATGGAAGAAGCCGCAGACCATTTTTGTCAACTCGATGAGTGACCTCTTTCACAAAGACGTGCCGGTGGCATTTATCCTAAAGGTGTTCGAGGTGATGCGGAAGGCGAATTGGCACAACTATCAAATTTTGACCAAGCGCTCCGCTCGTCTCCTCGAACTCGATTCCATTTTGCCTTGGGCGCCGCATATCTGGATGGGCGTGAGCGTGGAAACCGAAGATTACGCGTTTCGCATCGAGCATTTGCGTCAGACCACCGCTCATATCAAGTTTCTTTCTCTCGAACCGCTCTTGGGGCCGCTCCAACGTTTGAACTTGAATGCAATTGACTGGGTGATCGTCGGCGGCGAGTCAGGTCCAGGCGCGCGACAAATGAACCCTTTGTGGGTAATCGATATTCGAAATCAATGTCAAAAGAACGGAGTTCCTTTTTTTTTCAAACAATGGGGAGGAACTCGCAAGAAACAAACCGGACGAGAACTCGAAGGGCGAACTTGGGATGAGATGCCGCTAATTGATGCGAACTTAACAACACGAACTTTTTCTCCGGTTCTTGTCAATTAGCCATCAAGTGAAGCCGAGGTGGTGCTTATCTTTTGTGCAAATGTGACTTCTCAGTCTATCAACGAAAGGTGAAAGCAGAATGATGAACCGTCGCCAATTTCTAAAGAGCACCCTGAGCGCAGCGATTGCCGCGCCTTATTTCATCCCCGCCTCCGCCCTCGGCAGAGACGGCTTCACTGCGCCGAGCGACCGCATCACCATCGGTTGCATCGGCGTGGGCGGCATGGGCAGCGCGAACATGAACAGCTTTCTCGGCATACCCGAAGCGCAAATTCTCGCCGTGTGCGACGTTGATACCGCGCATCGCAATCGCGCGCGTGATACCGTCAACGAGAGATATGGCAATAAAGATTGCGCGACGTACAACGACTTTCGCGAAGTGCTCGCGCGCAATGATCTCGACGCCATCTCGCTCGCGGTGCCGGATCATTGGCACGCTATCATCGCGGTTGCCGCAGCGCGCGCGGGCAAAGACATCTACGGCGAGAAGCCGCTCGCGTACACGATCTCCGAAGGCCGAGCCATCGTCGATGCCGTGCAGCGTCACGGCGTCGTGTGGCAAACGGGAAGTTGGCAACGTTCGCAACAACATTTTCGTTTCGGCTGCGAACTCGTGCGCAACGGTCGCATCGGAAAAGTTCACACCGTGCGCGTGGGCTTGCCGCATGGCAACAATATCGACAATCGCGGCACGCAGCCCGCGCCCGTGCCGGAAGGTTTTGATTACGATATGTGGCTCGGGCCTGCGCCTTGGCGGCCTTATAATCCGAGTCGCTGTCATTGGAATTTTCGTTGGATCAGCGATTACTCCGGCGGGCAACTCACGGATTGGGCGGGCCATCATTGCGACATCGCGAATTGGGGCATGAACACGGAGTATTCCGCTCCGGTTGAAATCGAAGGCCGCGCGGTTTATCCCGCTGCAAAAGACGGCTTGTTTGATACGCCGGAGAGTTATTACTTCGAATGCAAATTCGCCGAAGGCTTCACCATGATTGTCGCGGATCGCAGGCAGCAGCCGAAAGGCATGGGCGTGCAATTCATCGGCGAGAACGGTTGGGTGTATGTCGATCGCTCCGGCATCGACGCGGAGCCTAAGTCATTGCTCACTTCCATCATCGGCCCGAATGAAGTGCAACTTTACAAGAGCAATGATCACCATCAAAACTTTTTGGATTGCGTGCGCAGCCGTGCGTTGACGATTACGCCCGTCGAAGTCGCACATCATTCCATCATGATCGGCCACCTCGGCGTGATTGCCATGAAGCTCGGCCGCAAAGTAAAGTGGGACGGCGCGCGCGAACGTTTTGTGAATGATGCAGAGGCGGATCGCATGTTGTCGCGACCAATGCGAAGTCCGTGGCATTTGTGAACGTTCGTAGTAACGCCTTCAGGCGTTTATCTTTTGCTTTGATTGCATCTTTTGTCTTCGGCAAGGTCGTGCATGAACAAAACTGAATTTCTCGATGCGCTTCAACGCGAGGCGGCAAATTTCAACAAAGCCGTTTCAACTTCAAAAGGCGATTGGATCATTAAGGGTTTTATCGACATCGCCAAAAATATCTACACGATCTCTGTCGATACCAAAGTGATCTCAAAAATCATAGAACTGTTACTCTTTCCTGAGTTGGCGAGATTCGCAGAGAGGCATCGGCTCAAAATGGTTTTGGCGGAGCATCAGAATTTTTATCCCGATATTACTTTCGTTGATGAGCACGACCATCGCTTTGCGCTCGATATCAAAAGCACGTATCGACTCGATGACGAGCATATCAATGGTATGACATTGGGAGCTTTCACAGGTTATTTTCGGGAAAGAAAGAGCACGAAGAATATCTCTTTCCCTTACCACTCTTACTCTGGGCATTTTGTTCTGGGAGTGATTTATTCGAAAACTGACGGAGCGATTGATGAACGGCGAAAGTATAAACTCAATGAGTTGGAAAAGATTACTTCGGTCATCAATAGCTTTGAGTTCTTTGTTCAGGAAAAGTATCGTATCGCAACGGATCGCCCAGGCAGCGGGAATACGAAGAACATCGGTTCCGTGACAAAGACATCTGATTTGATTAATGGTGCCGGACCATTCGCTGAACTTGGACTAGAAGTTTTCGACGATTACTGGAAATTTTATCTCACCAAAGATATGGCAAGAGCTGCAGAGTTGCCGAATCGGCCATACATCAACCTTCCGAGTTATCTGAAATACAAAAGCAGCAGAGGGAGGAGAAAGAAATGACTCTCAAACCGCTGCCTCGCACAAACGTCAAGCCTGCAATACCACCGATCAAATGCCAAGGCATCAAAACAAAACTCGTTCGTTTCATTTTGGAGAACGTGCAATGGAATGGGAAGGGCTGCTGGATCGAACCGTTTTTAGGCTCCGGCGTCGTGTTGTTCAGCGTGCAGCCAAAGCGCGCGATTGCAAATGATATCAACCCTCACATCATTGCCTTTTATCAAAAGCTGTACGAAGGCTCGCTGTCTGCGGGCATGGTGAAAGAGCATTTGACGCGCGAGGGCAATCTGCTTTTAAAAAAAGGCGAAGAGCACTTTTACGAAGTAAGAGCACGTTTCAATGAGAAGGCCGACCCGCTAGATTTTCTTTTTCTCAGCCGGTCATGCTTCAACGGAGTGATGCGATTTAATGGGAAAGGAAAATTCAATGTTCCCTTTTGCCGTAAACCCGAACGTTTTCGCCAAGCCTATGTCACCAAGATCGTGAATCAAGTCGGCAATCTTTGCAAGATCATGCGAGACAAGGAATGGGAATTCCGTGTTGGCGATTGGCGCGCGTGTTTTAATGAAGCGAGAGCGAATGATTTCGTTTATTTGGATCCACCCTACGTTGGACGGCACACAGATTATTTCAATCAATGGTCGGACGACGATGCCGAGGATTTGGCACTCTTGTCGCAAACGCTGCCATGTGGTTTTGCGCTGTCGATGTGGAAAGAAAATAAGTATCGCTCCAATGCCGCCTATCTCGATCTTTGGAACGGCGTCGAACAAAGAACGGTCACGCATTTCTATCATGTCGGTTCGACGGAAGCATTGCGCAATTCTATGGAAGAAGTGCTTCTGATCAAGCAAGGATATGCAGCAACAGGCGCCATACAAGAACGAACGCTAAAGCAAGCGCGACAATTGAGCATTGCGTTGTGAAATGAAAACGACTGTGAGGAAGGCAATGAAATCTCTCTCGAGAAAATTTTGGCAAACACTTCTTGTCATTATTACTTTTTGCTCTCCAATCACCCCCTCCCACGCGCAAATTCCTCCCGACGATCTTTCCAAAATCGAAGCCGCGCTTCCTGCGAAAGCGACGGCAACGCCGCAGCGTGCGCGCCAGTTGCTCGTCTTCACATTGGCTGAAGGCTACAAGCACGCTTCGATTCCATACGCGGCAAAGGCGTTGGAGTTGATGGGACAAAAGACCGGCGCGTTTGCGGCGACGATCAGTGATGATATGGCAAGTTTTGCCGAGAGCAATCTCAAACGATTCGATGCGGTGTGCTTCGTGAGCACGACGGAATTGAAGTTTGCTGACGTGAAGCTGCGTGAGAGTTTGATGAAGTTCGTCAAAGGCGGCAAGGGCGTGATCGGCATTCACGCGGCGAGCGACAATTTTTATAACTGGCCCGAGGCCGCGGAGATGATGGGCGGCTTGTTCGACGGCCATCCGTGGACTTCAAACGGCATGTGGGCCGTGAAGATCGATGATGCCGAGCATCCGCTCACTGCGGCATTCAACGGTGAAGGCTTCGCGCTCAGTGATGAAATCTATCGCCACAAAGCGCCGATCTCGCGCGAGCATTTGCGCGTGCTCGTGAGCCTCGATCTCGGTGATGAAGCGAACATGAAAGTCGAAGGCCTGCGTACTTCGGACATCGACATTCCAATAAGCTGGCTGCGCAACTTCGGCAAAGGCCGCGTGTTTTATTGCTCGCTCGGCCACAACAACTCGGTGTATTGGAACGCGGCCGTGTTGCAGCATTATCTCGACGGCATTCAATTCGCGCTCGGCGATTTGCAAGCAGACGCGACGCCAAGCGTGGCAACGTGTCTGGCCGCAGTTGCAAAGTATGATTACGGCCATAGCCGCGCGCGCTTGACAGAGCTGGATAATTTCATTCGCATCTCGCGCTCTTCGCCCGAAGCCCTGGCGCGACTCGAAAAGAATTTCATAACGCTTCTTTCCTCACCCAACGCAACGCTTGCGGGCAAACAATACGTGTGCGAGCATTTGAGCACGATGGGCACGGACGCGAGTGTTCCGGTTTTAGCGAAGATGCTGAACCATGCCGAGACGGTTGAGTCAGCGCGCTTCGCACTCGAACGTATTCCGCACGAATCTGCTGGCGATGCGCTGCGCAACGCATTGCCGAAAGTCTCAGGCAAAGCACAAGCGGGCCTTATCACTTCATTGGGACATCGCCGCGATGCCAAGACCGTCGCGCTTTTGGTTGGGTTGATGAAAAGCTCCGACGCGGTAATCGCGCACGCGGCCATTGCGGCATTGGGAGAGATTGCGAACGCGGAGGCTGCCGAAGCTTTGCGCCAAGCAAAGCAAAACGCGAGCGGTGAATTGCTAGCGCGTATTCTTGCGGCGCAGTTGCAATGCGCCGAGGCTTTTGCTGCGAGCGGTGATAGATCGCGCGCCATGCAAATTTATATTGAGTCGAACGTGAGCGGCAATCCCGCGCCGATTCGTTTTGCGGCGGTGCGCGGACAAGTGATAACCGAGCCGGAAAACGCTGCGGGCAGAATTTTGCAATTTCTCCAATCAACTGATCCGGTGCTGCAAGCTGCCGCGCCGCGCTTGGTCGGTGAAATTCCATCTTCACAAAACATTGATGCGATTGTAAACGCGTTGCCGAAGCTCTCGGCGCAGCAACAAGTCCATTTGCTCGCGGCTTTATCGCAACGGCGCGAGGCGAGCGTGCGCGCCGCGGCCTCACAAGCTGCGAAGAGTACGCACGTGGAGGTTCGGCTTGCGGCATTACAAACATTAGCGCACGTGGGCGATACTTCGAGCGTGCAGTTGCTCGCGGAAACGGCGACGCAGCGCAATGAAGAAGGCAAAGTTGCGCGTGAAAGTTTGCATCACTTGCGCGGCAATGACGTCGATGCCGCGATTGTTACGCAGGTTTCCCATGCCGAACCGAAGCTCAAAGCCGAATTGCTGCGCAGCATGGAAGCGCGCCGCATTCTTTCCGCGACGCCGGTGTTATTGCAGGCAGCTCGCGACAATGATGAAGACGTGCGGCTCGCTGCATTCCAAGCAATGAAGACCATGGCGGAGCCGGAGCATTTGAATGCACTCATCGAGCTTCTTCTTCAAACCAAAAGCGAAGAAGAGCGGAGCGAGTTGGAGAAAACCGTTGCGGCAGTGGCGCAAAGAATTCCCGCGCCGGAGCAACGCCACGCAGCAACATTGGCGGCAATGCCTCGCGCAACGAATCTCGAAGCGAAAGCGTCATTGCTGCACGTGCTCGGCAAAATCGGCGAAGCCTCCGCGCAGCCGACTCTGCGTGCTGCGCTGCAAGACGCCAAACCGGAACTGCGCATCGCCGCGATTCGCGCGCTGTCCGATTGGCCGAACGATGCGCCGCGCGAAGACTTGTTGAAGATCGCGCAAACCTCTCGCAATCCAACCGAAAAAATTTTGGCGCTGCGCGGCTTCGTGCGTTTGATTGGTTTACAAAGCGATCGCCCTGAGACGGAAACGCTTCAGCTCTATCAAACTGCGATGCAACTCGCACCCGATGTCGATACGAAACGCGCGGTGCTCTCCGGCTTGGCGAATCAAAAAGAGATGGCGGCGTTGGAAATGGCGGCGAAGTATTTGGGCGATGCGCAGCTCAATGCCGAAGCCGTTGCTGCTGCCGTTAAAATCGCGGAGACCACGAGCCGCACCGCGCCAAGCGCCACTAGAATGATTTTTGAGAAAGCTTTGGACGCGGCTGACAACGAGCCTTTGCGCGAACAAGCAAAAAAGATTTTTGTGGAGATTGCGCGCTACGAAGATTTCATCACGGCGTGGCTGATTTCAGGCCCATACACGGCAAGAGATGCCTCGCTGTTCGAGCATGTGTTCGCGCCGGAGATGCCGGACGGCGCAAGCGCGAGTTGGAGCAAGCTGCAATTTGAAATCAATCCCGATGAGCCGTGGCTTATTCCGCTTGATAAAATTTTGGGCGGAGACAATCGCGTGGCTTATTTGCGCGCCAAGTTGTGGGCGGATAAATCGCAACCCGCGCGTTTGGAATTGGGCAGCAACGACGGCGTGAAAGCGTGGCTCAACGGCGAATTGGTGCATGGCAACAACATCAATCGCGGCCTCACGCCGGGCGAGGATCGCGCGGCGATTAATTTGAAAGAAGGCGAGAACGTTTTGCTTTTGAAAATCATTCAGAACAGCGGCCGTTGGGCCGCGTGCGCCAGGGTGCGAGGCGTTGCGGGCGAGCATCTCAACGGCGTGCGGGTGATGGAGTGATCCTCGACGCTGGATGAGCGTGCCGTGGATTTGGCATCAAGTATCAAGGATCAAGCAACCAGCAACCAGCAACCAGAGATACTGCTTGCCATTCTGCTTAGTCGTCGCTATACTTTTTCCATAAGACGACTGCAATGCGCGAAGTTGCAGTTGTTCTCTCCCGTTGCAGCATGTTGTTCCTCCAGTTAAAAGCATATTCTTGTTCGGTATGAACCACGAGGAAGGAGCTTTGCCATGTGCGATCACGCCGCTTCATCTCAACCCACCGCACCGATCTCACGCAGAAAATTTTTAGGCAGCGCCGCAGCGACCGTTTCGGCGATGTCGCTTGGCGCTTCTTTTTCAAACAGCGAAGCACAAACGCAAACCGCAACGAAAGCGCAATTCAAACTGAAATACGCGCCGCACTTCGGCATGTTTGAAGCGCACGCGGGCAAGGACGTGGTTGATCAACTCAAATTCATGGCCGAGCGCGGCTTCACGGCAATGGAAGACAACGGCATGATGTCGCGCCCGGTTGCGGAGCAAGAGCGCATCGCAAAAGAGATGGCGCGCTTGAATATGACCATGGGCGTGTTCGTGACCTATGCGGAGTTCGGCAAAGCCACATTTGTGAACAATGACAAAGATGTGCGCGACATGCTGCTCAAACAAATGCGCGACGCGGTCGAAGTCGCGAAGCGCGTGAATGCGAAATGGACCACCGTCGTGCCCGGCATGTTCAGCACACGTCTCGAATGGGGCTATCAAACCGCGAACGTGATCGATCATCTCAAAGCGTGCGCCGCGGTGTTTGAGCCGCACGGCATCGTGATGGTGCTGGAGCCGCTCAATGCGTGGCGCGATCATCCCGGACTCTTTCTCACCAAAGTGCCGCAAGCGTTTCAAATCTGCCGCGCGGTCAGCAGTCCCTCCTGCAAAATTCTCGACGATCTTTATCACCAACAAATCACCGAAGGCAACCTCATTCCAAATATCGACCTGGCATGGAGCGAGATTGCGTACTTCCAAGTCGGCGACAACCCCGGACGCAAAGAGCCGACGACCGGCGAAGTGAATTTTAGAAACGTGTTCAAGCACATTCACTCGAAAGGCTTCACCGGCGTGGTGGGCATGGAACACGGCAACAGCAAGCCCGGCAAAGAAGGCGAGTTGGCGGTGATTGAAGCGTATATGCAATCGGATACGTTTTGAGTAACTTGGATTGATAGAGTGATGGAGTTGTGGCGTGTTGAAGAAGCCCATCCTCAAAATGTCATTCTGCAAGGATCTTCCCTCGTGCTCGGTACTAATCTCAAATGAGCATTTATTCCAGCAGTAGAAAAGATTCCTGCGGAATGACAATTTGAGGCGTCGTGCTGGATAAAAATAAACGCAGGTCGATCACACTTGAAACTGCTCGCGCCTCTTCGCAGACTTTGGCTGAAATTTTCCTTCCTCATTGTTTTCACAAGCGGCATTGCCGTGTTCGTTCTTGCGAAGATCTCTTTCGATTACACTTCTACAAATTCCTTTTGCGAATCCTGCCATGTGCATCCGCAAGCGACGATTTCGTGGAAGCAGGGCGCGCACTACGACAACAAAAGCGGCGTGGCTGTTGGCTGCGTGCAATGCCATTTGCCGCCGGGCGGCATGGATTATGTGTGGGCGAAAATCACGACCGGCACGCGCGATGTCTACGGCGTGCTCTTTAAAGATACCGAGAAGATCAATTGGGAAGAAAAATCGCGGCGCGAGCATGCCGTGCTGCATGTGTATGAGGCTTCATGCAAGGGTTGCCATCAAAACCTTTATCCGCGCGAGCTTTCGAAGAAAGGGCAGGATGCGCACTTGCACTATGAACGCAAAGCCGGCGAGCTCCATTGCCTCAACTGCCATCTTGAAACCGGGCACTTTCATCCGACGGCTAAAGAAGTGACGGAAGTTTCCACGGATAGAAAACGTGTCATCTTCACGGCGCCCGCGCGCGTCGATTCGTTTGCGAGTTTTGTGGAAACGATTCCCAACACCTCCGTGAGCTTCGAGATGATTGCGATTCCGGCGGGCACGTTTACAATCGGCAGCCCGGAAACGGAGCCATATCGTCAAAGCGATGAAGGGCCGCAGCGCGAAGTGCGGCTCAGCGCGTTTTGGATAGGCAAGGCGGAAGTGAGCTGGGCAGAATACGATGCCTATTATTCTGAAACACGTGGCGAAGGCAGAACGGAAGATCAAAAGAGGACGAACGGCGTTTCGCAAATCGACGGCATCACCGGCCCGACGCCTGCGTATGGCAATCCCGATCAAGGCTGGGGCCGCGGGCAGCGTCCCGCGATTACGATGACGCATTACGCCGCGCAGAAGTACTGCGAATGGCTTTCGCGCAAGACCGGCAAGAAGTATCGTTTGCCCACCGAGGCGGAGTGGGAGTATGCCGCACGCGGCGGCGTGAGCTCGGCATACTTCTTTGAAGGCAGTCCGAGTGATTATGCTCGCGATCGGTTACGCAATCGGCTCTTCGGAGTTGATACCAGCCGCATCGCTCCTTACGTGAAATATGCCGCGACTAGTTTGAGCAAAACGCATCCGCCCTCCGCAGTGCAAACCAATCCTTTTGGTTTGATCAACATGCTCGGCAACGTGCGCGAGTTCTGCGCGGATTGGTATGACCCGAATGCTTATGCAAATTATGCAAGCAACGGCGTGATCATGAATCCCACCGGCCCGAACGGAGGGACGGAGCGCGTGATTCGCGGCGGCTCATATAAAAGCGAGGCTGCGCAAATTCGCCTCGCCGATCGTGATTACACGCGCACCGAGGCGTGGCTTATGACCGATCCGCAAATTCCCAAAAGTTTGTGGTGGTATTCGGATTGTAATGATGTCGGATTTCGCGTGGTGTGCGAGGTAGGAAGTTTGGATTGATGGAGTTGTGGATTGTTGGCGAAGAAGAACACCCTCTAACGTTGTCATTCAGGAGGAATCTTTTTAAGTGCCGCCACTGCACTCGTATTGGAAATGCTTCTTCAACAATGAAAAGCAGGAGCCAGCATGATCAAAGGCAACTACTGCACCTATCTATAAAGCTTAAAACTGTTGGTTTCACTAGAAAAGATTCCTCCTGACACGCCTAAGATGGGAATGCGTTGAGGAAATTCATCCAGTTTGATACCTACAATTAAACAGGAGCACTCGAATGAAACGCTTCAAAGCTCTGTGCTTCATCGCCGCTCTTCTGCTTCTCTTTCTCCCGCTCCATGGGCAAAAGCTCCAATATCCCGTCACCAAAAAAGTCGAGCATGTTGACACGTATTTCGGCGTAAACGTCGCCGATCCGTATCGCTGGCTCGAAGACGACAACTCCGCGGAGACCGCGGAGTGGGTGAAGGCGCAGAACGAAGTCACGTTCGGCTATCTCGAAAACATTCCCTATCGCGCGCAAGTGAAGGCGCGGCTCGAAGAACTTTATAACTATCCCAAATACTCCGCGCCGTTTCGCAAAGGCGAGCTGTTTTTCTTTTTCAAAAACGACGGTTTGCAAAACCAAAGCGTGCTCTATGTGCAAAAAGGCCTCGAAGGCACGCCCGAAGTTTTGCTCGATCCCAACACATTTTCTGCTGACGGCACGACCCGCCTCGGCGCGTTCGCGCTTTCGAAAGACGGCAAGTACGCGGCGTATGGCATCTCGCGCAGCGGCTCGGATTGGCAGGAGTACTGCGTAATGGACATGGCCACGCGCAAAACGCAGCCCGACACGCTCAAGTGGATCAAAGTCTCGGGGCTTTCTTGGCAAGGCGAGGGCTTCTATTACAGCCGCTACAACGCGCCCGCAAAAGGCGAAGAGCTTTCTTCGAAGAATGAAGATCACAAAGTTTATTATCACAAAGTCGGCACGCCGCAATCCGCCGATGTTTTGGTTTATGAAGATCCTTCGCACCCGCAACGTTTTCACTTCGTCGGCACGACGGAAGATGAGCGCTTCGCGATTCTTTCGTACTCCGAACGCGGCAAAGGCAAGAAGGGCAACGCGCTCTTCTTTCGCGATCTCTCCAAGGGCGAAACGACTTTCACGGCCATCATTGACAGCATCGGCGAAGACAGCTACGGCGTGATTGAAAACGTCGGCGATAAACTTCTCGTGCGCACCGACCGCAACGCGCCGAACGGCAAAGTGGTGTTGATCGATCCGAAAAATCCCGACGAGAAAAATTGGAAAGAGATTTTGCCGGAGAAACCGGAGCCGTTGCAAGGCGTGAGCGTGGCGGGCGGGAAACTCTTCGCGACGTATTTGAAAGACGTGGCGACGCGCGCGTATGTGTACAGCCTCGAGGGCAAATTGGAAAATGAAATCGCGCTGCCCGGGCTCGGTTCCGCGGGCGGCTTCGGCGGCGAGCGCGACGACAAGTTTGTGTTCTACACTTTCACTTCGTTCAATTATGCGCCCACGATTTTCCGCTATGACATAGCCACGAAGAAGAGCACGCTTTTTCGCGCGCCGGAAATTCCGAGCTTCAATCCCGCGGATTACGTGACCGAGCAGGTTTTTTATAACAGCAAAGACGGCACGCGCGTGCCCATGTTTTTGGTTTATAAAAAAGGCTTGAAAAAGAACGGCGCGAATCCCACGCTGCTTTATGGCTATGGCGGATTCAATATCACCACTTCGCCGAGTTTCAGTTCGCTGCGCCTCGCGTTGCTCGAGCAGGGTTTTGTTTATGCCTCGGCCAATATTCGCGGCGGCGGCGAATATGGCGAGAAGTGGCATGAGGCCGGCACGAAGCTGAAGAAGCAAAACGTGTTTGATGATTTCATCGCCGCGGCGGAATGGCTCATCGCGAACAAGTATACCTCGCGCGAAAAGCTCGCGCTGCAAGGCGGCTCGAACGGCGGCCTGCTCGTGGGCGCGGTGATGAACCAACGTCCTGAGTTGTTCAAAGTCGCAATCCCGCAAGTCGGCGTGATGGACATGCTGCGCTTCCACAAATTCACCATCGGTTGGAATTGGATCGCGGATTACGGTTCGAGCGATAATGAGGCGGAGTTCAAAGCGCTGCACGCCTATTCGCCGATTCACAATCTGCGCGAAGGTGTGAAGTATCCCGCGACGTTGATTACGACCGCGGATCACGATGATCGCGTGGTGCCGGCGCATTCGTTCAAATATGCCGCGACCTTGCAAGAGAAACACGCGGGCGATAATCCCGTGCTCATTCGCGTCGAAACCAAATCCGGCCACGGCGCGAGCAGCACGGCGAAGGCGATTGAATCGACCGCGGATATTTTCTCATTCATCTTTCATAACCTCAACGTTGCGCCGAAACTCAAAGGCAGCGCGGAGCGATTGTAATGGAATGATAACTTTCACGTGCGCCAAACTCCTGGCTGTCATTCTGTAAGAACCTTCCCTAGTGCTCGAGACACAGTCCGTCTCGAGTGATGTGCCGAGTGCGAGGGAAGGTTCTTCCAGAATGACATTTAGTGAGAGGCGGCTACTTCAACAGATAAGCGTTTTATGAAATGAAGGAGGAGCATCATGTTTTCGACTCGCATCAAACGGCTTTGCGCCGCCGCGCTCGTTTTATCTTGCAGCGCCCTCTTCGCGCAAAATTCTAACACGAGTAACGCACCCACGAAATGGACGCCCGAGGTGATGATCAAATATCATCGTCTCACCAACGCCGCGATTTCGCCGGACGGCAAGTGGGTTGCGTACACGGTTTCCGAGCCGTTGCTCGAAGGCGAGAAGAGCGAGTTTCGCACGCACATTTTTCTCGCGAGCGCGGACGGCAAAGTTGATTTCCAATTCACGCAAGGCGAGAAGTCCTGCATCAATCCGCAGTGGTCGCCCGACGGGCAATGGCTCGCGTTTTTTTCTTCACGCGGCGGCGAGAAAACCAATCTCTGGCTCATTCGCGCGCAAGGTGGCGAGGCGGAAAAACTCACGGACGTGAAGAGCGGCGTGAATAACTTCGCATGGTCGCCGGACGGCAAGCGCATCGCGTTCACGATGAACGGCCCTCTTTCCGAACAAGAGGAGAAGAACAACAAAGAGAAGCGCGACATGACCATCGTCGATGAGAATTTCAAATTCGCGCATCTCTACGTCGTGCCCGTGATGAAGAATGAAAAAGGCGAGCGCGCGGTGAAGCGTTTGACGCGCGGCAATTTTCACATCACGAGTTTTGACTGGTCGCCTGACGCGAAAGAGCTTGCATTCGGCCATCAAGCCACGCCGCGCGTGGAGGATTGGGTGACGAGCACGCTTGCGTTGGTTGCGAGCGACAGCGGCGCGGTGCAAGCGCTCTTCAACAAAACCGTGGCGAACAACCCGCTTTATTCGCCCGACGGACAATGGCTCGCGTTTTCACACGACGGCGGCGACACGCGCTGGGCCAGACGCAACGATATTTACGTGATGCCGCGCACAGGCGGCGCAGCGCGGAAAGTCGGCGCGACGCATGATGATCAAGCCAATCTCATCGCGTGGTCCGCGGATAGCAAAGAGATTTTTTATGGCGAGACCGAGCGCACAGCGCCGCGCGTGTTTGCGATGAATGTCAGCGACGGCAAATCGCGGACGCTCACCACCGGCGCGGGAAGTTTTGGCGCGGCATCGTTCTCCAAAGACACGAAGCACTTCGCAGTGATTCATCAAACCTCGGAGCAAGCGCCGCAAGTTTTTGTCTCCGCGACGATGAAATACGCGCCGCTCAAACTCACCAACGTTAATCGCCATCTCCCCAACTTGCCCATGGGCCGCACCGAGGTTGTCACGTGGAAATCGACCGACGGCAAAGAGATCGAAGGCCTCGTCACGTATCCCGCGAACTATCAGAGCGGAAGAAAATATCCGCTCGTGCTCAACATTCACGGCGGGCCTGCGGGCGTGTTCACGCAATCATTCACTGCGGCCTCGGGCATTTATCCTTTGCAAGCCTTCGCCGCCGCAGATTATGTCGTGCTCCGTCCCAATCCGCGCGGCAGCAGCGGCTATGGCGCGGAGTTTCGTCGCGCGAATATCAATGATTGGGGCTTCGGCGATTATGACGATGACATGACCGGCGTCGATGCGCTCATTGCCAAAGGCCTCGTGCATCCCGATAGTCTCGTCGTGTGCGGCTGGAGCTACGGCGGCTACATGACTTCGTTTATCATCACGCGCACGAAGCGCTTCAAAGCCGCATCGGTCGGCGCGGGCGTGACCAATTTGATGAGCTTCGTCGGCACCGCGGATATTCCCGCTTTTCTCCCCGATTATTTCAACGGCCAGCCGTGGGACAACATGGCTGCGTATCAAAAGCATTCCGCGATGTTCAACGTCAAAGGCGTGTCAACGCCGACGTTGATCTTGCACGGCGAAAAAGATTTGCGCGTGCCGCTTTCGCAAGGGCAGGAGTTTTACAACGCGCTCAAACAACAAAACTGTCCCGTGCAAATGGTCGTGTATCCGCGCACGCCCCACGGGCCGCAGGAGCCGAAATTTATTTTGGACATCGGCAATCGCTTGCTCGGTTGGTTCGAACAACATCTGCGCAGAAGCAGCAAAGGCGAGATGAGGCCGTCGGAATAGTCGAGCATTTTTTTCTCTGTCATTCCGTTAAGAACCTTCCCTCGTGCTCGGTATTCAGTTCATCCACAAGATTTGTGCCGAGCACCAGGGAAGGTCCTTGCAGGATGACAGTGAATGAGGAAGCGCGACGCGAATTCGTTTTCTCGTTTCCACGAGAGAGCATGAGAACGCCGTTTTAACGCAAAGCTCATCCGCCGAACTTCGCCGAAGTCACCGAGTGTCGCCGAAGAAAAGCTTTTTTCGGTGAAACTCGGCGGCTTCAGTGCCTCTCGGCGGAAAGCTTTTTGTTTTGTCGCTGCTCCACTTCCGTTTCATCTTTGCTTGATTATCTGACCTTGTCTTTTCAAGCGAGCCGACTTACAGCGCTTCGCAGACTGGAAAAAGCAAAAGGCTCATGAATCTAAAATCCGTCTTCGCTATCAAGAACACCCCCCTTCAGGGG
This sequence comes from bacterium, assembly GCA_037444905.1. Taxonomy (GTDB): domain Bacteria; phylum Zhuqueibacterota; class Zhuqueibacteria; order Zhuqueibacterales; family Zhuqueibacteraceae; genus JABWAN01. Next base: position 6,134 of record JBBILN010000064.1, on the reverse strand, counting down.
GGAATTGTTGCATGCACCCGCGCAGCGCTTGATCTCCTCATGCGAGCGCCTTTGCTCATTGTTATAATGAGCGTGAGCAGTTGCAATAACGCGCCGCAGCCTCGCTTTGCGCGCGTCGAGGGCAAACAAATTCTCACGCCCGCAGGCGAGCCGATTCTGCTGCGCGGCATCAACCTCGGCAACTGGCTCATGCCCGAAGGCTACATGTTCAAGTTTGAAGTCGCGACCGCGCCCTGGCAAATCGAGCAACTCGTCAAAGAACTGGTCGGTCCGGCGGAGGCGAATGCTTTTTGGAAAAAATTTCGCGCGAACTACATCACGGCCGCGGATATTCGTTACCTCAAACAAATCGGCTTGAACTCGCTGCGTCTGCCGTTCAATTACAAACTGCTCACGCCGGAAGATTATCCGCACGTGTGGCTCGAAGAAGGTTTTGCATTGCTGGACAGCGCCATCGCATGGAGCAAAGCCGAAGGCCTCTACGTCATTCTTGACATGCATGCCGCGCCGTGCGGCCAAACCGGAACCAACATCGACGACAGCGTCGGGCATCCGTGGCTGTTCGAGAGCACGGAGTGCCAGGATCGTTTGGTGGAAGTGTGGCAGAAGCTTGCGACGCGCTATCGCAACGAGAGCACGGTGCTCGGCTATGATTTGCTCAATGAACCCATTCCGCACTTCGAGGGCTATGACCGCTTCAACCCGCAATTGGAGCCGCTTTATAAGCGCCTCGTGACGGCGATTCGCGCGATTGATCCACAACACATCATCTTCCTCGGCGGCGCGCAGTGGAACTCGAATTTCAAAGTCTTCGGCGCTCCGTTCGACAAAAATCTCGTTTATACTTTTCACAAGTATTGGACGCCGCCGGAGCAATCTCAAATTCAAGAGTATCTCGATTACAGCGCGAAGCACAACGTCCCGCTTTGGCTCGGCGAATCGGGCGAGAACACGGACGAGTGGATCAACACCTTTCGCACGTTGCTCGAAACGCACGATATCGGCTGGTGCTTTTGGCCTTATAAAAAAATGGATGCGACGAGTTGTATTCGTTCATTCGAGCAGCCGCCCTATTGGGATGAAATCGTCGCATATGAAAAAGTGCGCAACCTTGATCCCGAAAAAATCAAACAGCATCGCCCACCCATTGAGCACAGCCGCGCCGCGCTCGCGGCGTTGTTGGAGAGCGTGCGCTTTGATCGCACGCGCGTGAATGCGGGATATGTTGCGGCGCTCGGTTTGAAGTGAAGCGGCGTGGAGCGAGGCGCAGGGTTAATGGCGGCGGGGCGATTTTCTCGGTGATTGTAACGCGGGTGTCTTGAAAATATCGTCGAGGTGGCGCGATGCCGTCGCTTTGAAGTCAGCCGGCCTGAAAAAATAAAAGTCAGGTAAACAAGCAACGATGACACCTCGGGGGAGCAGCGACGGAACAAAAAAGGCTAGCCGAGGATTATTGCTTCGAGCACGCAAGCAGGTTTAAAGCACGGTGCTGTTTCCGTCCCTTTTCTTCACAACCCGGAGGAGCAGATGGACCAGTTCAAGATCTCAATCGGGCCGTACGAGTTGTTTTCCGGTTTCATCTCGGGGCTGCCGTTGTTGTTGTCGCTGCACGTGTGGTATTTCCCCCTCTTCGACATCAAGTTGTTGCTGGAAAAAATCTTGCAGAATTCTTCGTTGATCATGGTGTTTTTGGTGATCATCATCAGCTACATGATCGGCGGTTCGATTTCGGGCTTCACGTGGGCGTTCTTTAAAACCGTTTATCGCGTTTTTCGTTTTATGATCAAACGCAAGCTGGGAGGCATACGGCATGCGCTGTTAGACGGAGTGGCGGCGGCCGCGAGTAAGATGAGCGCGGAGCAGTTTTTGGCTGCGAAGTTTGAAGAGCGCTTGGCTTATATGGTCAAGCGGCAATACGGCGGCTCCAAACCCGATTGGGATTTGCATCGCATCAAACCTTTTTTGCGCGAGCACAGCCCGGCCATTTCGCTCATGGCGGATTCCTATCTCGCGATTCACATCATGTATCGCTATTTGTCTTTCGGCTTTTTTGTGTTGTCGTTCGTGCTGGTGCGCAGCGTGTTGATGCGCGGCACGATTTGGGATGAGCACGTGGTTTACCTCGTCGTGGCCGGGCTCTTTGCCGTGGCCGCGTTTCTGCGCGCGCTGGCTTATAGTCATTGGTGCGATCGTGAGATCCTGCTCGGCTACTATAACGTCTCCATTCCGCAGTATCTCAAAAAGATCGGGGCTTTCGAGGAAACCACCTCGCGCGCGGTTGAGATTGTGCCGCGCACGGAAGAGGCGCGCATACGCCATGAGGCGGAGACGATTCCGATAACGCAGGTGCAATTGAACCCCGCGCAGTTTGAGTAACGTGCTGTGATGAAATCGTGATCAGTCGCGGTCGCAGCTAACCTGAACAATGAACTTCAAGAGCTGTTCGTGATCACTGCTCGCACAAAAAAGAGCGCTCGCCGCAGCGCAAGTTTAGGCCTCGTGTTCTGCGCATGTTTGGCTACGAGCCTGCACGCCCAAACTTGGGATCTCATTTGGTCCGACGAGTTTGACGCCGCGGGCATCGACGTCGACAAGTGGGATTTTCAAATCGGCGACGGCTCGGCCTACGGCATTCCCGGTTGGGGCAACAACGAGCTGGAATATTATCGCCGCGAGAACGCGACGATTGAAAACGGAAAGCTCATCATCACCGCGAAGAAAGAAGCGTTCGCAGGGAAGAGTTATACTTCCGCGCGCATGCGCACGATCATGAAGGGCGATTGGACCTACGGCCGTTTTGAAATTCGCGCGAAGCTGCCGTTCGGCAAAGGCATTTGGCCGGCGATTTGGATGCTGTCCACGGATAACGTGTACGGCGGTTGGGCTGCGAGCGGCGAGATCGATATCATGGAGCTGGTCGGCCACGAGCCGAATCGCGTGCATGGCACTTTGCATTTTGGCGGCGCTTCGCCCAATAATACTTCCACCACCGGTTCTTATACTTTGCCTGCGGGAAATTTTTCCGACGACTTTCATGTGTTTCGCCTCGAATGGCAGCCCGGCGAAATGCGTTGGTATATCGACAACGTGCATTTTCAAACGCGCACGCAATGGTGGTCGAGGGGCGGCCCGTTTCCCGCGCCGTTCAATCAACGCTTTCATCTTTTGCTCAATGTCGCGGTCGGCGGCAATTGGCCGGGCAACCCGGATGCGACGACCACTTTCCCGCAGCGCATGGAAGTGGATTATGTGCGCGTGTATCGCGACCGCAGCGTGAGTGTGGAAGAGCGCAATGATGAATTTGCGCCGAAGAGTTTTGCGCTCCATCAAAACTTTCCCAATCCGTTCAATCCCGCGACGACGCTGCACTATGACTTGCCGCAAGCCGACTCTGTGACTTTGGAAATTTATGATCTCGCCGGAAAGAAGATCGCGACGCTCGTGGATAAGCAACAGAGCGCGGGACAATACGCGCTCCATTTTGACGGCAGCGCATTGAGCAGCGGCGTGTATATCGCGCGCTTGCGCACGACGCGATTTCAGAAAGAGATTAAGATGTTGTTGATGAGATGAATTGGAGGAAGCGTGAAGGTGAATGTTCAATAGTCAATCGACAATTGACGATTCACCATTCACCATTCGCAATTCATCAATCGCCGGTCAATGGTGAATGGTCAATGGTGAATGGGCAATGGTCAATGGGCAATGGTCAATGAGCAATGGGCAATGATGAATTGCCGATTGACCATTCACCACTCGTCACTCACCATTCAAGGAGAAACGAAAATGGCCAAAGGAGACGATATTCAAAATCGCTTGATCAATTTCGCGGTTGCGATTATCAAGCTGTCTTCCGCCTTGCCAAAAACAAAAGCGGGAAATCATATTGCCGGCCAGTTATTGCGTTGCGGCACTTCGCCTGCACCGAATTATGGCGAAGCGCGCGGCGCGGAAAGCCGCAAGGATTTCATTCACAAATTGGGAATCGTGCTGAAGGAACTGAACGAATCCGGCAACTGGCTGGAAATGATCAAGCGGAGTGAATTGCTGAAGCCGGAAGCCGTGCAGCCGGTGATGCAGGAGTGTATGGAACTGACGAAGATTATCAGTTCCAGTATTCGCACGGCAAACGCGAATTCATGACAATTGAGAATTAGCACTGATCAATGGCGAATGGTGAATGGCGAATGGTGAATGGCGAGTGGTGAATGGCGAATGGCGAATGGTGAATGGTGAATGGTCAATGGTGAATGGTGAAAGATCATGTGCGTTGATTTTTCAGCAATTCTAATCGTCTCGTTGTGCAACTTCGGCTGTCCCACTAAACGGAGGAGGAGCAACGTGTCACACTTCAGCGGTCTCGATTGGTTTGTGGTGGCGCTGTATTTCATCGTCGTGTTCCTCGTGGCCTATCGCACCACGGGCCGCGGCACGAAAACGCGCGAAAGTTCTGCGGAGTATTTTCTTGCCGGCCGCAACACCGGTTGGTTCATCATCGGCGCCTCGCTCTTTGCCTCGAACATCGGCGCGGAGCATCTCGTGGGCCTTGCGGGCACGGGCGCGGCGAGCGGCGTGGCGGTCGGGCAATTCGAAGTGCTCGCGTGCCTCGTGCTGCTCGTGCTCGGCTGGGTGTTCGTGCCGTTTTATTTGCGCAGCGGCGTCTTCACCATGCCGGAATTTTTGGAGCGCCGTTACTCCACGGGCGCGCGCTGGTATCTCGCCGTGGTTTCGATCATCAGCTACGTGCTCACCAAAATTTCCGTGACCATTGCCGCGGGCGGTCTCGTGTTCGAAGCTTTGATGGGCATCAACTTTTGGACGGGCGCGCTCGTCGTCGTCATCGCCACCGGCATCTACACCGTGTTCGGCGGTTTGCGCGCCGTGCTTTATACCGACATGATGCAGATGTTCGTGCTCGTGGGCGGTGCGCTGATCGTGACGTTCGCCGGCCTTGCAAAGCTCGGCGGCTGGGGCGAACTGCAAGCAAGCGTGAGCAGCAGTTTCTTCGACATGTGGTTGCCCATGACCGATCCGAATTTTCCGTGGACCGGCATTCTGCTCGGCGCGCCGATCCTCGGCGTGTGGTATTGGTGTACCGATCAATTCATCGTGCAGCGCGTGCTCGCGGCGACCAATCAAGATCATGCGCGTCGCGGCACCATCTTCGGCGGATTTCTCAAACTCCTGCCGCTCTTCCTCTTCGTCATTCCCGGCGTTATTGCCGCGGCGCTTGCGCAAAAAGGCATGTTGCAATTGGATCAACCCGACAAAGCATTGCCCACACTCGTCGGTGCGCTTCTGCCGAGCGGCTTGCGCGGCGTGGTCGTCGCGGGTTTGCTTGCCGCGTTGATGAGCTCACTCTCTTCCGTGTTCAATTCGTGCTCGACGCTCATCACGTGGGACATCTATAAAAAATTAAAACCGCAAGCGAGCGAGAAGCAACTCGTGTGGGTCGGCCAAGTTTCGACGATCATCCTCGTGGGCTTCGGTTTGTTGTGGATTCCCACGATGAAGCTCATCTCCGGCCAGTTGTATCAATACTTGCAAAGCGTGCAAGCCTACATCTCGCCGCCGATTGCCGCGGTGTTTCTCATCGGCATTGCGTGGAAGCGCGTCAATGCGCGCGGCGCGATGGCCGCTTTGCTCACGGGCTTTGTGCTCGGCATGGGCCGTCTCGTTGCGGAATTAAACAAAAGCGCGCTTTCGGGTTTGATGTACACATTTGCGGACATCAACTTCCTCCACTTCGCGTTGTTTCTGTTTGTGGTTTGCACGGCCGTGCTCGTGCTCGTGAGTTTCACCGCGCCCGCGCCTGCCCATGCCAAACTCGCGGGACTCACGTATGCAACCGCGGAGCACTTGCCTTCGAGCTTGCCCGCTTCCGAGCCGAAATGGCGGCGCAAAGATTTCATGCTGAGTCTGTTGCTCATCGCGCTCGTGGGAATGATTTGGATTTATTTTAGCGGATGAGGCGCTCGCTTGTTGGAGTGTTGGAGTTGTGGATTGGTGGATTGATGGATTGTTGGATTGATGGATTGTTGGATTGTTGGATTGTTGGATTGTTGGATTGTTGGATTGTTGGATTGATGGGGCAATGGTCACACAAAACCCATAAAGGCGGTTTTGTGAAAGTC
>JBBILN010000063.1:0-51555 GCA_037444905.1 bacterium | reverse complement strand
ATCTCGACGGCCTGGTCACAGTATAACGCCTCAAAAGAGTCGCACATTACGTAAGCTTTGTCCCAAACGGAACGCTTTGTGATGAGCAGCAACGCAGCGCTAAAAAATTCCTTCTGAATGGCAGAAACATGAGACCCAAAGTGACAGCCCGCCGCCTCACAAAACTCCTGCTCGGCCTGCTTGGGATCATCATCGCCTATTATGCCGTCGTGATGATCATCGGCTACGTGCAAACGCCGAAGCTGGTGGCAGCGCGAACGGCCAGCGCGCAGATGGCGCTCGCGGCCGATCAGCTTTCCGCGGAGCATTTGCATATTCTCCTCACGGTGGAAGATCCGAATTTCTTTTCGCACAACGGCGTTGACTTGAGCACGCCCGGCGCGGGTCTCACCACGATCACGCAAGCGCTTGCCAAGGATTTGTACTTCGAAGAGTTTCGCCCGGGTCTGGCAAAGCTCAAACAATCTTTGCTCGCGCTCGCGCTGGATCAGCGCGTGGATAAATGGCAGCAACTCGATCTTTTTATCAACACGGCTTATTTTGGAAATCATGAGGGCAAGCCGGTGCATGGCTTTGCCGCCGCGGCGCGCACGTATTTCAACAAAGAGTTTGCTGAATTGACGCGTGAAGAATACATTGCGCTGGTAGCCATGCTCATTGCGCCGAATGATTTGAGCCTCGCGGCTCATCCGGATGCGAACGTGAAGCGCGTGCGGCGCATCGAGCGCTTGCTGCGCGCGGAGTGCCAGCCTACTGGTCTGCGCGACGTGTATTATGAAAATTGCGGCGAATGAACTTGGCGTCATTACCTAGTAGCGCTACACGCCTCGATTTGTCATTCTGGAAAAATCTTTTCTAGTGCTCGGCGCCCAAGCTATTTGAAATAAGCCAATCGCAGAGACGCGCGGCATCTTTTTTAAGAGAAGGAAAAATGGCAACAGCAAACTTTGTCGCGCGGCGCATTTCGCAAACGCGCCGCCTCAAACTGAACAGCTCGCTCAAAACCGTTTTCCCCTTGTTCGGCCCAATCAAAGAAAGGCTTTGGGTGCAAGGTTGGGATCCGGAGATTGTGTATTTGAACGCCGAGGAGATTGCAGAGCACATGATCTTCCGCACGCCGCCGCGTTTCGAAAAAGAGCCGCCGTATACGTGGATCCTTTCAAAGTACGCGCCGGAGCGTGCTTTCGTTGAATATACCGTGTTCACGCCGGAGCGGCTGTGGACGATTGCCGTGCAATGTGAGGAGACAACGCCGCAAACCACGCAGGCGGAGATCACTTACACTTACACCGGTTTGAGCGAGCAAGGCAATGCTCTCAATGAAAAAGCGCTGGCTGCGATGTATGCGAACGATTTGAAAGATTGGGAAGAAGCGATCAATCATTATCTGAAGACCGGGGAGAAGTTGTAAACACGCTCATCACTTTTCTCTCTCGCCATTCCGAAGGAATTGCTATGCCGTGGCGGCGGCACCCGAGCATGATGAAAATGTAGTCCTGCCCCAATGCCGTTTCCTTAGGCGATATTTCGTAGTCCCGGCCGCTTGTGGGCCGATGAACGTTCAACATTTTTAGTGCCCCACAAGGGGCCTGGACTACGCATTTTCGTGGTAATCCTTTTCAGCGCAAGGAGAATTTCGGTCATGATTTTGTGCCGGTGCTTAAAAGGCGCCCTACGGAATGACGATGCTGCATGAAATGATTCGTTCTTTATTAACGCAAAGGAACCCGCTCCCGTGAAACGCATATTCTTGGCTGTGCTTTCCGCCTTGTTCTTTCTTCAACTCATAACCTCTGCCCTTGCGCAATCCCCCTCTCTTTCTCCCGAATATCAATCTTACCTCGCGCACATTGCCGCGGCAAATGCGTCGCTGCGCTTGAATGAAGCGAGCGAAGCGAAACGCTGGCTCGCGGCCGCGCCGGAGAAATCGCGTAATTGGGAATGGCGCTACCTCAATGCGCGCAGCGACAATAGTCTTGGCAAAATCGCGCTGCCAGAAACTATCGCGGATGAAGTGCATTTCAGCCCCGACGGCAAAATGCTGATTGCGGCGATGCATGACAATAGCATTCGCATTTTCGACGCAAAGACTTTGCAAGAGATGAAGCGGCTCAATGGCCATCGCAATACCGTTTATGCCGCGAAGTTCACACCCGATGGTGCGCGCGTCGTGTCGTGTTCGCGCGATACCACCATCCGCGTGTGGAATTTTGCGCGCGGTGAAGTTGAATGGCAAGCCCAGAGCGGCGGCAATGGTTTGGCGGATATCGACGTCAGCCCCGATGGCAAAACTCTCGCGTTCTGCTCATGGTATTTGGAAAAAGGCAAGGGCGTGCTGGGTTTGGTTTCATTGTGGGACATGGCAACCCGCACAGAAACTTGGCGCACGAACTACGACACACATCCACTCGTTGACGTGCGCTTCAGCCCCAATGGCAAACTGCTCGCGGTGGGTTCGTGGGAACAGCACGTCGGCGTGTGGAATCTCGAGGATAAAACTTCCCCAAAAGTTTTCAGCTTCGACGACGTGCCTGCGTACTCTGCGGTTGATGATATTGCATTCAGCCCTGATAGCAAATTGATCGCCGCGGCCACAAAGAACGGCACGCCGCGCGTTTGGGAAGTGCAGACCGGCGGTTTGCGTTACGAGCTGCGCGGGCATCAGCAGCCGGTGTTCGCGATCGGCTTCAGCAATGACGGCAAGCGCATTTACACCGGCGGCGCGGAGGCCACGATCATGATGTGGGACGGCGAGAACGGCAAGCTGCTCAAAAAAGTTTATGGGCACGAAAACAAAATCAACTCGCTCGCTTTTGATCAACACAGCGAGCGCTTCGTCACGGCTTCGTTGGATAATTCGATTCGCATGTGGAGCGCAAGTTATGGCGGTGAGTTTTCCGATCAACGTGGCCGCTCCAAAGAAATTTATGCGTTCCCATTGAGCCGCGACGGCGCATTGCTCGCAACGAGCGGCCCGGAAGCCACGATCAGCATTTGGAATGCGCGCACCGGAGCATTGCACAAAAATTTTTCGGGTTTGAATAAAGCCGTCATCAATGCCGCAGCGTTTAGTCCCGATGGCACTCGCCTCGTCGCGTGCAATTGGGATACGCTCGTGAAGATTTGGAACGTGCAAACCGGCGAGGTCGTGCGCGAGTTGCCAGGCTTGCAAGGAGGAAGCAGCAGTTGCGCGTTTAGTGCAGATGGAAAATGGGTGGCTTCTGCTTCAAGAAAGAAAACAGTCTTCGTATGGAATGCCGAAAGCGGCGAATTGCAACACAAACTCGCGCTCGACGCGAATACTTACTTCGTCGCGTTCAGCCCAGATGGACAGTTGCTCGCGAGCGGAGGGCATGACGGCAAACTCACGTTATGGAGCACAAAGTCGTTTGAAAAAGTGCGCGAGATTGCAGCGCACAAAGGCACGATCTATTCGATTGCGTTTTCGCCCGATGGCAAAAAAATCGCGACGGGAGCGGAAGACAACCCCGCGAAAATTTGGGAAGTGAATACCGGTGCGTTGCTGCGCGAATTGCGAGGCCACGCACAACGTGTGTGGACGCTTGCATTCTCACCCGACGGCGCGCGCCTCGCCACCGGCTCTGCGGATCTCACCGTGCGCTTGTGGGATGCAGAGAACGGCGCGAGCGTCGCGATCTTTTCCGACTTCACCAATCCGATTTATAATCTCGTGTTCACGCCGGACGGTTCGCGTTTGATTGCCAACTCAAGCGGCGCGGAGATTGTGGTGTATGATGCCGTGCCATATGCGGAGCGTGTGCTCGCATTGAAACGATAATGTTCAGCCACAGCTTGACCCTGGCTTGATCATGCTGCGCATATGCTGCGGCCGCGCCGTGGCCTAGTAGAAATTTGCTCTCACATTTTCTGAGGCGGTTTTGATGCGCGATCCCGATATGCCCTCCGCAAGCTCGCAGCTCACCGAACATCTTTTTAGAAAAAAGCACGGCGAGATGCTGGGCGCGCTCGTGCGCGGCTTCGGGCAGCAACATTTTGCGCTGCTCGAAGAGGCGATTCAAACCGCGTTTCAGCGCGCGCTCGAAACGTGGCCGGTATCCGGCGTTCCGCAAAATCCCGCGGGCTGGCTCTATCAAGTCGCGCGCAATGCCGCGCTCGACGCTCTCCGCAAAGAGAAAATCAAAGAGCAAAAATTTACCGCGCTGGAAGCGGAAGGCGCATGCTCCGCCGCAGCGCTTCTGCCTTCTGAAAAAGAAAACTCCGACCACGCGCCCGAGCTGGATGATCTCGCCACGATGATCTTACTCTGCTGCAATCCTGAGCTCAGTGCAAAAGCGCAAGTGTGTTTGACGTTGAAAGCCGCGTGCGGTTTTTCCGTGCATGAGATCGCGCGCGCATTGGGCATGGAAGACGAGGCCGTGAAGAAAACCATCACGCGAGCGAAAGACAAAATCGCCGAGGCTCCCGAGAATCTGCGCGCGCTCGATCCCAAGCGCATCGCGGAGCGTTTTGCGCTCGTGCTCGAAGTCGTTTATGCGATGTTTACCGAAGGCTACTCCGCGAGCGGCGGCGAATCGCAATTGCGGAACGAAATCGCCGAAACCTCGATTCGGCTCGCCGATGTTTTGCTCGCGAGCCAACTCACGCCCGTCTCTCGCCACGGCGAGTTGCATGCGCTCATGGCGTTGATGCTCTTGCAATACGCTCGTTTCGCCGCGCGCGAGGATGAAAACGGCGTCGCGGTGCGCTTGCAAGAACAGGAGCGCGGCAAATGGCGCGCGGAGTTTATTCACGCGGGACTCGTTGCGCTCGAGCACTCGCGCGAGGTGGCGGAGCCGACGGTTTATCATTTTGAGGCGCGCATTGCAGCGGAGCACGCGATCAACTCCTCGTTCGCGGCAACGAATTGGAAAAAGATTCTCGCGCTTTATGAACAACTGCTCGCCGTGAAAGACACGGAGCAAGTGCGCTTGAATCGCATTGTGGCGTTGCGCTATGCCGAAGGCCCGGAGGCTGCGTTGCGCGAGCTGGAAGCTTGGTTGGAAACGGAGCGCGGCGGGGGCGGCAAATTCGGCTGCTCTTTTCTTTTTCATGCGGTATGGGCCGACTTGCTCGAAGCTTGCGGCCGCGCACGCGAAGCGCGGGCAGAATGGCAAAGCGCCATGCAAACCGCGCCTACCGGCGCTGAGCGAAAGCGCATTGAAAAAAAGTTGGAAAAAATTCCGGAGTGATGTCCCCGAAACGCCGTCTGCCCGTCTTTAGGGTGGAATGCGCATTTCCTCAATCAAACGTTCAGCAGACTTCATCGAAAAGGAGTGGACATGAATTACTATATGCTGTTGTTGCGCAGCGAGACGATCAACTTCTCCGCGTACTCGCCGGAAGATTTTCAAAAAATCCTCGCGGATTTCGACCAATGGAACGCAAGCATGATTCGCGAAGGGCGATTGATCGCGAGCGGCAATTTGCAGAGCAAAGACACGAAGATCATTCGCCGCGGCAACGTGGTGAAGGACGGACCGTACACCGAAGCCAAAGAAGCGGTGGCGGGATTTTTACTCATCAAAGCGGAGGACGCCGCGCAGGCTGCGGCCATTGCCTCCGGTTGTCCGTTTCTTCCGCGCGGCGGCAGCGTCGAAGTGCGGCAAATTCCGCAATTGGAATTTGAAGACGCGGCGCAACCGATCATGGCTGAACATGCGCAAGCGCGTGCATTGAAAGCGCAAGCGGGAAAGGAGGCTTGAGATGATGAAGCATGCTCCCCAAATCGCCGCGGTTGTTTATGTGCTCTGGGGCTTGATTCATATTATCGGCGGCGCGGCCATGATGAGCGCTGCGATGCAAGGACCGAGCACGTTCCTGCAAATGCTTTCAGGCAACGCGAGCGAGGTGTTTGGCGCGGTGCAGGATCGCCCCGGCTTGCAAGCAACCACGGAAGTGTTCGCGTTTCACTCATTCAACATTATCTGGCTGGGCGCGCTCGCCATTATTGTCGCGCTTTTTCTGAATTGGAAAAATTATCGCGCGGGCTATTGGATGAATTTGGCCATCGTCGGTTTCGCCGATCTCGGTTTGATTTTGTTCATGGTCGTGCCCGGCGTGATGAGCATTGCCGACGCGTGGATCGGCCCGGCGCTCTTCGCGATCGCGATCTTCTTTTCAACGTTTGCACGGCTCACGCCGTCTCATACCTGAAAGAATATCCGCCTTCCGCGTTGCCTGCGGCTTTGACAATGCGGAAGGCATTGGCTTGTTCACGAATTTGAGAAACAAATGAGACGACGACTCTTCGCTCCCTCGCTTTGCCTCTTGTGCTCGGTTTCTGCGCTCTTCGCTCAGGCCGAAAACCCGCTGCAACTGCGTGCGCACCGCATCAATTCCGATGTTCAAATCGACGGATTGTTGCGCGAAGCGTATTGGCAAGAAGCACCATTCGCCGCCGGCTTTCGCCAAAACCAACCGCGCGAAGGCGAGCCGGCCACGGAAAGAACCGAAGTGCGCGTTATTTATGATGAGCAAAATCTGTATGTCGGTGTGATGTGTTTCGATAGCGCGCCGCACAAAATTGTAGCGCAAAAACTGCAACGCGACGGCGGCCTTGACGACGATGACATGTTCGCGTTTTTGCTCGACACCTATCACGACAAGCGCAATGCCTATTTCTTCGCGACGAATCCCAACGGCGCGGAGCAGGACGGCCAAATGGTTGATGGCGCGTTCGAAGCGGATTTGGATTGGGATGGCGTGTGGGAGGTGCATGCGAAGATTCACGAGCAAGGCTGGTCTGCGGAGTTCAAGATTCCTTTGTGGAATTTAAAATTCAACGCGCTGCCGGAGCAAAGCTGGGGCATCAATTTTACGCGCGTCATCAAGCGCAAAACCGAGCAGGCGAATTGGGCCTCGTGGTCGCGCGATAATCTCGGCGGCTTCTTGCGGGTTTCGCGCGCGGGCGATCTGCTCGGCTTGCACAACGTGAAGCCCGGCCGCAATCTGCAAGTGAAGCCGTATGGTTTGGGAAAAACCTTGCGCGATAATTTGCTCACCGCTTCTCCGCGGAAAGATGAAAAACTCGACGCCGGTCTCGATATCAAATACGGCGTGGCGTCGAATCTCACTTTGGATTTGACGGCCAACACGGACTTTGCGCAAGTGGAAGCGGACGTGGAGCAAATCAATCTCACGCGCTTTCCGCTGTTCTTTCCGGAGAAGCGCGAGTTCTTTTTGGAAAGCGCGAACACGTTTCAATTCGGCGAACAAAATTTTTTCGGTCCGCCGCCGATTCAGCTTTTCTACAGCCGCCGCATCGGCATTCAAGGCTTTGGCGAAATCGTTCCCCTCATTGCCGGCGGCCGCCTTACAGGCAAGGCGGGGAAATATGAGCTCGGCTTGTTGGATATGTTGACGGATGAAAAGGGCGGCGCGCCCCGCTCGCATTTCTCCGTAGTGCGCGTCAATCGCGACGTGTCGCAGCGCTCCAAAATCGGCGTGATGTTTACGAACCGCGCCGATCTTGGCCGAAATCAGCAACAGGCTTACGGCGCGGACGCGAATTTGTGGTTGAGCAATCCCATGGTGTTTCAATCCTTCTTCGCGCAAACGCACGACTCGCGCGACGGCGCAACTAGAACCGCGTGGAAAGTAGGATTGGATTTCACCAAGGACCATTGGGGCTGGTTCGCTTCCCACATGACCATCGACAAAGATTTCGACCCCGGCGTCGGCTTCGTGCTGCGCTCCAATATTCGCCGCTCGTTCGCGACGTTCCGCGTGAGCCCGCAGCCCAACGGCAGTTTTCTGCGACGCAGCAATATCTTTCAAACTTTGACGCATCTCACCAACATCGACGGCCGCGTGCAAGATTGGGATTATCGCCTCACCTGCTTCAATGAATTGACCAACGGAGATAATTTCAATATCGGTTACGGCCGGATCTTCGAGCGCCTGGAGCTCGAAGACCCGAACGCGCTCTATCGTTTTCGAGCAGACATTCTCATTCCGCAAGGCGATTACTATAACCATTTGTTGCAAGCCAATTATCAAAGCAGCGCGAAACGCAAGCTCACGGTTTTTGGAAGCGTGTTTTGGAGGGAGTTTTATGACGGCGAGCTGCGCAATTACGGCGGCGGATTCGGCTTCCGCCCAAACGCGCACTGGTCCTTTGGCTTGAACTACGACCGCAATCAGGTCGATTTGCCGCAAGGCGAGTTGAACACGGATCTGTTCGAGCTGCGCGGAAATTTCGCCTTCAATACGCGGCTCTTTCTCAACGCCCTGCTGCAATACAACAGCGAAACGAACGAGCTGAGCACCAACCTGCGCCTGAATTTTATTCACACGCCCGGCAGCGATTTGTTCTTCGTGTACAATGAAAGCCGCGGCCGCGAGGGCGAAGAATTTTCCGACGGCCTGCCGGCGCGCAATCGCGAAGTCGTTTTGAAATTCACCCGGCTGTTGCGCTTTTAGCGTTGCAGTGGAACGAAGACGAGGGCTTCAATAAAAAAGACAGCGCCAATATCGCAAGCAGTGAGTCCCAATCCGCATTCCGCCACATGAAATCTTCCTCCGGACATATCGTCGTCGCGCTCTTCGCCGTGCTCGGGATTATCGGCATCGCGGCCACGCAATTCAAAATCCACATGTATTCGCCTCTCCCCAATGCGCACAGAACCGCGCAGAAAATAGCCGAGGACAAAATGAACGCCTTCTCCGAAATCTTTGCACAGAAGTTGGCGCAAGGGAAAAAGCCGAATCGTCTTGCGCGAGAGAAGAGCCCCTATCTCTTGCAACACGCCTTCAATCCCGTGGAATGGTATCCGTGGGGCGAAGAAGCGTTTGCGGAAGCGCGCAAGGAGAACAAGCCCATCTTCCTTTCGATTGGCTATTCGACCTGCCATTGGTGCCACGTGATGGAGCACGAATCATTCGAGAATGACAGCATCGCGCAAATCATGAACGAAAATTTTGTGTGCATCAAAGTCGATCGCGAAGAGCGGCCGGACATTGACAAAGTTTATATGACCACTGTGCAAGCGCTCACGGGCCACGGCGGTTGGCCGCTCTCCGTGTGGCTCACACCCGATTTGAAGCCGTTTTTCGGCGGCACCTATTTTCCGCCAGACTCGCGTTATGGCCGCCCCGGCTTTCCGGAGGTGCTGCAGCAGTTGAGCAAAGCTTGGCGCGAACAGCACGAGCAAGTCCTGACTTCCGGCGATAATATTCTCGCCGCGCTCAAAGAGCACACGGCGGCCAGAGGCGGCGACGGGCCGGTGTTGCTCGCGCCATTTGCGCGGACAGCATACGCACACTTCCAGCAAAGTTATGATGCACATCTCGGCGGTTTCGGGAGCGCGCCGAAATTTCCGCGGCCTGCGGTATTCAATTTTCTGCTGCGTTATTATGCGCGCACGAAAGAGCGCGGCGGTCTTGAGATGACGCTGCACACGCTGCAACGCATGTGGGCCGGCGGCATGTACGATCATCTTGGCGGCGGCTTTCATCGTTATTCTGTGGACGCGTATTGGCGCGTGCCGCATTTTGAAAAGATGCTTTATGACCAGGCGCAGTTGGTGTGGTCGTATTTGGAGGCGTATCAAATCACGCGCGAGAATTTTTATGCCGAGGTCGCGCGCGAGGTGCTCGACTATGTGCTGCGCGACATGACGCATCCGGAAGGTGGCTTCTACTCTGCGGAAGATGCGGACAGCGCGCTGGATCCCAAGCATCCGGAGGAGAAAGTCGAAGGTGCGTTTTATATGTGGCGGCGTGGTGAAATCGTTGCAGTGTTGGGCGAAAACGACGCGGAGGTGTTCAATTATCTTTATGGCGTGAGCGACTCGGGCAACACGATCAGCGATCCACAGGGCGAGTTTGAAAATCGCAACGTGTTGTACGCCGCGTACTCACTGGCCGAGGCAGCGAAGCGCTTCAAACGCTCCGAAGCCGAGCTTGCGGAATTGGTGCGCGCTGCGAAGGTGAAGTTGTGCGAGGCCCGTTCGCGCAAGCCGCGTCCGCATTTGGATGACAAGATCATCACCGCATGGAATGGTTTGATGATTTCGGCCTTTGCGCGCGCGGCGCAAGTGCTCAATGAGCCGAAGTATTTGGTCGCGGCCACGCGCGCGGCCGCGTTTGTGATTGCGAAGAATTACGATCCGAACACGCACACGCTCAAGCGCCGCTATCGCGACGGCGAAGCGAAGTTTCCGGCGCATCTGGATGACTACGCTTTCTTCACGCTCGGTTTGCTCGATCTTTATGAAGCGGGCCTTGACGTGAAGTGTTTGCAGCAAGCCGTGGCGCTCACCGAAACGCAACTGCGCCTCTTTCGCGACGAGCAGTCGCCCACCGCGGGATTCTTCGACAGTTCCGACGAAGATGCGACGATACTCTTGCGCACGAAGGAAGAGTACGACGGCGCCGAGCCTTCCGGCAACGCCATTGCCGCATGGAATCTGCTGCGCCTCGCGCAAATGTTGAATCGGCCGGCGTGGTGGGACTTGGCAGAGAGCACAATGCGTGCGTTTGCGAGCCGCACGGAAAAAATGCCGCATGCCATGCCGCAAATGCTGGCTGCCATGGATTTCAGCCGCGACAAGCCGAAGCAAATCATCATCGCCGGAAAACCCGAGGCCCCCGATACGCAAGCGCTCCTCGCTGCGATCCACGCGCGTTTCATACCCAACAAAATTCTTTTGCTCGCCGACGGCGCCGAGGGACAGAAGTATCTGTCTGAAAGTTTGCCGATCATGTCATCGTTCACGATGATGGATAACAAAGCCACGGCTTATGTGTGCGAAAACTATGCGTGCCAATTGCCCACGAATGAATTGGAGGCGTTGGCGCGGTTGCTGGAAGATAGCAAGTCCGCACCGGTGCACTTGGATTGACGCAATGTTTTTAAAAGCGAATCGTCTCATGAGGCAAGCTATGATGACCCGCTCCAACCCGCCAAAGCGCCGCCGCGCATTTGCGATGTTGCTCGCCGGTTTTTTCCTCGCGAGCTTTTGCTTTCTCGCCCGGCCCATCGAAACCAGCGGAACTCGTTCTCCTTCCGGCGCAATGCAGGCATTGGATTTCTTTGCAGCCGCGCGCGCTTATCCGAACGCGACTATTCCCGCCCAGGGTCACTATCGTGCGTTCGAGTATTCGAAATCCAATCTTCAAAAAAAGAATGCCGCGCTGCGTGCCACGGAGCCATGGCAATTGCTCGGCCCGAAAAACGTCGGCGGCCGCACGAATGCAATTGCCTTCAACCCGCTCAATCCGAACACGATTTACGTCGGCGCTGCGAGCGGCGGCTTGTGGCGCAGCTATACTGGCGGTGTGGGCGTGGAAGCATGGGAGTATGTCGATACCGGTTTTCCGGTTTTAGGCGTGGGTGCGATTGCAATCGACCCGCTGGATTCGAACGTGATCTACATCGGCACCGGCGAAGTGTACGGCTATCAAAACTCGCTCGGCGGCGTGACCGTGCGCACCACGCGCGGCAGTTACGGCATCGGCATTTTGAAGACGATTGACGGCGGCGCAACGTGGAGCAAGAGCCTCGATTGGACGCAAGAACAACAACGCGGCGTACAAGCGCTTGCGCTCAATCCGACTAACTCCTCCATCATCTATGCGGGCACAACGGAGGGCACGTACAAATCGATGAATGCGGGGGCAAGTTGGACGCTCGTGCATAACGTACCGATGGCGATGGACATCGATCTCAATCCGCTCGATCCGAATATCGTATTCGTCGCGTGCGGCGATCTCGGCAGCCCGGGCGCGGCAGTGTACCGTTCGAAGGATGCGGGCGCGACTTGGCAAAAGTTGACGAACGGCTTGCCCGCAAATTACACCGGCAAAACCATTCTCGACATTCATCCGCTCGAACCGAACATCATCTATGCCCACGTTGCGAACGATTTCAATTCGCTCGGCATTTATCGCAGCACGGACAGCGGCGACACGTGGGAGCGGCGTTCGAGCCTCGATATTGCGCAGTATCAAGGCTGGTATTCGCATTTCGTCATCGTGCACCCGTTCGATCCCGAAACGGTCATTGCCGGCGGCATTGATTTGTGGAAGTCGGTTGACGGCGGCAGAACCTTCACGCGCAAATCGAATTGGGCCGCGTGGCAATTCGGCGTGGTGCCTATCGGCGGACCGGAAGGCCCACCGAATTATTCGCATGCCGATCATCATGCGGCAATGTATCATCCCATCGATCCCGATATTGTTTATTTCACCAATGACGGCGGCGTGTTTCGTTCGCGCGACAACGGCGAGACTTTCGAAGGCGTGAATGGCGGCTATGCGAGCACACAATTCTACAACGGCTTTTCCTGCGCGTGGAATGATTCGAACCTTGCCATTGGCGGATTGCAGGACAACTCCACGGTCATTTATGAAGGCGCCGCGGCGTGGCGTCGCGTCATCGGCGGCGATGGTTGCTGGACTGCGATTGATCAGCAGAATCACAACGTCATGTATGGCGAAGCGCAGCAATTGAACATCTTCAAATCGCTGCAACGCGGCCACGAGTCTTCGTGGTTCGGGGTGGCCGGTGGCATTCCCACGCGCAACAACGCGAGTTTTGTTGCGCCGTACATTGTTTCGCCGTTTGATCCGCAAACACTCTACGCCGGCACGAATCGCGTGTACAAATCCACGAATGCAGCGGGCAGTTGGACTGCGACCAACGGCGGCCGCGTACTCGACAACAATCCGCTCGTCTCTCTCGCAATGTCCGCCACGAACACCGACACCGTGTACGCAGGTACCTCGCCGATCACGACACGGGCGCACGTGTTTCGCACGATCAACGGCGGCCTTACATGGGACGACGTAACCGGCGCTTTACCCGATCGCTATCCGATGGACATCGCGGTTGATCCCAATGACTCGCGCAAAGTCTACGTCGTGTTTTCCGGCTTCGGCGCCTCGCACTTGTTCAAATCGCATGACGCGGGTTGGACTTGGATAGACATTGGCGCGGGCTTGCCCGACGTCCCTTCTTCGGCAGTCACGGTCGATCCGCTTTTTCCAGAGCACATTTATTTCGGCAATGATCTCGGCGTGTACGTTTCGGTGAATGGCGGCGGCTCATGGCAGGAGTGGCGCGAGGGTTTGCCTTCAGCCGTATTAGTGATGGATTTGACGATCTCGCCAAGCAACCGCAAGCTGCGTGTGGCCACGCACGGCAACGGCGTGTGGGAGCGCACATTGCTCGAAGCGCCGGATGTGAGCGTGCACGAGCCGCCGCAAAACATCGTTTCATTCCGGCTCGAACAAAATTATCCGAACCCGTTCTCATTGCAACGCGGCGAGAGAACGACGATCGCCTATGAATTAGAAAACGCGAGCGCGGTGCAACTCGTCGTTTACAATATGATGGGCCAAGAAGTGGCGCGCTTGCAAGACGGTATGGTATCCGCCGGGCGTCACTCCGTTCGCTTTGAGGGGAAGAAACTTGCGGCCGGAGCTTATTTCTATCGCTTGCGCGTGGGTGAGGCGATGTTGATGAGGAAGATGTTGGTTGTGGAATAAGCGCGCGGCGCGGTGGTGAGACTACTATTCGTATTCCGAGGGATTGATTACAGTGAGGCCTTCGGCAGTTGCAGAATTGTCAAGCACCTTGTCTACGCCGACAAAGAGCAAAGACTCGCCATTCAATTTGCGCAATTCCTCTAAAAATGAAACTGCGGTTGCAAGCTGGATGGCGTCATAGCCGCGCAGCGGATGCTTTTGAATGAGACGCATACCGGTATCGACGATTTGCTTCTTGATGGGTAAGCGGGCAAAAAAGTTTTGGAAGTCATTTCGAAATAGGTCACAAGCGGTTTTCAAATCCTCCTCGGAAAAGTCTTTGTTGCGAAAACGCTGGTGCAAAGCAGCAAGAACTTCAGCGCCGGCGATTTCATAAATTAGAATGTCATTCGCTTTCGAATTGCCGTACACCTCCCGCGTCCATTCGCTCCCCTGCTCGCGGATGTAAATTTTTACCAAAGCGCTACTATCCATGTAGCACATTATCGTGGCCCTCTACCTTCAATAATGGTGTCAGAGACCGGGCCTCCTTTGATTTTGATCGGCTCAAACTGTTGCGGAGTTGTTTCCCAATTTTCGACATCAAAATCCACCACGCCCTTTTCTTTCAATTTCAAGAGCAATTCCAGCAACTCTTCCCGGCTGCATTGCCGCTGCACGGTGACGTAGACGGCGGTGCCATCTGCAATCTTCAACGGCTCAGCCGGCTCGATCACACCGTTGCGATAAACCCCTCGCACTGTTTCGCTCATGATAATTCTCCTTGTTTGTGTGCGGCAAAATATTGAGATTGCTTTCGAAAAGCAACATGGAAAATTAGGCGATGAATGAACTCAAGAGGTGAAGCACATGTTTAATCGTTGCCAACGCTGCTGGTTGAAATCGATTATCGTGCTTGGTTTCATTGTGTGCTTCGTTGGTCCTCAATCTGCGCGTACTCAAAATCTTCCCTCCCTCGGCGCCCTCCGTCAGCAAGCTGAAATTCAACAACAATGGCTGCAAGCCCGCGTCGAGCGCGTGTTGCCGCAGCTCATGCGACGGCATGGCGTCACAATGTGGCTCGTCATCTGTCGCGAATACAATGAAGACCCGGCCTTCTTCTCTCTTATCGCGCCCACGACTTTTGCCGCGCGGAGACGCACGATGCTCGTCTTCTTTGATCGCGGCGAAAAAGAAGGCGTGGAACGTCTTGCACTGGGCGGCGGCGCACAGGGCGGCGTGTACACGGTCTATCGTGATCCCGATATTGAAAACCGCGAGTTGTGGGGCAACGCACAATGGGCGTTGTTGCGCAAGTTGATCGAAGAGCGCAATCCCGCAAGCATTGCTGTGAACATTTCGAGCACGCATGCTTTTTCCGACGGCCTCTCCGCCAGTGAATGGGAAACGTTGCAACAGACCCTTGGTGAAAAATGGCTCAGCCGCATCGTGCGCGCCGAGCTTCTCCCTCTCGATTACATTGCCACGCGCCTGCCCGAAATGTTGCCCACGTATCGCGACATGATGCAAATCTCGCATCGCCTCATCGCGCGCGCTTTCTCCAACGAAGTCATCAAACCCGGCACAACGACAAATGAAGACGTTGTGTGGTGGCTCCGCCAACAAATTAACGACCTGGGCTACGGCACATGGTTCCAGCCGAGCGTCACCGTGCAGCGCAAAGGCAAAACGCGCGAGAGCTTGCTCAACGAAAAGCAAGCCGTCGTCATCGAACGCGGCGACGCGCTGCACGTTGATTTCGGCATCACTGCAATGGGACTCAATACCGACACGCAGCACATGGGTTACGTTCTGCGCAACGGCGAGAAGGAGCCGCCGGCCGGCATCAAACACGCACTGAAAAATGCCAATCGTCTGCAAGATCTTTTGTTCGAAAGATTACGCCCCGGTTTCAGTGGCAACGACATTCTGGCGCGAACCTTGGAAGCTATGCGCGCCGAAAAAATCAACGGCACGGTTTACACGCATCCCATCGGAGATCACGGCCACGGCGCGGGCCCGCTCATCGGATTGTGGGATCGCCAGCAAGGCGTGCCCGGCCGCGGCGACGTGCTGGTGTTGCCGAATACCTGGCATGCGATCGAGCTTGCCGCAACGACTGCCGTGCCCGAATGGGATGGGCAAGAGCTTTGGGTGGGGCAAGAAGAAGAAGCCGCGATTGATGGTGAAGGAAAACTCTCATGGGTGCTGCCGCGCCAAACGGAATATCATCTCATCAAATGATTCGTGCCATGCCGAAGTCTGAAGAAAATAGCTGCCGCTATCATGAATGAAACCGGTCATACAAAGATTTCATTTTGAGTTTGATTTTCGCATTCACCAAGCTCGCGGCTTTTGCTTTTTGAAGTCTGCGCAGCGCTTTAAGCCACCTCGGTGCACCAGCCCCTCGGTAAACAAACGAAGAAGACCCACAACAACGCGCAGCGACAAAACAAAAAAGCAAGCATGGCTGGAAAGTCATGCCGCACCGTTCGGAAAGCCAAGCGCCACTGCACGTGACCGGGCGACGCGGAGGCGCGACGAAAAACTTCTTGACAAGCCGTGTTTCGCGCTTTATATTGCGCCCACAATTTTTCACGATCATTCATAAAATTACAGTCACAATGAAAACCGCTTTCCCACTCTCCAATCTTCGTTCATGGCTCTGGCGTTGGTGTATTGTGATCCGAGGTGGGAATGCCACGTCTTCTTTTCATATGCAAATTTGACCGCGCGAGCGGCCTACAACCGGAAAGAGAATAAGACAATCCAATCCCACCTTGTCAAACAGGGTGGGATTTTTTTTGTTAGGATGAACAATGCGACCACCTTCCTTTGCAGAGTTTCAGCGGCTTGCTGAACGCGGCAATGTTATTCCCATGGCCGAAGCCATGCTCGCGGACTGCTCCACGCCGGTCGCGGCTTTTATCAAACTATGCGGCGAACACGAGGACGGCTTCCTGTTGGAATCGGTCGAGGGCGGCGAGCGCTTCGCGCGCTATTCCTTTCTCGGGCGCAAGCCGCGTGAAGTGCTTCATGCCGATCGCAAAAGAGTCCAGGTGACCTCCGCTTCTGCAACGCACACGAGCAACACGAATCTCTTTGCCTATCTGCAAAACCATCTGCAACGCCATCGTTTCGTCGCGCATCCGGAATTGCCGCGCTTTTGCGGCGGACTCGTCGGCTATTTCGGTTATGACGCCGTGCGCCTGCTCGAAAAATTGCCCGAACGGAATGCCTCCTCCGCGCCGCTCGCGCGTTTCGGATTTTATGATACCGTGCTCGCGTTCGATCATCTGCGCCAACGCATTCTCATCATCGCCAATGCGATTCTCGACGAGCGCACGAACTTGCGCGCACAATATGAAGCTGCCTTGCTACGATTGGCGGAAACCAAACAAGCATTGCAAAACCCTCTGCCAATTACCACGCCTCGCCAACCTGCACACGGCGAGCTTCTTTCAAATTTCTCTGAAGCAGATTTTTGCCGCGCCGTGCGGCAAGCCAAAGAATACATTCGCGCCGGTGACATTTTTCAAGTCGTGCTCTCACAAAAATTTTCGCAGCGCGTCACGGCCTCGCCGTTCGATATTTATCGCGCGCTGCGCGTCATCAATCCTTCGCCGTATCTCTATTTCCTGCGCCATCATGGACAGACGCTCATCGGCTCAAGCCCCGAGTTGATGGTGCGCGTGGAAAACAACGAAGCCATCGTGCGCCCCATTGCCGGAACGCGACCGCGCGGCGCATCACTCGAAGAGGATCAACATCTCGCCGCCGAGCTACTAGGCGACGAGAAAGAGCGCGCCGAGCACGTCATGCTTATGGATTTGGGCCGCAACGACATTGGCCGCGTCGCGCACTACGGCGGCGTGCGTGTCACCGAAAACATGATCATCGAGCGCTACAGCCACGTCATGCACATCGTCTCCGAAATTCGCGGCAAGCTGCGCGCGGGCATGGATGCCGTTGCCGCATTTCAAGCATGTTTCCCGGCAGGCACCGTCACCGGCGCGCCGAAAGTTCGCGCCATGGAAATCATCGCCGAGCTTGAGCCGGAGCCGCGCGAGTGGTACGCGGGCGCCATGGGCTATCTCGATTTCTCCGGCAACCTCGACACCTGCATCGCGATTCGCACGCTCGAAGTGCAAAACGGCCTCGCTTCCTTTCAAGCCGGCGCCGGCATCGTCGCGGATTCGATTCCGGAAAAAGAATACGCGGAGACCATGCACAAATCCAACGCCATGCGCGCCGCCATTGCCATGGCCGAAGCAGGATTATAAAAATGCTACCCCAATCGTTCTCTCGCGCGTGCTGTTTTCAAGCCGTTTGTTTATGGCTTGTCGCTGCTTCACCGAGAGTTCATCTTTGCTTGTTCACCTCACTTTTATTTTTTCAAGCAAGGTGACTTCAAAGCGATGGCATCCCGCCACCGAGCGGATATTTTCAAACCAGCAGTGCGCTGTTGCCATGAACGACGCAGCCCTCGTCCCTTGTGGACGGCTGTCTGAATTAAAAAATTTGCAGTGAGAATATCGCCCCCACGAGGGGGCAGGGCTCAATGCCGTTTTCTTAGGCGATGTTTCGTAGTCCCGGCCCCTTGTGGGCCGATGAACTTTCAACATTTTTATAGTGCCCCACAAGGGGGCAAGGCTACAAAGGAAACGGCATTGGGGCAGGGCTACGAAAGCGACTAACAACGCACGAGCGCGAAAAACCAGAACGCGAGTCATGAAAATTTTAATGATCGACAATTTCGATAGCTTCACTTACAACCTCGTGCAATACTTCGGAGAGTTGGGCGCGCAGCTTGACGTGGTGCGCAACAATGAAATCACGCTCGCGGAAATTCGTGCACGCAGCCCGCACGCGATTGTGATTTCACCCGGCCCCGGCGATCCCGATGCTGCCGGCATCACGCTCGCCCTCATCTCCGAGTTCGCCGGCGTGATTCCGATACTAGGCGTGTGCCTCGGCCATCAAGCCATTGCGCAAGCGTTCGGCGGCAAGGTCGTGCGCGCCTCGGAATTGATGCACGGCAAAACTTCGAGTATCCATCACAATGGTACAGGCCTTTTCGCGGGACTCAACAATCCCTTCAAAGCCACACGCTATCACTCGCTCGTGGTCGAACCGGAGAGTTTGCCCGCATGTCTACACGTCACCGCGCGCACGGAGAACGGCTTTATTATGGGGCTCGCGCATGAAAAATTTCCCCTAGCCGGCGTGCAGTTCCATCCCGAATCCATCTTGACGGAACATGGCAAAGAGTTGCTGAGGAATTTCATGAAGTATTATGTGGCTTGAGGCCGGTTGCTGGTTAATTGATTATCCATAAAACGCTTTTTCCTCACTGTCTTTCTGTACAAATCTTCGCTCGCGCTCGGAAGTGACTCAAGCACATAAGCGTGTCGCGAGCATTAGGGAAGCTCCTTACAGGATGACAATGAGGGAATGCCGAGCACTCGAATACAAAAAGGCTTCCATCATGATAAAAGACGCCCTGCAAAAAATTTTAGCGCGCGAGCACTTGACGCGCGCGGAAGCGTACGCCGCCATGCACGCCATCATGAACGGTGAAGCCACCTCCGCGCAAATTGGCGCGTTGCTCGTCGCGCTGCGCATGAAGGGCGAGCAGCCGGAAGAGATTGCCGGGTTCGCTGCGTGCATGCGCGACAAATCGGAAAAGGTTTCATCTTCACTTGCGGAACGGGCCGTCGATCTCGTCGGCACCGGCGGCGATGGCAAAGCTACTTTCAACATCTCCACCGTGGCCTCATTCGTAGTTGCGGGAGCGGGCGTGCCGGTTGCGAAGCACGGCAATCGCGCGGTCTCCAGCCAATGCGGCAGCGCGGACGTGCTCGCTGCGTTGGGCATCAATATCGAATTGAATCGCGAGCAACTCGGCCAATGCCTTGATGAAGTCGGGCTGGCGTTTCTCTTCGCGCCCAAGCTGCACCCGGCCATGAAGCATGCCGTTGCGCCGCGCCGCGAATTGGGCGTGCGGACGGTGTTCAACATTCTCGGCCCAATCACCAACCCGGCGGGTGTGCGGCGCCAGCTCATCGGCGTATATGATCGCAAGCTGTTGCGGCTGCTCGCCGAAGTCTTGCTGCAATTGGAAGCCGAACACGTCATGCTCGTGCACAGCCTTGAGGGCATGGATGAAATTTCTCTCGCCGCGCCCACGCTGGTAGCGGAATTGCACGGCAACGAGATTCATGAATATGAAATCACCGCACGAGATTTTGGATTGAGCGCGAAGGCCGATAATGCAACCGGCGGCGATGCGGCAATGAACGCGCAAGTCGCGTTGCACATTTTGAGCGGAGAAGCAAGCGCAGGCCGCGACCTCGTGATTGCGAACGCCGCTGCCGGTTTGTACGTTTCCGGCGCGGCCGGCTCATTACAGGAAGGTGCAACTCTCGCGCAGCAAAGTTTGGTGAGCGGAGCGGCATTGCAGAAATTGGATAAATTGCGTGAGTACACGCAGCGACCAAATGAGAACCTGGGATGATTAGCCAATCTGAAACATGTGAGCTCCTTGCTTGGTCATTCGCTGAGAATCCTCCTCCGCGCCTGGCGCATGCTTCAAAATTAGGGTTGGCCCGAGTACGAGGGAAGGTTCTTCCAGAGAATGACAATTTCACCATGACACTGCAAGGCACTTTTAACGAATGCTTTCCACCATGCCCTCCAACTTCCTCGAAAGAATTCTCGCACACAAACAAGCAGAAGTCGAGCAACGCCGATCGCGTGTGCCTGAAATCGAATTGCGTCACAGGAGCCGCGACCTCGCGCCGCCGCGTGATTTGCTGCAAGCCTTGCGCGTTGCGGAGAGACTGGCTGTCATCGCAGAGATAAAAAAAGCCTCGCCCTCCGCCGGTGTGCTGCGACCGTCATTCGACCCTCTACAAATCGCGCAATCCTACGTCGCCGCCGGCGCTGAGGCCATCTCTGTTTTGACGGATGAAGATTTTTTTCAAGGTTCTTTGCAATACCTTCAACTCATTCGGCCTTTCGTCAAGGCTCCACTCTTGCGCAAGGATTTTATCATTTCTCCATACCAGGTTTTGGAAGCGCGAGCGTTTGGCGCGGATGCAATTTTGTTGATCGTCGCCGCATTGTCGCACGATAATTTGCGGCGCTTGCTCGCTGCGGCAAACGAACTCGGCATGCATGCGCTCGTAGAAGTTCACGAAGCGCGGGAGATGGAACAGGCGCTCGCAGCCGGCGCGAAGATTATTGGCATCAACAATCGCAACCTCAAAACTTTTCAAATTGATTTGAAGGTCACGGAACAACTCGCGTCTATGGCGTGCGGAGGCGAGGTCACGCTCGTAGCGGAAAGCGGCTTGCGCTCTGAGGCGGATGTGCAACGTATGAAAGCCGCGGGCGTTCACGCGCTGCTCGTGGGCACGCATTTCATGCAAGCCAATGCTCCCGGCGAGGCATTGCGGGAATTCAGGCGACTATGCTGCGCATAAAAATTTGCGGTCTCACACGACTCGAGGACGCGCTCCTGGCATGCGAGCTGGGCGCGGATGCCGTGGGCTTTATCTTCTATTCAAAAAGCCCGCGCAAGGTTTCGCTGCAAGCCGCGGCGACCATCGCAGAACAACTGCCTGCGCATGTTGCGCGCGCCGGCGTGTTTGTCGATCACTCAATTGAAGAGCTTGAAATACATCGTCGCGCGGTTGGTCTGCACGCGCTGCAGTTTCATGGAGACTATTCTGTGCGAGAAATGGCGCAGTTTTCCTCTTCGCGTTTAATCAAAGTCGCCCGCCTGCGCGATCATGCTTCGTTGGAAAGCTTGACCGGTTTTCAAAATCTCGCGCACGCGTTTTTATTGGATACTTATGAGAAAGACAAACTCGGCGGCACGGGCAAAACTTTCGATTGGCAACTCGCAATCGCGGCCAAACAGTACGGCCGCATCATCCTGGCCGGCGGTTTGCATCCGGCCAATGTGCAAACAGCCGTGCGCTTCGTGCAGCCTTATGCGATCGACGTCAACAGCGGCGTGGAGGCCGCGCCCGGCATAAAGGATCCTCGCAAGCTTCGTCAACTCTTCGAACAAGTGAAGGAATTTCGTCGTGACTGGCAACCTACAAAAGCCGCCGTTTTCTCCGTGGCCTGATGCGCGAGGAAAGTTTGGAAAATTCGGGGGCAAATTCGTTCCCGAAATTTTGATGCCCGCGCTCGAGGAATTGGAGCGCGAGTACGAACGTGCGCGCACTGATCTAGTTTTTCAAGACGAGCTCGAGCACTATTTGAAAACTTATGCCGGCCGGCCCAATCCGCTCACGCATGCAAATCGCTTGAGCCGCGAGTTGGGTGGCGCGCACATTTATCTCAAGCGTGAAGATTTGAATCACACCGGCTCGCACAAAATCAACAACGCGCTCGGACAACTCTTGCTCGCGCGGCGCATGGGCAAGCAACGCATTATCGCAGAAACCGGCGCGGGTCAACACGGCGTGGCGACCGCAACAGTGGCGGCGAAGCTCGGCATGGAATGCTGCGTGTACATGGGTGAAGAAGATATCGCGCGCCAGCGGCTCAATGTGTTTCGCATGCAGCTTTTGGGCGCGCGCGTGGTTGCCGTGAATACGGGTAGCCGCACTTTGAAGGATGCAATCAACGAAGCGATTCGTGATTGGGTGACAAATGTGGCCACGACGTTTTATTGCATCGGCTCGGTCGTAGGTCCGCATCCGTATCCCATGCTCGTGCGTGATTTTCAAGCCGTGCTCGGACGAGAAGCGCGCGCGCAGCATCTGCAATTGCACCAGCGTTTGCCCGAGGCCGTGATCGCATGCGTGGGCGGCGGCTCAAATGCGATGGGCATGTTCTATCCTTTCTTGAATGACAGCGCAGTGCAACTTTTTGGCGTGGAAGCCGGCGGTCGCGGCGCGAATGCCGGCGAGCACGCAGCCACGTTGAGTCACGGCGCACCCGGTATTTTGCACGGCATGCTGACTTATCTTTTGCAAACGCACGATGGACAAATCAGCGCGGTGCATTCTATTTCTGCGGGTTTGGATTATCCCGGCGTGGGGCCGGAGCATGCGTTTTTGAAGGAGAGCGGCCGCGTGCAATACACTTCCGTCACGGATGCAGAAGCGTTGGAGGCCATGAAAGTTTTGAGTCGTACGGAAGGCATCATTCCGGCATTGGAAAGCGCGCACGCGATTGCGTTTGCGATGCAGCTTGCGCCGAAAATGCCGGAGCAAGAATCCGTGGTGATTTGTCTTTCGGGGAGAGGGGATAAGGACATGGAGACCGTCGCGCAGGTTTTGAATTTTTAGTTTGAGTAAATCGTCCCTCACACTATAAGGACCTTCCCTCGTACTCGGCTCAAATCTCGAAATGAGGCGTGATTCGAGCACAAGGTTCTTCCAGAATGACATTACTGAGGGCTTTGCTTGCACATTCAAGTATTGTGATACTCATGCCCAGCCTTCGTGAAAAACTCGACGCTAAAATTTCGCGCGGCGAAAAGCTGCTTTCGATTTTTCTCACCGCCGGCTACCCCGCACCTGCCGCCACTTTGCCGTTGCTCAACACGTTGGTTGAAGCGGGCGCCGATCTCATTGAACTGGGTGTGCCGTTCAGCGATCCGCTTGCAGACGGGCCGACGATTCAGATGGCCTCGCAAAAGGCGCTCGCGGCCGGAGTCACGCTCACGCAAACCCTGCAACTCGCGCGAGAATTTTGCAGCGCGCACGCCACGCCGCTGCTGTTGATGGGCTACGCCAATCCTTTCATGCAAATGGGTTGGCGAGAAATGATTGCTGCGGCGAGCGAAGCGGGCGTCAGTGGATTCATCATCCCTGATCTTCCTCCGGAAGAAAGCGAATTCTTGCAGAATGATTTCACGGCGGCGCAATTGAGTTTGATTCATCTCGTTTCGCCGAACACAACAACGGAGCGCATGGCACGCATCAACGCGCTCACAGAAGGGTTTGTTTACGCCGTCTCAGTTACGGGGGTCACCGGCGCGCGAACGCAATTGCCCACTGCAACCGCGCACTTTCTGCAACGATTGAAAGCACAGGTGGCTCATCCCGTGTTGTTGGGGTTCGGCGTCTCGCGCCCCGAAACAGCGCGCGCGGCAGCGCAAATATGCGAAGGTGTGATTATCGGCAGCGCGGTCATCGAATGCATCGCAGCAGCAGCGGACTTAGCTTCCGCGCGAAAGAGTGTTTTTGAATTTGTTTCCGCCATCAAAAACGCGCTCCCACCCGCTATTCCATCTTAGCGGAATAGCTTATTCCAGCAGTGTGCGCATTCATCATCGCGGCTCTCCTCGCGACTGAGCGCGCAAGTGTTGGTGTGCAGATGAAGCGAGCAGATACTGCCGATCGTTGCAGGAGTCTGGGAAAGGAAAATTTTCCAGCCTGAATTATAGGGGAGGTGTTGAAGTTGGTGTGTTGGACATGAATTCGAGCCCGTGTTTTTTCCGCTCCGCCTTCGTCCAAAGTTGTCCGCACGCGGCGTCAATATCATCCCCTTTGCTCCATCGCACCGTCACGGGCGCGGACAAATCGCGCAGGTAATTATAGAAAGCTTCGATACGCTCACGGCTTGGGCGGCGAAAATCTTCATCAATCGCGTTGAACGGAATCAAATTCAGCTTGCACGGAATGTCGCGCAGCAAACGTTTGAGGCGCAACGCATCCTCGGTGCTATCATTCACGTCCGCCAGCAACACGTATTCAAACGTCACAAGCTGCTTCGCGGCGAGCGCGTATTCTTTTGCTGCGGACAGCAAATCCGCAATCGGCCATTTGCGATTCAACGGCATCAAACGATTGCGCACTTCGTCCGTGGTGGCATTCAGAGAAATCGCCAACCGAAACTTGTGGCCTTCTTCCATGAACCGGCGAATCTTCGGAAGCAATCCGCTGGTCGAAATCACAATGTGCTTCTGCGCGAGATGGGGGCCTTCTTCATCCGACAAAATATAACACGCTTTGAGCAGCTCGTCGTAATTCAGCATCGGCTCGCCCATGCCCATCACCACGACATTCGTAATCGGCGTTTGTGACGCTCTCCGCGCGGTTAGAAATTGGCTGACGATCTCGCCGGACGAAAGATTGCGCACCAACCCCATCTTGCCGGTCGCGCAGAACTTGCAATCGATCGGGCAACCGACTTGCGAAGAAATGCAAAGCGTGTGGCGCTCCCCTTCGTGCATGAGCACGCTTTCAATATTCAAACCGTCGCTTAGTTTAAACAGAAATTTTTCCGCATCGCGCTGTTGCGAAATTTGGCGCTGCACGACCGCGAGCGCGTCAATGCTCGCAACGTCACGCAATCGTTGCCGCAAGCCCGTCGCCAAGCTGGTCATCTCGGAAAAGCTTTGCGCGTCGCGGCCATAGAGCCATTGAAAGAGTTGTTTTCCGCGAAAGGCTTTTTCGCCCAAGCTTTCCGCAAAAGCGATCAATTCTGCGCGGCTCATGCCGAGCAGATTGATTTTGTCGGTTGCTAATTGCATCGGTCTTTTGCAACGATTGTTGTATGCGTTTCGTCTTAACGAGAGTTGCGTCGCGTTGGCGCTCATGGCAGCAATCCCAGCCAATCGCGCACTGCAATGTAGCAATCGGCATTTGTTGCTGCAAGGCAAACTTTGCCAAATTTTATCAAAAACCGGCGCAAAGCGGCATCAAAGTGATTGCATTTGGAAGGGTGTTTGGTTATCATAGCGGCCTGTATGAAGACGTTTTGCAACACGATGCGTATTTTTGAAAGGAGTCTTGCGTTCCATGAATCTCGCAGCGAAGGATGTGGCGATCATAGCAGAAGTAAAGGAAGCGCAGCGCGAAATTCTAGCGGAGGTCGGCAAAGTCATCGTTGGCCAGCGCGAAGTCATCGAGCAATTGCTCATTTCATTGCTCGCGCGCGGGCATTGTTTGTTGGTCGGCGTGCCGGGTTTGGCAAAAACCCTTTTGATCAGCACGCTCGCGCGCGTGCTGAAACTCAAATTCAATCGCATTCAATTCACGCCCGACCTCATGCCCTCCGATATCACGGGCACGGAGATTATCGAAGAGGATCACAGCACCGGGCGCAAAGCGTTTCGTTTCGTGCCCGGGCCGGTGTTCGCGAACATCGTGCTCGCGGATGAAATCAACCGCACGCCGCCCAAAACGCAAGCGGCATTGTTGCAGGCCATGCAAGAGCATGAAGTCACGGCCGCGGGCGCAACGCACAAACTGGCCGAGCCGTTCTTTGTGCTCGCTACGCAAAATCCCATCGAGCAGGAAGGCACGTATCCGTTGCCGGAAGCGCAGCTTGATCGTTTCATGTTCAACTTGTGGGTGAATTATCCCAGCGCGGAGGAAGAAAAGTTGATCGTCAAATCGACCACCAGCGGTAAAGAAGCGCAGCTCAAAGAAGTTTTGGACGCCGAGAAAATTCTCATGCTGCAAAAACTTGTGCGCGAAGTGCCGGTGTCCGATCACGTCGTCGAATACGCCGTCAACCTCGTGCGGCGCACGCGGCCAAAACAGGAAGGCAGCACGAAGAACGTGAATGATTGGATTGAATGGGGCGCTGGTCCGCGCGCTTCGCAGTATTTGGTGCTCGGTGCGAAGACCCGTGCGATCCTCGACGGCCGCCCCACGCCCGAGGTCGAGGACATCCGCGCCGTTGCCCGACCGGTATTGCGCCATCGCATCGTGACGAATTTTTCCGCCGAAGCCGAGGGCGTGACGGCGTTGGATATTATCGAGCAGTTGATCAAAGAATGAGTTAGTGATCAGGGCCTTTGCTTTACACGTTACACCTTGCACGTGTAAAGTGTAACGTGTAAGGCGTTCATCGCGACAGATCACTGAAAATTGAACATGCACACCGAGCCTCTCTATCGCAAATATCTTCATCCTACCACGGTCTCGCGGCTTGCCAATATGAGCTTGCGCGCGCGTTTGGTAGTGGAAGGTTTCATCACCGGCTTGCACCGCAGCCCGTATCACGGCTTCAGTGTCGAGTTTGCCGAACATCGCCAATATATGCCGGGCGACGAGATTCGCCACATTGACTGGAAAGTTTACGGCAAAACCGATCGCTTCTACGTGAAGCAGTTCGAAGAAGAGACGAATCTCAAATGCTACCTGCTCGTGGACCAATCCGCTTCGATGGGCATCGCGCATGAAAAGCGTGTGAGCAAATTTCAATACGCCAGTTATCTTTCCGCGGCGTTGAGCTATTTGATGATGCACCAACGTGATGCCGTGGGTCTCACTTTGTTCAATCAAAAAATCACGCGCTATTTGCCGCCGCGCGCGGTGCTGAGTTATCTTTCGGTGCTGCTCGGCGAGCTGGAAAACGCTAAAGTCAGCGGCAGCGCGGATTGGACGACCTCACTGCATCACGTTGCCGAACAAATCAAGCGCCGAGGCTTGGTGGTCTTGCTCTCGGACTTTATGCCGCGCGATTTGGATACGGACCCCAAGCAGATTCTCACCGGCCTCAAACATTTTCGGCATCGCCATCACGAAGTGCTCGCCTTCCAAGTGCTCGATCGCATGGATTATCGTTTTGACTTTCGCGACGACGCCATTTTCGAAGACGTGGAATCGGGCGTGACTTTGCCGACACAGCCGCATCACATTCGCACCGCAGTGCAGAAGGAAATTGACGAGTACCTCGAATGGTTCAAACGGCAATGCCGCGAGCACAATATCGATTATCAATTGCTCGATACGAGCATGGATTTCGATCAGGGCTTGTTGCAATTTTTGTTGAAGAGAAAAAGGATGAATGGGTAGGCAACGAATTGGGATCGGTGGAGTTTGGGATTGCTGGAGTTGTGTTTGATTTGACATCCAAGCTCTTTTGGTTGCAAGCGCGCGCATTAAATCGACGCGAAACATTTTCTGCCTTCCATCTTTCTGCCTGCGGAAAGATTCAATGAAACTCTTCTTCCTCTGGCTCGCCGTCATATTGATCGCAGTGGCGGCTTATCTCGCATTCCTGTGGTGGCATCCTCGCAAACGTTCCCGCTTTCAAGTGCGATTGACCTCGCTCTTTCTGCTCTTCTCACTTCTGCCCACGGTTCCGCTCATCTTTGTGGTGAGCACGCTCGCGACAGATACGGCCGATGTGCTGCTCGTGCCGGAAGTCGAAGCGGCCTTGGTGCAAGCCATTGCCGCCATCAAACTCCAATCCGAAAACACCGGAAAGAAATTCATTCACGGCGCAGTGCGAGAACAAATCACGCCAGAGTTGCTGGCACGTTGGGGATTCGATTATTACACGGCTTGGCAAAAACAATCGGACAGCACGCACACGCTTTGCGCCGTCACCAGTGAGGCGATATTGCCGACTGATAGCTCTTTTCAGATAAAAGAGGTTTGGGGGCAAACCGGAAGCAGCTTGAGCACGATCGTGCGAGGCGATTCGGTGCTCGGCTACTGCCGGGTTTGGAGCCCGCGATCTGAAAACGAAATGGCGCTTGTGGGATTTGCACTCGCACCCGAAGTTGTTTCCGCCAAAGAGCAATTGACGCAAACGCTGCGAATTTACAATTCGCTCTCGCTCATCAAAGAGCGCGTGCTACAAGAGCAAGTGATTTGGGGAGCGGCAATCGCAGTGATTGCGGTGTTGTGCTTGCTCGCGGTGTTTGTGGCGCGCAAGATGTCGCACGTTTTGAGCCGGCCGATCGACGACCTCATCTCGGTCACGAACCAAGTCGCCGCGGGTGATTTGCATGCGCAGTCCAAAGCCAAGGCCAGAGATGAAATCCGCCAATTGGTCGAGGCCTTCAATGCGATGATTCGGGATTTGCGCGTGAACCGCGAGAAGCTGCTCGCTGCGGAACGGCTGGCGGCATGGCGCGAAGTGGCGCGACAGGTTTCGCATGA
Organism: bacterium; assembly: GCA_037444905.1. GTDB lineage: Bacteria > Zhuqueibacterota > Zhuqueibacteria > Zhuqueibacterales > Zhuqueibacteraceae > JABWAN01. The sequence goes on along the minus strand of JBBILN010000063.1, from coordinate 23,191 downwards.
AATCAAAAATCCGCTCACGCCGATTCAGCTCGCGCTCTATCGCCTAAAGCAGCGTTTGCCGGAAGCCATGACTGCGCAAGAGGCGGTGCGCGAATCATTGCACAGCATTGAAGAAGAATTAGCGAGCTTCAAACATTTGGCGGAGGAGTTTTCGACCTTCGCGCGGCTGCCGCGTGCGAATTTGCAATTGGGCAATCTCAACGAGATCGTGCAAGCTACGGCGCGTTTGTATGAAGAAACCGCGAGCGGCGCGCGCATCGAAGTGCAGCTTGCGCCCGAGCTTCCCGAGTTGTTATTGGATCGCGAGCAGATCAAGCGCCTGCTCAACAATCTCATCAAAAACGCGATGGAAGCATGTGCGAATCAAACCGCCGTGATTCGCATTGCGACGAATCGAGCCGATCAAAAAGTGCTGCTCGAAATTGCAGACAACGGGCCGGGGCTGTCCGCGGAGGCGCGCGCACACTTGTTCGAACCGAATTTTACCACGAAACGCGGCGGCTCCGGCTTGGGCTTGGTCATGGTGAAACGCATTGTGGAAGAGCACGGCGCGACGATTGAGGTCGATAGCGAGGTGGGAAGAGGGACGAGATTTGTGCTGGAGTTTGCAATTGACAAATGAAAATTCCTAACCCACGCCTCACCTCTCGCCGTTTGCCGCTTTCTCGCCGACTCGTTCTTGCTGCCTCACACAACGCGGTGCTTGACTTTTTCCCAACGATTCTTTAATTGCGTTCCACCAACGCGAAAGGCCGCAGCATGATCGAGTGGCACCATTTGCTCGGAACCGGGTTGAGCGACTCTTTTTCCGGCTCGTGTTATAAAGTCGTGATCGAAAAAGAACTCTCACTCAAGAAGCAAAAACTTGACCTCCTCATCATCGAGCAAGAGAGCGGGCCACCTGTTTCAGAGGTGCCGGACGGTTTGGAAAATCTCGTACGGCACAATCTCATCACGTACAAATCGGTGCGGCAGCCGCTGGATGCTTGGGCGCTCGATGAGTTGATCGGTCATTACGTGAATTACCGCAAGCAAATCAGCCCTTCGTTTGACGAGTTGTTGCCGCTGGAAGATTTCGGATTGTACGCGGTCAGCACGCGCCATCCCCAAAAACTCGAAGCGGAAGTTGCGCTGCAGCCGATCAAAGAAGGCGTCTTTCAATTCCGCTGGGGCGGCCGGGTCATTCGTCTCATCGTTCTCAGCGAGGTGGAGCAGATCGCGCGCAACAAGCTGTGGCTGATGTTCAGCGGCGTCACGGAGAAGGTGCAGTACGCTTTTTCACAATTCAAATTCCGGCAACAAGAGTTGCGGCCGTTGTTTAAAACATTGGTTGACTCGTATCGTTTAGAGGGTATCACTATGTCTATCACCGTAGAAGATGTGAAACGCGAAATCCGGCGAGATCTTCTCGCTTCTTTCACGACGGAAGAAATTTTACAAGAAGTGCGGCCGGAAGAGCTTCTTGAGAAACTACCGCCGGAAGTGCTTCTCAAGAAACTGTCACCGGAGGAGCGCTTGAAAGGCTTGCCGCCGGAGGAGCGCTTGAAAGGCTTGCCGCCGGAGGAGCGCTTGAAAGGCTTGCCGCCGGAGGAGCGCTTGAAAGGCTTATCTCAAAAGCAAATCGAGGCCTATTTGAAAAAGCTCGCCGCGGCAAAACGCGCTCGCAAACGCTAGGCGTGACGCAACCAACGCAAGGATGAAGAGCATGCCTCTCGTTTTTCACTCTTCGCCCTCTAAGGAAATCCTCTGCGGCCACGACACTTCTCATTACCGCCAGCGAACCACAACTTTACTAAACTTTTCGAGTTTGGTAGCGCTCTTAAAACTAAAAAGGTCTAGCAAGCTTGCTAGACCTTTTCATTTTGTGCGGCCGGTCAAATTCCGCGCGTCGCCCACATGTCTCACACCGTGGCTTATTCTCAAAACACAAACCCAAACGTAAACCGGTGCACCTCGCTCAATCGTCCCAAATCTGAATACGCATAATCCAGTCGCAAGCGATAATCCAAACGGGGATATTTTAAATCTAGACCCGCGCCAAAAGTCGGGAAAAGATCTTTCGCGTCCGCGTCGTCAACGTTATCCGCACTAGTGACGGCGCGAAAGCCGCCGCGCAGAAAGAAGAGATTGTTGAAAGAATATTCCCCGCCCACGCAAAAGCCCGGGGCAATGTCACGATAGTCGAAATAATCCACATTTCCCACCAAAGCTTGCTGGCCTGCACGAAACAGATCCATCGCAACGCCGAAACGAAACACCAGCGGCATGGGCCACGCTTCGGTTTCAAGGCGCGCCGGAGTTTCGTCGGGGTTGGCGCCGAGGCCGGTATCGATATCCACGCGCAGCAATTGCTCGCGGCCTTCCAGCCTCATCTTCGTGCCGAAGTGCGCGATGGACATGCCGATCTTCATGCCGCGAAACTCGGTTTGATAGAGCGTGCCGAAATCCAGCGCGAAGCCGTTGGCGCGCGAGCTCGCCACGGTTTCATTCACATATTTGCCCATCACGCCGATGGAAAAACGATCGGTCAATCTTTGGGAATACGCCAAGCCAATCGCCAAATTGCCCGCGGGAAAAGTGATGCCCGTGCCTTCGGGCGCAGAGGGCGTAGTCTCTTCGATGCGATCCATGCTCAACACGTGGACGGTCGCGCCGAGGCTGCTGTTTTCACCGACCGGCAAATTTGCAGCAACGGAAACCAGATTGACGTCGAGAATCCAATCCGTGCGCGAGATCATGACCTCGCGATTGCGCAAGTGCGCCAGGCTGCCGACATTCCAAAACAAAGAAGAGACGTCATTGGCCTGAGCAACGTAGGCGCCGGCCATGGCTTCAGCGCGGCTACCCACGCCGATCTTCAAAAAATTCGCAGCGGAGGTGCCGGCGTTGTCAAACTGCGCGAAGGCGGGCAACGCGTACAGCGTTGCGGCGAGAATGAGAGATTTTATTTTCATGTGCGATTCTCCTTCAGTATTACCCCCTTGTGGGGCCAGGGAGGTGTTTTTGAAGACGCCGATTTTGTTTGAGCTCATCACTTCCTGCATTGAGGTTTTTCACACGCTTTTTCTTTGCGATCAATCTCGGAGCGACACCCCCTCAAGGGGGGAATTGTTTCGAGCCATCGCTTGCGCTTTGCCCCATGCGCCATGCCTTTGCTATTTCACAATCGCAAGCTTGCCCATGGACGCTTCTCCGCTCGGCAGAGTGATGTGATAAAAATAAATGCCGAATGAGACCTCTTGATCGTTGTACGTGCGCAGATTCCAGGCTTCGAGCGAAGTGCCGTTGGTGTGCTCGAGGGTGCGCACCAAATCGCCGGCAATGTTGTAAATGCGGATCGTGCATTGCGGCGGCAAATGACGGAATTGCATTTCGCGATTGATGAGCGAAGTCTCGAACACGGAGCTGACGCGATAGGGATTGGGCACGATTTTCACGTTGGCAAGATCGGCGCGCGTGGGTTCCGCTTTCGCGGCAATGGTTGTGATCTTGAAAGCGTCTTCGCTTTTGAACGGGTGCGTCAAGTATGCGCGCGCCACATCCCCGGTTTTCGGCGGAACACCGGTTTCACCCTCGGGCGCGGAGAGAATAAGGCGCCACGTAAAGCGGTCACGACCTTGATATGCTTCGCGGATCGTGAGTATGTCGCCGCTCGTCCATTTTGAACGCATCTCCGGGGTGGTATCCGTGCTTGCTTGCGCCATGAAAAAGTCCACGCGCACCGGCGCATTACGCTCATACACGTTCCAAATTTCAAAAGGCACGGGGATCGCAGGGTTATTGCCGAGACGGATGGAAGTATCGCCCGCGGCCGTGAAGCGCACTTCGTAGTCTCCTTCATTGATGGGTGTTTGCGGCAATAGTGTAAGCAGATAATTGGTTTCGGCTCTTTGGTCCGTCGCGCCGACAAAAAATCCGGCATGCTCCTCGTCGAGCACGTTATTGGGATCGTTCATTACGTGCAAGCGCAGGTTGTTGAATACTGGAACGTCGTCTTCGCCTTGCACGGAAGCGACCTCGCTCAAAACGTTGGCGCCGGTTTTGTTCTTTAAAGTAAAAGTAAGATTGCCGCCGGTCTCGTTGAATTGCAGTATATACTCTTCGGCTTGCACGGTGATTTCATCGAGCAACTCCAAGGCGATCTCACCCGTGCCATGCCCGCTCACGCGCTCCGGCCCCAAAAGTCGTCCCGCTTGAAAACCGGCAACCTTGGGCAAGGGCACGACGGCCACGGTGTTGTCGTTCGGAAAATTGGGATTGTTCTTGCGCGAGTTTTCCAACGGCGGTACCGGAATACCGGTGGGATCACTGGGATTGGCTTTAAACTCGTCGCGCGAATCATAGGCCGTGACCGCATACCAATATTCGTAGCCGTTGATCACGTTGTTGTCCACATACTTGTGCGTCAGGCCGGTATTCGAGCCAAGATCGAGATAGGGCGAAAGCGGATCGACGCCGGTGATATCGTCATTCAAGTCATATTGCGCGAGCGGCACGTAGCCCACGACCGTGCCGTTCACGTCCGTGATGGCGCGGCCCCACGTGCGGCCGCGATCATCGCTGCGAAAAACCCGATAACCTTGAAAGCGATTATTCTTGGTCAAACGATCGACGCCGGTTTCCGAGGGGTTCGCATCCCAATAGAGCGTCACTCTACCGTCGCCGGGCACTGCGCGCAACCTTGGCTCGGGCGGCGCTTCGGCGGCTTTGTAATCGTTGTTGTAGAGCACTTGCGCCAGCACGGCGTTGTTGAGCACGTCGATGCGATTCGCGCCCATGATATCCGCGAGCACGAAGTTCAAACTCTTTCCGGGCGGCAAATCGAACGGGCCGGAAGCGAACACGAACGTAATGTCCGGGCCGTACGAGTTCGGCGTTTGCGTGAAGTCGTCAGGGTGCGGCGCGACATTATCAACCGGATCGATGCCTGCGCTCAACTCTGCGTAAGCTGCCGCATCACTTTGCGCCGCGGCGCTGTATTCGAACAAGTGCATCGTGGTGAGGCCGCGCTGCCTGCCGGTCGCGGGATCGATGGGCGTTTCCAAAACTTTCATTGCGATCCACGGCACGTTCTTCTCGATGAAACCCTCGGCCTTGTCGTTGCCGTCCCACACGAACACGGTGTTCCACAACAGCTCGTTGAACTGTGTGGAGCCCGGCGGAATGAAGAACGCATAATCGTCGGTCCATTCGTTCGCGCCTTGCTCGGGCGTGTCGGGGTCGCCGTGCATGCCGATATAAACGTCTTTCAAAGTGTCCGGCCCAACGTTAGTGACGACTTGCTTCCAAATGATGAAGTCTTCATTCAAGGCGTCGCCCCATTGCAAGCCCCAGAGATCGACGCGAATGTTGAGCGGACCTACGCCATCGTTTGCGCTCGCGATGTTGCCGTCCACCGGATCGTTGTCCGTGACCACGAAATAGCATTCGCGATCGGCTACGACTTTGCCATTAAACGAGCCGGGAAAATTGAGGCCGCGGCCTTCGGGGTGATTTTTATCCAACGGCTGTTCGAGATTATCGAAGGTCATCTTGGTAAACGCATCGGTATACGGCCCGCTCGGCCATTGCGCGGGCCAACTTCGAGGAAGGTCGCTCATGGCAATGCCGACGTTTTCCTCTTCGATCACCGTGCCCGCGTCATAGCCGGGCAGCGGTTGATATTCCTCTTCGTGATCGCGCGCGGCGCCGCGTGTGCCGATGGCCACGCTGATGCCCTTTTTCGTGCGCGCGCCGATCATGGGCGCGAGCGTCCAATAATAAGTGAGGTCGCTGCCCGCGGGCCATTGATGATTCAAGCCCCAGCGGTCGTAGCCGAGCACGGCGCCGTTCGAAAGCCGCACCACGAGCTTGCCGACGTCGAACACGCTGCGCTTACGGTCGATGAACGCTGAAGGCTTTTGCAGCGTGGAAAGCTCCGGCAAGCCGCGTTGCCGGGCAAGGTAGTTGTAGAAATCGTATTTGCTGCTGCCGCTTTGCGCGAAGCCGGAGGCGGCGAGGCTCGACACAATCAAGTAGAAAACGAGCGCGTAAAATTTTTTGAACTGCATAGACGACCTCCTGCCTGAACGGGTTGTCATTCAGGAAAATCTTTTTAAGCCCTCGGTTCACTGCCGGGTTTGAAAAAGATTCCCGCTAAAAGACGTTTATTCGCGATGTGTTTTCATCAATTCACGAATCCAAAACTCCACGACTCCATCAATCCAACCTTAAAACTCCACCTGGAATCCCAACTCCACGTGGCGCGGCGGGCCGAAGAAGTAGGGGCGATCTTGATACTCCTGGCTGATGCCGGGCAACGCGCTCGAATAGGGGCTGCCGGTGGTTGTGAATACCGTGATCACGTTGCGTTTGTCGAAGACGTTGGTGATGTCGGAGAACAACTCGAAGTGCAAACTGCTCCAGGTGAATTCTTTGCTCAAGCGCATGTCGAGCGTGCCGGTCCAGGGCTTGCGGCCGCTGTTGTTTTCGTCGAGCAAACGCCCGCGCGCATCGGTGGGCGAATAAGGCAAGCCGCTGCCGAAGCGTCCGTAGAAGTTGATCCCCCAATTCTTCGGCTTGCGCACGTCGAGCACGAAGTTGAGCGTGTGCGGCTGATCCCATTCCATCGTGATCGTCTTCTTGGGTGGAATCTCTTGCAGCACGGATTGATTGACGTACTCGTTGTAATGCGTAAACTCGCTGGAGGAATTGCCTTCCGCACGCGAGAACGTGTAAGCCAGTCTTCCGGAAAAATAATTGCTGAAGCGCTTTTCGAGCGTGATTTCGATGCCGCGCGCGTTGGCATAGTCTTCATTGATGAACGTGAAGTAATCCTGTGGCGTGGCGTCCGGAAAGTAGATCGTCGAAACGTAGTCGTAGATATCTTTATAATACACGGTCACGTCGCCGGCAAAGTCTTCTGAAATTTTCAGCTTGCCGCCCAGCTCATACACGGTCGAACGCTCCGGCTTGAGATTGGGATTGCCGACGATGAAGTGATCTTGAATATTCGGCACCGAAGGCGAGAGGGTGAAATTCAAGCCGCGATAGAAATAATTGTAATCGGGGTTTTGCGTGAACTGGCCGTACGCAAAATGAAACACCGCGCGATCCGTGACGGGATAGCCGAAACCGATGCGCGGACTGAAATGAATCTTCTTCTTCGCCTTTTCGATAACGCGCGTTTCAGTGAGATCGCGTTTGGATTCGACATAATCGCTCTTGGGATCGAGATAGTCCCAGCGCAAGCCGAGATTGATCACGACGTCTTGGAATTCCATCTTATCTTGCAGATAGAGCGCCGCCTGCACCGGCTTGAAGCGATAGTAAGTGAGATTGTTGTCCGTGTTTACCGCTTCGATGAGATGATTGCGCAAGTCCAGGCGTTTGTACTCCGCGCCGAGCTTGAGCTGATGTTGCCGTGACACTTGCGAGGTCATGTCGAAGTTCGTGGTCTGCGACCACGAGCGATAGTTTTGATTGTCATTATCGTCGGACAGCACGAGCACGGTATCCCCGTCCGCGGTAATGTCTTCATACGCGCCATAGAATTCGTAATTGGACTGTCCGCCGAAAGCATCCTGCACTGCGCGCGGCGGCACGATCTCATCGTGCGGCTTGTCGAGTTGCGTTTTATCCCACAAGCGAAAATCCGCGAACTTGAGCGTATAGAAAGTGCTGGCGGAGAGCGTGTGGTTCCACGTCATGTTCGCGAGCACGCTGTTGGAGAGATTGCGCGTGGCATGCTCCGGCAGGAACTTGAAGGCTTGACTGAAGTTTTTATACTCGTGCTGCACTAACGAAGCGCCCAAGATCAGCTTCATTTTCGCACTGGGCGTAAACGTTAGCTTGGTGTTCCCGCGATATTGAAAATTGTACGTGTTGTTGTTGTGATAGTGCACCGCGCCCGCCTTTTGCAATTGCGTGTGCGTGTTCGGCCCGGCGAAAGCTTGCACCACGTCGTTCTCGTCGAGGTGCAACGTTGCAATCGAATCGGGACGGCCAAACACCGTGGCGTTTTTCGTGAGCTGGTGTTTGGTGACGTTTAAATAGGTATTGGTGAGGTGGTGATCGAGCGAAGCGTAGAAGCGGAATCTATTTCCCAACCCCGGCACCGGGCCGCCGAGTGAGTATTCGAAGCGGCGGGTGTGCCAGTTGTTCTCGCGCACGTCGCCCAACGCGCCGAGGCGCAATTCATCCGTCGCATACCGAATACTGCCTTCATATTTTTGCCCCCCTTCTTTCGTCACGAGATTGACGACGCCGGACAGCGCTTCGCCATACTCCGCGTTGAACGTGCCCGTGAGCACGGAAAGCTCTTCAATGCCATTGCGCGTCACGTCCGAGCCGAGGCCGCCATAAAGCGCGTCTTCGACATAGAAGCCGTCGATCATATAACCAAGCTGCCCGCCGCGTCCGCCGCGCACGTGAATGCCGCCGCCTTCCTCATCATTCACCGCGCCGCCTTCGCCCACGCCTTGCACCACAAAACCTGCGGTCTGCACCATCGCGCCCGTGAAAGAATTCACCGCGCTGGTTTGAATTTCCTCGCCACGCACGATGTTTTGCGTGGCCGTCACGTCCTTTTGCAAGAGCGGCCGCACCGCAACGACGACGATTTCCTCCCCCAACAAATCCGTGGTGCTCAACTTGAAATCAATCTCGGTCGTCAAGTCGGCGTTCACGCGCACGTTTTGAACTTTTTGTTCGCCGTACCCGATCATGCGCGCGAGCAGCGTATACGCGCCGGCGGGCACGTTGAGAATATAAAAGCTCCCGTCGCGATCCGTAGCCGCGCCCATGCTCGTGCCTTCGAGCATAACCGTTGCGCCGACAAGCGGCTCTTTCGTTTCCCGGTCAATAATTCTGCCCGAGATTTTGCCCACGGTCCCCGCGGCTAAAATACCGGGCACCAGCAGCGCCACGATAAGAAGCAACGTTCGCTTCATATGGCCTCCTTGCAGAGTAAGTTGGACGAAAAAGCAGGTATAGTTTAGTTGATGTATGCGTGGGGGAAAAGCGCCGCAAACAATCTGGGTAGGAGCATCTAAAAAGTCAACAGATATTTCGTAATGCCTTCTTCATTGATAACGAGCGGAGCACGGCCATTTCTGAAGGGTCCGGAAGTTTTTCGCATAACTCAGGCTTGCGTTTTATATCCTGTCGCTGCTGCACCGCGGCGCGTTCTTCGCTTGTTTATCTAGGTGGTTTCTTCGCGCGAGGTGGCTTGGAGTCGAAAGCAAAAGCGCGCTCTCATAACGCGTCATGCAAAAAGAAAGCATGCTTTTTGAAGTGTGCGCAGCGCTGTAAGTCAGCTCGGTGGCTGGCCCCCTCGGTAAACAAGCGCAGATGATACTCAAGAACGCGCAGCGACAAAACAAAAGAAGCGGAGTTGCGAGTCATACAGTATTGCCCCAAAAGCCGGGCGGCCATCACACTTGCTTGCGGCATTACGATGCTTTGCCAATACGTGCACGTCACTGCGCGCCTTTGCCATTTGAATACCCCGTGGCCGGCTTCGGACACGAAGCTTGCAAGTGTGCAATTTGCTTTTCCACTTCTTTGCGGCGGTGGTCGCGGGCCAAGTCCACTTGTGCGGCGCGCTCCAATTCATGGCAACCGGCCTCGAGGTTCCCGGCTTTGAATTCCAAACGTGTGAGCTTTGTGCGGCACACGGCTTCGAGATAGGGCGAGAGCCTCTGCTCTTCGCGCAAGGTCGTCATCAGCCGCTGATAGACGGTGCGCGCATAATCAAAATTTCCCAAGCGCGCCGCAGATTCCGCGACGCCCCACATGAAGAAACGGCTGCGTGGGTGGAGCTGCAAAACCGAATCGGCGGCTGCAAACGCCTCGCGCGCGTTGTTCTCATCCAACAAAATCCACGTCAAGCCATTAAGCGCCGCGAAGCGCGAATACTTACCGTGCGTGCAGGCTTTCCGCACCATCGCCATGCCTTCTTCGCGCTCATCGGAAAAGAAGAGCAGCTTCAATTTGCTGCGGTAGTATTTGTACGTGCCGATGCCGAGATACGCGTCGTACAGAGTGGAGTCGAGCCGGATCGCGGTTTCGAGATGGCGAATGGAGTTCCAACCCATGTGCGCCGCTTCGAGATAGCGCCTTTTCTTGCCCACGTAAAACGCTTCATAGCCATAGGCGCTGCCGAGCACGAAGTGTCCGAAGGCATCGTTGGGCTGGCGCTGCAATTTTTTTTCGGCAAGCTGGCGGCACGTTTTGAGGCTTTTAAAAAACTCTCTTTCTTCGCCGTAGTCTTCATAATCCATCATGCGCGACTGCAGGGTTGCCGCGCGGAAGAGATGGCCGAGCGGCTCTTGCGGCGTTTGCGCAATGACGCGATCGATCAATTGCAAGGCGTGCTCATAGTGTTGATTGACCGCCGCGAGGATCGCGTTCTGCAAAAGCGAATCGTTTCCGGCTGTTGCCGGCGTTTGCGCATAGCTGAAACCGCTGTGCCCGCACGGGCTGAGCGCGAGACCAATTACCAATAGTGAGGCGCCAAATTTTTTGTTCATATAAACCGACAAGTTGAAGGAAGGTGCAGGCGTGGGCAATCACCGAACAGATTTGCGCGGGCGCGCAACACACTTCCAATAGTTCCGCATTTGGTTTGCAATCGTTACCCTTTGCATTGGGCGCATCAAAATAGCAAAACTATCGGGAAATGCAACATGCGTTTCGAGCCGGGCGGGGAAGTTTTACACGAATTTTACGCACATGGGACAGCAGGGAGACAACGCCGAATCCGTTTGCAGGTATAATCTTCGTGTCATTTCGCAAACGAAGGCAACTCGTACAAAGTGTTTTCCATCGAACCCCATCAAGGAGAAAGCTATGCAAACACTAGGAAAAGTATCCCTGCGCGTGGCAGCTTGTGCGTTCATGCTGGCAGCGCTCCCAAGCTATGCCCAACAGAATCCCGCGCAAGCGGCCAAAGCGCGGCAACAAGTGGATATTTTCGCCACGGCCAAGCCGGGCCAGTGGGCCGATATCAAAGGGCCTTATCAAAAGGACAACACGATTATGGCCGCCAAGATCAAATTCGTGAGCGGCAACATTTCCGAAGGCGATTGCGAGATTAGCGGCAAGATTCTCGCGATCGATCAGGAAAAACGCGAAATCAAAATCGCGCGCCAGTGGGCAGTCAAATGTCAGAAAGAAACGGAATTCAAAGATAAAAACGGTGTGGCGATTTCTTTCGCAGATTTGAAGGTGGGCATGATGGTCGAAGCCGAAGGGTCGTATCAGAAGGAAGGCGGCTTCTTGGCCGCGGAGATCGAGGAAGACGAGATCAAAGAGGAAGAAGAAGCCGATTACTTGAGCGTGTTCGGCAAGATCGAGAAGGCCGACGCTGCGGCGAACACGGTGCAGATCATGGGCATCACGTTCACGATTAACGAAAAAACGAAAAGCAAAGCTGCGATCAAGTAGTTTGGGCCGCGCATTTTTCCGACAGGATAACAGGATGAACAGACCTTGTTTTCGCGCCTCCTGTTATCCTGTTTTCTGATTTGATCACGCAACTTTGGCAAAGGTTTTCACCCTCGCTCAAGCTTCACCTGAGGCATCATGCTTTTGATTTCTTCGATGTCCGCATAACCCGGTACGTTGTGCATGGCGTTGACCGTGCCCGCGGCAACTGCAAAGCGCAAAAGCTCCTCGCCCTTCAATTCACGCAGCCATCCATATAGAAACGCCGCCACAAGCACGTCGCCGCCGCCGAGCGGATTGGCGCAGTCGATCACTGGCGGAGTCAGAACGTAGTCCGCATTATTGTAGCGCACGCGCACCAGATGTTGTGCATCGGTGAGAAAGATGCACTGCGCGCCGCTTTGAGTTAGGAGATGCAAAAGCTCGTGCGCCTCTTTGGGAATACGCATATCAAGCCCGAAAGTAATAAGCGCCTCTTCGCGATTTGGTTTGAGAAATTGCGGGCCGGCTGCCAGCCCCAGTTTCAAAGGCGCGAGATAGGAGTCGAGAAACGCCGGCACGTTTGCCGCGCGCGCCATGTTGATCAAGTCTGCGTAAAGAGCATCGCAGCCGGAGCACGGCATGCTGCCGCACAACGCAAGAGCGCGGCAGCTCGGTAACTGTTCTTGCACGAATTGTTTGAGCGCTTCGACTTCGTGCGGTCGCAATTGCGGGCCGGGCTCAAACACTGCGGTGCGTTCTCCATTTCTTTCATCAACAAAAGTAAAACCCTCGCGCGTGGTCGCGGCGATTTCGATGAAGTGGTGCGGGATGTGTTGTTCATCGAGTAGCCCGCGAATGATATAGCCGGTCCATCCGCCCAAGAAGCCGGTCGCAAGCGTAGCTTCTCCCAATCCCACCAATGCGCGCGAAACATTCAGGCCCTTCCCGCCCGCAACTTGTGCCATGCGCTCGCCGCGATGCACTTGCCCCTGTTCAAAATGTGCAAGCCAGATGGTCTTGTCCAACATCGGGTTGGGGGTGAGGGTGAGGATCATGGGAGAGTGAGAGGATTGAAGATTGAGAATTGAGCATTGAGAGCCGAAAATTTTTGATGCGCAATTTAAAATGTTATTGAGTTCAGTATCGTTTCCTCGTAAACCCTTCGCAGCCCTTGCGCGAAAGATCAATGCGCCAAATGCTGTCGTAACCCTCAATCATCAGTTCGCCCGAGTCGTCCGGCGCGACGAGGCCTATTTCTTTGCGGCAGGTTTCGGGCAAGCCTGCTTTGAGAAGCAAGTAAGGAATGATATTCGAATGCGAAACGAGCAACACGGCCTCGTTCGGTTTGTATTTCTTCTTTAGATCAATAAAGAAACTCGCCATTGCTGAAGTATCTACGCACGCTTCGGCGATTTGCACATGCAGCCACAGCTTTTGCGCGAGCGGCATAACGGTGTGCAGCGTGCGCGTGGTGCGGCTGCTGTAAATCGCGACGAGCGCGCCTTTCTCAAATTGCTCCGCGAGCTTTTGCGCGCGCGCCATGCCGATTTCGCTTAACGGATGATGCGCGTCATAATCATCCGACCATTCCGGCAGTTTTTCCGCGTGGCGGACGATGTAGACCACGGGCTGGGCATGGGTGGTTTGCACGCAAAGCCATGCTGCAATGAGAACAAATGTGAGTAAACGAAGTCGCACTTATTTCTCCTTTCGGTTTTAGAACAACGCGCGAAGTCGGACTTACGCAACGGGGCATGAGATGGTACGGCGAGCCGTCGTGCGCAAGTCCGGCTTCACCTTAAATTTCAAAAAATTTTTCGAGGCCGCGCGCTAACGCTTGTGGGGCGACTTTTTCAAGCAAGAAAATCTGTTCTCGTCACCGTGCCCTAAAAGGGGGCAGGGCTCAATGCCGTTTCCTTAAGTAGTCCCACACCCTTGTGGGGTGCTGTAACATGTGCAGAATCATCGGCCCACAAGGGACCGGGACTACAAAAAATCGCTTAAGAAACGGCATTGGGGCAGGGCTACGAAATCAGGTAACAGTCAGTTAGGTGGCGGAATGCCATCGCTTTGAAGTCACCTAATGCGAAGATATAAAAGTCAGGTAAACAAGCAAGGATGAACCTTCGGCGAAGCAGCGACAAAACATAAAAAGGCTTTTTTGTTCTGAACCTCGAGGCCAGGGCCCAAAAAGATTTCATCTGAATGAGAAATTCAGAAGGCGATCACCGCATTTGAAAATGAAAACTCATTGGGCAACCGGAGCGATGAAGTCGCGGCCTCATCACTGCATGAACTACTCTTCTCGCCCTTGCACATTTAAAGATTGAATATGATGCACGAGCGAAGTGCCCGCGCGCAACGAGGCGCCGACATGCACGGCCTCGGCCATTTGCTCGGGCGTTGCGCCTTCTTTTTGCGAGCCGGTGGTCCAGGCATCGATGCAATAGGGGCACTGCAACACGTGCGCGACGGAGAGCGCGATGAGTGCTTTCGTCTTCTTGTCGAGTGCGCCCTCTTTATGGCATTCGTTATACCAATCCGACCACATCTTAAACAACTTGGGTTGCGGTCCACCGACTTCACCGAAACGTGCGAGATCTTCACTGAGATAATAACTGGGCATAACGCACCTCCGAAGGTAAAGTGGTAATGGATTTTTGGATTGATGGATTTGTGGATCGATGGATTAATGGGCCCCAACAATCCAGCGATCCATCAATCCACCAATCCAATTGGTTCAGCAACATCCGTCCGGGCCGCAACACGCGGCTTCACTCAGCTCTGTCTTGTTGTAATCGTGCCCCTTCGTTTCTTTGGGATGGCGCCGCGCATTCTTCGTGCAGTTGAATGGTTGCGCTTCTGCCATTGCGACTTCATGATAAGGCGGCAGCGCAATCAACTGCGCGGCATACGGGCTGTGCTCATTCGTGTACAAGCGAAAGGTTTTATCGCACACCGCCATGCGCTCGCCGCGAAAGAGGGTGTGGCCGTCGTCGTCAATCACTGCGCGCCACGGGCCTTTGTAGATCACGGCTTGATTGCGCTCCACGCACGGGCCTTGCTTGCCTTTGTGCGCGAGCACGGTGACGCTGCGAAACTCGAGGCCTTCGATGACCTGCCACGGTTGCTCGTCGCGCTTCACGATTTCGATGCCATGAAATCCGGCTTCTTCGAAGGCTTGCAGAAAACCCGTTTTCGTGAATGCGCCGGAGATGCAGCCGCTCCACAAGGCCGCATCATTTTTTAGATGTGCCGGCGGCTCTTCATCACATACGATGTCGGAGATCGCCGCGCGGCCGCCCACTTTGAGCACGCGAAAAATTTCCGCGAAGAGTTGGCGGCGATCGTCCTCCTTCACCAAGTTCAACACACAATTCGAGACTACGACCTCCACGGAGTTGGAATCGATGAGCGGCGTTTGTTGCCGCAAGGCTTCGCAATACTCGTTGAAGCGTTGCAAATCGCTGCTTGTGCGAATGGGATGCTTGGCGAGATAGTCTTCGACCTCTTCATAATCGAGGCGCAGGTCTTGAATTTTTCCTTTGCGAAACTCGACGTTGGGTGCGCCGATCTTTTGCGCCATTTCATTTTGATATTTGCGCGCGAGGGCGAGCATGTCGTCGTTCATATCCACGCCGATGACTTTGCCTTCACGTCCGACGATTTGCGCGGCGATATAACAAATTTTCCCGCCGCCGCTGCCGAGATCGAGCACGGTGTCGCCTTTGCGCACAAACTGCGAGGGGTCGCCACAGCCGTAATCGCGCTCGAGAATTTCTTGCGGCAAAATTTTGAGCAGGGCTTTGTCGTATGTAACGGGACAGCACAAGGCTGCTTCGCGTTGTTGCGCGCCGCTGGAATAGCGCTCGCGCACGGCTTTTTCAACCAACAGCTTTTCTTCGGCGTGAAGCATGAACGAGTCTCCGAGTTTGAGAATGAGTACGCTTTGTTTATTTGTTATTCAGAAGGAATCCTTTTCAGCACTCGGCGCGATCTCCCGCGAGCAAAAAGATTCCAACTGATGACTGCTTTAGAAGGAGGTTTTAAAAACCAATCCGCTCAAATACGCGATGAGCGCGGCGACGGGCAACGTCACGAGCCACGCGAGCAGAATATCACGCACCACGCGCATGCGCGCGCCGCTTTGTGTCTTCGTGCTGATGCCCACAATTGCGCTCGTGGCCACGTGGGTTGTGGAAAACGGCATGCCGTAAAACGTGCCGGCGATAATCAACGCTGCGGAGCCGAGATTTGCAGTGAAGCCCTGCAACGCATCCATGTCGGTAATTTTGCGCGCCATGGTGTGCAAAACTTTTTGGCCGCTGAATAAGCCTCCCAGCATCATCGCAAGCGTGACGATTACGAAGAGTGCGGTATTGCTGAACGGCGCCGCGGAAAATTGCAGGCCGATGAGCAAGGCCGCGAGCTTGGGCGTGTCATTCAGGCCGCGCGCGAAGCTAGTCAATCCGCTCGTGCACCAATGCAGGCCGTCGACGAGATTGAGTTGCATTGGCCCGCTGATCGTGCGATTGCAGTTTTCGCTTTTATCAATCACCACTTCCGGCGAGCCGCGTTGCAATGCCAATGTTCCGCTGCGCAACATTACCGGCGCGACTTGCTGCACCTCCATGCACACGCAATATTGCTGCGCGCTGCTCAAAGCCATACGCGTGATCGGAAAAAGCATTTGCGCGAAAATGAATGAAGCCAAAGGGCTGAGCGCCAACGGCAGCGCGATTTTTTTGAGCAATAAACTCCACGCCACGCCCTCAACGCCGAAGAGCGCCAAGCCCGCGCCCACCAAGCCTCCGGTGATCGCGTGCGTTGTGGACACTGGCAACCCCGTCTTTGTGGCAATAAACAACCAGCCGCACGCGCCGATTGAAACGGCGAGTGGAAACAGCGCGGAGGATGCTGGCTGCATTACGACGCCGTTTGAAAAAGTGCGCACCAATGCCGAGGTCACGCTGATGGCGATGAGCGCACCCATCACCGTGGTGATCGTTCCCCATAAGATCGCAGTACGATCTTTCACTGTGCCGCAGCCGGCCATTGTTGCGATGCCTTTGGATATATCGTTGGCGCCGTTATAATAGGACAAAAGCAAAACCACCAACACAAGCGTTAGCGACAAAATCATTTCCGTTGCTCCATTAATGGAAGCCAGTGGGTGCATGACGCGCACGGCGCACGCACACAGAGACCATGCTCGTGCGAGGCAATGCGCGCGATGACACAGCGCGGTGTTTTTTTGATGAAGCAAAAAGTTAGAATAGCAAAGCAGGCGGGGCCTTTTGAAAGCGCAAGCGGTCGTAGTGGCTCGTGGGTGTGAAGACAAATTCCGTGAAAGAGGAGAGGATGCGGCGAGCAAGCAACGAGCTAAAAAATCTTTTTAGGAAGAGGAGATTGGGCAAAGCCTGGCGTGCGCGGATGAGGTCGCCAACCGTATCGAGGTCGCACTGCGCGCGGAGAATCGTAGTCGAAATTGCATAGCGCTGCGCCGAAGCGAGCAAATCTTTTAACACGATGGCCGTTTGCCAATGGCACTCTTGTACGGCGCGCAGCACGGCGGGCAGACTCACACGCTGCACGCCGATGAGATACACGCCGCCGTCTTCCGCAGCGCCAAGCGTGAGAGCATGTTGTGCGAGTTGAGCGAAGGCTGTATGCAGATCGCCGGCGGTGAGCTCAAGACAGTCGTTGCCGACGCAAACGACTTCCTCGTAACCTTGGGCGAACGCGGCATGCAACGCATGCGCAAGCCGGTTTCCGAATGAGTCGCCGCGCTGTTGAAACACCGCTGCCACGTTGGGCGAATAGCGCGCGAAGTTGTAATCCGGCTCGTCGGTCGCGACTAAAATCGGATAGCCGAGCGCGCTCGCTTGCGTCAGCACGTGGCGCGTGCACAATTCATACAAACCCACGCGCTCAGCGAAGGAC
This sequence comes from bacterium, assembly GCA_037444905.1. Classification (GTDB taxonomy): domain Bacteria; phylum Zhuqueibacterota; class Zhuqueibacteria; order Zhuqueibacterales; family Zhuqueibacteraceae; genus JABWAN01. The sequence continues at coordinate 5,839 of JBBILN010000063.1, read as the reverse complement.
AATTGCGCCAGCGGCTTGCTGCGCGCCTCGTTTTCCGGCGAGCGCGTGAAGAGCAGAATCGCGCGATTGCTTTTTTGATTGGATGAACTCAACGAATCTTTAAAGTTTAGTTCAGAACTATGCAACAACCGAGAATAGAGAATAGAAGATTGACACTGATTCGATCTTCTATCTTCGATCTTCTATCGTCTATCCTCGATTTTCAAAATTTACCTCGTGCGCGTTCCTTGCCGGGCAGAATTTCCAAACACGTGGTCCACCAGCCGGTGAGCACGGTTTCGATAAATTCCTGCGGCAGTTTTTCTTCTTTCATCTCTCGTGCGAGGCGTTGATAGTCGTACTCCAATGCGCGATACTCGATCTTCAACTCCGGTGTGAAATGGAGAATACTGTACCACACATTTTTGCGCCCGTCATTTTCGGGCCGGCCAATCACACCGACGTTCGCGAACAATTTCCCGTCGGGCATGCGGCGTTGCCATTTGATGCCGGTGTGTGTGGTGAGAATCACGTCCGCTTCGTAATCCACAAAAAGCTTTTGCAGAAAATGCGTGGGCGTGGTGGATTCCCACAAGAATTCATTCGTTTGGCGCGGCGAGCCATGGCAGAGCAAAATTTTCTTGCCAAAACATTCAAAGCGAATGAACGGCGGCAGTGCTTTTTGATAGGCTTTAAACTCGTTCGAAGTATGCGACTGCGTGTAGTCATAACTGATCTGCGCGAAGTAATTGTCGCGCGGATCGGTGTAGCCGCATTGGCAATCGTTCAAATCATTGCCGATGCTGTTGTCGTAGTTGCCCTGCACCACGTGCACGCGGCCTTCGATCAGCAGCGGATATGCGCGATTGGGATGCGGCCCGAACGCACCGAGATCGCCGAGGCAAAAGCTCGCGTCATGTGGAATGCTCTGCGCTTCTTTCAACAAAGACGCGAGCGCGAGATAGTTGTTGTACACGCCGCCGAAAGCAATGATACGGCGGAAATCGGTTGCGCCGAGATTCATTTTGAAGTGATCCGAATTCAGTAACTAGTAATCAGGTTTGTCATCCGGGAAGGAACTTTCCTCGTACACGGCTCTCTTCCGTGCGCGAGGGGAAATTCTTGCAGAATGACATTTTGTGTGGACGGCGCCTCGATGATTGTCGAGCACCGTTCACGTGTGACTGGTCACTGCTGACTGAATACTGGCTTCGTAAGAAACAAAATTGCTGCAAATCGCGCCACTCAGATAGCACGTGTAGCACGCTTGATGGCGCAACGGATAGGGTTGAAAAGAATCGGCGAGGGTGTCGCCTAAATTTGCGTCGGGCTTTTCAATCAAGATGGGGCAAACGTAAACGCCGCGATCGGTGACCATGCGACTATTGCTGCAAAGGAGAAGATGATCGTCATAACCGAACATCATTTCCGGCGTGACAAACTCTGCCGCAGTGTAGCTGCGCTCGCGTTCCGCCTCGCGGCCGATGCGAAGCTGCGGCAAAATTTTCAAACGCGGGCGAGTGTAGCCGAGCCCGTGCAGCACTTTTTGAAATCCCGCCAAGACCTGCTCGTGTTCATGCTCGGGCCAGCTTTGCATGCAGGTGATGATGGGCAGAAATCCGGCTTCGACCAAATTCTGCACGCCCTCGAGTGCGCGCACGAACGTGCCCTCGCCGCGAATGGGGTCGTTCGTCTCCGGCGTGAAGCCATCGATGCTGATGCGCAATTCGAGCGTGTAAAGGCTGGCTTCGGCAAGTTGTCGTAATGACGCTGCAACTTTCGGCGTGATGAGCAAGCCGTTCGAGAGCACACTGGCCGGACCGTATTGCAGCGTGTCTTCCAAAATGCCGAGCATGTCGCGATTCATAAACGGCTCGCCGCCCGTGAAGTAATATTCTTTCACACCGTATGCCACGGACTCTTCGAGATAGCGGCGCACTTGTGCGCGGGAGAGAAATTCGAAGGCATGGTTCTTCGGGCTGCAACTAATGAAACAATGCGTACACCAGAGATTGCAGACCGTGCCGCTCACCTGAAACCACAACGCATCGAGCGCATGCAGCGGCACTTTGGGCGAGCGAGAAATTGATTGCGTCCTTTCGACGACAGCGAGGGACATGATCCGTTTTCCTGTTAAGAAAGAAATTCATTATGTCTTTGAAACGGCAAACTGCGCGAAGTTATTCCAAATTCCAACGGAATTTCGCGGGGCGAAAGAAATCTTTGATCTTGGGATTTCTGCGCACTCGTGCTATATTGTGCTGCACCTAGTGATGCTTTGAGAAAGATGCGTGAAGAGGGGCGGGTTGGATTTACGCAAAGTGCAAGAACGGATTAAAATGTGTGCCGGGAAAATTGTTCCAGAGCTCTCACATCCAATTGATCTTGCGGTCTGTTCGTCGCTTTTTTCGCGCGCAAGAGATGCTCGCGGCTCACGATGAAAATCGGCTGATCGGCATACTTGCCGGCAACGCGGCTTCCCCAAGCCTCAGTGAAATTGAGAGGCTCTACGCCCATGATAATATCAAAACGATTCGGTTCGATACCGACTTGATAAACCATGTCCGGATTGCAGAGATCGTTCAGGGTGAGTTCGTGCAACGGTGCGCCGAATTTTGCAAGCGCCTCCCAAACATGCGGCGCATTTTCTTTCGTCGGCTCCACCCAGATGTCTAAGTCTTTCGTGTAACGCGGCTCGTGTGGAAGATGACGGCGTAAGCGCCGACAACCAGATCCCTAGCGTTCGCGTCGTTTAAGCACTGAAACAGATCTCTGAAGTCGGGGTTGACGTCCATCTTGGCCTCGCATGAGCTGCACTTCTTTCACCATTTGCCACGCTGCGGCAAAACGTTTTTCCGCGCCGAGCTTTTGCCAAAATTCGAGGTCGAAGCTGCGGTCGTGCCGATCACGCCGCACGACGCGAGACATCACCAAGCGATCCTTCGAAGTTTTGCGGTCTTGTGAGTTCATAATGCAAAAATAAAAAACACTTCTACCAATAACAAGCCTCGAAATGCGCGAAAGCAAAATCCTCGTCACCTGCGCCAAAGGCATTGCGCCGTTTCTCAAAGAAGAGCTGCGCGCTTTGGGATTTCCTATTCTCTCTGAAATGATTGCGGGCGTGCTCACGCAAGGTTCGCTCGATGACACGATGAAGCTCAATCTTCATCTACGCACCGGGCAGCGCGTGCTTTATTTTCTGAAATCATTCAAGGCGAATACGCCGGAGGAGTTGTATGAAAAAATCACGCGCATGCCGTGGGAAGAGCATTTGCCGGAGAACGGCTACTTTGCCGTGACTTCCGCAGTGCGCACGCCGAGCATTACGGACACGCGCTTTGCGAATCTCAAGTGCAAAGACGCGATTGTCGATCGCTTTCAAAGAAGACTCGGCCGCCGCCCCGACTCCGGGCCGAAGCGCGATCAAGCCGTGATCTTTTTGCACTGGCAGGATGAAGATTGCAGCGTGTATCTCGATACCTCGGGCGAACCGCTCGCGAAACGCGGGTACCGCAAAATTCCACTCGGCGCGCCCATGCAAGAAACGCTGGCTGCCGCGGTGATTCAAGCAACGGGCTGGAACGGCGCAAGCCACTTCATCAATCCCATGTGCGGCAGCGGCACGTTGGCGATTGAAGCGGCGCTGCTCGCGTTGAATAAAGCCTCGGGCCTGTTGCGCAGCAATTACGGCTTCATGCACTTGAAATGGTACAACGCCTTTGCGTGGAATGCTCTCCGCAAAGCTGCACGGGAAGCCACACGCAAAACGCTTGAGTGCAAAATCATCGCGACGGACATCGATCACAAAGCGATTCAATCCGCCCGACAGAATGCGCTCACTGCGGGTGTCGATCGTTTGATCGAGTTCAAAGTGTGCGACTTCACCGAAACGCCTTTGCCCGAAGGCAGCGGCCTCGTGATCATGAACCCCGGCTATGGCGAACGCATGGGTGAAGCCGCAGAGTTGGAGAGCACGTACAAAGCCCTCGGCGATTTTTTCAAACAAAAATGCCAAGGCTACACCGGCTACGTCTTCACCGGCAATTCCGAATTGGCCAAACGCATCGGCCTGAAAACCAAACGCCGCATTCCGTTTTTTAATGGGGAGATTGAGTGTCGGTTGTTGGAGTTTGAGTTGTATGAGGGGAGTAAAGCCCTAGACGGGAATTAGGCGATGTAGTTCAATTTAGGATCAAGCAAAACTTTTATCGATCATCTTCTGAATCACGCGTTTCTGGCGGGTTTTGATTGAACCGGACTTGGGCTGGAATATTGGAAGCGGCATAACACCACCTTTAAGATTTGTCTCTGCGCCGTGTTTCTTTTGCCATAAAGTAAAACTTCCCTCCACATCCGCAAACGCGAATTTTCCTCACCACTCCCTTTCCGCATCGGGATATTGCTCCGGCGGCTTGCCGTGCTCTTCGAGGATTTGGGGACGCTTCAAGAGCTTTTCTTCAGTTTTGATTTCGAGAAGCTGCACGTCGAAACGCCAGTCGTCGCCGAAATCGAAGTGATAGATGAAATGTTGATTGCGGCTCAGTCCCAACGTACCAAGCTCGGCCTCATCTGCAAACGGGCCTTCGCCGCCGTGCGGTGATTCGAAACGGTTTTCGGAATACCACTTGTTGTCCATGTAGAAAGCATAGAGGTGATCGTCATCAAACTTGAACGCGCGCTGAATCGCGTGGTGCAAATCATCCAACGTGTGTTTGCTGGAAAGCGCGAGCACACGCCAAACTTTCGGCGCAACGCTGACTTTGAAAATGAAATTGCCGCGCTGTGTTTGGGGAAGTTCTCTCGGCAAGGTGTTGCGCAACTCGTCTTTCGCGCAAAGAGGCCGAAACAACTCGACAAAACTCGTTGCTGCGATCGTGCGCACTTCCGGCATGTTCGGCAGAAAACCCTCGCTGCGGAGAAAGGGCAGATTCCAATCTTCCAGCGGGCGATGTTGCAGAAGAATTTTGGCCAACGTGATCCCCAAATGCGTTGGGAGCAAACGCGTGAACGGGAGAAATCTTTTTAAGGCATGTTGACGACGAGAAGCTTCCTCTCGTTCCAACTGATACCAGCCAAAGAATGAAAAGCTAAGGAGCAACGGAGGAGGAAGATCGAGAGAAACATAAGCCAGGCTTTGATCAGTCCGATCCCAAGGCTCATTGGGTTGCAAGCGGCAGAGCTTCTCCAGAAAAGCGTGCAATGTCATCGTAATCGAATAAGAGTCGCGCTGGCCTGAAAAATCCGCCAACGAGCAATCCATCCACAAAGTCTCTAATAGAAAAAAATATTTCTCGTCATGCGTCAAGGCGCGATACGCGGCTAAGCGCGGCATGGCCAACAATTGCATCTGACTCTTGAATGGCGTTTTGTGGAAAAGCTTTCCGGCCAAGACCAAATGGTAAAAGAGGTGAAGCAGCGGATAGTATTCCTGCGCAGTGTGCGGCGTGTTTTCCGTGTTCGGATGCGTCATCATCGCGTTCAACTCGGCGAGCGGCTTGTAAGGAATGAGTCCGGTGGCTTTGCCCAACGCAAAGGGGTTTTGCTCCACGTATTGGCAGAAGGTTTCAAAATCTTTGAGCAGCGGGGTCGGCTCGGTATCGCTGAACTGAAAAGGCTGTGATAAAGAGGTGGAGGGCATGGCAGATGGCAGTTTGTAGGTGAGCAGCTAAACGCGCATTTTATTTTCTCAAACAATTGTTGCCGTTCGATCAAGACCAAGATACTTCAGCGCCGCGACAAAGACAAGCGAGGAGATCAAAGCAGCAATGGCGAGGTCAACAAAAAGTCATGCGAAGCCCAACCGTGCGTAATGCCTCAGTTATTGGTGGGCGGACTTCAGCGTTTTCGGGGTGGGGGAGCA
>JBBILN010000062.1:27804-52699 GCA_037444905.1 bacterium | reverse complement strand
CCATCAATCCATCAATCCACCAAACCATCAATCCCAATCAACAGTTAACTCGGGATCACGTTTTTCAAATCACAACTTCAAACGGAGGAAGACATGAGCCGTACAATCAAAACCGCTCTGATGATGGCCGTGCTTTTCGCATTAGCCGGTTGCCAAAAATCGGAACAAAAAGCGGAACCAGCGCCGGCAAAAGCAAAACTGGAAGCGGCGCAAGTCAAAGCGGCCATCGAGTCCTACATTCAAATCAACACAAACACCGAGGGCGCTTTCGCCGTTGAAGATACCGTCGAAAATCGCACCCGGCAGTTGAGCTTCGGTTACGTTCACAGCTCGGTGCATGAAACCGAGGGCGGCAGCTATTATGCTTGCGTCGATTTCACTGAAGCGCCTGCGGATACACTGGACTTGGATTTTTACGTCGCCGTGAACCCTGACAATGAGCCGGCGGTTTCCAAGGTGGTTATTCACAAAGTCAACGGAAAGAGCCGGTGGTGAAATTGAAAATCAATCTCACTCGCTTTGTTCCATTTCAGGTGTACTCTTTGCAAAAAAAGCAAAAACTTTCACGCAAAGACGCAAAGTCGCAAGGGAGCACAAAGAAAAAACTTTGCGGGTTCTTTGCGTCTCTGCGTCTTTGGGTGTGCTTTTCTTTTTGGTTGTTCCGCCTTTGCGGAATTCACATTGGGAGAGTCCTGTTGATCATCCTGGCTGCCTTCTCTCTGACGGTTCCGGCAACAGGTCAAGATGGGAATAGCGCTGAACACTATTGGCCGCAGTGGCGAGGTCCATTGGGCACTGGCGTCGCGCCCCATGCCAGTCCACCGATGGAATGGAGCGAGAGCAAGAACATTCGTTGGAAGATCGCGCTGCCGGGCAGCGGGCATTCGACGCCGATTTTTTGGGGCGATCGCATCTTCGTTACTATGGCCGTGCCTTATGGCGAGGCTTTGCCACCCAAATACAGCGATGCCTCTGGCGCGCATGACATACTCCCGATAACGCACCGGCATCGGTTTATGGTCATTGCAGTCAGCCGGCGCGACGGAAAGATTCTCTGGGAGCGGACCGTGCGAGAGGAATTTCCGCACGAAGGAACACATTACACCGCAAGCCTCGCCTCCAACTCGCCGGTCACCGACGGCGAGCATCTGTTTGCATTTTTCGGCTCGTACGGTCTCTACTGCCTCGACCTGAACGGCAAGCTGCTGTGGAAGATAGATCTCGGCGATATGCAGACCATGCACAGCCACGGCGAGGGCAGCTCGCCGGCGCTTTATCGCGAGACGCTCATTGTCAATTGGGACCACGAGGGCGAGTCTTTTCTCGTGGCTTTCGACAAGCGCACCGGCAAACAGCTTTGGAAGGTCGAGCGCGCCAAAAGCTCGTCGTGGACCACGCCCATTGTTGTCGAGCAGGGTGGCAAGGCACAGGTCATCGTCAGCGGCTCGGAGCGCATGCGCGGCTATGATCTGATCACCGGCACGGCCATCTGGGAATGCGGCGGACTATCAATAGAAAACGTGGTGTCTTCGCCCGTGGCAGGTGAGGGCATGGTCTTCGCCGGAAGCACTTACGACCGGCAAGCGATGCTGGCGATTCGCCTCGACGGCGCCAAGGGGGACATCACCGGAACCAAGCAGGTCGCCTGGCAACGCAGCAAAGGCGCACCGTATGTGCCCTCGCCGCTGCTTTATGGAAATTCCCTGTACTTTCTTTACCACTTTCAGGGCGGCGTTATTACTCGCGTGAACGCCCGCACCGGCGAAGACCAACCTGGCCCGATTCGGCTGAGCGGCCTTCGCACTGTGTTCGCCTCGCCGGTGGGCGCTGCCGGTCGCGTGTACATCACCGACCGCGAGGGCGCAACGCTGGTGCTCAGTCACAGCGACAAACCCGAAGTGCTGGCGCTCAACCGGCTCGAGGACGGCTTTAGCGCCTCAGCCGCGGTTGCCGGCCTCGAGTTGTTTTTGCGCGGACAGAAATATCTTTACTGCATCGCGGAGGAGTAGCGCGGCTCCGGTGCTTCGGCATCAAGCTAAAATCCTTGTGCCACAGTTACAATTGGACTTTATTGATTCTTGTGTGAGGCGAGAAAATTGCTTAACTCTGATTCAAAACGATGCCAAACGTCTGGAAGGTTTTGTGCAAGAGACTGTAAAGGCGCTTCTTGCAGGGCAATGCCATAGCCATGCACGAAGAAATGGCGAAAAGCGCGATACTCATCAAGAGCTTCGGAAAGCTCTTGTGAAATAATGCCTTGTTCGATGGCCAAATCCAACAGATCTTTGTGAGAAGTAGCAGAATGGGGCAACGGAACTTGCAAGTGTTGCAAAACGCGCTTGAGCAAATTTTCCACACCGCTGTAACAATTATGCAGGCACGTCGCTATCGCTGCCAATTCCACAAACCCTCTTCGTTTCCGACGCAAGGTTTTTACCAATGCCTCGAGTGTGTCTTCGATGCGCTCTTTGTCAGCCGCGATGTCTTGCAGCAGCTCATCCATAGATTTTTGTGCCCCGTTGCTCGACCAGCTTGTTGAAAAGTGTTTTATGTGAGAGATCAACCAAATCCACCGGCTTCGAGAGCTTGCGTAAAAGCTCTCCATAAAATTTGAAAAACAACAGCGGATTGATGCCTTTCACCCCGAGGTCAATATCGCGAGCCTGTGCATTGGGTTTCAATGAGGAGCCAAAAAGATAGACGGCTGCCACGTTGTATTTTTGGGCGCAGCCGATGATGATGGTTTTGTCGGAATCGCTCAGCATAACAACAATCAAGGTTGTATCATACATTTACTAATAAATATAAGTATTTCATCCGATGTAATCAAGCCTGATTTTTCAATGACTTTGTCCCACGCAGGAGAATCATGAAACCAATTTCCACAAAATATAAAATTTTTCTGCTGGGCGGATTGCCCGCCATGGTTGCGCTTGTGCTCGTTATTGTGCTGACAACCGCAAGACACAACCAAACTTCCGAATCAGCGCAGACGAACGCTTTCGCAGAGAATGAAACTGCCGGCCCTTCAATAACCACCTCAAACAATTTTGAAGATAACGTTGCCGCCGTGAGCACTCTCGCAATCTCGAATCCGCCGCAAGACGCGAAGCCGCAGGCAAACACTGCTGCCGCATTCATTGCCGAGGAACTGGCCAAAGGCAAAAAGCCCAATCGGCTGATTCACCAAAAAAGCCCGTATCTTTTGCAACACGCCTTCAATCCGGTTGATTGGTATCCGTGGGGCGAAGAAGCTTTCGAGAAGGCGCGAAAAGAGGACAAGCCGATTTTCGTTTCCATCGGTTACTCCACCTGCCACTGGTGCCACGTCATGGAGCGCGAATCGTTCGACAATCCTGCCATCGCCGCGATCATGAATCAATATTTTGTCAGCATCAAAGTTGACCGCGAGGAGCGTCCCGATGTCGATCGCGTGTACATGTCGGCCACGCAGGCGATGACCGGCGGCGGCGGCTGGCCGATGTCGGTGTTTCTCACACATGACCTCAAACCGTTCTATGCCGGCACCTACTTTCCACCGGACTCACGTTATGGCCGTCCGGGTTTTCGTGATTTGCTGGAAGGCATTCATAAAGCCTGGGTCAGCGACCGGCCAAAAATATTGCAGTCTGCGGATCAAATAACTGCCTACTTGAAACAACGCACCGTGCCGCAAGCGACTAATGCCAATCTCACTGAGGCCTTATTAGGGAAAGCTTACAGCCAGATAGCCGGAAGCTTTGACAGCCACTACGGCGGCTTCGGCAACGCCCCGAAATTTCCGCGTCCAGTCACGTTCAACTTTCTGCTGCGCTATTATCATCGCAGTGGCGAGAAAAAGGCGTTGGAGATGACGCTGAGGACATTGCGCAAGATGGCCGAGGGCGGCATGCACGATCATATCGGCGGCGGCTTTCATCGTTACTCGGTCGACGAGCAGTGGCGCGTGCCGCATTTCGAAAAAATGTTATATGACCAGGCCCAGCTCGCGGTCTCCTATCTCGAAGCCTATCAAATCACCAAAGAGCCGTTTTACGCCGAAGTGGCGCAAGACATTCTCGATTACGTACTGCGTGACATGACCGGCCCCAATGGAGCTTTCTACTCTGCTGAAGATGCCGATAGTCCGCTGCCGGAAAATCCCGAAGAACAGGGCGAAGGCGCATTCTTCATCTGGACGAGAAAAGAGATTGACGAGATTCTTGGTGCTGAAACTGGCAAGATTTTCAGCTATTATTACGGTGTCGAAGAGAAGGGAAATGCGCTTTCGGATCCGCACGGAGAATTTACCGGCAAAAATATTCTTTATGTTGCCCACTCACTTGATGAAACCGCCAAGCAATTCGGCAAATCGCCGGCGGAGATCAAAAAGCTTCTGCACGAATCACAGCAGAAACTATTTCGCGTACGCGCCAAACGGCCGCGTCCCCATCTCGATGATAAAGTCATCACCTCGTGGAACGGCCTGATGATCGGCGCGTTTGCGCGCGGCTATCAAGCGCTCGACGAGCCGCGCTATCTCAAAGCCGCCGAGCGCGCGGCGAGTTTCATCATGACCAAACTTTATGATCCCGACAAGAAAATCCTTTTACGCCGCTATCGCGACGATGCCGCCGGACTCGAAGCCCATCTTGATGATTACGCCTTTCTCGTTCACGGCCTGCTGGATCTTTACGAGGCAGCGCCGGATGTCAAATGGCTTGCGCTTGCAATTGAATTGACCGAGAAACAAATCGCCCTGTTTTGGGATTTACCCCGTGAGATAAAACGAGATAAACCGGTTCAGAATGCAGATTCCTCATTATCTCACGGGGTGAAAACCGGCGGTGGGTTTTACGACACCTCGGGAAAGGACGAAACCGTTTTGCTGCGGATGAAGGAAGATCACGATGGCGCCGAACCGACCGGCAATTCCATCGCCGCGCTCAATCTGCTGCGGCTGGCGCAAATGACCGACAATGAGGACTGGCAGCAAAAGGGCGCGCAAACCATCGCCACTTTTGCTGAACGTTTGCAGCAATATCCCTCCATCATGCCGCAAATGCTGGCCGCCCTCGATTTCCAGATCGACAAGCCGAAACAGATCATCATCGCCGGCGTGCCGGAGGCGGCAGATACGAAAAAAATGCTGCGCGAAGTACACGGCCGCTATATGCCCAACAAAATCATCTTGCTCGCCGACGGCGGCGAAGGACAAAAGCAATTGGCAAAATATCTTCCTTTCATCGCCAGCGTGAGCATGCAAAACGGCAAAGCGACGGCCTACGTTTGTGAGAATTACGTTTGCAAGTTGCCGACTTCGGATGTTGCGGTGATGGCGGGTTTGCTGAAGTGAATTCCTGATGCAATAAAAATGCAAGGTGATTTGCGCACAACGATGCTGAAATAAATCCGAAGATTTTGAATAGGAAACAACAATGAATGTGAAAGCAATATTTACAAAAGAACGAAAATGCCGTCCGCGACATGTTCAATCAACTCCCGGAAGAAAGTTTGGTGTTAATATGCGTGCCAGTTCAGGTTGTCGAGCCAGCCGGATGCCAAGCGAGATAATCCTCAATGTCTTGTTTGATCTTGTCCAACGGTGCGCACGCATGATAGAAATGTGCTTTGTTCACGTTGAGAAGCTTTCTCGGGTGATAAATCAATCTTTTGCTTTTCCGTCCGGCTTTTGCCTTGCCTTTTGGTTCGGAGGACGGTTCTTCGATTCCTGACTCATAGATCAACTTTTCATATTGGGTCCGCAACTGACGTGCAGTTTCCTCATCACCCGAGGTCTCTTCCGAAATCCGTTCATATCTCCGGCCAATTAAACTGGCAACAACTTCACCTATCGTGTCCGCCACAGCCTTGAAAAGGGCATGCCCATGAACAAACAGATAAGCGTTCTCGTGATTCACATCATGATCCCTTTCCAGATCAGCAGCCAGAGATTTGATTTCATCTTTGATGTTTAAACCAGGATTGGCGTCATCAACCTCTTTGAGTGCCTTTTCAATATTATCTCTTAATTTTTGGAGCGTCTGTTTCGCATTATTATTGATGTCAGGCGTGCCACCCAGACTGGCGATTTGGCAAAACCGATCTCTCGTAATCGGTGCGTTGATCTTGTTCTTCATCGAGTAAATCGAACACAAAAACAGCTCGTAAACGGTTTTGGAGTATTCCTTTAGGAAATCCACGAAATCGAATTTGAGGTCAGTATGATACGTTGCCTCGACGCAGAGGCAATCGAGGCTCTCTGCTAAACATTTGTAATTCTCGATTGCATAGGTGTAAGTTTGAAAAATATAAGGCTTGTTTTCCCGAATCGTGATGCCATCGATAGTATCCGGAATTAAGTAATCGTAATCGCTGTCGACACAGATAAGCTTATTCCAGTTGATTAAAGAATCCTTCTTATCTTTGGCCTCGCCGTCTTTCTCCTTTTGGCTTTCCCTAACCATTTTCAAAAGGAAATCTTTGCCCCGCTCAAATCGGAGAGTAGCGCTTTGATCGCGACGAGTATAAGGAATAAATTCCAAATCGAGCTGCGGTGCGAATCTCCGAAACACTGTGAACCAGAACGGCACGTCAGCTTCGCTTTCCACGTGGATTTCGACGATCCGTCTGCGCCCAAAGAAGACATTCTTCGCCTCGGCGCGACCGGCATTTTGAAGTTGATGGAAATCTTCAATCTCCCTCATCTCAATCGACCTCTCTTCTGATCTCGTCAACGCCAAGCGCTCTATCCATCCATCCTTTTTCCAAGATATCGGGCGAATGAGTAGCGATGATAATTTGCACGTTCTCATTCAGCCTTTGAATGTAATCGATCAAAGCCTTTTGCCATCTCATGTGCAGAGAAAGCTCCGGCTCATCCATGATGAGCACACTATGTTTTTCGTCACTGACCAGCGATTTGAGCTTGAGAATCAAAGTGGCCAGCAGAATATTAAGCATCTGCTTCTCACCGGCAGAGAGTTGATCCGGCAGGATGACGCGGCCATCATTCAGTCGAAAGATGAGGTGAGAGGGCGGACTGTCCTGCTTGAACGTGACGTGCTTCAAAATGCGCGACCGGTATCTCGCAGCCTCATCTCTGCCGAGCGTTCCTTCCAAAGCATCCACAAACTCGGAGCCTGGATAGTATGGGGTCTCTGTAATCATCCCCTCCAACTTGGTACAGAGTTCTTCAGGCAGGTTTTCTTGCTTTCGTATGCGAGCAACAGTCTCTTGGTCAATGGCAAAGGCTCCGACAAACTCGATCCTTTTTTTCGGGCGCTCGAAGGCATCGTTAACGATTTCCGTGAATTCTTCAAGATATGTTATCGGACTAATATTTGCCAGCAGCAGGTAGTCACGCGCCCCGCTCAATCGAATTATACGATCCCACAACTCTTCCGTCAATTGGCGTTTGAAAAAATTCGAGAGTGATTCCGTCTTCTTTTTTTCCTCACCTCTGGGCGCGACATCGAAGGTCGAAATGAACTCCACTTGCAATCGATGGCTGGGGCTTTCAACTCGGCTCTTTTCTTCGTAGCGAATCTTATCATTATTGTCAAAGGTGATGATGAATTCCTTGGGCGCATAATAAACTTCTTTTTCGTATCTGTCTTCAAGTGCGTACCGCATCAACTCCAAAATCGTCGTTTTACCGCTGCCATTGATGCCGACCAGGATGTTTACTGCATCATCCAGTTGTTGCTCCTTTTCGGGTGGCCAGGTGACGTCGAATTTATCCCATAGCCCTTTGATCTCGACTTTTTTGATAACCGTGGGCTTGGGTTTTTCAGCAATAGCCTGGCCTTTGACGTTGGCAACGATCTCGTCGATTTGGACAGGTGAAATCAAGCTGGCCGCTCTCGGCAGCACATTGCGATTCTTGAACTCATTCTGTGGTGCAATGGACATATAGCGATTCGCGCCCGTTCTCTCCAACTCCCTTCCCACGTCAAATCTCAACATCACCAGCAACTCCCGCAGCCGGCTCGTTTCCCAGAGCAGTTTGTTTGAATCCTCTCCAAGTTTTTGCAAAACATACTTTGAAAACGCATCCTTGAACATTTTTAGAGTTTCAAGAGCAGAGGCCTCAATCTTATTATCCCAAACTTCGGCAAAGAAATCTTTATACCGTCGAATGCGATTGGAAAGATAAAGCTTCGGCGTGATGCGAATAGAGCCGAGTCCAAGCGGCTTGCCCATGCCGAGCTTGTGGCGGCAGCCTTCGGGCAGATCGAGGGCAAACAGCAGAGCGCCCAACTCTTTATCGGAAAGATTTTCAAAACGAATTCTGCCACGAAATTTTGTTCCGGCCTTCACTGGTTTGATTTGGGTGTATTGCGTTTCTTTTGCTTTTCTTTCCGTCTCAACCCAGCGCACGCCGGATTTGTGCCAATAGAATTTGTACCCACGGATTGCTGTCTCGCTGTTGTAATGGTTCAACTGCTTCACTTCGTCGCTGCTCTGCACCAGGTAGTGCTGAAAGGTCGTGGGTTTGGGTGCGGATAGAATTTGTGGCGTCTGCGCCTCAAGCTGCGGGGCATCTTGCTCGTCGATCAGGAAAGCATCTTCAAAAAACACCCTGCCACTATGTGTTTTCTCATTGCCGAAAATCGCCTCAGCGAAATCCACTTTTGTTTCATCTAACAGGGGCGATGGAACATGCTCGCCAATAGTTTTTTCATACGCCAGACGAAACATGCCGGTGTGGCCAAAGGAAATCCTGTCCTTGCCGCGTGCATCCTGCCAGCGAACATAAAAGCAAGGTACGCCCTTTTCATTCTCTTTTTGTCTTGCAAGCTCGAGCAAATTCGATACACGTTCATCGCGCGTGCGATCATTATCATAACTTCGGACATCTTCGGGAAGTATCTCAATAATCTCGGCGTTGTCCGGTGGTTCGGAGATCAGCCAATCGCGTTTTTTGTTCGGCATGTCGCCTGAAACCACCAGGTATCCTTCTTCCACTTTATAAAAATTGAATTCCGCATATTTTTTGCCGATGGCCTGCACCATGTCTCGCGCTTCGTCCTTGTAAATCTGCCTGAAATTGCCGCCGGAGGATTTAATCTCGAAGTGCAGCCCAGGTTCTTTTTTGTCGCTTTTGCGCAGCAGGCCGACGGAGAAATTGTACTGGGCTCGCCGTGCGCGCCGGTCATAAGAACTCATTCGGCTTTGATATTCCTCCCGCAAATTGCTGCGATCCGCCAGTCCGCGATAATACAGCCGCCGGTCTTCAAAAAAGTGAAATTTGCCGAAGCTGACGATCTCCACCATGTTCCGCGTCAAGCCACGCAGGGAGCTGCCAGGAATGCGGAGTTTATTGACCGGCGAGCAGAAATCAGACTTATTTTTGGTTTCCTGATCCCCTGCTTCAACTTCTTTCAGGGTCAGCGTGCCGCGAATGTAAAGCGGCGTGATCGCCTCGATGTCGAGGTCGATCCAGCCGGTGTTTCTTTTGGGGTCATACTTGTTCGCCGGCGGGATGGTCGGGTTGATTTCCACCACTTCGCGATTGAGCGGCACGAAATTGTAGGGCGCGTAAGCCGGATTGCGCACATAGCTGACGTGCTCGAATTGTCGATTTTGAGCAGGCGACGCAGGTTCGGACGATGGCCTTGCCGGACGTTTTTCTTGAGAAGCAGACCTTGGCGGAGTTGCAGGCTCAAAGCGGGGTTTAGATTGAGGAGATTCTTTCGATGGTTGCGCCGAAAAGAGAACGTTGCTTTCTGCTTTCACCAACACGACGCGACCTTCTTTGTCGCGCTCAACTTCAACTTCGCTGCCATTCAGCGCCGTATCGCGGAAATTGTGCCGCTGCAACGAGATGGTTTTGCCACTCTCAAATTGCAGCGTGGCGATGATTTGTTTCTTCTTCGAAACGGCAAGAATGAGCTTTGCCTTTTCCATTTCCATTCCCTTTATGACAATATGTTTTCGCCATCGGTGAATGCCACGAAACGGCAATCGTAATAAGTCGCCTGATGCACGGCGTTGGTTTTGACATAGTTGTGAGTTTTGATGAAGACGCGATCGTCAAGCTTTTCCTCCCCGTCGAAGCTGATCTCCGCAAGAGGCAGGATGAGCTTCGTACCGCGATCTTCTTTGATTTCAGCAAAGGGTGAATCCAACCGCCTTCCCTTCGTGCCAAAAAGCATTTGATGCGCCACGACCACCTCTTCAAACCTTTCACCCTCGTTATCGCAGCGCAACCGGCCTTGCCACGCGCCGTTTGTTCGCCAAACTAAAAGTTCTTTTTGCCGGTCGAATACCCGCAAACGTTGCACGTATTTCAACTCGAGCTTTTCGCTGTTATGAAAACGAAAAGCGTTGTTCTGCCACAAGCCGATCAACACTTGATAATCGAGCCAGGCGATGACGTATGCTTGCTCACTAAAATTTTCACCCGCCTGTACGAGCAATTTTTGCTGGTCGATTTCACCGAGCTTATCGGGCGGCCGAGCGAATGATTTGAGCTTGATCAGCTCCAGCCCGTTGGCTTGTAATGCGCATGGTTCTGCCATCAGACTTGTCCTCCGACTAACGCCGTAACAAAATGTTGCAACGCGGCTTTCTCACTTTCCTTCAACGCCGCGATATTTTTTTCGATGGTGATTTTTTCATTCTTCCACGCAATTTCTGCGCGCACGCCCTCGAACATACCGCGACCGATGTTTTTCTCGCCGCCAATTGCCAGGTCGCCGCTCCACAGGTCTTTGAGAACCAGCAAGAGCAAGCCGGCCTCGTGGTCTTTATAATCATCGATCTCCAGGCGCAACGTCATCGTCTTGCCCTCTTTCGGCGCGAAAATCGGCATGCTGTCAAACAGGCCACCCTCGATCACACCGCCGGTGAAGCGATCAACCCTGATCCGCGTTTGCAGCTCCGCCGGAAAATCGTTTGGCGCCAGCGTGATTTCCTGCACGCGAACCCTGCCCCTTTTGGCATCTTTCAAATCGGGCTCATCAGTTGTATTGTTTGCACGCTCCTGTTGAGGCTTATTGTTTTTGCGGCATTCTCCCTTCACATAGCCGAACAGCTCGCATATAATTTCCTGCGCCTTTTTCTCTTCAAGGATTGTGTTCGCAATCCGTTCCGCCCGCGCTCGTATTGCGCCCTTGAGCGAACTGCCTGGAATAACCCACTTTTCTCTCGACATGAGTTGGGCAGTGTCCGGCATCTCCGGCTTTTGCGAATATCCGCGCACGATCAGTGCATTTTTGAGCCGGAGCGTAGCCGTGATGCTGAAGCGTTTCTTCTCGATTTTAAATGGCTTTGTGAGAGCATCCACAGCAATGGCGTTTTCCCGCCAATCCTTCTGCATCAGCCAATTGAAGACATGTTTCTTTTCCGTGAAGTCGAACTTATAAACCCTGGTATTTTCCTCAACCAGACGAACGTGGCCGAGGCCGTTGTTGGTCTTGGCGCCGAGGCGAATGCCTCCTTCGGCCAGCAGCTCATAAATAGTGCGCGCGGTTTGCTTCACAAACGTTTCATCTTGCTCTCTGAAAGTAAACTCGAGCTTGAAGCCGAAACGGCTGCCAACCTCCAGCAACTCGAAATCGAATTTTCCGCCCTTCTCGACCAGGCCGGTAGCGTTGTCGATGCGAATGCCGTCACGCGTGACAATATCCGGCGATGAGTTTTCAACGAGAGTGAGATCGGAACAGCAGAGTGCGCTCTGTTGGCCTTCTTGGTTTTTCGCATAGCCCCAAAAATTTTCAAATTGCTCCGAGAAACGCTCTTCGCAAGCATGTCGCAGAATGCCAACAAAGCTGGTTGCCGGAATGATTGGCTTGCCCTCGGCGTCGCGGATAATATCCAGATCGCTATGTTCGTCTCTGCCGTTGCCGACATGAACCGGCGAAAGGCATTCGATTTGGCCCCACAAAACAATCTTGCCTTTAATTTTATTGTCGCTCGACATTTCTCCCCTCCTCCTCCTCGGCAATCTTGCGCTCGCGCATCATGGCAAAGAAAGCGGTGTAGAAGCTTTTGGTGAGATGGCGTTTGAGTTGGTCATCTACTTCTGGCGCATATTCGATCTCTTTGCAGACGTCTTTAAGATCGGCATTTCTTGTTTGAGCAAAAAAACGCGGCAAATCGACTTGAAACGCCGCCAAAAATTCCAGCAGATTGTGCTCGCGGCTCACACAATTCCTAAGCTGGTCCGCGGCGAGCTTGCGCAGCTTGTTGAGCTCGCTCACGAAATCGTTGCGCGCGCCGGCGTTTCTCGCCAGCTCGTGCAGCTTCGCGATCAGCGCATTCGAGGGCAGGCGAACGAAACTTGCTTGTTTGTTGGCCGCCTCCAACTCGATACTTTCGCGCATGATTTTCTGAACGATCTCCTTGACAATCTTTTTGGTCATTGCAGGAGCAGGGCTGTCAGGTTTTGGCGCCTCGCGCTCGGCTTCTTTTTCGGTCGCATTCGTGAGATCGAGCTGGCGCTGTGTTTGCCAGCCGAAAACGCATCTGCCGAATCCTTCGTGCGTGCGCTCGCCAAGGCCCGTTTCTTGGATCGTTGCTATTCGTTCGACGTGTTCGCGCGCCACTTGCAGCAGAAACGCCGAGCCTGCGGCAAAGCAGGTTTCCGAAGGCTTTTTGAGCCGCCAAACGCCAACAAAGCTCTCGGCCTCGGTTTTCTTGACGAAAGCTTTTTCAATTCGAACTTGTCCGAGGCGTTTCTCTAGGGCCTTTTGCAGGTCATTCACATCGGTCGTCGGATAACCGCACTCATTGTAAAGAATCAAGTCCGAAAGCAGAGTCATGGAAATCGGTATCAAATTTTCAGGCGCCTTTTGGCGCTTTTTATGGAAGACGATTCTCCAATCTCGCCCAGGCTCTCCCTGACCGCCTTCGCTTTCCACTTCATCATCAGCTTCATCGTCACTGCCAACCCAATCAACGCGAATCTGCGTAGCGACTGGCTCATGATCGATAATTTTGAATTCGATTGCGCCGTATTGCGAATTTTTCGCGCGCCCGACGTGAGCCGTCCATGCGCTGCCGCACCGTTGCAGCAGGTTTTGCAAATCCTCCTTTTCGCCGCAAATCTCGCCGGCAAAAATCTGGTTGGCGGCGATGGACTCGTAGTTGAAGATCAAGCCCTCTTCGGAAATCCCTTTCTCGCGATTGCGAGCATGATGGAAATTGATTTCGGTTTCGACGGCGCGGGTCTGCAGCACGTTGCCGTCCAAAAAACAGAAGTCGCCGGCGTGCTCCGTTCGCTCACTCGGTTCCTGCTCCAAGTGAAGCCGATCATAAGCGATTTTGGCACGATACTTTTCTTTTTCGAGGGAAAACGGCGTTGGATAGTATGCAGGTTCATCTGGCGAAAAGATGTAAGCGTTGCCGATCTTCAAGCGGCCCGCGAGAAACCAGTTATAAAAATCTTCCTGCTCGTGGGCACGCTCGCCATTCAACTGGTCAATGAAACGCTTGGCCAGCATTCCCAGCACCACGGTTCCCGAAATGTGCCTCGCAGTCGTAACCATGTTCATGTCGCCGGAATAGGTCGAAAGCACCACCGGCGAAAGCGTTTTGAGGCGATATTTCAAGCTGTGCATAAGGCCTCCAGCGTTTGATCGATGGATAAGAGCCGGCCCTCTTTGGTCAGCAGCGCGCAACGAATCTCGCCGAAGCCGCGATTGCGCTTGGTTCCGAAGCGGCGGAAGTTCCGGCAGGCGAACAGGAGGGTGTTGAGAACGTCTTCGTCGTCGTTCTCGATGTAAACCTCGCCATAAAACTTCAACCCTTTTCGCAGCACGCGGATGGTACGCAACGATTGATCGAATGCCGCGCCCTCGTCGTTGATTTGCGTTTGCTGTCGCACTTCTGTGAAGGTTGCCAGAATACGCTCCGGCGAGATGAAGCGTTTGTACTTCTCGGCTTTCGTGAAATAGCGCAGCCAGGCCTGGTTTTGCGCGCCGTCTTCGAGATAAAGATTCGAGAAATACACCGGTGCGCTGCTTTTATCGCCCACTCTTCCAAAGGTGTCTTTGATGCGAAGTCCCTCGCGCGCAATGCCGGCGGCTTCGAACATCTCTTGCACTTCCAAGGCCGCGTCGCGCAAGCAGCCTTTAATGCGCTTCGCGGGAATGAAAGGCAAGCCGAGGTCATCGAACACGACATCGGCATTGATCTCGGCGCCGAACCCCACGCCGGAGCCTGCCAATGTTGGCGACAAAAGCTCAAGCTCGAGTTGATATTGCTTCATGCTTTCTCTCCGATCTCTTTCAAGACAAAATCCGGATAAAAGCGAAGGATTTCGAGCATGTCGAAATAAGGCGTCTTGTTGTTCTCGAACAGCGTTTCGGCATATTGATGCCCTCTGATCTCCGGCAAGGTCCGGCCGCGATATTTGAGCGCTTGCACAAACTCGCGCGCCGCTTCTTCCGAGCGCGCCAGCACGTCGCGCAGCTCATGGCGTTTGTTCTGCGGCAGGCTTTCGGCAAGGTGTTGCACTTTTTCGAGAAACATGTCGAGGCTGTGATCATCAAACGGTTCTTTGGGCACGATTTTGAACGGTCGATACAGCAGAGAGCCTCGCAGTCTTTGCTCAAAATCCCACGTTCTTATCATCTTGAGTGAACCCGCGACGCCACCCAGCGCAACATGAAAGTCGAAAAACGAAGCAGCGCTGCCCTCTTCTTTGCGCTTGCTCTTGGCATTGGCGCAAAGCCTTTCCGCCAACCAATAACCTCGATAGAAAGGATACTTGGTTTTGATAATCGCCACGCCGGCGCAGGCAGTCAGATTCTTGTCTGCGATCTTCGCCTCTTCAAACTTTTTGATGAAAATTTCGGCGAAATAAATTCCCAGCTTGCCGTCGCAGACAAAGGTAACGTCGTCGCCGCCGAGGATGACTGGACGGATGGGGAGAATGTATTGCTGTTCTGCATGCTTGAGAAACTGCGGTTTATAGCGTTCTGTTGCATCGGAACCGATTGCGTTCGCGAGCGCGTTCAGAAAATTCTTTTTACTTTTGGGGTTTCGATTTTTGAGCGTGTGCAATTGGGCGAGCAGGCTTTGCGGCACATTGGCTTTTGCCAAAAGCGCAATCGTTTTGTCCGTGATGCGATACTCATCCGCAGGATAGTAGCGGTCGGGATCATTCGAGTTGGGATCGAAGCCAAGCGACTTCATGATCCTTTCATGCTCTTTGACGGCTTTTGCTATCACGGCCTCGAAAGCCGCTTGAGTTGCCTCCTCCACGATTTTCGAAAGCGCGCGAATGGCTTTCAGATTTTGCGCCTGCTTAAAGCGTTCGCCGATGTCGTTGCCGTCGATATGAACGATGGCAATGTGGCTGTCCTCCCCGCTCATGCCGCCGAGATCATCCAGCTCGTTTGAGAAACAATAACGCTCGCCGAGCACCTTTTTATATTTTTTAACCTCAAGCTCATATTTCGAAGCAATCGCAGCCTCAATCCTGGCATTGACGCCGGCGGACACGAAGACCTCGATGTTATCATTATAGACTTCTGCCGAAGCGCCGCTACGCGCACATTCCGCCGTAATGCCATGTCTGGGCAGCGAAGTGATCGGACTGTGGCGGGCTTTGTTTACCTCCAACTGAACGAAAAGCGCCTGCAAGCTCGATTGGAATTGCTGCGGGTCTTGAGGGAATGAGTCCGAAGCCACAGCGGTCGACAGCCCTGGTGCATGCACAAGCAGGATTTTCGTCCATTCTTCGATGAATTTCTGCGCCTGGTTTTCATTTGGGAAGAACAGCAACGCATTGCCGCCACCAATGTAGCCGATATCGACAGGCTTGGTACAGTCAGGTTTGTCGGCATCGGAACTCTTCCAATCTTCGAGATGCTGCAATTCTTCATCGAAGGTCCGGCCTGTGATTGTGCACAGGGCGCAGGCCAAGTAGCTTCGATAAATCTCCTGCACCAGATACGAAGCGCCGAGATTTTCTTTGAGTTTATTGCTTTGAAAGATGTAAGATTGGATGGAAACGGTATCAAGAAGCACCGCGTGGCAAGCGCTCATGGGAGGCCTCCCCATTTTTTAGTTCAAGACAAATTCTTCTATTTTGCGAAGGTACAACGTTTCGTTGCGCAAATCGGCAAGCCCAAGTGCCAAAACATTTTTCCGATTTCCGCCGGTTTCATACTCCAATTCTTCCTGGAGCAATTCGGTATGAGGTTTTTCCAGTCCGGCAACGACAATCGCTCGCGCTTCGTCTCCGCCGATTTGTTTGCACCTTTGAATGATTTCAAAGCCTTTATTTTTTGCTTCACCTTTTTTGCTGCCGACGTAGCAAGACAAACCAGTCAGATGATAGCCATGCAGCAGAATGATATCCAGCTCGAAATGAGTTCTCCAGTCGGACCTGCCAATCTCCCAGTTTTGTAAAATTCCCTTTTCATTGTTGAGTTTACCGCCGAGGCCGACTCGTAACTTTTGAGCGAGGTAAGCTTCCAGCCAACGCCCGTCTTTAATATCGCTTTTCTTGCCAGGCTCGATGAATCGCTTGAACATCTGCTCGGCATCGGTCAAATCCACCGGACTGTCCTGGTTCTTGCGTGTAAAATCATGCAGGGCAATCAAATCCTCGAATTCGATTCGAACTTTCCGCCGCAGATCGTCGGCAATGATACGGTCGTCATCCACCACTAAACGGAAGTTGTTGGCATCGAGATAAGAAAAAGGCCGTTGGCCGCTCTTCTGCAATTCTTGCAAGCGCGAATAGACATGAGTGGCCATGGCTTTGGTGCCGCCGGTGTAATTCAGATGGAATGTGTCCGTGTTGCTCCACCTTCTTAGCATTTTTCTCTCGATCTCGCTTCGAATCGACGCCGCATCGCTCACATCAGAAAGCGAAATCTTCTCACAGGGAAAACGCAAATTTGGATGTTTCCCTTTCCAGCGCTTGCGCAGCAGGGCTTCGAGGTTTGTTGCTTGTCCATCGGTTCCAGCCTGCAGTTTGTTCGCTTCAGAGTGAATGAGCCAGACGGTTTGGACGTTGAGATTACTCTGCAAGAAATAATCAGCTACCACAAAATTAGGCAATGGATTGGTGCCGATGAGGAGAATGAGATGGTTGAAGTCTTTATAATCGTTCATGACAACGTTTTTGAATAGTCGGCGCCAACTCACTTAATTCATCTATTGTGATTGTAACGACGGTACATGCCCGACCTGTCGTATTGAATATGAGCTAAGCTCAACTCCTTTTACACAAATTGAAAAAGCCCCCGACTAATAACCAAATAAAGTTACAAAATCGTTTATCAAAAATCAAGCCTATAGTAATAAAATTAGAAAGTTGAGTAGGTCCCATTTGACAGTAATGGTTGCTTTGCCCCGGTGCAAGAAGTCGCCGGCCTTCAAAAGGTTAAGTTTATTTTGGCTTGGTTTTTGGAAGACTTTGAGCATCCGCCACCTGGTGACGTAGGCGAGCGGCGGCACACCCGACGGACGTAGCCCGCCAATTGAGTAAATACGTTGACCCACTTGGATAGATTTCAATTCATCCACATGAAAGAAGATCACGATGGCGCCGAACCGACCGGCAATTCCATCGCCGCGCTCAATCTGCTGCGCCTGGCGCAAATGACGGACAACAATGATTGGCAGCAAAAAGGCGCGCAAACCATCGCCACTTTTGCGGAACGGTTACAACAGTATCCCTCCATCATGCCGCAAATGCTGGCCGCTCTCGATTTCCAGCTCGACAAGCCGAAACAGATTATCATCGCCGGCGCGCCAGGAGCAGCCGATACGCAAAAAATGCTGCGCGAGATTCACCGCCGCTATTTGCCCAACAAAATCATTCTGCTCGCTGATGGCGGCGAAGGACAAAAGCAATTGTCAAAATATCTTCCTTTCGTCGCCAGCGTGAGCATGCAAAACGGCAAAGCGACGGCCTACGTTTGTGAGAATTATGTTTGCAAATTGCCGACGGCGGATGTTGCGGTGATGGCGGGTTTGCTCAAGTAAATTCCTAAAGGCTAAAAATGAAAAAGGCTTGGATGGATTTCCAAGCCTTTGCATTTTGAACCTACCACCGCTACTTGTTACAACACGCCGGATACGCCGGGCAAAGCGGGGTTCCCCACAACGGGCAATCACTGCGCTGGGGTTGTGAGTCTCCTGAAAAAGCAAAAGCGCCCAAAGCGATTCCAAGCATGCCCAGGATCAATACGAGCTTTCTTTTCATTTGGGTTTCACCTCCTTTGATGGTTTGGGTTGTTGCGGTTTGTGAGAGCGCACCGAGTTGGTGAGCCAGGTGAGCTCATCAATCAGCTTCTTTAAATCCAGTTTTGAGAATTCCCGTCGCAGAAATTGCAGCCGCGCGGCATCGTCGCAGTCGCCGGGACAGGCAGCGAGCCGTTGCGACAGCGCCTCGGCAAATTGCTTTTTGAGCTGGCCATCCAAGACCACGTAGATCGCTTGATGCAGCGCTTGCTCCACGGCTTTAAGTTGTCCGTAAATGCCTTTCACTGGCCGATCATCCTCGAGCATCTTTTCGATGCCGCCAAGCTGGCCCTTGATGTAGTGAAGCCGCTTGACAATGTCTTTTTTCTCTTTTGCGCCAATCATCGGTCACGCCTTTTCAGAGTGGCTGTATAAAAGATAGCCATCGAATGGGGGTGTTTGTCAAGTCTTTCTTTGGCTGTCTCGAAATTTTTCTGGCCTCACTTTCGACGCGCGAGCCACGACTTCTTTAACAAATGCGTTGACCTCCCCCAAACAACATTCGCCTTTGGGATTTTTAATATCACACATGCAATGGCCGGCTTTAATCTCGCGCGCGATTTCCACCGCCGCAGTGGATTGGCCGAGTTCTCTGATCTGCTGTTTGATGCGTCCCCGCGTCCAGTCGAAGCAGTAGCACACTGGAACCTCATCGCCTTGATCTTTGGCAAACACTTTCACAGCTACGTCGTCGATTGAAAAGAAGGGCACATCCTCGTTGGAGAAATAAACCACGGTGCAGGCCGGCTCCTTGCAGTAGTAATATTGCACCTCGCGAAGAGCGCCGAGTTTTTCAGGTTTCAACAAATGCTCCAATGTTCGGCGCTGCACCTTGCGCGAAAGCGTTCCGGATACAGGACATTCTGCTCTTGCAGGTGTGGGCGTTTTTTCTTCAACGAGACAGCAGTTTTCGCCATGATGCTGATCAGCGGCAATCACTGCGACGGGTTGCGTGCAACAGGAATTCATTTTCATTCTCCCCTGTTTTCTTGCGCAAGCGCTGCCTTGTAACCCGTTTCGTCAACGCGCTGGATCAAGGCCTCCGGCTGCACGAGCGCCGGATCGTATTCGACCACGCCCTTGCCAGTCCCGTATTCCACGCTGGCGCGATGAACGCCTTTGACTTTGGTGAGCGCACTTTGAATATGGGAAGCGCAGGCATCGCAGGTCATGCCTTTGACCTCCAACACCACCGTCGCTTTGGGCGCAAAAGCGGCATTTGTCGCAGCAGAGGGCTTTGCCGCGAGATAAGGATACGAAATGGCAAGCGCAGCAATAATGGTTGCGCTCCACACGCCGATCTTGTTCCATTTGCCCGCGCCTTCGATTTTGCACGAGCCGTCTTCGCATTTCACCTCGCGTTTACGGTAGGTGAAATAAAACGCTGCGCCGAGCAAGCTGGCGGTGAGTCCAATGAAATAAGGGCGAAATTTTTCAAAAGCGGCAAACGCGCCGAGACTGCCGGCGCCGATGAGGGCAACGACGGCAGGCCCGATACAACATAGCGAAGCGACAACGGCGGTCGCGATACTTCCGACAGAGGATAGAGTGGTTCTTTGCATGGGTCAACTCCTTTCATTCAAAATAAACGCATGTTGTTCTTTGGTTTCATCCAGCACGAACATGTCTTCCAAGTTCGCGATAAAAATATTCGGCACCAGCGAATAAAAAATGGTTTGGCCGTCGCGACGAGTTTTCACCAAATTCTTGTCCTTGAGCTTGCGCAAATGCTGTGAGACCGCGGAGTCCGTCAACTCCAGCACCTCGGCCAGATCGCACACGCACATCTCGTGGTGTGCGTGCAACAGATACAAAATTTTCAGGCGCTGGCTGTTGCCGGCCACCGCCAACAGGTCGGCCAGGGTCTCCAAGCCTTTTTGGCTGGCAAGATTGCGCTTGATCAGGGCAAACTCGGCTTTGGAGAAATTCGGGCCGATGCAGAGCTTGCCTTCGACGTAGATTTTTTTCATGGGTTCGCCTTTAAAATTTTGAATTGGGAAAGTGCCTTCACCTTGCTACAACCTTTCGCAACGCGGCGCGAATCATCGCCGATGAATCACCGTTACAGAATTATCTCCAAAATTGGTGATATAGAGTTTCCGATCATTGGCGGCGCTGACCACACCAATTGGCTGTTTGCCGGCAAAAAATTCCTGAGCTTGCTTGCCGTAAGTTTTGGCGTCATAGCTCAATACTTTTGAGCTGTTGAAATTGACCACGTAGAGCGTTGCCCCTGATTTTGACAAAACCGCTTCTTCCGGTCCGTCCAAGCCGGTGATTTCATGGCTGATCGTGTCCGTTTCCGTGTTGAGAATGTGAATTTTGTTCAGCGCGAAATTGCTGATGTAAAGCCGCGAATGATCCTCGTTGTGATGAATCAGCTCGGGCTTGCCGCCGGTCGTGATGGTTGCCGCCGTTTTCGCGTTCACGTTTATGACAGAGATGGTTCCATCTTTCGTGTTCGTCACGTAAATCTTTTTGCCGTCCTTTGAAATGCCGATGCCGTCCGGCCCGTTGCCGGTTTGATATTCGTCAAGGATATCCAGCGTTTCGGCATCGACTTTCAAAGATTTGTTCTCTTCCGTCGCCACCACGAAAATGGTTTTGCCATCCGCTGTCGAAGTGATACCGCCCAAATTTTGTTGATAACGCTTCGACTTGACGATCTTGTGCAAAGTGAAATCCACGACGTCGATGCCTTTATCCCACGCGCTGATCGCCACGAGATTGGAATCCCCCAAGCGGTTAAAGCCCCAGGGATAATCCGCGCCATCGATGGTTTGAATGACGCTGTCCTTGCGTGTATCAATGACGCTGATAAAAGCGTCTTCCACGTTCGCGACGTAGAGATAATTTTCATCGGGCGTCAAAAACAGCGCATCCGGCCCATTGCCGACGGCAATGGTTTGCGTTTGGTAAGTCTCTTTGGACGTCCGGTTTTGTTGATCCTGCTTGCAAGCTGTTACGGCAGCCAGAAAGGCAAGAAGATAGCTCGAAGTTTTGATCACCATAACGCGGCTCACTTGTCGCTTTTCTTGTAAATTTGCGGGCCGCAACAGGTCATTCCCACCGACCAGCGCGCGCCGGATTCGTCCTTGATTTCCTCCAACGTGTAGCCGGCTTTCTTCAATTCCGCAAAGAGCGGCAGGCAGGCATTGCCTTCGATCTTTTCTTTGAAGCCGACAAGCGCAACGCCTTTTTTCCAATCCACCTGCACCTCAGCAACGTTTTTGTCGTTGCGAATCGCCTTCTCGACGTTGGCGGCGCAACCCGCGCACGTCATGCCGGAGATTTTCAACTCGAGTTTTGTCGCGGCCTTTTTCTCTTTGTCACCGGCGGCGAATAACAGAACGGCGGCGAAAAGCAGCACAATAACGGAAAGGATGGTTTTCATGATTGCTCCTTGATGGGTTTAAATGTTTGTGATTGTCGATTGCTCAATTTTGAAAACGAACACAGGTTGACTTACATTTTTCAGTTTCTGCCGGCCCAACGGTTGCAAAGCATAACGGGCTTTGATGATTTCGGCAACGGCATCACTCACCAAAATCGCGCCGTTCGTTGCGAGGGCGCAAAGCCGCGCGGCAATGTTGGTGACCGTGCCCGATGCCGTGTAAGTCCAACGTTCGCCGCTTCGCGCTTGGAATTTTGTAAAACCGACAAAAGCGCTTCCGGCATGAATGCCGATATTGACCGAAACCGGCTCATACTCTTTTGATCTTTGGAGGTTCAGCTCAGTTGTGCGACGTTGAATATTCAATGCTGCGGCTGCCGCGGCGAGAATATTTTTCTGAAAATCATTTTCTTCAAAAATCGCCATGAAGCCATCGCCCATAATCTCGTTAACCGTGCCGCCGGCTTCTTCAACCACCTCAAAGAAGCGGGAAAAATAAGTCTCGATGAGCGCATTCATCTCTTTCGGCGGCAAATCTTCACAGAGTCGCGTGCAGCCTTCGATGTCCACAAAGAGAACAGCCACCGGCTTTTCGCGCTTATCCAACAGCGAGCGTTGTTCCGAGTTTTGCCATTTCGCCCAAACGTGAGTGGGAACACAACGAAATAAATTGTCGTTCACGGCTACACCGTAATGAAATCTTGCAGAAAAAACAAAAGAGCTCACGCAAAGACGCGAAGACGCAAAGGGATCGCAAAGAAAAAAATCTACACGTTGCCTTGCGTGTTCTTTGCGTCTCTGCGACTTTGCGTGCGCTTTTGTTTTTGGGTTGCGGTTCGCTTGAGAGTTTTCATGCTAAACCACGCAGCAGCTCATTTTGCCAATATCCGTCACAAACGACTGCGCCACCAGCTTGATGGCCTCGCTGAAAGTTGGGAACACGTGCACCGTGTCAATGATGTCGTCAATCGTCAAGCCGAATTTCACCGCCAGCGTCGCTTCGTGAATCATGTCGGCAGCCAGCGGCGCGCAGATGTGCACGCCCATCACCGTGCGCTTCTCGTGATGGATGACCATTTTGATGACGCCGCGCGTGTCTTTGATCGCCAGCGCTTTCGGCAGGCGCGAAAAATCGATGGTGCGGCAATAGCAATATTTGTATCGGCGCATGTACTCCACTTCGGTCAATCCGACCGACGCAACTTCCGGCGAGGTGAACACCGCGTGCGGCACTTCGTCGAAATTGATCGTCTTCTTCGCTTTCTTCAAAGCATTCTGCGCCGCGAAGTTGCCTTCTTTGGCGGCGATGGTTTCGAGAAACGGCGGGCCGATCACGTCGCCGGCGGCGTAGATATTGTCAACCGAAGTGCGGAAATACTTGTCCACTTTGACGTAGCTTCCTTTCACAAGCTCGACGCCGATTTTTTCCAACCCAATGTCTTTAACATTGCCAACAACGCCTGTGGCCATGAGCAGCTCGTCGGCCTCAAGACGCAACGTTTCGCCGTTGACTTCGACATTCACAATTTTGCGGCCGTTTTCTTCCGCCACGCTTTGAGTTTTGGCGCTGGTGTAAATCGTAATGCCCTCGGCAGCCAAATTCTTTTGCAATTCCGCCGCAATCTGTGGCTCCTCCAGCGGCAGAATTTGTTTTTCAATTTCAATCACCGTGACCTTTGTGCCGAAGTGGGCGAACATTTGCGCGAACTCCAAGCCCAACGGCCCGGCGCCAATGACGATGAGCGACTGCGGCTGCTTTTCCAAATTCATCAGCGTGACGTTGGTGAGATATTTCACCGTGTCGATGCCGGAGAAAGGAATAATGCGTGTGGAAGAGCCGGTTGCAATAAGAAACTTTTTGGCGTGATAGCGCTCGCCGTTGACCGCCACTTCATCTTCCAAAATAAATTCAGCGCGGCCTTTGATGAAGGTCACGTGCTGTTTTTGATGCTCCAGCACGTCGAGATAGTTGGCTTGCCGCAAGGTTTCGACGAGTTGATTCTTTTCGCGAATGGCGCGGGCAAAATCAAAGCCATGGTTAGCCGCTGCGATCGCCTCGAAACGCGGCCGCTGTGGATAGAAAATTTCCTTGCCCACTTCGAGCAGATGCTTGCTTGGCACGCAGCCGACGTTGACGCAGGTGCCGCCGATGGGCAAGCCGTCGTTGATCATGAGGGTTTTTACGCCCAACTCATGAGCTTTGGTCGCAGCGGCAAATGCAGCCGCGCCGCCGCCGAGGATGATGAAGTCATATTCGGCTTTCATTGCAAAATCTTATCGAAGCGGACATTACAAAACGCCGCCAGCGCCACGGTGCGGTCTTGCACCATCTGCTGGCCGTTGACATCAAAATAAAGCGGCTGCTGATATTGCAGTTGTAACGCAAATTGATTGGTCAAATTCAGATTGACCGCCGGCACAAAGAACAACCACGTGCCGCCGGTGCTGGGCAATTCAAAGCCCTGAAAATGATCGCCGCTGGCATGGCGGCCACGAATTTGCAAAAGCACATCAAGCGGATTGAAACAGCGATAATTGCCTCCGGCGAAATACGAAAGCTCGTGGCCAATTTTGTAGCCATCGGGATTTTCGCTGGGGAAACGCAAAGTAGCGCTGCTGAAAAGATTGAAACGCAGCGGCAAGAACCCTTTGAAAGCATAAAGCCATAACAAAGGATCCCAAGAGCCGGTGCCAGGTTGCAAATCGTAGGAAAGGCGAACGCCGTTTTCACGCAGCCGGAATTGGCCGGTCGGTGCTTTCACGCCAACGCCAATCGCCAACTCCTGTTGGTCAGCAAGATTGAGCCGCCAAATACCAAATTTGAGCAACGCTACCAAATCACCGAAGCCGCGACCTTGCGACACAAACGAGGCGTCATCATCGAAATTGATCTCGCGCCGGCGGTTGGAATAGTTGCCAATGAGATGCAACGAGAGACGATCGCTCAGTCCGTAGCCGAATTCCACTGAAAGATTGCCGACTTCGGCTTCGCGGCCAAGCGGATCACGAATTTTTTGGCTCCCTTGATAAGCGGTGGTCAAGCGAGTAAACTCATACGCGGCGGAAAAACCGAGCTGATGGCTTTGCCGCAAGCCGGTTTGCAAACTTCCGAGCGAAGGCGAGCCGGCGGTGCAGCAGCCTTGCGCCAAAAGTTGCTCTGCCAAAAGCAAAGTTATGGCGGCGATGAGAAAAGCGAGTGCAGTGCGCATGATGGTTTCTCCTATGGAAGAACATCAACACCGACTTGCTTGCTATCACTCGCGTTCTTGGGATCAGAGACGGTGACTTTAATTTGATTGGCGCCCGTGC
>JBBILN010000062.1:0-27704 GCA_037444905.1 bacterium | reverse complement strand
TCACTCGCGTTCTTGGGATCAGAGACGGTGACTTTAATTTGATTGGCGCCCGTGCAACAAGCCGAAGCCGTGTAAGTCACCGTCGCGCCGCTGCCGAGAATGTATCCCAAGCCATTTGCGGTTTCCCATTGGTACGCAAGCTGGTCATTGTCGGGATCTATCGCGCGGCATGTGATCGTGGTGGATTGACCGAGTCGAATGACCGGACTGGCCACCTCAACGCGAGTGATTTGCGGTGGCCGATTCTCTTTTTGGGGTTCGCTGGGCGATTTGACGCAACCTGCCGCCAGCAGCAGGGCGGCGCCGGCGAAAAGAATTGAGAATTTCATCATCAGTCTCCGCTTTAAAAGCATTTTAGCAATTGCTTAAATTCTATAACCAAGATACAAGACAAAAAATTCCCAGTCAAGGCTCGGATTGGAAAAATTTACACTGCGCGTGAAAAGATGAAACCTACTTTGATCTTTGTCTATAATGCCGACGGCGGCCTGTTCAACGGCCTGGCCGATCTCGCCCACAAAGTTTTTTCTCCCCAAACCTATGCCTGCAATCTTTGCAGCCTCACGTATTCTTATTTCGGCATGAAAGCAGAGTGGAAGGAATTTCTCGGAAGCCTGAATATGCCAATGGAGTTTCTGCACCGCGACGAATTGCGGGCGCGCTACGGCAGCGAAGCCGTGCCATTGCCGGCAGTGTTCAAAAAGGTGGGGAATGAGTTGCGGCTGTTGTTGGATGCCGGGGCGATCAATTCGTGCAAAAGTATCGATGATTTAAAACAGCTTGTCAGCGGCAAGCTGACTTGAGAAGAACGGTTTTGTTGCCGGGTGTCGCTTTTATTTCACAATTTCAGTTTCCTCGGCGACGCGTTTCAGCCCTTCACACATTTCCTCAAACATTCGCGCCAGTCGCGGCCGCACCATTTTGTCCAGCAAGCGGCCAATCAGTGGGTAAGGTTTGTAGGAAAAAATGAAATTCAAGCTCGCGCCATCTGCCTCTCGTTTTAAATGATAAATGGCTGCGGCCTGTAAAACCGGCGCGGGAATTTTCATGCGGTTGGTCACGATCAACTCGTCTTTCTTTTCAACCACCCGGTCGAGTGCGACGATGGACTTCGAGCCGTCAAAAAAACACGTGTGTGACAGGCCAAGACGCGCCGGCGCATTGGGATCGTACTCTACTCTCCGCAAACCGGGATTCCACAGCGGCATCTTTTCAAAATCGAAAAGCAGGGCGTAAATGCTTTCCATGGAAGCACGAATCGGTTTGGTGATCACAACCGGGTTGGGAAATTTGATGCAGTAACGCGGTTCCGGCGGCGCCGGAACTTCTGCGCGCAAAGCCGAAAGAAACTGCACGAAAGTCTCCAGCGCGCCAACGTGGTCATACGTTTCGAGATGCTCGTGCATTTTCGGCGGCGCACTGTTGTCTTCGCCGGCGGCACGTAGCAGATTGCGGGTGACGAGAAAATATTCCGAACTAGGAACGGAGTTTTTCAAAAGCCGGTGCGCCACAATCACGTCCTTGCCGATGAGCTTGACGCGGTTTTTGATTTTGGTCAAAGACATTTCGCCGAAGTGCGCAACGACTTTCAACGTCAATGCGCCCACGTTTTGGCAAGCGCCGCATTTGCACAACGTGTCGCGCTCAATTTGCCGGAGATATTGGTGAAATTTCAGATAAAAGTTTTCAGCCTGCTCTTGCAATGCCGGCAAAGAAGGCGGCGGCCCGAAACGATAAAACAAAATCGCGTCGCCCTCGATCTCGGAAATTTCAAACTCGAGGCGATTGGCGTCAATAATAACCTCCAGCAATTCGGCGATGATGTGCCGGCTGTGCTGCAGCTCGACGCCTGCCACAAATTCAGTGAAGCCGCTGATGTCGGGGATGAGCAAAGTCCCCATCTGTTCGTTCGTTTTCATGGGCGTCTGCATTCTGCCGTCGCGATGGCGTGATTCGTTGCGGCTGCGCACGAACGGCGTGCTTCAAGCCTTCAATCGCTCCGGCTGCAAAATGGTGAGCGTCTTGGTGGTGAAGTCGATCAAGCCTTCCTCGCGCAGCTCGTTCAAAATCGTGGCCACGGTTTGGCGGCTCGCGCCGGTTAAGTGGGCGATTTCATCCTGCGAAAGAAATTTGGGCACGGTGATTCGCCGGTCTTTGATTTTTCCGAAGGCTTCCGCAAAGCGCAGCAGAAAAGTGATAACACGCTCGCGCACGCTTTTAAAGATCAAATCTTCAACGCGAGATTCCACCTTGCGCAGTTTCAAACCGATGAACTTCAGCATGCGCAAATTCAGCTCGGGATTTTTTTTCAAAAGCGCCAGAAAATCGTCCTTGCTCATGGCGCAAATCAGCACGTCGTCCAGGGCCTCCGCAATTTCCACGTATTCTTCCTCCGGCTCGTCCGCCAGCCCAAGCTCGCCGAAAATTTCTCCCGGCCCGACGACATCGAGAATCGCCTCGCGCCCTTCCACGGATAGCCGCACGATTTTGACGTGCCCGGTTTTTAAGAAATAGATGTTCTTCGCTTGTGCCTCCGGAAAATAAATAACCCCGCTCTTGCGCAATTGGCTCATCGAGGTGCGCGCCGCGATTGCTTGCATTTCGCGCTCGGGCACGCCTTCGAGCAGGTTGAAGTTTTTGAGGTACCACAGTTTGGAATTTTGCGCCATGTTCGCACCATGCATTTTAAGATGAAGGCTCGCTTGGAATCACAACGACAAAACAATCCTCGCGCGACAATTATTTCTTCTCACCGGCGGCAACCGCATGTAAGAACTTGCCCGCCAACTCGACCAAGCAGAAAGCTTCCCCCATTCAAACGACAACAACCAAAGGAGTGAACCATGAACTTGCGCAATCTCTTGTGCCGCGCGGCGGTTTTGTTCGCGCTGAGCCTTGCAAACATTGCCGCCACCGCGCAAACCAATGCCGACACGCCCAAAGGCAAGCCCGAAGCGAGCATTGATCTCGCGAGCATTGCCGGCGCGCAACTCGTCAAAGGCGAATGGCGCTACAGCGATTCGAAAATCATCGAAGTCGATTTCAAAGGCCCAGGCCCGGACAATCAACCCACGGGCGCCGCGGTGAAGACTTATGATTACACACCGCACGCGGGCGGCGCCGAGTTCGACGATGCGCAATGGCAAGTCATTGCGCCGAACACGCTCAACGCGCGTCGCGGCAACGGTAGGTTGAGTTTCAATTGGTATCGCATCAAGCTCACGATTCCCGAGCGC
This sequence comes from bacterium, assembly GCA_037444905.1. Taxonomy (GTDB): domain Bacteria; phylum Zhuqueibacterota; class Zhuqueibacteria; order Zhuqueibacterales; family Zhuqueibacteraceae; genus JABWAN01. The sequence goes on along the minus strand of JBBILN010000062.1, from coordinate 24,468 downwards.
ATCGAAAACTTCGAAACGCGCGGCGCAACCGTCGTGTTCGAAACCGCGCTCGATGATTACGCCGAAGTGTGGGTGGACGGCGAATTGTCGCGCGCGCTTGGGCAAGAAGGCGGCTCGGTGATCAACGGTTGGAACGCGGCGAATCGCCTTGTCATTGGCCGCAACGTGTTGCCCGGCCAAAAGATTCAACTCGCCATCTTCGGCGCGAACGGCCCGCTGTCGAATCCGCCCACGAATTTTATTTGGATGCGCTACGCGAAGTTGGAGTTTTATAAAACCGGCGCGCCTTCGGTGCCACTTGCATTAACGCCCGCAGAAGTGAATGTTGATATCGTTCGCCTCGATCCGGCCATGGATGCCATCGTCGGTCCGAATCCGAAAATTTTCAAACTCGCGGAAGGTTTCAAATTTACCGAAGGCCCGGTGTGGGTGCGCGAAGGAAAGTATCTCCTCTTCAGCGATCCGAACAGCAACATCATTTATAAGTATGTGCCGAACGGAAGCAGCAGCGGCTTACTTGAAATCTTTCGCACGCCGAGCGGCTATGCCGGCAGCGACATTGCCGAATATCATCAACCCGGCTCGAACGGTTTGGCGCTCGATGCCGAAGGCCACTTGACCATCAACGAACACGGCAATCGCCGCGTGTCGCGTTTGGAAAAAGACGGCAGCGTGACGGTGCTCGCCGATCGCTACAAAGGCAAGCGTCTCAACAGTCCGAATGATCTCGTTTATCGTTCGGATGGCGCGCTGTTCTTCACTGACCCGCCGTTCGGTTTGCCCAAGCTTTATAAAGATTCGCGCAAAGAGTTGCCGTTCAGCGGCGTGTACTCGCTCTACAAAGGCAAATTGCAATTGCTCAACACGGAGTTGAGCGGACCGAACGGCATCGCGTTTTCTGCAGATGAAAAATATTTGTACGTGGGCAATTGGTACGACGCGGGTCTTTATTCCAACGGGAAGAAAGACGAGAAGAAAGTGGTGGTGCTGCGTTTCGCAGTGAATGCCGACGCGACGGTTTCGAACGGCGAATTGTTTTTTGATATGACCGGAGCCAAAGGCGAGGATGCGATTGACGGCATCAAGGTGGATCAACGAGGCAATTTGTACGTCTCCGGCCCCGGCGGTTTGTGGGTGATTTCAGCGGCGGGCAAACATCTCGGCACGATCAATGCGCCGCAGCACATTCACAACATGGCGTGGGGTGATGATGACAACAAAACGCTCTATCTCTGCGCGCGCAGCGGGTTGTATCGTATGCGGCTGAATATTGCAGGCGCGGGCGCGTTTGGCGATGCGGCTGCGGTGTCGTTGAAATGAGCATTCGCAAAGCCGCTCAACCACGGCGCGGTCGTGGTTTGCTTTATACATAATTTCGATGAACAGGCTGATGCCACGGCCAAGCCGTGGCGGAGCAAGAATGATGAAAGCGCATCCGCATGAGCCGATGCGCTTTTTATTTTTCCGCTTCGACCATCTCTTCTTCTTCCTCGCCAAGAATACCGGCGCGAGCCATCACGTCTTCCATACTCGCCAGCATGCCTGCAAGCTCTTCCTTCGTCGCGCCAAATGCCGCTGCGATCTCTTTGGGCTTGAGATGCTGCAAGGGGTAAGAGAGGCAACGTTGATAAACGTCGAGTTCGTCTTCTGAAACTTCCACGTCAATAAGTTTGACGCTTGCGATTTCTTTTTCTCTCAAGTAATCCATGGTTATTCTCCAAAGCTTGATGTTCATAGCACGCGTTGCCAACGACCCCGCTGCACCCTGCGGCGGGTCGGGCTGAGTTGCTTGCTTCTTGCAGGCAACAATGCAAACGAGGGCGAGCGCGAGGAATAAAATATCGCGAAACGTTTTTTGAAGTATTCTCTTCATAGCTTGCTCAATTCATCATTCACTTCCCATGCGCCACGTACGAAACGCTCCCGTCGTTGCCGACGATGAAAGCCTCAGTGCCGTCGGTCCATATATCATACCATGAAACAAAGTAACCACCCAGTTCGATGATTTGCGTCCAATCACTACCGTTGAAGTGATATACGACGCCATGATGCCCAACTGCAAAAAGATTATCCGCTGCGATACCATGAACGCCCAAAAAGACTGTTTGAAAAGGGGAAAGGATACTTTCCCAACCGCCGGCAGTTTTTTTGAACACACCATGGCCCGCGGAAAAAAGTTGGCCGTCCACTGCGAAAAGATCGACATGCCCAAATGGTGCGCCTTCACGAGGAAGCCCGGTGAAGGACTGCAAGATGCGCCATCCCGTGCCGTTCCACATGGTGAGATAATCCGTTTCTCGGCCCACAGCGTCGAACTCATACGCTAGCGCGTAAACTTCGTTTGTTGATAAGCCTGCGAAGCTGTTATACCAAAAAAGCTTTGGCGGTTGCTTCCGTTGCCAAGACAAGCCATCATAGTGATAGAGTGTCCCATAAAGGCCGCCGGCCCAGAGATTCTGAGGAGAGTCTCCCCAAATCGCTAGTAATCTGCTGCCTTTAGATATTGCTGGAACCATATGCCACTGTGAGCCATTGAAATGCACAATAAGTGTGCTGTCGGGAAATGTCGGTGGCGGAGGGGGATTTGGAGATTCCAGGCCTCCGATGAGCCAAATATTATTCCAAGCAAAACCGAAAATCCGTGTTAAATTGAAGGGCCCGTTTAGCGGCCCCCCCTCACTCGTATGCAGTTTTACATCCTGCCAACTAAGGCCGTCGAAGTGTAAGATTCGGCGCGGACCGGCATCGTGGCCGACAACATAGATGTTCTTTGGCGAATTGCCCCATATACTTCGCATTACCATGTTGCCGCTGTTGCTTTTGAGTGTGTCGATAGTCCAGGTATAAGTGCGAGGGTCTTTCCGCGGCGGCGTTTCGGGTTGAGTTGCTTGCTTCTTGCAGGCAACAACGCAAATGAGGGTGAGCACAAGGAATAAAATATCGCGAAACGTTTTTTGAAGCATTCTCTTCATAGCTTGTTCAATTCATCATTCACTTCCCATGCGCCACATACGAAACGCTGCCGTCGTTGCCGACAATGAAAGCCTCTGTGCCGTCAGTCCAGGCAGCGATCCACGAGACGCCGTAAAAAGCGAGATCTATAATTTGCTTCCAATCATTGCCATTAAAGTGATAGACCACGCCGTTGCCGACCGCAAACAAATTGTCTGTAGCAATGCCGTGCATACCGTAAAAAATAGTTCGAAAGGGAGAAAGAATATTTTCCCAGCCACTGGTGGTTTTTCTGAAGACACTATGGCCTGCGGAAAAGAGTTGGCCGTCAATCGCGAACAGAACGAGATGTCCGAAAGGAGCGCCTTCGCGAGGAAGTCCGGTGAAGGACTGTAAGATGCGCCACTCTGTGCCGTCCCACATGGAAAGATACCTTATGTCTCGCCCTTGAGCATCGTACTCATATGCTAAGGCATAGACCTCATTTGCCGATAAACCGGCAAAGCTGTTATACCAAAAAGATTTTGGTGGTTGCTTCCGTTTCCAGGCAGTGCCGTCGTAATGATAGAGTGTCCCATAAAGGCCGCCCGCCCAGAGATTCTGAGGAGAGTCTCCCCAAATCGCTTGCAAGATGCTGCCTTTGGGAACCATAGGAATCATCTGCCATTGCATGCCGTTGAAATGCACAATGAGTGTGCTATCGGGAAATGCCGGTGGCGGTGGGGGATTTGGAGATTCCAAACCTCCTATGAGCCAAATATTTTCTTTTGAGAAACCAAATATTCTCTTCAAATTGAACGGCCCATTCAAAGGTCCCCCCTCGCTCGTGTGCAGTTTAACATCCTGCCAACTATCACCGTCGAAATGCACGATTCTACGGGGGCCGGCATCATGGCCGACCACATAAATATCACTGGGCGAGCTGCCCCAAATACTTTGCATCACCATGTTGCCGCCGACGCTCTTGAGCGTATCAATGGTCCAGGTATAGGTGCGTGGGTCCTTTGGCGGCGGAGGGGGATCTGGTTGAGTTGCTTGCTTCTTGCAGGCAACAATGCAAACGAGGGCGAGCATGAGAAATAAAGCTGTGTGCAATTTTTTTTTGAATGCGCTGTTCATGGTTCGCTCGATCATTTTTTGAAATTGCCAAAACGCCACACACTCAAAAAGTGTGTGGCGTGCATGAGTTGAGCTTATTTTATGCGCACGAGCTTACCCGATTTCACAAACGGCGTTGCGCCGTCTGCCGGTTGTGCAAGAAAGCGATAAAGATAAACACCGCTTGCGGAATGGGATGATGAAACGTCTTGCCAGGCAACGCTGTAATTGCCAGCGCCACGCAAGCCATTACTCAACACCTCTAGTCGCCGGCCGTGAAGATCATAAATCTCCAACACAACATAAGCATTCGCCGGAAGCTGATAGCGCAACGTCGTGGCCTGCACGAAAGGATTGGGGCTTGCTTGGATCGCAAAGCTTTGTGGCAACGTTTCTTCATTGCTCGCATCGGCTGCGGCTTTGGGAATGATACCGCCGTCGCCAAAAACCGTGATATAGTTATCATCAGCCGCGGCCACGGTGCCGTTGCAATTGTAATAACTGCGCACGTCATATTCCAGCAGATCGTGCGTGTAACCCGAGGTCATGAGATAGTCGTAATCCGTCCAGGAGATGACGTTGTTCGCCAGCGTTGCTCTCAAAACCGGCGGACCCAAACTGCCGCCCGCGGGCTTTTCCCGGCGCCAAATCTGATAGCTCACATTGGAATTGGGATGTTGGTTCCAGGAAAGCCGGATATATTGTCCGGGGCTGCTGCTCACGTGCAGATTGAAGTAACTCATCTGCTGCGGCTTGACCACAACGTAGTTGGCAACGTACTCCACATTGGCATTGGGAACAAAGGAAATTTCCGGGTTGGTGCTGCCGTTCGACCAATTGCTGAAATTGTAGATCACGCCATTATAGGTTTGGTTATTCGCGCGGGCAGTGATGCTGGTGTACTGCTTCACTTCCGTGTTGTCAGGCGAGTTTTTGGTTTGGCCGTTCACGACGATGACGCCGCCAATTCCCGCGCCGCAAGGGAATTGGTTTTTGAAGGTCACGTCGTAATAGCTTTCAAAGTAAGCGATATATTGAGCAGCGCCGGAAACAGTGAAGAGGTAAGGATTCGAAGTAGTCAACTCAATTCCGGATTGGTCCTGCCATCTCACGAACTTCCTTGTAATTCCCTCATGCTCCTGCACGGGCGGAGAGTAAATCCAAAGCTGGCTTTCCGTGTTGATTTTGCGCTCAATGTATGTGCCGGGGAACTCACACCATGAGCCGCTCATGGTTGTGCCGACGCAAATGATGCCGCCGCCAAAACTGTTGCGGAAAACAAGTGCATCGAGCTGGCCGCCGCCATTCAAGCCATTGCCCCTGTGGTAACCCACGGGCATGCCCTGTTGGGGCACAACGTTATTGAGCGCCACACCGTGTTGCGGCTGCAAGCCCGGTGCGGGAACTTGATCGACTTTGATATTGCGAATGGCGGTTTCACTGCCGTCAAAGCCCGGCGGAATATACGTGACAAAACCGGCATGACCATATTCGTTTTGCCGCACTTGCCCGAACACCACAATGTCCCCGAGCGCGATGCCGCTCAAGCTAGCGCCTGGAACATACGGAAAGTTGCTTGCATCAATCTGCGCAACATGTGTTTTGGCGGGATCGCATTCCATATCGCCGTCGTATCGGCCGAACGCCCGGCCTTGCGCATAGCCCCAACAAATGCTTGGATGCGGCGCGTTGTTGTAGGGATAGCTCCCGCCTGGATGTCCGTGTGCGATGGGAATGTGCCCACCGACCTGTTGCGCTTGCACCATCGCGGGGAGTGAAAACAGCGCAAGCAGAAGAAGTGAAACAATACGTGGATTGATCATGATGAGCCTCCTCTCGATTTGTTGGAGTTTGAACGCCTTCGTGGATTTGGTTTAGCAAGAGCCGGTTTGGATCCCTGTGTGCAACGCAGAAATAGTTTGCGCAGGCTTCGAATCGCACAATGAGGCCTCGTTGCTCTGCACGAGTGCTGCATTGACGAATAGGATATTGTTGGAAATCCCCGCTTGCCGAACCACGATCCATCTTAGGCCAAAAGGAGGGAATTGGTGTCAAACAGAAAGGTCATAACTGTACGGATGGTAAAAAAAAAAAAAGAATCGTTGTCAAGCCCGATTTTGAGGCAACGGGGGAGAATCTTTGGGGCCTCGTGTTCGTGATCAATCGCAGCTTGTGGCGTGCGCTTAAAAAGATTCTTTCAGAATGACAGTTTGAGAAGGGTTACAAACCAATCCGTATAAAGTATGAGAGCGCACCAGCATGAGCCGATGCGCTTTTTATTTTTCCGCTTCGAGCATCTCTTCTTCCTCTTCACCAAGAATGCTGGCGCGAGCCATCACGTCTTCCATACTCGCCAGCATGCCCGCAAGCTCTTCCTTCGTCGCGCCAAATTTCGTTGCCATCTCCAAGACAACAATGCTCATTTGCAAACGCCCGGCTCTTGCTGCGGTAAGGAACGAGGTGCTCATTCGACTAAACTCTGCAAACGTAAAAGCGTTTTTGAACGCAGCCACAGCGAATAAAAAGGAAAGTGAAATGAAAAAACTTCCGTTACTGCAATGCGTGCTGTTCGTGCTCATGGCATTCTCAACGCGCGACACGTTCGCGCAGCCCGGACAATACACCACGCAGCCGAGCCGCATCCTCCGCCTCGATCCCGCGTTTGATCGCATCGTGCCCAAAGACGCAGTGTTGGAAAAAATTGCCGACGGCTTTTCGTGGGTGGAAGGTCCGGTGTGGCATCGCACAGAGAATTTTCTGCTCTTCTCGGATATTCCCAACAATGCGGTGATGAAATGGAGCGCGCAAGCAGGCGTGAGTTTGTTTTTGCAGCCCAGCGGATACACCGGCGCTGCGCCGTTTGCCGGCATCGAACCTGGCTCGAATGGTTTGACGTTCGATCGCGAAGGCCGGCTGGTGCTGTGCGAGCACGGCGATCGTCGCGTCGCGCGCTTGGAGAAGAATGGCGCGAAGACCACGCTCGCGGATCGTTATGAAGGCAAGCGCCTCAACAGTCCGAACGACGTGGTGTTCAAATCGAACGGCGATATGTATTTCACCGATCCGCCGTTTGGCTTGCCGCAGGCGTTTGCTGATCCGCAGCGCGAATTGGATTTCTGCGGGGTGTATCGTTTGAGCAGAGACGGCAGGCTCACACTGCTCACGCGCGAGCTGGGCGCGCCGAACGGCATCGCGTTTTCGCCGGATGAGAAGAAGCTTTATCTCTCCGATTACAAACGCGCCGCGTGGTTGGTTTATGAGGTGAAAGCCGACGGCACGATTGCCAACGGCCGCACATTCTTCGATGCGTCCGAATTCAAAAAGAATCGTCCCGGCAGTCCCGACGGCATGAAGGTGGATGTGCATGGCAATATTTTCGGCGGAGGGTCCGGCGGCATTTATGTGTTCTCGCCGGAGGGCAAACATCTCGGCACGTTTGATTTCGGCGTGCCCACGGGCAATTGCAATTGGGGCGAAGACGGCGCGACGTTGTTCATCACTTCGAACACCGCCATCTATCGCATCCGGCTGAATACGAAGGGCGCCGGATTTTAAATGGAGCAATGGAGTGGTGGAGTCATGGAGTTTTGAACTCTAATACTCCACCACTCCATTACTCCAACAATCCAAACTTCCAGGAGAAGATTTGTGTTGCGCAAGAAAGTTTTCGCATTAAGTTTTGCCGCACTGTTGCTCATCGGCGTGCGCGTGTCGGCGCAAGATCCCGTTCCGCTCTATCCGAACAACTACAAAGTTCTTTTTGAAAATGAGCGCGTGCGGGTGATCGACTTCGTTTTGAGAAAGGGCGACACGGAAGATTTTCACTCGCACCGGCCGCATGTGGCATACATTCTCACCGGCTTCAAGATTCGCTTCACGTTTCCGGACGGCCGCACGGTGGTTCGCGAGACGAAAGCGGGCGACGTGCTCTTCAGCGAAGCGGTGACGCACTCGCCGGTGAATATCGGCGACACGGATGCGCACGGCATCATGATCGAGCTGAAAGAAACCACGGGAACGAGCCTCGCCAGGGCTCAGGGCGGAGAAGAATTGCTCACGGCCGTGACGTTTATTCACGGCTTGGCGGGCAAGGAGGAAGAGCTGAAGCAGCATTTGCTCTCGCTCACCGCACCGACGCTTGCCGAGCCCGGTTGTCTCACGTATGAGCTGTATCAATCACCGGAAAAGAAGAACGAGTTCATGCGCTATGAGGTATGGCGCAATGACGAAGCGTTGGAATTGCATAAAGCCACTCCGCATTTGCGCGCATCATTTGAGAAAAGAAAACAAGAAGGATGGACCACGGAGATCACGCGCTGGAGGCGCGTGAAGCCGCAATGATGCTCTAAAATGTCATAGCGCGACTTTGGCCGCAATCAAATTTCACCACAAAGACACAAAGGCCACAAAGAAAAGCCTTTGTGAACTTGGTGTCTTTGTGGTGAAAAAGATTTTCGTGGTCGTGATAATTTTTTCGGAGTAATACTATAGCAGGGTAATTAGATGAAGAAATCGCTCTCCCAGCCCAAGTGCGGGCGGCGACATTATTCGATCAAAAGAACGAGATCAAGAAGCATTTCCTTATGAAAAAGAGATTTCTTCCCCTCGCAATCTTTTCCACAATGGCGATATATTGCGGCTGCGACGCGCCCTTGCGTTGCTATGATGAGCGCATCGAAGTCACAATGCCGGCGACGATTGAGCACAACGGCATGAAGGAAAGCGCGAACTTAACGGGAGTCGTCGCGCCGGGAAACGTGGGCGAGGAAGTTTTTGCCGCGCTCAAAAGCGTTTTGGTAGCAAATGCCGGAGCACAAAATTTCGGCTTCGTGTGGACCGTGCCGGCCTTCAACACCAACGGCGGCGCCGTGGCGATCGCGCTGCAAGCGCCGTTGCGAACCGGCGAGACTTTAACGATCAACGGGAGTTTTCAAGGCGGCGGCTGGGGCCGTTTCGATTTGCCAAGCGGCACGAGAGCGCTAGCGAGCGTGCGCGCGGAGAATTTTACGGCGACCTCCGCTTCGGGAACGATTCAAATTCTGCAAATCGCGCCGCTGATTTTGCGAATCGCGGTCACGGCCACGGATACCGGCAACACCTCGATCACGCTCGGCGGCGATGCGAGTTTTCGCTTCGCGCGCGAGCGGGTGCCGTGCAGCTAGTGGACTGTTACTTTAATTTTTGTAGTCCCACCCCCTTGTGGGGTGCTGTCACAGCCAATAAATTCGCGGGTCGCGACAATGCCCCACAAGGGGGCAGGGCTACGAAATTACGGTAACAGAGCATTAGTCGCGACAAAATGAGATAACGGCCTAAAATAATTCTTCCATCATAAAAAGGAAATCGGTGCAAATCATGCGAGCAAAGGCTTTTGTCGGCGCGAGCGCGTTGATTTATGCAATCGGCGGTTTTGCATTGTTGTTCCTTCCGCACGAGCTTCTTGCCCACGGTACGGCCGCGCCGGACGCTGCGAGCGCGCGCACGGCGCAATTACTCGGCGCGGCGTTACTCGGTATGGCGGCAATGAATTGGACCGCGCGCGGCGCGATTCTCGGCGGCATTTACGGACGCGCGGTCATGATCGGCAACTTCTGTTTCGCGTTCATCAGTGCGATGACGACGGTGCGTGCCCTTTTCGACGGGAATGCTTCGATTTGGTTGTGGTTGCTCGCCGCAAGCAGCATTTTGCTCGCCGCGGGTTTCGCTTATTTTTTGTACGGCCGGCCCTCGGCGCCTGCCGCAAAGGAATAATCACTGCGAGAACATGAATGACGATGCTCGCAAAATCTTTCACCAGCGCAGCCTGCTTGATGCTTTTGTTCGGCTGCGCGTCGCAACGTGACGACGAGGTTCTGCGTCTCATCAGTCAGAGCGCGGCGCAAACCGACTCGGTGCTGATAAATTTCGAGCAAAGAGAACGCCTCGAAGAAGCGCTGGCGGGTTATCGCGAAATCGACGCCGGCCTCTCACGATTGGAACTAAAGCCGGATCATCCGCATTATCGCAAAAAGCAAAGCGTGCATGCGCAGTGTTTGCTGCGCCTCGGCAACATCCTGCGGCAGTTGGATAAATCCGCGGAAGCGCTGGCGGTTGGAAAAAGAGAACTCGAGGCGGCGCGCGCCGCGGGTGATACGATCACGCTAGCGCGCACATTGATTTCGAACGGCGCGTCGCTCATTGTCAATAAAGAAAAAGAACGCGGGCTGGGATTGTTAGAGGAAGCGCGACGCTTGTTCGAGCAAGACACGAGCTTCGACTTCAGGCAAGGACTGGGGTGGTATTGGATTCTGCAAGCGGATTTGGCGGAGGCGGGATTCACTTCCACAAAACCGGAAGCGCGCGTTGCGTTTGCGGATAGCGCGCTGCATTTGCTTTTGCCGCTGAAGAATTGGCCCGGCGTGGCGCGCGCATATGCGGCTCGCGTGCAGGCGCACAAGCTTTTGGGCAACAACGTCGCGGCGCTGGAAGATTCAAGCCAACAGGCGAATTACCAAGCGCTGGTTGGTAAAGATGAATAGCCGCGAATCATGATGAAAAAGAAAACCTCTTTTTTTCTCCTCACTCTTTCTTATCTCAGCTTCATCAGCCTCGGCCTGCCCGATGGCGTTTTCGGCGTGGCGTGGCCTTCGATACGAGCGCACTTCAAATTGCCGCTCGACGCGCTTGGCCCGCTGCTGGTCATGCTCACGATCGGCTACTTGCTAGCGAGCTTCGGCAGCGGACGCATACTCGCGCGCATAAATGTCGGCGCATTACTGGCATGGAGTTGTTTGGCGACCTCGTTGAGCCTGTTCGGCTATGCCATAACGCAATGGTGGTGGATAATGGTCGGCCTCGGCGCGCTTGCCGGACTGGGCGCGGGCGCGATTGACGCGGGTTTGAACACCTACGCCGCCACGCACTTCAGCGCGGCCTCGGTGAATTGGCTGCACGCTTTTTACGGCGTTGGCGCAACGCTCGGTCCGATGATCATGACGAGTGTGCTCAATGCGCAGTTGCCTTGGCAATGGGGCTATGTGATCGTCGGCGCGGCGCAGTTGCTGCTGGCCGCAGGTTTCGGCCTCACACACAAGAGATGGTCGCATGGCAGGCATGACCAGCTTGCATCAAACGATCTCCCCACGGCCTCGCATTCTGCGACTTTGCGCAGGCCAATTGCATGGCTGGGCATTGGCATCTTCTTCATCTATACCGGCATTGAGGCCGCCGCGGGAGCATGGTCGTATAGCCTGTTTACTGAGAGTCGCGGCGTTCCAATGATAACGGCAGGGACCTGGGTGAGTGTGTACTGGGGTGCTTTGACCGCGGGAAGATTGCTCTCCGGCCTTGCCGTGAATTATATGCCGGTGCATGTGCTCTTGCGCCTTTGCATGCTCGGCCTCGCGATGGGAGCAACCATGATGTGGCTCGATCTCACCAACTGGTTCAGCTTCTTGGGATTCGCGATGATTGGGCTAGGCTGCGCGCCGATTTTTCCTTCCATGATTGCGACGACACCGGAACGGCTCGGCGCCGCACATACGGCGAATGCCGTCGGCTTCCAACTCGCCGCAGCAGTGCTCGGAGCCTCATTGCTGCCGAGTCTTGTCGGCGTGCTCGCGCGCAGCTTCACTTTGGAAATCCTCAGCCCGTTCGTTTTGTGCGCCGCACTTTTGCTGTGGATTTTATTCGAAGCCATGCCCGCGACAAATGCGAAGCAGGCAAAAGTGGTGGAAGCGGCAGTTTGAATGTGTAAAGAAGAAACGCGGTGGGCGATTGTCGCAAAAACCGATGAATTTATTTTTTATTCATGGAAAGGCGAGGAAGCAATAGCACGCGCTAAAAATAAAAAGGCCCCGAGTCTTTCGACCCTGGGCCTCTTGGCTGTGAGGGGGAGCCACAACTTTTGGTTCTCGACGATCCGTGTCAGTACATTCCAATCATCTTCTGCATTTTGTGTTGGCAAGCCGCGTGCCCGCGCGCCTCTGCCGCTCACCAGAGGCATCATGAGATATCGATGAGACGAAGTAAGTGCTCGCAAGTATTTGCTTTGGAGCTTTTGATGAAATTTTTTCGAGCGCACACGTGAACGGCGCGGAATGGAAAAAACATTGTGCGTGTTACAAATTCGCAGGCGCAATTGCGATTTCGAGAGAGACAGTGTATCGGCATGAAGCAAATTCAAGGAGGCATGTCACATGGAAAGAGCAACTTTTGGTGCAGGATGTTTTTGGGGCGTAGAAGCTGCGTTTCGGCGTGTGCCGGGGGTTCTCGCAACCGCCGTGGGCTATATGGGTGGAACAATGAAGAATCCGTCATATGAGGACGTGTGCACGGATCAAACCGGCCACGCCGAGGTCGTGGAAATAACTTTTGATCCCGCGCGCACTTCGTATGAAGATCTGTTGCAGGTGTTTTGGACGAACCACGATCCCACGACTTTGAATCGCCAAGGTCCGGACCTCGGCAGACAATATCGCTCCGCGATTTTTTACCACACGCCGGCGCAGCAAGCCGCCGCCGCCGCTTCGAAAGAAAAGCTGCAAAGCAGTGGTCGTTATCGCAAGCCGATTGTGACGGAGATCACGCCGGCCGCGGAGTTTTATCGCGCGGAGGAATATCACCAGCAATATCTGGAGAAGCGTGGATTGGCGAGTTGTCATTTATAAAATGATCTGCCTCGGCCAGGCCGAGGCATTGGTGGTTCATCTTTCGCTTAAAGGCAAGCCACGGCCAAGACGTGGCTGATCATTATTAAAAAGGAGGCGCACTATGTTTTGCATTCATTGCGGCAGCGACCAACACAGCGGCGCGCAACACAAACCTTGCGCAGCGTGCGGCACGTATCAACACACCACTGGCGAGCACAAGCCGTGCACACACTGCAACAGCCCCGACCATAGTAACGGGGAGCACAAACCCTGCGTGCATTGCGGAAGCGCCGAGCACACGGCAAGCTTTCACAGTTGAGCACAAGCGTTTCTCCGGCTTGCCTAAGTGCGCGTGTCAAATTCAAAGTAAGCCGGAGGCTTTCTTCGCTGACACGACGGCTTCCCCAGTTTAGCAATTCACTCCTCTCTTGCGGCGCTTGCGAGGCAGACCTCGCCATTTCCCTCGGCGCCTTCTCTTCACAAGAAATCTTCACCGTGCGGTTGAAGTTGGCCGTGCACTTGTTTATATTTTTATAGCAGCGCAACGCCATGCTTCATTCGTTGCCGCAACTTTCGAACGCCAATTGTTGCTCTATCTTTTGCCTCGGAGCCTCGTATGAACTACCGCATGTACATTGACGGCCAATTTCTCGAAGCCAGCAATAGACAAACCCGCGACGTTTACAATCCCGCCAAAGGCGAAGTGCTCGCCCAAGTTCCGGAAGCGACGACCGCAGACGTTGAACGCGCCATTGCTACGGCGCGGCGCGAATTTGATGAAGGCAAATGGCCGAACACGCCGGCAGCGAAACGCGGTCGGATTCTTCTGCAGATCGCGCAAGCAATTCGCAATCATGCCAAGGAATTCGCTCGCCTCGAAACCTTGAACATGGGCAAACCGCTTTCCGAAGCCGAGGGCGATATCGCCGACGCGGCGGATTGCTTTGAATACTATGGTGGTCTCGCGAACAAAATCACGGGCGAGGTCAATCCCATTGCCGGCCGCGCGTTGGATTTCACGTTGAAAGAGCCGGTGGGCGTGTGCGGGCAAATCATTCCGTGGAATTTTCCGCTCATGATGGCCGCATGGAAAATTGCGCCGGCGCTGGCCGCGGGCTGCACGCTCATCTTGAAACCGGCGGAGCAAACGCCGCTCACTGCACTGCGCTTCGCGGAGATCCTCGACGGTATTGCAGATTTACCCAAAGGCGTGGTCAACATCGTCACCGGCGATGGACCGACCGCGGGCGCGACTTTGGTAAAGAGTCATGACGTCGATAAAATCGCCTTCACCGGCAGCACGGAAGTGGGCAAGTGGATTTTGAAAACTTCCGCGGAAACCAATCTCAAAAAAGTGACGCTCGAGTTGGGCGGCAAATCACCGAACGTTTTTTTTGCGGACTCGGATTTCGAGATGGCGATTGCGGGCGCGCTGTTCGGCATTTTTTATAATCAAGGCGAAGTGTGCTCCGCAGGCTCGCGCATTTTGGTGGAGAAATCTATTCACAAAAAGCTAGTTGAAGCGATGGCAGAGAGAGCAAAGCAACTCCGTTTGGGCGATGGCTTGGAAGCGGGCACGAAGCTGGGGCCGCTCGTGAATGCCGAGCATCGCACGCGCGTGGAAGGCTACATCAAAATCGGCAAAGAGAGTGGTGCGAAATTGGTGTGCGGCGGCAATCGCCCCGGCGGCGAATTGGCGCGCGGTTACTTTATCGAGCCGACGATTTTCGACAATGTGGATTTCGACTCGCGCCTCGCGCAGGAGGAAGTGTTTGGCCCGGTGGTCGCGATCATTCCATTTGAAAATGAAAACGAGGCCATCAAGCTCGCGAATCATTCGCAATACGGACTCGCCGCGGGCGTGTGGACGAAGGACTTCACGAAGGCGATGCATCTCGTGAAAAAAATTCGCGCAGGCATCGTGTGGGTGAATCACTATCATCCCGCGCCGATGGAGGGCCCGTGGGGCGGCTACAAGCAGAGCGGCATCGGACGGGAGTTGGGCAGGTACGGCATCGAAAACTATTTGCAGACCAAGCAGGTGTATATCAATCTGAATACGAAGCCGGTGGCGTGGTGAGATTATTCCGTGGCGGCGAGCTTCTTAAGCTTTCTTAAGATCGCGTTGAGTTTGGGATCGCGGTTGAAGTGTTTGCGCAAAACGGTTTCGGTTTCATGAACGAGCCGTTGCTTTTTCACAAGAGGAAGGTCATTGCGCAACCCTTCGCCGATATAGAGTTTTAGCAAAGAATGAATGCCCAAATTTCGTGCATCTGCAATTTGCTGCAATTGCTCCAATGCCTCCAAGGGAACTTGCGGTGAGACCGTTTGAGAAGGGCGAGGAGTGACCTTAAATTTCTTCATATGTTTTCCTTTGCGAAAGAATAGCCAATCATACCGGCTTAACCAATACTCAGTTTTATCATTTCGAGCAATGCGACTTCGTGCGGCGCAGAATTTAAACCTTGCTCAGTTTCAACCCATACTTTATATTCAATCGCACAAACGATCACATTGGGCGAAGCCCAAATCGTATTCGTTTCGTTCTAAAGGTGCAACAAGGAGTTCATGTGAATTTCTCCATTGAGCTCGAACAAGAAGAGGACGGCCGCTGGATTGCCGAAGTATGCGACCTTCCCGGAGTATTGATCTATGAGAAAACTCGCAAAGAAGCGTTGGCAAAAGTTCAGGCGCTAGCTTTGCGAGTGCTTGCTGATTGCCTTGAGCATCATGAGGGAATCGGGCCGCGTATGGTCAAGCGTATTTCAAAATCAACCGGGTTGCGACCGGAAGACCTGTCAACACCGAGCTCCGATTTCATTGAACGATCATGAATTTTGCAGACTTGTCCAAAGGCCGGGTGCTACTTGCGATGTGCGCCACACTCCTCTCCTGCGAAAATCCCTTTGCCACGCGCACGCCCGAGCCGCCGAAGAACACGGGCAGCCGTTATATTCCGCCGTTCTCCGCGGAGATTGTGGAGGAGAATTTGCGCAACGCCATCAGCGACCGCAATGTGGAAAACTATCTGCGTTGTTTTTCCGATTCCACACGCATAAGCGAGAGCTTTCGCTATGAGCCGGATGCGGCCACGGCCAATCTCCATGCGGGTGTGTTCAACAATTGGGGGCTGACGCAGGAGCGCGATTACTTTTCGCAACTGCGCGCGGCGTTGCCCTCGGATTCGCTGCGCAGTCTGCGTTTGGATTCGCTGCAAACCATCACCTTCAACGATTCCGCGCAATTCGTGCGGGCCTACGAATTGAACGTGCGCCACAAACAACAAAGCGCGGGCGTGCCCGGACAAGTGCGCGGCGAGCTGCGTTTCTGGCTGCGCAAAGATCAGTTCGGCGAATGGTCGATTTATCGTTGGGCCGATTTCGCCACCGGCCAGTCTCAAACTTGGAGCGCACTCAAAGCTGCGTTCGTGCGATGATTTGTGCGGAGTAATGCCTCAGTTATTGGTGGAAAACGTAGCGCAGACATCCTTGTCTGCAGGCGGGGACGCCTGCGCTACTCCACCCGTAACTGAGGCAATACTGTGCGGAGGAAATTTGACTTGCGTTTTTTGACAGAGCGTACCAAGCCATTGCTGAAGCGCCTCCTCCCGTTTCCCCGAAAAGCTCGCCGGCAACATGACGAGCTTTTTCCGGAGTGGCAGAAAGCTTTGCTTATTGTCTTTGCGCTCAACCTGGTTTTGCTCGTGGGGTTGGATTCACATTATCTCTCCCAACTCGAGGCTCCGGCAAAACGCAACGCGCCCAAACTTCCTCTGAAAAAACTCACTGCGGACGAACAATTGCGCTTTGCGCTCGATCGCACGCTCAGCGATTTCGGCATTGCGCTTGCGTGGATGGAAGATCGCGAGAACACGCGCCTCGTGCGCATTCCGAGTCCTATGAACGCGACGCGGTTGCGGCAGAAATTGGTTGATTGCCTCGCGCAAAACGACGCGCGTGTAATTCCCTCCGCGCGCAACCCGTGGGAGTTTTCATACGCGCGAAACGATCAAACGCTTGGCACGATTCGCCTGTTGCCCGAAGCGCGCGCGGTGAAAGCCCAGGGCAAGATCGCCGTTGTTATCGATGACTTCGGCTATCATGAAAACGGCCTCATCACCAAATTCCTCAATCTGTCTTTTGCCATAACGTATGCGATCATTCCCGGCCTGCCCTATTCACAGCGGACGGCTCGCAAGCTGGAGCGCATGCACAAAACCATGCTCGTGCACATGCCCATGGAGGCCATGGAAAAGGCGGTGGAAAACAACGGCTTCGAATTGCGCGTGGGCATGACGGATGAAGAAATTCGCGAGCGCGTACGCAAGGCGAGAGCATTGTTGCCGCAGGCCGTGGGCATGAACAATCACATGGGTTCGCGCGCCACGCAGGACGAAGCGCTCATGCAAGTGCTGTGCGATGAGTTGAAGTCCGCCAACTGGCTGTTCTTGGACAGTCGAACGATTGAAACCACCAAAGCCTTCACGACCGCCAAAACATACGGTCTCGACACGGCTTTGAACGATACGTTTTTAGATAGCGTCGAAGAACTCGAAGCGGTGCGCAAAAAAGTTTGGCGCCTCGCCGAGTTTGCGGAACAGCGCGGCTCTGCCATCGGCATAGGACATCCTTATCAAATCACCTTGCAAGCTCTGCAAGAAATCGTTCCGGTGCTGCAACAACGCGGCTTTGAATTCATCACGCTCGAACAGTTGTTGCGCCCCAAACAAGCTGCGCCACCACCAACCCAACCGTCGTTAGCCAGGAGGAACGGATGATACGATTAGGTGTGAATATTGATCATGTTGCCACTTTAAGGGAAGCGCGCAAAGATCGAGTGCCCGATCCCGTTGCCGCTGCCATTGCCGCGGAAATGGCGGGCGCGGACGGCATCGTGTGCCATTTGCGGGAAGACCGCCGCCATATCAAAGACAAAGATCTCTATCTCTTGCGCGAAATTGTGAAGACGCATCTCAATCTCGAGATGGCGGCCACGGATGAAATGGTGCGCATCGCCACGGAAGTGGTGCCGGATATGGTCACCCTCGTGCCGGAGCGCCGCGAAGAAGTAACCACCGAAGGCGGCCTCGACGTCGTCGCGAATCACGAATATCTTGCCGAGGCCATTGGCAATCTGCACAACCACGACATCATTGTGAGCGTATTCATCGACGCCGAGATTCAACAGATCAAAACCGCGGCGCGCATTGGCGCAGACTTTGTGGAGATTCATACCGGCGCCTACGCGCATGCGCATGCGCTGGGCGAGGCGAAAGTCAATGAAGAGTTGGAAAAAATTCGCTCGATGGCAGTCGTCGCCTCGAAGCTGCGCCTCGGCGTGAGCGCGGGCCATGGCTTGAACTATCAAAACGTGCGCAAGATCGTGGAGACCCCGCAAATCGAAGAATTGAATATCGGCCACGCCATCATTGCGCGCGCGGTGATGGTCGGCATGGAGCGTGCCGTGCGGGATATGCTGGAGATGATGCGGTAGGGTTGTCTTCTTCACGAGCAAGAGCCCAAAAGCAAAACGATTGCTGGCAAAACCATTTAAAGCTTCGAGCTTGAAAAGCTAAGCGCAAATTATGTCCGTCCTTCTCGCCAATCTCACCCGCGGTGATGTTATTGAAAGCCAGCACTACGGCCATATTGTTGTGGTCGATGGCCTCAGCGGCAAAACAATTTTCAGCCGCGGTGCGCCGCATTTCATCACGTATATTCGCTCTGCGGCCAAAGCGTTTCAGGCCATTCCGCTTTATGAAGACGCGGTGCCGGAGATTTTCAATCTCACCGAAGCGGAAATGGCGGTGATCATGTCGAGCCACAACGGCGAAGAACGGCACGTCAACGCCGTTGCGGAAATTTTGCGCAAGAGCGGCTGCCAAGAGAGCGATCTGCAATGCGGTGTGCATATTCCGCTCGGCACCGCGGTGGCGGCGCTCATGTCCGCGAGCGGCGCGAAGCCGGCGGTGCTGCACAACAATTGCTCGGGCAAACACGCGGGCATGCTCGCGGCCTGCATCAATCGCGGCTTGCCGATTCATAACTATCTCGACTTTGACCATCCGCATCAACAGCGCGTGTTGCAAACCGTGCTGCAATGGGCCGAGCTTCCCGAAGAGAGAATACACCGCGGCATTGACGGCTGCAGCGCGCCGAACTTTGCGCTCCCGCTTTACAACATGGCAAATATGTACGCCAAGCTCATGGCCTCGCAAGAAGATATTCCCAAACGCATCGTGCTTACGTATGCCAGAAATCCGGAAATGATTGCAGGCGAAGGCCGTTTTGACACGGATATCATGCGCGTAACGCGCGGCCGCATTCTTGCCAAAGTCGGCGCCGAAGGCATTCAATGCCTTGGCATCGACGTGCCCGTGCCGATGGGCATGGCTGTAAAAATCGTTGATGGATCTGCCCGCGCCGTGCCGGCGATTGTTATTGCCGTACTCGAAAAATTAGAGCTGCTCTCCCCGAGCGAGATTGAACAGCTATCGAACTATCGCAACGTGGTGTTGCGTAATCATCGCGGCTTGGAGGTGGGAAAGATTCAAACGGCGATTGAAAACTGAGTTTGGCGATTCAAAGCAGTGCAATTCGTGTTCACATTTTTGCGCTTTGGGCTTTCGTCCAATAATTTTTTGCAAAATCTCCCCTTCTGATTTTTGCTGCTTGCACATTTGCCGAGAAATGTTATTTTAGCTCGGAACTTAATCGAGCAGTATCGGTTCAAGCTGTCACCGCAATGGTTGACAACCAGACTGAAGCAACGCGCGAACTACAGACAAAGGAGCGACGGTGATCAACGCCATTCTGTTCGACCACGACGGGGTGCTTGTAAACAGTATGCCGTTTCATGTGCAAGCGTGGCAGGAAGTCATGTCCCGCCACGGCGTTGAAATCGATCCATTGGAAATCTATTTGCAAGAGGGCGCGACCACGATGGAAGTGGCCGCGGAGCTCTGCCACCGCCATCGCAAATCCGCGTCGCCGGAGTTGGTGCAGCGCATCGTCGCGGAAAAACGCGATCGCTATTTGGCGATCAACCAAACGACAATTAACGACGGCGTCATGGAATTCATCGAGTACGTGAAGGAACGGCGCTATCGCATGGGCATCGTCACCGGCTCGATACGCGCGCAGGTGGAACCCGTGCTCGGCGAATATGCGTTAAGCTTGTTCGATTGCACGATCACCGCGGACGACGTCGAATATGGCAAACCGGATCCCGAGCCTTACATTCGCGGCGCACAAAAGTTGGCTTGCGCGCCTTCCGAATGCTTGGTCATCGAGAACGCCCCGCTGGGCATTATATCCGCGAAAGCCGCGGGCATGAGCGTGATCGCCATCACCAGCACGCTGGCTTCTTATCATTTGCGCCAAGCGGATGCCATCGTCTCGGACTTCTGGGAATTGCGCCGGCGTTTCCCTGGCATCGTGAGCAAGCTCGAAGGCCCGGCATTGCAAGCGCAACCGCAACCCGCGCAACCGCAAAAAGATTTTTATCCGCTCACGGATTTGGACGTCGAAGAGCAATAACATTGTGTTCCAATTTCATCCCGTTTATTTTCCCCCCTGCAAAAGGAGTTAGATCGCTGCTATTTGTTACGAAGAGACTGTGCCATTCTGAGAAAATCTTTTTGAACGCTGGGAAGCAATGCCTGGCGAGCACCTAAAAAGATAGCTGCGGAATGACACGTGCGAGGGTTGGGTCGACGAAAGCCAAACCCCGATAATTATAAAAATCCTGCTTGCGATCTAAACGCCCTTTCCCTTACTTTCGTGACATGCAAAATTGCCATGATCCATACTCGCCGTTTCGGTTTATGCGCTTGGCGTTAAATGCTTTTTGTCGAATCAAAACATGAAAGCCTTCATCATGAAGTGGAAACGTTTCCTGTTCGTTCTTTGCCTCGTTGCGCTCGCGCCGATGAGTGCGTTTGCGCAAGGCGGTTATGCCGGCGCGTTTCTGCGCAATGGCGTCTCTGCTCGTTCGGAAGCCATGGGGCGTGCTTATGTTGCCATGGCCGAAGGCAATGAAGCCGCGTTTTATAATCCCGCGAGCGTCGCGTTTTTTCCGCACCGCGAAGTGACGACGTCCGTGCGCGTAATGACGCTCGACCGCACATTCGCGTATCTCAGCCTCGGTTTGCCCATTCGCCCGGCGCCGGACAGCAGCGGTCGGGTCATGAACGGCGGCCTCAGCCTATCGTGGATTCACGCCCGCGTGGACGATATCAGCGCGCGCGATTTCGACGGCGAAGAATACGCCACGCTTTCCAATTCCGAAAATGCCTTCAGCCTCTCGTTTGCGTTGCAGCCCGATCCGCGTCTCGCCATTGGCTTGACCGGCAGGGTCGTGCTCAATCGTTTGCCCGGCGTCACGCGTGAGAACGGCGCGCTTTCGACTTCTTCTTTTGGTTTTGATTTCGGCGCGCTGCTGCAACCTGTGGAAGGCGTGCGCGTGGGCGTCACTGCAAGCAACATCAATCTGAAATACACTTGGAAAACTGAGGAAGTTTATGAGCGCGGCACGCAGAACATCGACAAATTTCCGCGCGGCCTGCGTGTGGGTGTTGCCGTTTCGAATTTGAGGCCGTGGCTTACGCTCGCCGCGGATTTTGAAAATCGTCAATATCGCGACGCCACGCTGCACTTCGGCGCGATCGCAAACGTAAAAGACCTCGGGCAAGTGCGCGCCGGTTTGAATGACGGCCAACCCACTTTCGGCGCTGGCTATCGCTTTGGTTTGTTCGGGAAGAAATCCGAGCTGCATTATGCGTTCGTCAGCCATACGGATAATTTGGACAGCGACCACGTGTTTGGCTGGGCGTTTGTGTTTTGAAGCAGGCAGCTCTGCAAATTGTAAATTAAAAATTCGCGCTTCGCAATTTGCAATCTGCTCCATAGTTTTGGAGGACCTCACAATCGTGAAGACATATTTTTTTCTCCTGTTGATTCTCACCGCCGCCTTCTGCGCGTGCAATGAAGAAATCCCCACGCACGTGGAAGAACAAGCGCCGCGCGTTGCGCTCATCCAAGCGCCGGAGCAAGTCTATCAAACCCCGGCGCAGCCAGTTGGCATTCACGTGCGCGCGGAAGACGATCAAGGCGTGGCCGACCTCGCCGGCGTCAGTCTGGTTGTGCGCGCCAACGGAGGCGCACAAGTCGCTTCACATGAGTTGAGCGACAATGGCCAAAGCGGCGATATTCTGAAAAACGACGGGCAATATTTTCTGCCCATCAACGCGACGCTCACGAACAATCAAACCGGCGTTTTTGTATTGGAAGCAACGGCGCGCGACAAGAGCGGCAATATGAGTGCGCCGGTGCAAGACACGCTCACAGTTTTGGCCGGCGTAGAGAATCGTCTGCCGAATATTACCTCCGTAAACGCCCCAAGCGTGGCGTGGTCAGATTCGAGCTATGCGCCGCAATTTCTCGCCACCGTCAGCGATCCCGACGGCCTCAACTCGATCAAATTCGTGGTGCTCGAAATTTATCCGCCCGCGTTTCCCAAGCCCGCGGCCACGGACACGCTGCGCGATGACGGCAAGAGCGGAGACGGCGCCGCGGGCGACAGCAGATTCGGACTCCAATTCAATCCTGCGCGTTTCGGCAGCACATGTGGAATCTACAGCATCGTGCTGCGTGCTGTGGACCTCGACAATGGCGCAAGCCCGGGCGTTCTTCAAAGCATTCGCGTCACGCGGGTGCGCGTTACGGATAATACGCCTCCCGTGCTCTCTGAACCCGAAGTACCGGCAACCATCTCGCGCACCGCGACGCCCAATACTTATGTGCTGTCGGTCAAAGCCAGTGATCCCGACGAGATTTGCGACGACAAAGTGACGCGCGTCTTCTTTAATTCATTTCTCCCCAACGGCAACGCCGCGACCGGCAATCCCTTCAACATGCGCGACGACGGCAAAGAAGGCGACAAGACCGCGAACGATGGCCGCTATTCGCTGACGATTCAAATCAATGAGCAAGCGGCCACGGGCGCCTATCGCTTCGAGTTTCAAGCGCAAGATCGCAACGGCGGCTTGAGCGAAAAATTGATACGCACCATCAACGTTACTCCGTAATTGAAAACTCTTTGGTGAGAATATGATGATAAAGTTTTTTGCACGACTCTGTAGGCAGTCATTCAGAAGAAATCCTCTTGTCCAAGCGATTCCCCACTTGAGGGGAGCCAGGGGGGTGTTCTCCAAGACGTGCACGCACTTCAAACTTTGGCAACGCTCAATGACACCCCCCTGCCCCCCTCAAGGCGGGAATATTGCGGGGTGCGTTGCTAATATTAAACACGCGCGCAATGTGCTCTTCATTTTAATAACGCTCGTTAGCTCGCTCACTGTTTATGCCCAGCCGCCCGCTAAAATCAGTTGGCAACTCGGCCACGAACGTACCACTGCCGGCGCGCCGCTCGCAGGCTTGCGCTCGAACTCCGTGAGCGACATCGTGGTTCACAACGGCGAAGTATGGCTCGGCACCGGCAAAGGCCTCGCGCGTTCGAGCGACGGCGGCGAAACCTGGGTGACATACACGCACGCGAACGGGCTGCCGCGCGGCGGATTATCCTCACTCGCAGTGAGCGATAGCATCATTTGGGTTGCAACTGCATTCGATTCGCTCGTGCCCGAAGGTTTGCTGCCCGCGGGCGGCGGACTCGCTTATTCCACCGACAAAGGCGCAACGTGGGCTTATGTGGAGCAGCCCGGCCCGACGCCCATTCAAAACATCACATTCGATATTGCATTGCACCCGACCGGCGTTTGGATTGCGAGTTTCGGCGGCGGTTTGCAACGCACCGCGAATCGCGGCCAGAGTTGGGAAGTGGTTCCGCCCGATAGTTTCTTCTTCGATCCTTTGGGCAATTTGAATCATCGCGTGTTTTCAGTGATCAATGCCGATGGCAATCTTTGGGTGGGCACTGCGGGCGGCGTGAACAAATCGCTCGACGGCGGCAACACGTGGACGAACTTCTCGCATCAAAACCAAACCCAAGCAATCTCCGGCAACTTCGTGGTTGCGCTCGGGCAACAGAAATGGCGCGGTCGCGAGTACCTGTGGGCCGCGACCGTGAATGCCGAAGCGGAAGATGAGTTCCGCGCGGTCTCCGTGAGCGATGATGGCGGTTACTCGTGGCATGTTTCGCTCGAAGACGAGTTCGCGCACAACTTCGCGTTCGACGATTCCATTGCATATGTCGTGAGCGACAACGGCTTGTTCCGCTCGAATGATTTCGGCCGCACGTGGGCAAAGTTTCCATCAATTGAAGATCGTGAGCAAGGGCAGAGATATTTGAGCAATGAGCTGTTCGCTGCGGGCGTATTGGGCTCGCGTTTGTTCGCGGGCGGCCCGGATGGTCTGGCCTCCACCGATGATGACGGTGCGAATTGGCATATTGCTCGCGGCTCGGTCGCTGCCGGCGAAGACGGCACGCCGCGCACGTATGCCTATCCCAATCCCTTCTCGCCGTTTCGCCACAATCAATTGAACAACGAAGGCCACGTGCGCTTTCAATACAACACCACGCGCGCCACCGAGGTGACGATTAAAGTGTTTGACTTTGCAATGGACTTGGTGGCCGAAGTGGTGGCGCGCAAATCGCGGCCCGTTGCGGGAAATTATTTTGAAGTGTGGGACGGCAAGAACTATCGCGGGGATACGGTGGCGAACGGCGTGTATTTCTATCGCGTCGAGCTGGCCGGCGAAGGCGCGCAGTGGGGCAAGCTGATTGTGTTGGATTGATGAAACCACAAGCCTCTTCTTGATTTGTCATT
>JBBILN010000061.1:0-56383 GCA_037444905.1 bacterium | reverse complement strand
ACATTATGGCTGGAGTTGCTAGCCCTTTTTGAAAATTTGTGAATAATCCAGGCTAAAGAGGTTTTGCCAACTTGGATCAACCCGCACACGAGCATCGCATTAGTCTACGAGGCGTCGATACGCTTCGGCTGCTTGGCCAAGGGGACCGCTACCTCAACGAAATATCCAAAAACTTCAAGGCGCGCATCGTTGCGCGGGGCAGCGAGATCATTTTGCTGGGCGAGGAGCAAGAGCTTAAGCTCATCGATCGTGTTTTCACCGAATTGATTCTCATGCTCAATCGCAACGGCGAATTGCGCCACGCCGACATTGCAACGGTGGTTGAAATCGTGAAGCGCGGCGAGTCGCCGGATTTGGCTTTGAAGCAGCCGGCCAATGGGCAGCCCGCAATTGTGTATACGAAGAGCGCTGCTATCAAGCCGAAAAGCGCCGGCCAAGCGGGTTTTTATCAGGCGACGCAGAAGAACGACATTGTATTCGCCATCGGGCCCGCCGGCACGGGCAAAACGTATCTCGCGGTCGCAATCGCCGTGGCGCATTTGCGTGACCGCCTCGTGGAGCGCATCGTGCTCACGCGGCCCGCGGTAGAAGCGGGCGAAAGCCTGGGTTTCCTGCCCGGCGATTTCAAGGAGAAAGTCGATCCGTATTTGCGCCCGCTCTATGACGCCCTCAACGACATGATCCCGGCGGACAAGCTGCGGCGTTATCTGGAAACGATGATTATCGAGATCGTGCCGCTGGCATACATGCGCGGTCGCACGCTGAACAACGCCTTCGTGATTTTGGACGAAGCGCAGAACACTTCGCCTTCACAAATGAAAATGTTTCTCACGCGCCTCGGCATCAATTCCAAGGCGATCATCACAGGCGACATCACGCAGGTGGATTTGCCCAGCAAGCAGGAATCCGGCCTGATTCAGATTCGAGAGATTCTCTCTGGTATTGAAGGCATTGCGTTTGTTTATTTAGATGACAAAGACGTGGTGCGCCACAAGCTGGTGCGTGATATCATCAAGGCTTATGATCTGCACCAACGGTAAAATCCTGACTAGAAGCTGTGAGCAAATTGCCCCCTAGATTGACCGCTGGCGTTCGTTCATTTTTACATTTGAACTTGCACGAAGTGCGTTGGCAAGAGCATCGCTGGCAACTCTTGATCGGCGTGCTCTTCATCGCGCTAACGGCCACATTTTTTCCGCACGGACAAGCGACGCAGTTTGCAGATTTACGCGAAGGCGATATTTATCTCGGCGATCAAATCATCGCCCCTTTTACTTTCTCGGTCAATAAAACCGCAGAAGAATATGCGCGCGACAAGCAGATTGCCCGCGCAAACATTTACCCCGTGTTTGTGCGCAGCGATAGCGCGACCACACTGCAATTTTCCCGCCTGCAAGATTTTCTCGCCGAGATTGAGCTCATTCTCGATTCCATCTCGCCCGATTCGATCAAAACGCGAAGATTGCAAGAAGTTTTTGCCAGCCGCAGCACGACGCTCGCCAACACCGGCGCCGCAGTTTTATTGCAAAGCCTGAAACGCAACCACCTCAGCTACAAGGAATTCCTCCAGCAGCTCGCCCGGGTTGCGCGGGATCTATATTCAATCGGCATTCTCAACATCGAGCGCACGGCGTTGCCGGAGCATGCCACCAAAGTGTCAATACGCACGGGCGCAAACGAGATGGTGGAAGAATTGGACAACGTCAATACCATCGTCTCGCTGAACAACGTGATTCTGCAGAAGCTGCGCGAGATTGAGAATATCAAAGATCCCGCGGTGACTCTCGGCTATCAAATTCTCACGACCTTCCTTGGCCCCAACCTGTTTTTTGCCCAGCGTGAGACCGAGGCGCGCATTGCCGAGGCCGTGGGGCGTGTTCCGCTTGCACGCGGCACGGTTTTGCAGCACGAAAAAATTATTGAAAGCCACGAAAAGATCACCAAAGAGCACCTGCAGAAACTGAAATCATTGGAGAGCGAGGTCGCGAAGCGACAAATGTCGGAGGGCGCCTGGCGTTGGTTGCTGCCGGTTGTGGGAAGACTTTTGATCATTGCCGTGGCGCTCGGCGTGCTGGTGGCATATCTTATCATTTGGCGCGAGGAGCTTTATGCAGATCTGAATAAGCTCGTTTTGATCGCACTCATTTTGGCGCTCGTGCTGTTTCTGTCATTTCTAGTCAATCGCTTTGAAGTCTCGGAATATCTCATTCCGGTGGCACTGGCGCCAATGTTGTTGACGATATTTTTCGACGCGCAAGTTGGGTTCGTCGGTACCGTGTCGTTGAGCCTGATGCTGGGGAGCCTGCGCGGCAATGAATTCGTGACTACCTTTACCTGTTTCATGGTCGGTCTGGCCGCCATTCTCGCGGTGCGTAAGCTGCGCTCGCGCGCGTGGCTCATTAAGGCGATTTTGTTTCTGGGCGCGGCCTATTTTACGATCGTGACCACGATCGCTTTTTTGCTCTTCTCTCCGGTCGCACGCTTGCTCGATAATTTGCTGTACAGCATGCTGAATGCCCTTTTTTGCCCGATTCTCACCTATGGCGTGATGGTCATTCTGGAATACCTGTTCGATGTCACCACTGATGCCACGCTCTTGGAACTTTCCGATTTGAACCGGCCTTTATTGCACGAACTGGCATTGCGTGCGCCCGGGACTTATTATCATAGCATTTTGGTGGGTACACTCTCGGAAGCGGCGGCGGAGGCCATCGGCGCGAATTCTTTGCTGGCGCGCGTCGGTTCGTACTATCATGACATTGGCAAGATCGAGAAGCCCGAGTACTTCGTCGAAAATCAAAAAGGCGGGAAGAACCCCCATGAAAAACTCGCGCCAAGCATGAGTTGCCTCGTCATCATCAATCACGTGAAGCGCGGCATAGAAATCGCGGAAAGCAACGGCATTCCGAAAGACTTGCGTGATTTTATCACGCAGCACCATGGCACCAATCTCGTCGCATTCTTTTACAAGAAGGCACAGGAGTTGACCGAAGACGCCGAGCTGCACGAATCGACTTTTCGCTATCCCGGTCCGAAGCCGCAAACCAAAGAAACCGGCATCGTTATGCTCGCGGATGCCGTGGAAGCGACGGTACGCGCCTATCGCGAGCCTTCGGTGAGCCGCATTCGCCACATTGTAAGCGGCATCGTTGCCGAGCGTTTCACCACCGGCGAATTGGATGAATGCCCGCTCACGCTGCGTGATTTGAACAAGATTAAAGAAAGCTTCGAGCGCACATTGAACGGCATTTATCACGGCCGCATTCAGTATGCTGGTGAGACGAAGAATCCCTTCGCGCGGGAAAAACGCAGCGCGATGCCGCCGGACCCGGCAGAGGACGATGACTCTGATATCGACAAAGAAACCACGACCCATGCCTAGGAAGCCGCGCTTCAGTCCAAATGAAAAACACTCCAGCTCAAATGAAGAAACCATAGCGCCAAACATGCTGCGCCTCAAGCTGCCGCGCACGGTGCAAGCCCGGAAGTCGCTTGGAAAAAGTAATCGTCTCGTTGCAGTATTGCAAAGCATCTGGCAGGAACACGGAGGGGCTCCGGCAGAAGTCGAAATCCACTTCGTAGATGAGCCCACGATACAGCAACTTCATCGCGACTACTTGGGCGATCCTTCTTCCACCGATATTATTACCTTTGATCTCGGCATGTCTCCGGAGCAAGTGCAATTGGGATCGCTCTACATTTGCACCGAAGTCGCAGCCCGCTACGCGGCCCAGTTCGAAGTGACGCTGCAGCAGGAAGTGCAACGCCTGGCTGCTCACGGCATTCTACACTTGCTTGGCTACAACGACCTTTCCCCCCAAGACAAGCGTCGCATGCGACGAGAAGAAGACAAAATTCTCGCGCGCATTCAAAAACCTGGTTTGTAACCCGCAAGCATAAATTCGAGAACGGTTTGCTCATTGCATGCTGCCCTTGAACAGTAGGCAGGATGCGCCCCCCAAGCTGCTTGCTGGTATTCGAAGAATTACGGCTTGACTTTCACCTTGCGAATAGATTATTTCACTGCCAACATTCTTCTGCACCATTGCCCATAAAATCAATTGCGAAGCGACCCTCATGAGCAAACCTTACCCGCCGGTTTATTACTCCGATTATCTCCAACTTGACCGCTTGCTCGCTAGCCAGGCGCCCAAGAGCGCAGAGTATGGCAAGCCGGCGCACGATGAGACGTTGTTCATCATCGTGCACCAAGTGTATGAGCTGTGGTTCAAGCAAATCATTCATGAGCTAAGCTCGGTCATACATTTGTTCGCGCACGATTACGTCGATGAGAAGAACATCGGCGTGGCGGTGGCGCGCCTCAATCGCATCACCGAAATTCAAAAGTTGCTCATCGACCAGTTGCGCGTGCTCGAAACCATGACGCCGCTCGATTTCCTCGAGTTTCGCGAATATCTTTTGCCGGCCTCCGGTTTTCAAAGCATCCAATTCCGCTTGATTGAAAATCTGCTGGGCATGGAACCCGAGCAACGGCTGCTTTTTAACAAAGAAGCCTATTACGCGCACGTTTCGCCGGAGCATCAAACGGTTTTGCGCGCCTCCGAGCACCACGCCTCGCTCTTTCAACATGTGCAGCGCTGGCTCGAGCGCACGCCGTTTTTGGAGCTCGAAGGCTTTCAGTTCTGGCCGACGTATCGCGCAACCGTCGAACGTATGCTGCAAAACGATCGTGCAATTATTCTGAACAATGCGTTTTCCACGGAAGATGAAAAGCGCAAGCAGTTGCAGGAGGTGGATAAAAACGAAGAAAGCTTTGCGGCGCTCTTCGAGGAGCACAAGCACAAGGATTTGATCGCCAAAGGCCGCCGGCGCTTGTCCTATCAGGCGACGCAGGCCGCGCTATTGATTCATCTCTATCGCGACGAGCCGATTTTGCACCAACCGTTTCGCTTGCTCACGGTGCTGGTGGACATGGACGAGCTTTTTACCTCATGGCGCTATCGGCATGCGTTGATGGTGCATCGCATGATCGGCAACAAGATCGGCACCGGCGGTTCCACCGGCTATCACTACTTGCGCGCGACCGTGGAAAAATATAAAATCTTCGCCGATTTGTTCGACCTTTCCACCTTCCTCATTCCGCGCTCGAAACTGCCGGAATTGCCGGAAGAGATCAAAAAGAGTTTGGGGTTTTATTATTCGCAGATGAAATAAGACAAAGCTATTGGAGGCAGAACCCATGTCAGTAACCGAGCTTTTACAGAAGCACCGCAACGATATCTTGCGTTTAGCCGAGCAAAGAGGCGCAACGAACGTGCGCGTGTTCGGCTCCGTCGCGCGAGGACAAGCAGATGGCGATAGCGACATCGATTTTTTGGTCGATTTGGAACCGGGGCGTAGCTTGTTGGAGCTAGGCGGCTTGCTCATGGAGCTGCAAGAACTGCTTGGTTGCTCTGTTGACGTGGTGACGACCGCGGGATTGCGCAGCCGAATTCGTGAGCGTGTGTTAAGAGAAGCGCGGCCGCTATGAGAGATGATCGACAACGAGTGCTTGATATTCGCGACGCGATTGAACAGATCGAGAAATAGGCCGTACGAGGGAAAGAAGCTTTCGAACAAGACGAGTTAATTCAGAATTGGATCATTCGTCAGTTCGAGATGATCGGCGAAGCATGCCGTGCCATATCGAATGAATTGCGAGCAAAATACCCGGCAATGCAAGAGAACACGATCCAAAACTACATTAACGGCGAGCTCGTCGCGCCGCTCTCGCGCCAATACCTCGACAATTTCGACCCCGCGACGGGCGAAGTTTATGCGCAAACGCCGGATTCCGACGAGCGTGATGTTGCGTTGGCAGTGGAAGCCGCGGAACGCGCCTTCTCGATGTGGTCAAACACGCCCGCGGAGCAGCGGTCGCGGATATTGATGCGCATTGCGGATTTGATCGAGCAGAATCTTGAGCGGTTGGCGCAAGCCGAGTCCCTCGACACCGGCAAGCCGATCACGCTCGCGCGCACAGTTGATATTCCGCGCGCCGCGAGCAACTTTCGCTTTTTCGCTTCGGCAATCATGCACCATGCAAGCGAAGCGCATGCGATGGAGAGCGCAGCAATCAACTATACGCTGCACCAGCCGCTCGGCGTGGTCGCCGGAATTTCGCCGTGGAATTTGCCGCTTTATTTGTTCACATGGAAAATTGCGCCTGCAATGGCGGCCGGCAATTGCGTGATTGGCAAACCTTCGGAAATCACGCCCATGACGGCGTACCTGCTTGCCGAGCTTTGTATGGAAGCGGGATTGCCCGCGGGCGTATTGAACATCGTTCATGGCAACGGCGCCAAAGTCGGAAACGCGATTTCTGTGCATCCGAAAATCAGCGCGATCTCTTTTACGGGCAGCACGCGCACCGGCGCCGAGATCGCACGCCTCGCCGCGCCTTTGTTCAAAAAGCTTTCGCTGGAGATGGGCGGAAAGAATCCGAGCCTCATCTTCGCAGATTGCAAATACCAGGAGATGCTGCCGACCACGCTGCGCTCTGCTTTTTCCAATCAAGGGCAAATTTGCTTGTGCGGCTCGCGAATTTTTGTGGAGCAGCCGCTTTATGAAAAATTCAAAGCGGATTTTGTGGCTGCTACGCAAGCCTTGCGCCTCGGCGATCCGAGGAACGAGGATACGCAACTCGGCGCGGTCGTTTCGGAAGCGCACCTTCAAAAGATTCTTTCGTACCTCGCGTTGGCCAAAGTGGAAGGCGGGGAAATTCTGTGTGGCGGGAAGAGAACGATCGTGCCGGGTCGTTGTCAAAAAGGCTGGTTTGTGGAACCGGCGATTATTGCAAACCTTGCACCGCATTGCCGCACCAATCAAGAAGAAATTTTTGGGCCGGTGGTCACGATTATGCCTTTCGATAATGAAGAAGAAGTTTTGCATTATGCGAACGCCACGACCTACGGTTTGGCCGCCACAATTTGGACCGAAAATCTGACGCGTGCGCATCGCCTTGCCAATCGCATCCAATCGGGCATTGTGTGGATCAATTGCTGGATGTTGCGTGATCTCCGCACGCCGTTTGGCGGGATGAAGAATTCCGGTGTGGGACGCGAAGGCGGTTGGGAAGCGCTGCGCTTCTGCACCGAGCCGAAGAATGTCTGTGTGAAATTATAAAATTGCCGAAAGCTCTCCAAGCCTGGCTTGGCCGTGGTTTTATGGGGTGACCGCAGCGAGAATTCGGAGGTTTTGAATGCACCGGCCAAGCCGGTGCAGTGATGCGAGAAAATCATGAGCACAACTGCTGCAACCATCATCTCCTCCCAAGCGCCCGAGCCGGTCGGCCCTTATCCGCACGCACGCCGCGTGGGCAATTTGCTTTTTCTCTCCGGCATCGGCCCGCGCGAGCGCGGCAGCAAAAAAATTCCCGGTGTGGAATTGGATGCGAGCGGAAAGATCGTTTCCTATGACATTGCCGCGCAATGCCACTCCGTGTTTCGCAATGTGAGAAGGGTTTTAGAAGAGGCGGGATCAAGCTGGGACCGGCTCGTGGACGTGACCGTGTTTCTCACGAACATGAAAGATGACTTCACCATCTTCAATCACATCTACGCGGAGTATTTTAAAGACAACCAACCTTGCCGCACGACCGTTGAAGTGAATCGATTGCCCACGCCGATTGCGATTGAGCTTAAGTGCATCGCGACGGTGGAATAACTACAAACCAAAACTTTCCTAGCCTCTCAAAGTTTAGGAAAGTTGTCTTCCCTCACACGAGCCCTTATCACAAGGAGATCACAATGGAAATGCGCGAAGCCCCCCAAGCATTGCAGCCCTTCAGCCTCATGGGCTGGGTCGAGAGTAACAAGCATCGTCTCATGCCGCCGGTGGCGAATGAAACCATTTTCAAAGGCAACGACAATTTTATCGTGATGGTCTCCGGCGGCCCGAATTCGCGGAAGGATTATCACTATAACGAGAGCGAAGAATTGTTTTTGCAGCTCAAGGGCGATATCAAAATTAAACTCTATCAAGAGGGCAAACACTGGGAAGTGGCGGTGCGCGAAGGCGAGATGTTTTTGATTCCGCCCAAAGTGCCGCACTCGCCGCAGCGCTTTGCGAACACTTATGGTTTGATCATCGAGAAGCATCGCACGAAAGGCGAGAACGACGGCTTCCTCTACTTCTGCGAGCAATGCGGCAATCTACTTTACGAAGAATATTTCTTCCTCGAAGACATCGTCAAGCAATTCCCCATGGTCATGCGGAACTTCTACTCTTCGCTCGAACGGCGCACGTGCAAGAAGTGCGGACATGTGATGGAATTGCCGCAGAATTGGGAGCAGAGCATCGCCGCGCGCAGCCAGGACAATGAGTACGCCGAAGATCCTTTCGCGGCGGTGCATGGCAAGTCGTGGTAAGATTGAAGGCTTTTTTGAAGTGAACACGTTGTGGTTTCATCTTGCCACGAAAGCTTGTCAAAGAGTAACGCCTCATTTTGGAGTTACTGTCATGAACAAAAAGTTTATTGTGCTCGCAACCACGCTCCTCGCTATGGCAACTTTCGCACAGACACCTTATAAGCTTCCGCCCCCAGCAGTCGTCGATATTCTTGAGGCACCGCCCACGCCTTACCCGATTGTCAGTCCGCGCGGCGACGCCATGCTCTTCGTAGAATATCGTCCGCATCCTTCGATTGCGCTGCTGGCGCGACCGCTTCTCAAGCTCGGAGGTGTGCGCATCGATCCGCAGCTCAATGCGCGGCAGCGGCTCTCGGAATACACCGGCTTGTCGATCAAATGGCTGCAGCCGAGTCGCACGGTGAATATTGGGCTGCCGCAAGAGGCGCGCGTTGGCATTCCGAGTTGGTCGTATGATGGTGCGAAGCTCGCGTTCACGCAAGACGCAGCAGCCGGCGTCGAGCTTTGGGTGGCTGAGGCGAAATCCGGCGCGGCGCGAGCGCTGGCGAATATACGCGTGAATGATGTTCTCGCAACGGCATTTGCGTGGATGAACGACAACGCGCATTTGCTCGTGCAGCGCGTTCCTGAAAATCGCGGGGCGGCGCCGCAGCCTCCGCGCGTTCCATATGGTCCGATCGTCGAAGAGACCGCCGGAAAATTTTCCAAGGTGATGACCTTTCAAGATTTGTTGCGCAATCCCCACGATGAGGCATTGTTCGAGCATTATGCGACTTCGCAGCTTGCGGTCGTAAATGTGGAGACGAACGAAGTCCACAAAATCGGTGCGCCGGGTTTGATTATGGGCGCGTCGCTGTCGCCGGATGAGAAATACGTGCTCGTCTCCAAACTCAAAAGGCCGTTCTCGTATCGTGTGCCATATTACTATTTCACCCGCACCGTGGAAGTGTGGGATCGCGAGGGCAAGTTGATTTCGACGATTGCCGACGTGCCGATCTCGGATGAAATTCCGACGCAGGGCGTGCCCACGGGGCCGCGCAGTGTGCAATGGCAGGCCTTGCAATCGGCGACGCTCTTGTGGGTGGAAGCTTTGGACGGTGGGGACCCGCTCAGAAAAGTCGAACACCGTGACAAGTTGATGCGCCTCGCGGCGCCGTTCGCAACAGCCGCACAGGAAGTGCTGAAGCTGCAGCATCGTTATGCCGGCCTCAATTCGACGGCGCGCGCGCAGGAAGTGCTCTTGACGGAGTATGACCGCGACCGGCGCTGGCGCACCACGGCTTTTGTCAATCTCACCAAACCGGAAAAATCCCGCAAAGTCATTTTTGATCTCAGCGCCAACGATGACTACAATGATCCCGGCCGCCCGGTTTATGAGACGCGCCCGGAGGGCGTGAGCGTGTTGCGGCAAGAGGGCGATTGGATTTTTTTCAATGCGCGCGGCGCTTCACCCGAAGGCGAACGGCCGGCGTTGGATCGCTTTAATCTCAAAACTCTTAAGCAGGAGCGGCTCTTTCATTCGAGCGGCAATGCCTACGAGCAATTCATTGCGTTCGCCGGCAAGGACAACAACACCATCATCACGCGCTATGAATCCAAAACCGAGCCGCCGAATTTTTTCCTCATCAATCTGAAAAAGCAGGAGCGCTCCACGCTCACGGCTTTTAAAGATCCGGCGCCGCAGCTTACGGGTTTGAAAAAAGAGCTGGTGAAGTATACGCGTAGCGACAGCGTGCAGCTTTCGGGCACGTTGTACTTGCCGCCGAACTATCAAGCCGGCGAAAAACTGCCGCTCATTATTTGGGCATATCCGTTGGAGTATTCTGACCCCGCTACTGCGGGCCAAGTGCGCGGCTCGCCGAATACGTTCACATTCCTGCGCGGCACTTCGGTGCTCTTTTTTCTCACGCAAGGCTACGCCGTATTGCTCGATGCCACGATGCCGGTCGTCGGCGATCCCGAAACCATGAATGATACTTTTGTCGAGCAGATCGTGGGCGCGGCGCAAGCGGCGATCGACAAACTCGATGAGATGGGCGTGATTGATCGCAAGCGCGTTTGCATTGCCGGGCACAGCTACGGCGCGTTCATGACTGCGAACCTGCTCGCGCACTCGGATTTGTTCGCCGCGGGCATTGCGCGCAGCGGCGCATACAATCGCTCGCTCACGCCTTTCGGCTTTCAAAGTGAACGCCGCTCGTTTTGGGAAGCCTCCGACACTTACATGAAAGTGTCGCCGTTCACATACGCGCACAAAATCAACGAACCGATCTTGCACATTCACGGCGAGGCCGATAATAATTCCGGCACGCACACGATGCAATCGGAGCGGCTGTATCAAGCGATTAAAGGCAACGGCGGCACCGCGCGTTTGGTGCTTTTGCCGCATGAGAGCCACGGCTACATCGCACGCGAATCGGTGCTGCACACGCTCGCCGAGATGTTCGAATGGGCGGAAAAGTACGTGAAGAATCGCAAGACGGAGGTGGGAACAAATTAGGAGTTGCG
The DNA here is from genome assembly GCA_037444905.1 of bacterium. Lineage (GTDB taxonomy): Bacteria > Zhuqueibacterota > Zhuqueibacteria > Zhuqueibacterales > Zhuqueibacteraceae > JABWAN01. The sequence goes on along the minus strand of JBBILN010000061.1, from coordinate 45,506 downwards.
TTTTAGATACGCAGAGTTTGCTACTGGGACAAGTCGCCCATCAATCGGCCGAACGAAGTATGTAGTGTAATAGCCATTTGCTTTGTTCTATGTCTCAAATCATCAAAATGATTTATTCTTTCTATTAGAATTTCAATTTCTTGCTTTAGCATTTCCACTCTGAAATCTCTGATTTCCATGCTTGCGGCCTGTTTTCCTTTCACACCGGACATTTGTGAAAATTCATTTGTCGTGAGACCTCCGTAGCTTTCATGAAATATATCAGGCGGAGGTTTTGCTATGAAACTGCCTGACGTGGATTATGCAACACACCGTGCGTTTTCTTCATGGCTAGTTTTGAGTAAAGCAAGACCACGCAAGCGTTTTGGTGCAAGGTTTTTGCGTGGTCATGATGATCACGAGCTTTTCAGCTTTGCGCTATTTTGCGTTGGTGAAGCTTCCGGCACTTTTGCAGAGAGCACGCCGTCAAGCCGTAGCATAAACTTCCTGGCTGAAGACGGAAACCAAATCAACTCGAGTTTATGGCGCTCCACGGATTGGTTATTCTTCACGGTGATTCCTAATGAAATTTGACGATCAAATTCTAACTCATCCCCCAGCCTCTTCTCTTAAAAAGAGAAGGAGAGAAAAGACAACTCATGCGTTGGCAACTCTCCCCCTTCTCTTCTCAAGAGAAGGGGGCTGGGGGATGAGTTGGATTTGCCGATTTTGAAAATCAAAATTCACTAGTCGCGTGGGGCTGCATGCACTGCAATTCTGAGAAATGCGAGGCTCTGCCAAAATCAGTGGGCCGGTTTGGACGCCAACTGGTTCGTACTGGTGTGGCCGCGGATATTTGCGGAAGAATTTTTGAAATGTCAAGCGCGAAGTTGGCGACGCATGAATCGCTCTATGTGCAGTGGCAAACGAAGTGCAGCTATCTGGAACTGTCCCGCGCGCAGAGCGCTAGCTCTAGAAGGACAATTTGAAAATGTGCTTTGGGCGGCGGGATGCCCTCGCTTTGAAGCCACCGCGCGCGGAGAAACAAAGGTCAGGTAAACAAGCAAAGAGGAATCCTCGGTGAAGCAGCGACAAGCCAAAAGATAAATCTTCAAAACTGCAATGTTGGGTGCTTCATATGAAAAGTCGTCGCGTCTTGATAGGCTTTTGCGACGGCGAGCAGAGTGGCCTCATCGTAGAGCCTGCCCACGAAAGTAATGCTGGTGGGACTGCCTTTCGCATTGAAGCCGTTCGGCACGACCACACACGGATGCCCGCTCAGATTCGTGAGCAACAGATTATCTCCTTCGAATACGGGCGCAAGATACACATCGATATTCTGCATGAGCTTGGCCATGTCCTGCACGAGCACATAGCGCGCGCGATTGGCTTGCACATATTCCACCGCGGGAATGAATCGCGCGGAGCGAAATGCATTCGGCCACGCGTTTTTGATTTGCCGCACGAGCAAATCATCTTTGCCGGAAAGCGTGAGCTCATCGAATGCCGCGGCCGCTTCTGCGCTGAGCGTGAGGCTCATCGCTGCAACCGGCAGCTTGGGAAGTTCGATGGGAATGAGCTGCGCGCCCAACTCGCGCAGTTTCGCCAAAGTCGCTTCGTTCGTTGCGCGGAAGGTGGAATCTTGCGCGAAATCCTTTTGTAAATAGCCGATGCGCAGCGCGCTGAGTTTCACTTTGGGATTGTAGTTGAACGGCAGATCGATCACGGTTTGATCAAGCCCGTCCGGGCCATAGATCGCGTTGAATACGAGCGCGCAATCTTCGACCGTGCGGCAAATCGGGCCGAGCTTGTCCATGGACCAACTCAATGCCATTGCGCCCGCGCGGCTCACACGGCCATAGGTCGGTCGCAAGCCCGTGACCCCGCAACGCGTCGAAGGCGAAACAATGGAGCCATAAGTTTCCGAGCCAATGGCGAATGCGACCAATCCCGCTGCGGTCGCGGAAGCCGAGCCCGCAGAAGAGCCGCTCGAGCCTTGTTCGAGATTCCATGGATTGCGCGTTTTGCCGCCGAACCACACATCGCCCCACGCCAATTCGCCGAGCGTCAACTTTGCCACCAACACTGCGCCCGCAGCCTCCAGGCGTTGAATCACGGTCGCATCTTGCTCGAGCACCTGTTCTTTGTAAGGCACCGAGCCCCAGGTGGTTTTATAACCTTTCGCAGCGAGCAAATCTTTCGCGCCATAGGGAATGCCATGCAGCGGCCCGCGATATTTGCCCGCAGCGATCTCGGCATCCGCGCGCGCCGCTTGCTTGAGCGCCAACTCTTCGGTGAGCGTGATTACGCATTCGAGTTTCGGCCCATACTTTTTCAAACGCGCGAGATACATCTGCGTGAGCTGCGTGGAAGTCACTTTGCGTGTGCGCAGCAATTCGGCAAGCTCGCCAATCGAGGCGAACGCCACGTCTTCAATCTGCGCCGGCGCACTGACTTTGGGAGCGGGACTCATGGCGAACGGCTTGCGCTGCATATCGAATTTCATTCCGACCGGAATGGGATTGAAGCTGAGCGCGGGCGGCACGCTGTTGTTGAGCTGCAACTCGCGCAGTTTGCGATAGCTCTCGAGATTGTCCTGCAAGTCAGCGAGCATGGAATCACGTTTGGCCTCGTTGAATTGCAGCCCGATAAGCTGCTCTGCTGCGGCGACCAGTTCGCGCGTAAGCGTCGCCGCTTTTTGTTGTTGATACACCGCGCCGAGCAGAAACGCGCCCACCGCACATGTGGAGAGTACCAGCATTCTGGAATTATGGAATCGCATCAATCGCCTCCTCTAAATGTTATTGCACATCAAGCCGAAACGAGTAGCCGGCCCGTCTCGGCATGCCGCGAATTTACGGATACGTGTGCTCGCACCATTCGCCAAATGCCGCAACCGGATCATCTAGTCGCACGGCTTCGCGAAGATAAAACGCTTCGCCGTATTTCACGCCGATCATATCTCCCCAACGCTGGTTTTGGTGTTCGATAGACTCGAGAAACTCGGGACGGCTGATGGAAGTTTGCTCGTCGCCATATTGCGCCATATTCGCGTTGTAGAACTGCGACTCGTGCGCGCGAATCGCAGCCATCTTTTGTTCGAAGGCGTCGGTGATGTCGACGATGAAGCTGATGGGCACCTCGTATCTTTCCGGAAAGAAGAGCACGCGAAGAGGATGCCATGCGGACGCCGTTTCAACGGCGTGCTGTTCGGCCGCGGAAAGCGTTGCTGCACGCAACGGTTTCATGTCGAGATTCTTGAGGCCGGCCAGCATCGCCGCATCGCGCACGAGATGGGAGACGTGAATGTGATCGGGATGCCGCGCCTGCCAGTGCACGGTTGCCACGAGGCGCGGCCGCAGCTCGCGAATGACTTGCACAATCTTGAGTTTATTGAGTTGTGTTTCCGCAATGGCGGCGTCGGGAAGGTCGAGCATGCGCGAGTGTGTGAGCAACATGTGCTGCGCCGCCATTTCAAACTCACGCGCGCGAATTTCCGGCGTGCCGCGTGTGCCGCTTTCGCCGCGGGTGAGCGTGATTGCGGCCGTGCGATAGCCGAGCCGCGCGAGTTTGATCAATGTGCCCGCGCAACCCAACTCGATGTCATCGGGATGCGCGCCGAGCGCGAGGAAGTCGAGGTTCATTGGGGGTTTTGCAAAATGGTTTGGTCATGCGAAAATGATGCACGCGAACAATGCTTCAGCTTCGTGAAGTCGCCACGCGGCTTTGAGGCCATACGGTACAAAGCTTTTTTGTTTTGTCGCTGCTCGTTCTTGGTCACGCTTCCTTCATCGCGTGTTGTGCGCCGCCAGCGCCGCGCCGATCAACTTCGCCGAAGTGCGTACTGCGGAAGTGAATGCGAAGAACGGGCCGAAATCCTGCGTCGCGCACATGCTGGTGAAGAACAAACCCGGAATATTGCTCTGCAAGTGCTCATCCAAAACCGGAAAGCCGTTTTTAGTTGCGAGCCGTGCGAGCAAATTGCCCTGCGCGAGCAAAGGAATTTGCGCAACGTTCACTTTGTAGCCTGTCGCGAGAATGATTTGATCGACGCGCAAAGGCGTGTCGTTTACTTGCACTTCGAGCTCGCCGTTGGAAAGCGACCGGCATGCCGTCACCTGCGTATGCGGAAAGAGGTTGATCTCGGCATTAGTAATGCGTTGCGCCAGCCACGGCTCCAATTTCAATCTTCCTTCCGACCACAAGCGGCGGTTGATTTGCTCCTTCTCTTCCGCATTCAAATTGCGAAACCACTTCGGATTGGCCACCATGCCGTCAACAAGTTCTTTTTCCCACGACCAGTCCGAGGCTGCGAAAGTTGGCGTCGCGTGGCGGTAGGAAAGATACACGGCCTCCGCGCCTTGTTCGCGCAGCAACGCTGCCCATTCGAACGCGCTTTGGCGGCCGCCAATGATCAACACGCGTTTGCCGCGCAGCGGCTCGAAGTCCACAAGCTCGCACGTGTGCGCGCATCTTCCGGGCGGCAGCAAAGTTGCAAAAGCCTCAGGCAGATTTTTGAAATAGCGGAAGCCCAGAGCGAGCACCACGTTGCGCGCCGCAATTTTTTGTCCGTCCGGAAAGCTTGCTTCGAAGATATTGTTCACGTAGTTGAGGCGTTGCACCCATGCCGGCATGACTGCGATGCCTGCTTGCTGCTGGAACCACTCCGCATAGCCCAAATAGAAATCGAGCGCGAGTGGTTCAACCTGCGTAGGCTTGAGTTGTTTGGTTTCGAGATAGCGCAGAATGGTGTGCTCTTCGAAAGGATCGTAGTGCCATTCGCATCCGGAGCGCAGATACATGCCTTTCGGCATATGGTCTTTCCAAAACCCCATAGGCTTGCCGACAATGATATGCGCGAGGTTTTGCCGCTTCGCATAGGCTGCCATCGCCAACCCAAACGGGCCCGCGCCGATGATAAGCAAAGGGAGAGGTTCTGACACGAGGGCTTCCTCCTCACAGACAGCAGCCTTGTTGTTTCGTAAAGAGAAAGACCAATGGAGGAGTTTTCGAACCCGCCATTGGTCTTCATTCATGATGAGCGCGACAAAACTACAGAATCATCCCCGATTTTATTTGATCACCTTCCCCAAAGCTTGCGGCAGATAGCCTTCTTTGCCGTCGGGCAGTTTCACTTTGAACCAATTGTCTTTCGCTTCGAGCAGCTCCAATTCGATCTCGCCCGGTACGCGCGCGATAGTGGCGCTGCCGGCCTCGGGCGCGGCTTTGATTTCATGCCGTGTGGCGCGCGGGCCTTTGGTTTCGATGCGCGCGCGCGTGGCTGCGGCCATCTCTTCGCCGGAAACCGTGAATTGATATTCGGTCAGCGCGATGCCCAGCGCATTTAGCTCATTCCAAAATTCCACTTGCCGAGTCGCGCGTTTGATGGCGTCGCGATACTTTCCTTCTTTGCTTTTGAGATTGAACGCGAGATCGTATTTCTCTTTTGCCAATTTATAGCTGCCCACCACTTCGTACAACACGCCGAGGTTGAAGAGCGCCGCGTCGTTATACGAGTCATTTTCGACGATGGAAGCGTATTGCAGATACGCCGTATTCAGGTCATAATCTTCCAGCGCCTTCTTTGCAACATCATTGGAACGTTTGAACTCATCGCCTTCGAGCTTGGCAAATTCGAATTTCTCCAATTCAAAGCGCGGCGCAAAGTAGTTGACAAGATTGTACGCCGCTTTTCCAAGGCACTCTTCCACGGCAGCTTCGGGCGTCGGCAAATCGCCCCAATCGCCTTGGCACTTTTTCTTTTCGAATTTTTGACGGTCGTCCTTCGAGCCGATGACCTGGCCGGTTTCCACTTTGACGATGCGGATGGAAGCGCTGACGTTGGCGAGGAGCTTTTCGCAATCGACTTGGTATTTGCCCTTGTTCTTCTCTTCGCGTTGTTCTTTGAGCCAGCGGTCTTCGACTGCCACCGATACGCTGCCGATGATCATCGCGTCAACCCCGAGCAGCTTGCCTACTTGCGCGGCCGTGGCTTCGTTGACGATGCCGGTCTGGCCAAGCTGCAGCTCATCCACGACTCTTTGAAATTGCGCACGCTCCACCACGCTGAACACGTTGGTGATCGCGCCGTTTTGAAAACTCTTGCCTTCCTTCTTTTTGCCGAGGCCAAGGAAGCCGGTGCCGAGGTCGCGCACGCCGCGATCGTTCTCAATCAACATGGTGAGCATCGCATCGGAAAGCTTGCGGCCGCTGTCGGAAAAACGGCCTTTGTTCTTGTCGGCGTCGCTGATTTTTTCCACCGTGCTCAGAATTTTGTCCAAGCCCCGTTTGCCTCTTTCGCCGGGCGCATCGTCTTCACTAAAACTGGTGGTCACGGTGAACTCTGCAATCGCGATTTGCTTGACGCCGGCGAGAATTTGATCCGGCGGCGTGAGAATGAAGCATTTCAAATTCTGCGCGCGCAGCGGCAGCGCCACGCAGAGCAGCAATGCACAACGTAACAAAGTGAAACGGGACTTCATATCTTCCTCCTCGCGGCTAGTTTTTTGGTGAAATTGGAATGACACATTCGCAGAACAGTTACAGTAGAATCACTTGATGCTGAAAATCCTCCACCTCCATCGCCTCGTACAACTGCGTGAGCAGCGGTTTGCCGTATTTGCAGAGAAATGGCACAATGCTCAACTCGCGCTCCTGCAAATGTTGCATGGGATAGAGCGCATGCGCGGCCTTCAATAACTGCTGCTGCAAGGTTTCGTTTTGCCGTTTCGTGGCTTGCAGCAGTTTCTTTTCGAGCGCATCGAATTGGTGTAGAATTTTACCGTGCTCTTTGTCGATGAAAGCCGCGAGTGTGGGATCGAGTTGGGTGGCGCGCTCCTTTAAGACTGAAAGTCGATTGCCCAATTCGTCACGCGCTGCGGCCACCGGGTCGAATAAGCCCTCGGGCGCTTCCCTTCGAGCAATCTGCGCGAACAGCTCGTCCGGGTTGCCCCAGAAATCGCCAATTTGCAGCGCGTATTTTTCGAGCACGTGCGCAATCTTCTTTTCGAGCAGTGTGAGTGATTTGCGCGGATAAACCGCGGGCATGGCCACGCCGAAGCGCTCGTACACGCCGCGCAGTTGCGCAAAGTATGCGATCTCCGCGGGGCCGCCGATATACGCGACGGTGGGCAAGAGCGTGTCTTGCAAGATCGGCCGCGTAAGGACATTCGTCGAGAAGCTTTGCGGGTCTTCTTGAATACGTTGCAGCAATTCTGCGGGCGAACAGCACAACACCTCATCGGTGGTTACAAACTCGCCGTCGCGCCATTCCAACCCGTGGCGCTGTTCATCCACATAAAACAAATTGCAACGACCGGAACGCTGCGGCACTTGCACGGAAAATCCACTTTGCTCCAAGTTTGCGCTGGCTTGCAGCGCCGCTGCGGTGGAAGGGCTCCGGCCCTCGATCTCACGTTGGAAAACCGGCGCCCCGAGACGACGCAAGGCCGGGTCCGTGGGATCAAGCAACACCAAACCGAAGTCGCGGAACAAAAAAGCCATCCAACGTGCGAACGCGTCGACCAAAGACTGCCCGGGCGCATAGGCTTGCGCGAGCGCTGCGAGAATCTCCTGCTTGAATTCGGAATCGGCAATGCTCTCGGCGAAAACGCGATGGCACGCTTCGACATTTTCAGTGAGATGCACCTTGAACGCCGGCTTGCGTTGTGCGCTATCCAGTTCACAAACAAAAGTAGAAAGGTTGTTGTCACGCGTCGTCACGACGAGCCGGTTGATTTCCGCGATATCATCGTCATCCGCCGCGAGCCAGAAGACCGGCGCGACGCGCACGCCAAGCTCCGCGCGCAGACTTTGCGCAAGCTTCAAGCACGTGAGCGCTTTGTAGATGGTGAAAAGCGGCCCGCCGAAAACGCCGACTTGCTGGCCTGTAACAATGGCGACGCTTTCGGGCTGCGCCAAAGTTTCGAGATTGCGGAAAACGGTTTCGCTGGCGCCCCAGCGCTCATTTTGTTGCCGCAGAATTTGCGCAACTTGGTCACGCGGATATGGCGCACGCCGCACGAGATTCGCATGCGCGCTCAAGCTCGCGAGCGAGCGATAGTCGACGCTATAGAAGCTCGCGAGCGCGGAAAAATTTTCAATATAGGTTTGATACAGTTTACTGACGTGGGGAAGAGCAGAAATCGCGACTTTCAGGGATTCGGGCATAGGCTCTCGCTTGGTTTGTGTTGCTGCGTCCATAAGCTATCAAAAAATGCAAATGATACAACTGAATTTTGCTGTAATGCCTCAGTTATTGGTGGAAAACGTAGCGCAGACATCTTGTCTGCAGGCAGTATGCCTGCGCTACTCCACCCGTAACTGAGGCATTACATTTTGCTGGAAAAATTCCTTGACTCTTCCTGCATGCCGCCCTATATTCGCCCACTCAAAAATTCATCTCAGCGCGAATTCTTATGTTCCAACGACATTTTACAATCTTCCTTTGCTATTTAATGATTAAAAAGCCTGTCCTAGTGCACAGCGGGCAGCGAATTGCCCCAACCATGGCAGGAGCTTCATGAAGTCGTTTTAGTTTTACAGGATTTTTTCAGAACCCCGCCTTGGTCTCAGCCAGTCGGGGTTTTGCTTTTTTAGACAGTGTCGCCGTTTCGCACTACTCCATGACCTGCAACGAAGAATGGCGATGCGAGGACTCTCAGCGCGCGAGAGATCGGCCTCGATCTCAGGAAGAATTATTGGTATTCTTCCCAAAACTTCTTTGTGAGTAGGAGCATGATCCAACAAGCGATTCAAAAAGCGACGCAGCGCGTCGACTTGCAGCGCGAGGAAGCGTTCGCCGTGATGACGGAAATCATCAGCGGCGCAGCCACGCCGGCGCAAATCGGAGCGTTATTGACGGCGATGCGGATGAAGGGCGAAAGAACACAAGAGATTGTCGGTTTTGCGGAAGCGATGCGACGCCAGGCGGTTGCCGTCGCGACTAAGCAACACAATGTTATCGACCTCAGCGGCACCGGCCACGACGGCAAAGAAACTTTCAACATCTCCACGGTCGCAGCCTTTGTGGTGGCCGGCGCGGGAGCGCCGGTGGCGAAATCCGTGAACTGCGCAGCAACAACCCGATGCGGCAGCGCCGAAGTTTTGCAAGCCCTGGGGATCAACGTTGCTTTGACGCCGCAACAAATGGGGCGTTGTTTGGATGAAGTCGGCATGGCATTTTTGTTCGCGCCTGCGCTTTATCCGCACATGCAAGCGGCGTTGGCTTGGCGCAGTGAAATCGGCATGCGCACGATTTTCAACGTACTCGGCCCGCTCACGAATCCCGCGGGCGTGCGGCGGCAGGTGCTCGGCGTGGGTGATCGCCGCCTCGCCACCATTCTTGCCGAAGCCTTGGCGGAGATGGGCGTGGAGCAGGCCTTGCTCGTGCACGGCGATGAAGGCTTGGATGAAATTTCCGTGCATGGACGCAGTTTGACGGTCGAGCTTTTGAAAGGCCGGATCTCCGAACGCACGCTCACGCCCGAAGATTTTGGTTTGCATCGTTACACAAACGGGATCTACGGCGGTACGCCGCCGCAGAACGCCGAGATTGCGATGCGTATTTTGCAGGGCGAGGCCGGCGCGCCGCGCGATGTCGTGATTGCAAACGCCGCTTGCGGACTGTGGGTTGCAGGTTTGGCAGCCAACGTCAAAGACGGTGCGGCGCTGGCCACGCAGAGTTTGGATTCCGGAGCCGCCATGCAAAAGCTCGAAGCATTGCGTGTATTCACGAATAGTTTTGAAAAGAACTGACCTTCCTAAACCCTTCGTGCGACGCACTTGCGAAGTGCGCCGCACGTTATTCGAGTCCCATGCCTTCCTCTCTCACTGCAATTCCAAATTTCGAGATTCGTGTCGCAACTGTGCAAGACGTCCCGTTGATTTTGGCTTTCATAAAAAAGCTTGCGGCATATGAGCGGTTGGCGCACGAAGTGGTTGCCACCGAAGAACTTCTGCATGTGACTTTGTTTGGCGAACGTAGAACTGCCGAAGTCGTGCTCGGCTACTATCACGACCAGCCGGTGGCGTTTGCGCTCTTCTTTCACAATTTTTCCACCTTCTTGGGCCGGCCGGGCATTTACCTCGAAGACTTGTACGTGGATGAAGCGCAGCGCGGCCGAGGATTCGGCAAAGCCATGCTGGTGTACCTCGCGCAATTAGCGGTGGAGCGCAAATGCGGCCGCTTGGAATGGTGGGTGTTGGATTGGAACGAGCCGGCCATTCAGTTTTATAAAAAACTCGGCGCCGTGCCCATGAGCGATTGGACCGTGTTTCGCGTTACGGGCGAGGCGCTACAAAATCTTGCTGGCAATGCGTGACGCCGCATTCAGGTCAGTACAGCGTGCGTACGGCCGAGATAATGCGAATATGACCGCTAATGACCATTATCCCGAGTATGTGCTTGCGCGTTTTTATAGAATTTCGTATTTAGGAAAAACGCAACGAGGAGATTGAAAATGACGACCAACCAATACGCGCAAAAAGTAGTAGAGTTGATTGACGCGCGGCCGGCACGCATCGACTTGGATAAGCTGCTCTATGAAGTTTATGTTCGCGCGAAAATCGCAGCGGCACGGCACGACCAAGTGCAAGGAAAGTGGGCGCCGCACGAGCAAGTAATGGAGCGCATGTGGGAACGAATCGATTCCAAGTTCGATGGACACAACGGGCGGAAGAAGAGCTCGAAAAAAGCATCGACGAAATCGCGCAAAACTCACCAATGAGAGCCGTTGCCTTTGGCCAACTTCTACATCGTGCCGCAGCAACGCTTGGCCGGAATCCGTTTCGCGGCACAATGATCAAGGAAGACCCATCTTGCCGGCATTTGTTGGTCAAACGGTATCGCATTATATTCGAGATTGAGACGCGACATAAAGTTGTTTGGAGCAATGCCATTCTGTTTCCCTATCAGCAATATCGCAATCAACCAAGAGCGTAAATTTTTATTCCCCCATAAACTGCACCACGATCTCCCTGCGCCGCGGACGATTATCAAAATCCACCAAAACGATTTGCTGCCACGTTCCCAACAACAAATCTCCAGCCGCAAACGGCACCACGAGTGAAGGCCCGAGCAATGCGGCGCACACGTGCGCATAGCCGTTGCCGTCATGCCACGTATCATCGTGCGCATATCGTGCTCTCATGGGCGCAAGCTTTTCGAAGGCCGCGGGCAAGTCTTGCAGCAGGCCGGGTTCGTATTCAATCGTCGTAATCCCCGCGGTCGAGCCGGAAACGAAAATCGTTGCCGAGCCTTCGTGCAAGCCGCTTTCGCGCAAAGCTTGGCGCACTTGCGGCGTGAGGTCTTTGATATCCGTGAAGCCTTTGGTGGAAACGGGAATCTTCATAGTCATCAGCATTAGCGCTCCCGCGTTTGGTTTCTCTAAACGGCTATTCGAAATTTTGTTTTTGGCATCTTGCCCTTCATCCCCTGCGATACGCCTTCCCCAACTCCCCCGGCGCTTTTACGCCTCCGCGCGCGAAAATCAAAACTAGCAGCGTCAACACATATGGCAGCATGAGAAAAATTTGATATGGAATGCCCGAACCGAGCGCTTGAAATTGAAACTGCAGCGCGTTCGCGCAGCCGAAGAAGATTGCAGCGAAGAAAATTCCCCATGGCTGCCAGCGCCCGAAAATCACCAACGCCAACGCGATGAAGCCGCGCCCGGCGGTCAAACCCTCCACAAAAGTATTGGCATGCGCGAGCGAAAGATAGGCGCCCGCTGCGCCGCACATCGCTCCACAAAAGAGCACACAGCCCAAACGCATGCGCAAGACATTGAGACCGGCCGTGTCTGCCGCGGCGGAATGCTCGCCGCACGCGCGAATCGCCAAGCCGAGGTGTGTGCGTTTGAGCACGAAAGCAGCAAGTGGAATAACGGCGAAAGCGAGATACAACAACGCGGGCTGCTCGAAGCACACACTGCCCAGCAGGGGCATGTCCGCGAGCCATGGAATTTTGACCGGCGTGAATGCCGCCAGCGTGAGCGCCGCGCCGGTCACGCCGAAAATGCGCCGGAACAGAAATCCCGTCAACCCCGCGGCAAGCAGATTGATTCCCGCACCAACAATGATTTGGTCGGCCGCAGCATAAATCGTGAGCGCGCCGAATAAGGCTGATAACAATGCGCCCGCGGCAACACCGGCCAGCAAACCGAGCCACGGATTGGCAGAGTAATAACCGGCAATCATGCCCGCGAACGCGCCCGCGAGCATCATGCCTTCGAGGCCGATGTTGATCACGCCGCTGCGTTCGGCAAAAGTTTCGCCCGTGGCCGTGAGCCACAGCGGGGCCGCGAGCTTCAAGCCCGAACGCAGGAGATTTTCGATTACGTTGAGCAGCATGGTTCAATTAAAGCAAAACTATTCTTGTCAAAACGATTAAAAGAATAGTTTTGCCGGCAATCGTCTTGTCTTATTGATTTCGATTCATGTTTTTCTTTTTAATTCCAACGCGCCCGCGACCGCAATAGTGAGCACCACCAAGCCCTGCATCATGTTGACGATTACGGCAGAGACGTTGGCCTGCCGTTGCATGGCCAATGCGCCGTTTTCCAATGCGCCGAAGAGGAGCGCCGTGCCGATAATCGCGAGCGGCTGCAATCGCGCCATGAGCGCCACGGCAATGGCCGTGTAGCCATAGCCCGGCGAAAAATTTTGATAGAGCCGATAAGTGACGCCGCTCAATTCCATCGCGCCCGCAAACCCGGCGAGCGCACCGGAAATCGCCATGCTCCAAAGTTGAATGCGCGCGACGTGCAACGCGGCAAAGCGCGCGGCGGTGGCATTCGCGGCGGTCGCGCGGAGGTTGAAGCCGAACACGGTGCGGCGAATGAGCAGATGCACGAGCAGCGCTAGCGCCGGCGCGAGCCACACGCCGGCGTGCAAACGAGTCGGCGGTAGCCAGCGCGTGAGACGCAGTTCCGGCGCGAGCGGATCGGTTTGTGGAAATTGTTGCGCCGCTTCCATGAACGGGCCATGCACGGCATAGCGCACCAACTCTAGCGCGATGAAATTGAGCAGAATGGTCGAGACAACTTCCGGCACCTGCCGCTGCAATTTCATCCAGCCTGCGAGGCCCGCCCATAGTCCGCCCGCGCCGACGCTGCAAAGCAGCAAAAGAAAAAATCGCAAGTAGGGCGGCAATGCCGCGAGCATGGGAGCGACCGCGATTGCCGTGAGCGCACCGAACAGCAATTGTCCTTCCGCGCCAATGTTCCAAACGCCGGCGCGAAAGGCGAAAGCCACAGCCAGGCCGGTGATGAGCAACGGCACGGTGCGCACCACTGTTTCAGCGATTGCGTAGGTCGATCCGAAAGCGCCATGGACAAGCGCGACCAGAGCGGGCAGCACCTCATAACCATTGAGCCACAACAGCAATGCCGCAATCATCGTCGCGACGCCGAACGCGAGGCCGGGTGTGGCGAGGACTTGCAATGTTGTCGTGAAGCTGCGTTTCATCTGGTTTGGGACCTTAACAGTGATACGATGCAAGCCACGGCTCAGCCGTGGCTGAGCATCTATCGTGCTTCAAATCTCCGCGCCTAGCATTCTCGCGCCGATCTTCTCGCGCGACTCGCTTGCTGCAAACGGGCCGCGCAATTGGCCCTTGAACAAAACCGCAATGCGGTCCGCGAGTGCATAGATTTCCTCCAACTCGGTGGAGATCAACAGAATGGCCGCGCCGCGCGCCTTCTCGGCGAGCAACAATTCATGAATCTTTTGCGTGGCCGCGAGATCGACACCGCGCGTGGGATTGACGGCGACGAGCACTTTGGGCTGCCGCATCAATTCGCGTCCCACGACGAGCTTTTGTTGATTGCCGCCGGAAAGCGTTTCCACCGGCAAGGCCATGTCGTCCGTGCGCACCTCGAACGCTTGCACGAGCCGTTTGCTCCACACTTTGATGCGCTTCATGTGCAGCCAGCCGTGCGTTTGAAACTCCGGCTCACGTTGCGCGAAGATCGCGGCATTCTCGTATATCGTGAGGCCGGGGAACAAGCCCATTTCACGGCGATCCGCGGGAATGTGCGCAAAGCCGTTTTGCACGCGCGCAAGAGTCGTTGCTGCGGTACAGTCCCAATCTTCCAGCCAGAGCTTGCCGCTTGCTAATTTGCGCAAACCCATGAGCGCTTCCGCTAATTCGGCTTGGCCGTTGCCATCGACACCCGCGACGCCCAATACTTCACCGCGGCGCAATGTGAAAGAAACATGATCGAGCGCGAGACCTCCAAAACTATTGCGCGCGCAGAGCGCTTCGGCATTAAGCAGAGCCTTTTGTTGGGATGCTGATGCAACGCGCTTGGAAGTAAGCGCACTCACGTTCGGAGTGATGGCGTGCGCAATCTCCGCAGTCGTCACCGCGTGCGTTTCGAATTCTCCGGTGACTTTGCCCGCGCGCAACACGGTGACGCGATCACTAATTGTCTTCACCTCTTCCACTTTGTGTGAGATAAAAATGATCGCGTGCCCTTGTTCGCGCAGCACCCGCAACAGTGCGAACAATTCCTCCACTTCCTGCGGCGCGAGCACCGCGGTAGGCTCATCGAGAATGAGCAGCCGCGCTGCGCGCAGCAAGATTTTGATGATTTCCACGCGTTGTTGCTGGCCTACGGCCAACTCGTGAATGCGGCGCGCGGTGTCGAGCTTAATGCGCAGGCGTGCGCAGAGTCGCTGCACTTCTTGCTCGGCATTGCGCAGGCCCGCGTGCGTCATGCGAAAACGCGGATTGCCCAACAGAAAATTTTCCAGCACAGTGAAAGTGGGCACGAGCATGAAATGTTGGTGCACCATGCCCAAGCCGGAGCGAATCGCGTCGCGCGGGCTGCGCGGTGCAAACACGCGCCCCCCGAGCTGCATTGCGCCGCGGTCAGGTTGCAGCAAGCCATAAATGAGATTCATCAATGTGCTCTTGCCCGCGCCGTTTTCGCCGAGCACGGCGTGAATCTCACCCGCGTGAAATTGCAGGCTCACATTGTCGAGCGCGCGTTTGTTGCCGAAGCTTTTGGAGAGATGAGAGATTTCGAGAAACGCTGGAGGCATTGCTATTGTAGATTTTGAGGAAGTTGGTGAGATGGGCATCGAAGGTTTGCGTGATGACTATTCCCTAGCTTGTCATTCTGGAAGAATCTTTCTTAGTGCTTGATAGAAGCGCTCCTCTGAGACGTGTGCCGAGTGCGAGGGAAGGTTCTTCCAGAATGACAGCTCGAAGGCTTCGTGTGATCAATACCCCACCGGCAGCGCCACTTGGCCAGCCAGAATGCCCGTTTTCACTTCCTCGATCTTCGCGAGCACGTGCGCGGGAATCTTGTCCTGCAGCTTGGGGTTGATTTCCAGCGACACGACGCCGTCTTTCATACCCATGCGCATCAACTCCGCATGAAAAGTCTTTTCTTTCACGCGGCGCGCGACATTAACAAAGGCTTGCGGCACGTTGAGCACCGCGCTGGCGAGCACCACGTTCGGCGCAATTTCGTTTTGATTTTTATTCGAGCCGAACGCGAAAACGTTGCCGCGTTCCTGCACGGCCTGAAACACGCCCAGCCCGGCGGCATCGGCATTTTGAAAAATGAAATCCGCGCGTTGATCCATCAACGCGAGCGCCGCTTCCTTGGCAGCGCCGACGTCTTCCCAATTGCCGATGAAACTTTGCACGACTACGAAATCGGGATGCACAGACTTCGCGCCGGCTTCAAGCGCGAGAAATCCGCTCTTCACGGAAGGAATTTCGAGGCCGCCCACGCAGCCCGCTTTGCCGGTTTTGGACATCATTGCGGTCATCACGCCCATGAGATACGTGGCCTGCACCATTTCAAAAATCATTGGCGCAACGTTAGGCCGCACAGTGGTGCCGCTGCTCGTGACGAACACTGTATTCGGAAAATCCGGCGCCGCCGCGGCCGCGGCGTCTTGAAATTCGAAGCCGTGGCCGAACACGAGATGAAAGCCGCGACTCGCGTAATCGCGGAAACCGTGCTCGAACTCTGCCGGCGTTTTGACTTCCACCTGCGAAATCTCCGCGCCCAGTTCGTCGCGAATGCGCAGCAAGCCTTCATAAGCGCTTGCATTCCAGCCCGCATCACTCACCGGCCCGGGCGAGAGCAGCGCAACTTTGAAACCTGCTTGCGAGGGCGGCTGCGATTGGCAGGCGAAGAGCAAGGGGCTGAGGGCAAGGAGCAAGGATCGAAGAGCGAAAAGAAGTTTTCGAAGAGGCATGAGGGGTGCTTTCTCAGTTGGCGTGATTATGAAAGTTGCTCCCATTCTTCCAGTGTGATCTGTCGATCGAGAATTACAGCGACTTCGTTCAACATCATTCGAAGTTGCGGCACGGCGTACTCGTTGTTTATGGGATTAGTGAGACGATGATGCGTATAAATTAGGTATTGATGTCGAGTGCCGGAATAGGGACCTTCAAAGCCGAGTGCGCGCAAACGCCGAATAAAATCTTTTCATTTACAAGGCGCCCAGCGGCTCATAAACAGGCTCCTGATTCAGATCGATTCCATCAATTATCGGCAGAGCGTGTTTTAATTTAAATCCAACAAGGAGCCAATCTTCCAAAACCGAGCGCAACTCGTTTTGGCAAAGCGTCAAAGTATTTGCAAAAGCAATCACCCCGACACAAGGGGGAATGCGTCCGCTGAATGTGCCGTCTTCCAGTTTATCATACTCGGCATAAGTCATGGCGCGAGTGAGATATTCGCTCAAAATCGGTTGCGCAACCATTTTGATTCACTCCTTACATTCGCAGGCATTTTTTATCGCGTTGCAAAATAACCAAACCATAGACGACGAACAAGATTTTTGTTTATCTAGGGCGCAAGTATAGTATATCACCCAAGCTGGATCAATGCAAAATTGATTTCAAGCTCCTTCATTTAGAAAATTCAAAGCCATGTGCCTATATAACCACATCGCCTCTTTCACCTCCTCCAGCGCGATCGACTCTTCCGCGGAGTGCGCGAGCGCGAGATCGCCGGGGCCGCAGACGAGGCTTGGGATTCTAGCTTCGCATGAAAAGAGCGCGGCGTCCGTCCACGCGGGAAAGGCAGTGAGCTCGGCGGGCGTTTGATACAACTCTTGCAATGCGGCTTGCGCGGCGCCAACAAGCGGATGATCGGTTGCGATTTCCAACGGGCCGTGCACCATCGTGGCCATGCCGCCGGGCACGCGGCGAATCTGTGTTTGCAGACTCGGCATGCTCGCGCGCACTTTGTCGAGCACTTCTTCCAACTCGCCGAACACCAATTCAACACTTTCGGAAGGCACCCAACGCCGATCAAGTTGCAATGTGCAGCGCGCGGCAACGGTGCTGGGTTGGTCGCCGCCGCGAATCGTGCCCATGTTGATGGTGGGCGCGCCGATGATGGGATGGCGTCGCGCTGCAAAACGTGGAACGAGTTCTTTTTCCACCAAACGAATGAAGAGCGCAGCCGCATTGATGGCGTTGCAGCCGCGCTCCGGCGTGCCGCCGTGCGTGGCTTTGCCGAGAAATTCAATTTCCAACCATTCGAGTCCCTTGTGGCCGACGGCGATGCGATTGCTCGTCGGCTCGCCGATGATTGCGCCGTCCGCAGTGAAACCGGAATGAATCAATGCCTCCGCGCCGAGGCTTTCCATCTCCTCGTCAATTACCGCGGCGAGCACGACTTCGCCGCGGGTGAGTCGTTGTGATTCTTTGAGCGCAACGAGCGCGGCGGCCATGGCTGCGACTGCGCCTTTCATATCCACCGTGCCGCGGCCGTACATGCGTCCATCGCGAATTTCCGCTGCGAAAGGATCCATCGTCGTGATGGCGTTCGGCGGGACGGTATCGGTGTGGCCGCAGAGCAGCAAACGTTTTCCACCCTGATTGCCACGCACGCGCGCAATGAGATTGGGACGGCCTTCGCGCACTTCTGATATTTCATACGCAATCTTGTGCCGCTCGAAATATTGCGCGAGCACTTGCACGACGCGCTCTTCTTGACGCGGCAGCCCAATGTAGCTCGGGGCTTGCACCAGCGCGCGCAAGAGCTCGAGAACTCCGGGTTGAGATGAAGTGAGAGGAAGCATTCGGGATTTGTCGATTCGTTATCGGGTTTGCAAAGGTGAATGGAAATCGTGCGAGCGATCGGGGGGTGAGCGTGCTCGAAAGCGCTTGCCGTGATTAGAGCTCGCGTGGTGAATCTATGGCGTTTCGCAGCTAACTCAAAGGAGTTTTTAAATAGAAACGCCACTTGCTTGCGAAGGTCGAACAAGTGGCGCAGAACATTGTATGTGCCACGCACTTGTCAAGTGCGCGGCACTTTATTGGGATTCATTTCACAAACAGCATTTCACTATAAACCGGCATGGGCCAGAAATCATCCGGCAAAGCTTTTTCGAGCTTGGCCGCAATTGTGCGTACGTTGTTCATTTCGGGAATGACCTTGTCGCGCATGTGATAGGCTTTCTGATGCACGGTATCGCCGCCCAAATCGGCATTGACGGCATGCAAGCGCTGCAGCGCTTCGCGAAAGTCATTCACCAGCGCATTTACTTCCTGCAGCGTTTTGAGCACGCCCGTGGGCTCGACGCCATTGCGTTTCGTGGTTTCGGCAGCCGTGGCCAGCTCGTGGAGATAACGAATCGCGACCGGGAGGATCATGGTCTGGGCCAGGCTCTCGGTGGTCTCGCCTTCGATGTTGACAGTTTTAAAATACTGATCGAACAATATTTCGGCGCGCGCGGCCAGCTCGCGTTCATTGAGCACGCCATATTTCGCAAACACGGCTTCGTTCTTTTTCTCGTGCAAACGCTCGAAGGCATCCAACGAGTTGCGCAAGTTAAACAAGCCGCGGCGCTCCGCCTCTTTGTGCCATTCTTCTGAGTAGTTGTCGCCGTTGAAGATGATGCGCTTGTGTTGTTTGATGACGCCTTGCAAGGCTTCATGCAGCGCTTGCTCGAAAGCGAGGTTCGCTTTCATCCGCGTTTCGACGGTCGTGGTGAGCTCGTCGATCGCCGCGGCCACGATGGTATTGAGCACGGTGTTCGGAAAGGAAATGGATTGGCTCGATCCCACCGCGCGAAATTCGAATTTGTTGCCGGTGAATGCGAACGGCGAAGTGCGGTTGCGGTCTCCGGCATGGCGCGGCAAGTGCGGCAAAACCGGCGTGCCGAGTCCCAACAAATCTTTCGATTTGCTGCTTTCGGGTTTGCCTTTTTCAATTTGATTGAATACGTCTTCCAATTGGTCGCCGAGGAAGATCGAAATGATGGCCGGCGGCGCTTCGTTTGCGCCGAGACGATGATCGTTGCCCGCGTGGGCCACGCTCGCGCGCAACAAATCTTGGTACTGATCCACGGCTTTGATCACCGCAGCGCAGAAAAACAGGAACTGCATGTTGTCGTGCGGCGTCTCGCCCGGCTCGAGCAGATTCATGCCGGTGTCGGTGGACATGGACCAGTTGTTGTGTTTGCCGCTGCCGTTGATGCCCGCAAACGGCTTCTCGTGCAGCAAACACACCAAGCCATATTTGCGCGCGGTGTTGCGCATGATTTGCATCATCATTTGTTGATGATCCGCGGCGATATTGCAATTCTCAAAAATGGGCGCGATTTCAAATTGGCCGGGTGCGACTTCGTTGTGCCGCGTTTTGACCGGCACTCCCAAACGATAGAGCTGATATTCCACGTCGGTCATGTACGCGAGCACACGCTCGGGAATCGAGCCGAAGTAGTGATCTTCCAGCTCCTGGCCGCGCGGCGGCTTCGCGCCGAACAAAGTTCTGCCGGTGGTCACTAGGTCCGGCCGGCGATAATAAAACTCTTCGTCAATGAGAAAATATTCTTGCTCGGAACCGACGGTCGCATAAACTTTATGAGCGTCTTTCACGCCGAAAAGTGCGAGCGCGCGCAAGGCTTGCTTGCTCAAAGCTTCCATCGAACGCAGCAGCGGCGTTTTGGTGTCGAGCGCTTCGCCGGTCCATGAAGCGAACGCGGTTGGAATGCAGAGGGTCGCGCCGTTGTGATTGCTGATAATGAACGCCGGCGAAGTCGGATCCCACGCGGTGTAGCCGCGCGCTTCAAAGGTGGCGCGAATGCCGCCGCTCGGAAAAGAGGACGCATCCGGCTCGCCTTGAATCAAATCTTTGCCGGAGAATTTTGCCGTGGCGCCGCCGCCGATATTCGGCGTAACGAAGCTATCATGCTTTTCCGCGGTGCTGCCCGTGAGCGGCTGGAACCAGTGTGTGAAGTGCGTCGCGCCGTGTTCGACCGCCCATTCTTTCATCGCCATGGCGACCACGTCCGCGATTTTGGCGTCGAGCGGCTGGCCTTTTTCAGTCGTGGCTAGCAGGGCTTGTAAGATTTCTTTGGGAAGTTTTTCGCGCATGACTTCGAGATTGAAGGTGTGCTCGCCGAAGATCGCATTGATGTCGGCGGTCAATTGCTGCGGTGTTTCGCGCAAGTGCCAGTTTTTAGCCGCAGCCACAACTTCATAGCGCCGGGAAGAGTTCTTGGACATGGATGGCAATCCTCCTTGAAAAGTGCGGATCGAAGTTCGCCAAATCCTGGTGCGAGGCAACCGCAGACGCAGGGAGTTGGATGATTGGGTTTCAAAAGTGAAGGCAAATATAGAAGCATTTTTTAATTTCGAAAGTATTTTTTTGAATTTCTAAATGAAATTAAGACAAAATTTTTATCAAACTAACTGCATTTCTATGTCGTCTTGCGTTGCATCATCAGTCTGCGACCGTGATTTCACCAGCCAATAATCGAGAATGTCCCATTTCGGCAGTTCCGATAGGCGCGCCGCGATTGTTTTGCTGATCGCAATTGTTTAATTTCGCGAAACGCGTAGTTCTACTTTAACAGATTCCATTTCCGCCCACGAAACACGCGAATCATACGAAAAACTGTTTTCGCGCTATTCGTGTGTTTCGCGGGCAAAAATTTAAATCTGCCCATGTAGAATTAGGGAGGCGCAGTTTTCCCGGCGGCGTTCTGCGAATTGTACCATATGAGCCTAAGTTAATCTGAACCGACGAACGTGGCTACCATGCTGAGGAACGCGGATATGATTAAGTACACAGGTTTGGTGTGGATTTCCTTTACCGACGCAATCTTCCGCGGACAACGCACGACCGAAAACGGGCCTTCGGAGGAGTTTCGCGCCAAGCTCGATTACTCTGTGCCTGCGGGCGAAAAGGCAAGCTCGAAGCGGGCTATCAAAGCGAGCTGGAGAACTCGGAGGATCGCACGGGCTTGCAAGAATATGACGCCGCGCTAGCAGAGTATGTGCTCTTGCCGCAATTCAGCAACGTGACGCGCTATGATGAAAACGTGCATGCGCTCTATGCGCTTTATGCCGGCGCATGGAAAAGCGCCGGGTATCAAATCGGTTTGCGCGGCGAGCTTACGGAGCGCGATTGTCTCGCAAAGCGCGGGACAGCGCTTCACCATTGCGCAATGGGATTACTTTCCCACGCTGCATCTTTCCAATCAAATTGCGAACGGGCACCAAGTGATGGCGAGCTACACTAGACGCATCGATCGCCCCGGCGGCGGCGATTTGGAGCCGTTTCAAACTTGGAGGGATGCGTATAACGTGAGCGTGGGCAATCCGGCTTTGGAGTAATGCCTCAGTTATTGGTGGAAAACGTAGCGCAGACCTCCTTGTCCAATGCCACTAACTTTTCCAGAAATGCAAAAAGATTCCCGGCAAAACCATTTAAAAGCAAAGGCAGAAAAATGTAGGGTAGAAAAATTGGGGCCGATGATGCCGTAGGGTCTACGTTTTTTATATAACGGCAAGCTCTATATTTCTGCCCTTCATTTTTCTGCCTGTGCTTTCGGAAAAAGTTAGTGACATTGGACATCCTTGTCTGCAGGCGGGGACGCCTGCGCTACTCCACCCGTAACTGAGGCAATACGCTTTGGAGTCGGAATATCTTGACTCCTATGAAGCCGGCTATCAAGCGACGTTTGAAAAAAGCCTGTGGTCGCTCGGGGCCTATTATCGCAAGACCCGCAATAAGATTGAAGATGTGCGCTCCGTTTATGCCGACAACGTGACGCTGCATTCCGCAGCGAACATCGGCACAGACTATGCGTTCGGCAGCGAGCTTTTGTGCAATTGTGATTTGCGCAAAGGCTGGACGGCGAATTGGACCGGCAATCTGTATCATTATCGCATTAGAGGCGCTCTCTTCGGAGAAGCCTTCGAACGCGAGAGCTTCAATTGGAATGCGCGCTTGAGCAACACGATCACATTGCGCGCGGCGACGCAAATTCAGCTCGACGCGAATTACAACAGCGCGTCGATCGCAACCCAGGGCCGGCGCGAAGGTTTTTTTACGGCTAACGCCGCGATCAAACAAGAGTTGTGGGGCAAACAGCTTTCAGCCACTTTGCAAGTGCGCGATCTATTTCGCTCCGCCCAAAATGAACACATTTCCGCAGGCGCCGATTTTTACAATTACAGTTACTCCACACGCGAAGCCCCGATGGTCATGCTCAACTTCCGATACAATTTCAACAGCTACAAACCCGAGCGCGACTCGCGCCGCGATGAGCAAGAGGAGGAAGAATATTGATTGCATGGGCAACGCGATTTGCCCGCCACCATCTTGCACTTCTCACCAAATGTTTTAAATTGGCGGTGTGACCCCAATACACCGAAAACTTCCTCGGCATTTGCACGCGCTACTCTGGCTTGTAACGACCGCTGCGCTTTGCGCGCAACCGCGCGACTTGCGTTTCGAGCACGTTTCCGTGGAGCAGGGCCTTTCCAATTTTACCGTCACGGCCATCGCGCAAGATCCTCAAGGCTTTCTGTGGTTCGGCACGGAAGATGGTTTAAATAAGTACGATGGCTACGAATTCACCGTATATAAAAACGATCCGACTGATTCGACTTCACTACCCGGACAAAATGTGCCGTGTTTGTATGTCGATCGCGCGGGCATCTTGTGGATCGGCGTCAGCGACGTCGGTTTGTGGCGATATGATCCGAGCCGCGATGGCTTCATGCCTTTTTCTTCTTCCTCTCCACAGGCAAAAAAACTGGCTAAAACTCATGTCGCAACGATTCGTGAATCCCGCGACGGCGGGCTTTGGATTGGCACGGATAACGGCCTCTTTCGTTATGATCCGCAAAGCGATGAGCTTGCGCACTACCGGCACGATCCGCAAGATTCGACTTCGCTCAGCCACGATTATGTGCTTGGTATTGCCGAAGACAGCGGCGGCTCACTGTGGCTCGCAAACGCCGAGGGTGTTTCGCGCTTGCGCAACTATCGCGAAGGCCGCTTCAAGCGTTATTATCAAACCGATCCGAAAGTCGCCAATCCGCGCACGAATAGTTTTACGTGCGCATTAGTCGACCGCCGCGGCACGGTTTGGATCGGCACGCTGGAAGGTTTGTTTCGCTATGATCCGAACACGGACAAACTTGTGCGTTGCCCCACGCCTTCCGAAGATGCGCACGGCCTCGTGCTCAATCACATCATCAATGTTTTCGAAGACCGTCACGGCATCATATGGATCGGCACGTTTGGCGCGGGCTTGTGGCGCTATGAGGCGGCGACGGAGCGCTTCACGCTTTACTCTCCCGATCCCCACAATCCGTATTCAATTAGCTCTGAGCGCGTCGAGCATTTTTATGAGGACCGCTCCGGCATTTTGTGGATCGCCACGTATCGCAGCGGCTTGAATCGTTACAATCGCAAGCAGGAGGCGTTCACGCGTTATCCCGTTGCGGACGCGGTCTATTCCGTATTTGAATCGCATCGCGGCGAAGTTTGGCTGGGGACTATCACGGCCGGCTTGTTGCGCTACGATCGCACGGGCCGTTTGCTCGAACAACATCTGTACGATCCGAGAAATCCGCGCGGCCTCGGCACGAATTACATCATGACCATTTTTCCCGACCCCGAAAAAACCGATGACCTTTGGCTGGGCACGAATCGCGGCGTGTATCGTTATCACGCCGAACAAAAGATGTTCACACACCACGCGTATCCCGCGGCAAGGCCAGGCCTCGGAGGAGATTATGAAGCAAAAATTTTTTATCAAGATGCCGCGGGCGAAATTTGGCTCGGCACTAAAGGCCTCGGCGTGCTGCGCTTGAATCGAAGCACCGCGAATTTGAGCAAACCCTTTGCGGACTCCTCGCTCATGAGCCGAGATCACTTCTGGGCGATCGCAGAGGACCGCGACACTCGCGCCGGAGCGCTTTGGCTGGGCAGTTTTGGCAACGGTTTGGTGCATTGGGAAAAAGGCACAAACCGGCTCACGCGCTACCGCCGCGATCCGCACCATCCGCACAGCTTGAACAACGATCTCATTTACTCGATCTATCCCGACACCAACGGCCATGTTTGGATGGGCACGTTTGGCGGAGGATTGAATCGCCTCGAAATCAAGACCGGCCGCTTTCAACATTGGAAAGATCGCGAAGGCTTGCCGGATAATTTTGTGAAAGCGATTTTGCCGGACGAGCACGGCAACCTTTGGTTGAGCACGGACCAAGGCCTTGCACGCTTTAATCCCGCCACGGAAACATTCAAGAATTACAGCGTCAAAGACGGCTTGCTCAACAACACGTTTCTTTCCGGCGCGAGTTTCAAAGCAGAAGACGGCCGGCTTTTCTTCGGCGGCAATGGCGGCGCGGTTGCCTTTTATCCGGACAGCCTCAAAGAGGATTTTACTCCGCCTCCGGTGGTCATTTCCGACTTCAAAGTTTTTGGGAAGTCTCTGCCGCGCCGTGTACATGCAAAGCCACACGCGACTTCGGAGTCCCCGCAAATCGTGGTGCAGCTTTCGCATCGGCAGAATTTTTTTTCGTTTGAATTTGTGGCGCTGGATTATACCGACCCGAGTAAAAATCAATATGCGTATAAATTGGAAGGCTTCGACGAGGATTGGATACCGGCTGGCGCGCGGCGCTATGCCAACTATACCAACGTCGATCCGGGTGCATACGTCTTTCGCGTGAAAGGCTCGAATAGCGACGGCGTGTGGAATGCGCAGGGCGCCTCGTTGCAACTCTTCATCGCACCGCCGTATTGGAAGACGTGGTGGTTTCGCGCCCTCGCGCTCATCATTGCCGGCGCAGCGCTGTTCGCGGGGTATCGTTATCGCGTGAATCGTTTGTTGGAGCGCACGCGGCTGGCTGCGCACTTGCAATCCGCGCGCGAAACCGAGCGCACGCACCTCGCGCGCGAAATTCATGACGAGCTGGGGCAATATCTCACCTGCTTGAAGATAGACGTCGCGTTTCTCGACGAACTCACGAAATTGCGCAACGGCGAAGTCGATCTTCCCGCCGTGCAGAACAAAATCGCAGCGATGTCCGAGCTTTTGGACACAACGGTAAAGACGGTGCGCAAAATTTCCACGGAGCTGCGGCCCGCGGTTTTGGATAGCATGGGCCTGCTCGCGGCGCTCGAATGGCTCGCGGAAGATTTTCAAAAACGCACGGGCATCCATTGCGAATGTTTTTTGACTGCCGGCGAAGCGCGCCTTGATCGCGACCGCGCCACCGCGGTGTTTCGCATCGTGCAGGAATCGCTCACCAATGTGATGCGCCATGCGCAAGCCACGCGCGTGACGATCACTTTCGAAAAAGACTCCGGCCATTATTGGCTGGAAGTGAAAGACAACGGCAAAGGCATACAGCCACACGATCTGCGCAAGCGTGGTTCGTTTGGCGTGTTGGGCATGCAAGAGCGCGCACACGTCTTCGGCGGCAGCGTCTCCATCACCGGCGAAGCGGGAAAGGGCACAACGTTGCGCGTGAAGATTCCGGCTTAGGCGGTCGAAGCTGCGTCAAGGTGGCCACGGAAGCACACGGCGCGGCCAGGCCGCAATCCAAACAAAAAGCAAAACGCAAAGGCCGCGAAGTTCGCGCAAAGAACGCCAAGCGGTTTCTTTGCGCCCGTTGCGAACTCTTTGCGCGCTTGGCGATAACGCTTTTCAAAACTCTATCTCGAAAACTTTGCTGAAAAAGCACAATGTTGTCAGCCGGGATTACAGAAGGTCACGGAAGAGAGAGATATGATACACACCTATAAAGCGGTGCTTGTCATAAAAAAGGACCAACGACGAACGTGATGTTCAAAAGTAAAACCGCTCTCATGGCTTGCGGCGCCAGCGCACTATTCATTCAAGCCGCAACGCTTTTCGCGCAACCGCGCGAGCTGCGTTTCGAGCGCATCTCCGTCGAGCACGGCCTTTCGAATTTCACTGTCACCTCCATCGTGCAAGATCAGCAGGGCTTTCTTTGGCTCGGCACGGCAGATGGACTGAACAAGTACGACGGCTACGATTTCAAAATCTACAAACACGACGCGGCGGACACGACGGGTTTACCAGGCCAAGACGTGACGAGTTTGTTTGTTGACCGCGCCGGCACGTTGTGGGTCGGCGTGGGCATGAGCGGCAGGGGGTTGTATCGCTATGATCCCGACACTGATCATTTCGTGCGCTTTTCTTCCCACTCGCCATTGGCAGATAGCCTGGCCCATCTTGTCGTCAATTTGATTTATGAAGATTCACGCGGCGAGCTTTGGCTGGGCACTTCCGCCGGACTTTTTCGCTACAATCGCGAAACGGATTCTCTATGGCATTATCCGCACAATCCCCATGATGCGAATTCACTCAACAGCAACGCGATCAATACCATTGCCGAAGATCGCTCCGGAGAAATGTGGATTGGAACCGGCGGGGGCGGCGTGTTTCGTTGGGAGCGTGACACGCCTCGTTTCACACGTTATCGCATCATGCCGCGACCGGGCAACGACACGATTGCGAGAAAAATTCTTGCCGATCGTCACGGCACGATATGGATCGCTACGGTCGAGGGCTTGCATCGCTTCAACCACGCCACCGGCGCTATCGAACGCGCTCCGGTAGCACCCCATCATCTGCTCGCAATAGATCACATTGTTACGCTCTATGAAGACAGCCATGGCCGGCTTTGGATCGGCACGTTCGGCGCCGGCTTGTGGCGCTATGAAGCCGCCACCGGCCGTTTTTTTCAATCCGTCCACAATCCGAATGATCCCAACTCGCTCAGCGAGAGCCGTATTGAATTTTTGTTCGAAGACCGCTCCGGCATTTTGTGGATCGCATCTTATCGCAACGGCCTCAATCGTTACAATCGCAAGCAGGAAGCTTTTGCCTATTATCCGGCGGCCAATTCCGTCTACGCCGTGCTCGCCTCGCGCAGCGGTGAAATCTGGCTGGGCGTCTATTCCGAGGGATTGTTGCGTTACACGAGCGACGGTCATCTGCGCCGAGCGTACCGCCACGATCCGAAGAATCCGCACAGCCTCGGCAGTGATTACGTCATGGCCATACACGCGGACCCGCTTGCGCCGGATGACCTTTGGATCGGCTCGGAAGCAGGCTTGCAACTTTATGAAGCAAAGCGCGACCGATTTGTGCGTTATCCTTTTAGCACGCGCGACTCCTTGCAAGGCGAGGCCTCTCATGTCAAAGCAATTTTTGCCGATGCCACGGGTGAAATTTGGGCCGGCACCAAAGGCGGCGGCTTGTTTCGCGTGGATCGCGCCGCGCTGCGTTTGGTGCGAGAGCCGCAGCGTTTGCAGCACGAGTCAATCT
This sequence comes from bacterium, assembly GCA_037444905.1. Classification (GTDB taxonomy): domain Bacteria; phylum Zhuqueibacterota; class Zhuqueibacteria; order Zhuqueibacterales; family Zhuqueibacteraceae; genus JABWAN01. The sequence goes on along the minus strand of JBBILN010000061.1, from coordinate 17,933 downwards.
GGAGCATCGCGCAAGGACATGGCGGCGCACTTTGGCTGGGCAGTTTCGGCAACGGCCTGTTTCGTTTTGAGCGCAGCTCGCAGAACGTTACACGCTATCAGCGTGAGGCGTCCGAAGGCGCGCGCTTGAGCAGCAACAATATCTATGCGCTCTATGCCGATTCCTCCGGACATATTTGGATCGCCACCACGAGCGGGCTGAATCGCCTCGATACTAAAACCGGAAGCATGCGCCATTGGAAAAGCCGCGAGGGCTTGCCGGACAATTTTGTGAAAGCCATATTGCCGGACGCGCACGGCTCTCTTTGGTTGAGCACGGACAACGGACTTGCGAAGTTCGATCCGCACGCGCAAAAATTCAAAAACTATACGGTCAAAGAAGGCTTGCTCAACAACACGTTCTTGTCGGGCGCATTTTTCATGGCGAGCGACGGCCGGCTCTTCTTCGGCTCGGAAAACGGCGCGATTGCGTTTCATCCGGACAGCCTTGCGGAGAATACGCAGCCGCCGCAAGTGGCGGTCACGGCTTTCAAAGTGTTCGACCGGCCAATACATTTGCCGCGCGCGGTTACGGCGGCGCAGCGCGGCCTCGCCCTCTCTTATCGACAAAACTTTTTTTCTTTTGAATTTGTAGCGCTGGATTTCAACAATCCCGCCAAGCATCAATATGCCTACATGCTGGAAGGTTTTGATCGCGATTGGATTCAAGCCGGTACGCGGCGTTACGCGAGTTACACCAACGTCGATCCGGACGAATATGTGTTTCGCGTGAAAGGCTCGAACAGCGACGGCGTGTGGAATGAAGCAGGTGCGAGCCTGCGTATCGTCATTGCGCCGCCATTTTGGAAGACGTGGTGGTTCCGCGGCCTCGTAATTATCATTATCGGTGCAACGGCCTTTGGGCTGTATCGCTATCGCGTCAATCGTTTATTGGAACGCACGCGGCTTGCGGCGCACTTGCAAGCCGCGCGCGAAACCGAGCGTACGCATCTCGCGCGCGAGATTCACGATGAGCTGGGGCAATACCTTACCGGCTTGAAGATGGACGTGGCGTTCATGGAGCATATGATCTCAGAAGCAAACGGCGAAACGCCGCGCGCTTCGCTGTTGAACAAAGTGCATGCGATGTCGAGCTTGTTGGATTCGACCGTTAAAACCGTGCGCAAAATTTCCAGCGAGCTGCGCCCGGCCGTGTTGGACAGCTTGGGGCTGCTCGCCGCAATTGAATGGCTCGCCGAGGAATTTCAAAAGCGCAGCGGCATCACGTGCGAATGTTATTTGACGGCCACGGAAGTGAATCTCGATCGCGACCGCGCCACCGCGGTGTTTCGCATCATGCAAGAGTCGCTCACCAACGTGCTGCGCCATGCGCAAGCCACGCGCGTGACCATCACGTTTGAAAAGGAAGCCGATCATTATCGCATCGAAGTGAAAGACAACGGCCGCGGCGTGCAGCCGCAGGAGCTCCGCAAGCGCGACTCATTCGGCGTGCTGGGCATGCAAGAGCGCGCGCACGTGTTCGGCGGCGCCGCCACGCTTACGGGAGAGCCGGGGAAGGGCACGACTTTGCGAGTGAAAATTCCTTTTAAATGAACCGCGGAAGGCGCTACCATTTGATGAAAGTGCATGAGAAGATGAATGCTGCCCTCGTTTCCCAATTAACCGGCAACCGTGAAAAGTTGCTGGCCTACGTGCGCAGTAAAATTTCCGACCCAGCGCTGGCGGAAGACGTTTTGCAAGACAGCCTGCTCAAAGCGCTCCGCTCCGCGCCGGAATTGCGCGATGAAGAGAAGCTCGTGCCGTGGTTTTATCGGGTTTTGAACAATGCCATCATCGATGTTTATCGCCGTAGAAGTGTCGAAGCAAAGCACAGCGAAACTTTTGATGACGCTCATGAGCAGCTCGCTGAGCCGGAACCGGAAGACGAGGCCAGCTTGTGCGCTTGCTTCCGTGCGCTGCTTCCCACTCTCAAACCTGAATACGCTGAATTGATCGAACGCATGGAGCTTGCGGGCAGCGATCCCGCGTTGGTGGCGGCACAACTCGGGATCAAGCGCAACAATTTGAAAGTGCGTCGCCACCGTGCGCGCCAAGCATTGCGCGAGCGATTGGAAGAAACCTGCCGCGTTTGCGCCAACCACGGCTGTATGGATTGCACGTGCCGGACGCGATGACCAAAAAATCTCAAAAAAAAGTGTAACCGTGTGACTGGGCCTCGTCTTTGGGAGTAAAAGCAGTTGTTCATTCTACCCAAAAGGAGCATTGAAAATGAATCACACTATGCACGCTACTCTTCAGCCCTCGCTCAATCGCACGGCTTTGAGCGCCACGATACACTGCCTCACCGGATGTGCCATCGGTGAAGTGCTTGGCATGATCATCGGCGCTTCTTTGGGTTGGGGTAATTGGCCAACCATTGTACTCTCGGTTGGCCTCGCGTTTGTATTCGGCTATTCACTCACGCTGCTGCCGCTGCTTCGCGCGAACTTCGCTTTCAGCACAGCATTGGGATTGGCTTTTGCTTCGGATACACTTTCGATCACGGTGATGGAGATTATCGACAACGCGCTTATGCTCGTCATTCCGGGCGCAATGGATGCGGGTGTAGCTTCACTGCTGTTCTGGAGCAGTATGGCTTTGTCGCTCTTGCTCGCCGGCGCCGCAGCGTTTCCCCTCAATCGCTGGCTCATCGCACGCGGCCGTGGACACGCGGTGGTGCACCAGCATCACAGCCAGCATGCCGCAGCGACAATGCCCGCACAAGCTGTAGCAACGGAAGCCCACGGTTCCCATCATGCGCATCATTGAGTCGGAGCCAAACACGATGGAATTCTTCCGGCCCACTTCTTTATCATCAGCCTGGACGGTGAGGAATTCTTGCATGTTGTTTTGGCTGGCAAGTGCAGCCACGCTTTTCGCGCAGCCGCAAGATATTCGTTTCGAGGCGCTTTCCGTGGAGCAGGGGCTTTCCAATTTTTCCGTCAGCGACATCATTCAAGACCCGCAGGGCTTTCTGTGGTTTGGCACGGAAGAAGGCTTGAATCGCTACGACGGCTATGATTTCGTGGTATATAAAAGCAAGCGCGGCGATAGCACGGCGCTGCCCAATTCTTTTATCGGCCAACTCTTTCTTGATCGCGCGAGCAATCTTTGGATAAACACCAGCAGCGCGTTGTGCCGCTACAATCCCGATACGGATGGTTTCGAACAGTTTGCCCAATATTTCGCCGGCGCCGAAGCTTTGTTGCACAAAGCTTTTTATCATGTGTTGGAAGATCGGCATGGCGAATTTTGGCTCGGCAGCGGCGACGGCCTGTATCGCTATCATCCTAAAAAGCAAAAGTTGCAGTTCTATCATCACGATCCCCAAGTCGCCAACTCTCTGAGCGCGAATCTAATCCATATGATCTTCGAAGATCGCGCCGGCGCGATCTGGATCGCAACTTCGGAAGGCGGCGTCAATCGTTATGATCGGCAGAGCGACGCGTTTCAACACTTTCGGCACGACCCGGCTGATTCCAACAGCTTGAGCACGGATTTCGTTTGGTGCATTACCGAAGATCATCAAGGCACGATTTGGATCGGCACCGAGAATGGTTTGAATAGCTATGATCCGCGCACGCAACGGCTCTCGCGGTTTCGTTTGCGTGCAACCGGAAAAGATCCACTTGCCGGGGAAAGGGTGTTTAAGCTCTTCGTGGACAGCCACGGCACGCTCTGGGCAGGCACGCGCTATGCCGGCCTTTGGCGCTACGAGCCGGCGACGGAGCGCGCGTATCAGTATCGCTATGAGAGCGACAATCCCTATGCGTTGCGCGGTGACCGTATTCATGCCATTTATGAAGACCGTTCCGGCGTGTTGTGGATTGGCCACTATCGTGCAGGCCTGAGCCGTTATGCGCGACGGCAAGATAAATTCACGCGACTGAAAATCGCTGATGGCGTGTATGCGATTTGCCAAGATCGGCGCGGCCATCTTTGGGTGGGCGCAGGCAGCAGCGGGTTGCGACAATTCGATCATGAGGGCAAGTTGCTCGCGCAATACCGCCATGATCCGAAAAATCCGTACAGCCTCGGCAACGACAACGTCATGGCGATTTGCGAAGATCGACATGGAAAATTTTGGATCGGCACGGGCAGCGGCCTGAATTATTTTGATCCGCAGCAGCGCCGCTTCCAGCGCTATCCGCATGTTGCGAGGCATCCGAACAATCCCGAGTGGCGTGAAATCAAAGCCGTTTTCGAAGATGCGAGCGGCGAAATTTGGGCGGGGACGAAAAGCGTGAGTTTGATGCGATTTGATCGTAGGCGCAAAGACTTCGAGTATTTTGATCAAATCACCGGCGTGTGGGCGATTGCGGCCAATGGTGAAAATGGCCTGTGGCTCGCTACGTTCGGCGGCGGCTTGAACGGCTATGACCAACGCACGCAAACTTTCACAAGATATCCGAGGGCTCCCGAAGCGCAGCAACGCATGAACAGCGTGCTCTATTCCGTGTATGCAGATGCGCAAGGCTCTGTTTGGACCGGTTCGTTTGGCGGCGGCTTGCAGTGCTATGATTCGCACACGGATTCCATCCGCATCTTTACGGACGAAGATGGCTTGCCGGATAATTTTGTGAAAGGCATTTTGCCGGACACCCACGGGAATTTGTGGCTGAGCACGGATAAAGGCTTGGCGCGTTTCGATCCTGCCGCTCGCAAGGTGAAGAAGTTCGCGGTGCAAGACGGGTTAATTAGCAACGTGCTATTGTCGGGGGCCTACTTTAAAAACGCGGAGGGCCGCATGTTTTTTGGCGGCGAAGGCGGCCTCGTGAGTTTTCATCCCGATAGTATGCGCGACAATCCTATCATTCCACCGGTGCTGCTCACGCGTTTTAAAATTTTTGATCAGCCGCAGCGACTCGGGCCGGCGCTTTTTGCAATCGATAAAATCCCGCTTTCCTATTCTCAAAATTTTTTCTCGTTCGATTTTGTCGCGCTCGATTACACCGCGCCGGCGAAAAATCAATATGCCTACAAACTCGAAGGCTTCGATCGAGATTGGATTCAAGCGGGCACGCGGCGTTATGCGAGCTACACCAACGTCGATCCGGGCGCATACGTTTTTCGCGTGAAAGGCTCGAACAGCGACGGCGTGTGGAACGAGCAAGGCGCGGCCGTACGCGTTGTGATAACGCCGCCGTTTTGGAAAACGTGGTGGTTTCTCGGGCTTGTGGTGCTTGCTATTTGTGCTGCGCTGTTTGGCCTATATCGTTATCGCGTGAACCGTTTGGTGGAGCGCACGCGGCTTGCGGCGCATTTGCAGGCTGCGCGCGAAACCGAGCGCACGCATCTCGCGCGCGAGATTCACGACGAACTCGGGCAATATCTCACCGGCTTGAAAATGGACGTGGCAGTCATGGAGAATCTCGTTGCCGAGCAAAACCGCGAGCCGGCGCGCGGCTTACTTTTGAACAAAGTGCATGCAATGTCGAATTTGTTGGATACAACCGTTAAGACCGTACGCAAAATCTCCACCGAGCTGCGCCCGGCAGTGTTGGATAGCTTGGGGCTGCTCGCCGCGATTGAATGGCTTGCGGAAGAATTTCAAAAGCGCAGCGGCATCGCATGCGAATGTTATTTGACGGCCACAGAAGTGCAGCTCGAGCGCGACCGTGCCACGGCGGTGTTTCGCATCGTGCAAGAGTCGCTCACTAACGTGCTGCGGCATGCCAAAGCCACGCGCGTGACGATCGCTTTTGAAAAAGAAGTGGATCACTATCGGCTGGAAGTAAAAGACAATGGCCGGGGCGTGCAACCGCAAGAGCTTCGCAAGCGCGACTCATTCGGCGTACTCGGCATGCAAGAACGCGCGCACGTGTTCGGCGGCAGCGTAACGCTTGTGGGCGAGCCGGGCAAGGGCACGACGCTGCGAGTGAAGATTCCTTTTCGCTAAGAGTTATCGGCGAGGTTCAGCCACGGTTGGGCCGGGGCTTGCGTTTTTGAGCATGGAATACCAATTATGCCACGGCCAAGCCGTGGCGGAGCAAGTAGAAAGGAGACAACGCGTCCGCGATTGCATCATTCGTTTTTTATTTTATATTCAATGCCGATATAAGTAATAGGAGATTGAGAAATGATGGCCCAATTTACCGTTGCGCTCCCCGATGAGCGCTTGCTTAAGTTGCAAGAAATGGCGAGGCGATTGCACATTACGCCGGAAGAATTAGTGCGCGCCAGTATCGAGGAAATCATCACTCGCCCCGAGGAGGAATTCGAGCGCGCGGCGGGTTTTGTATTGAAAAAGAATGCCGAACTTTACCGGCGGTTGGCGTAATGCGCTATCTCACCCTCAGTGAAGTGCTGGAACTGCACCGCCGCATCATCGAACAATCGGGCGGCGGCATGGGTATTCGCGATTTGAACGCAGTGGAATCTGCATTAGCGCAGCCGCGCATGACGTTCGGTGGTGAAGAACTTTACCCTACCGTCGTTGAAAAAGCTTCGGCGCTCGGGTTTTCGTTGATTCAGAATCACCCTTTTGTTGATGGCAACAAACGCATCGGCCACGCCGCAATGGAAACGTTTCTTGTGCTCAATGGTTTTGAGATCAATGCGCCGATAGATGAACAAGAGCAGATCATTCTGAAAGTCGCGTCGAGCGAAATGAGACGCGCGCCATTCACCGATTGGCTGCACACTCATATTACTCCAATACAAAGAGATGCTATCGTATGATCAAAATCCTCATAGCAGATGACCACCCCGTCGTGCGCGAAGGGTTGCGCCAAATCCTCGCGCGTTCCTCCGATATGACGGTCGGCGGGGAAGCCCTCAACGGGCAGGAAGTGTTGGAGAAAATTGCCGCAGAAGAGTGGGACGTGCTCGTGCTCGACATTGGCATGCCGGGCCGCGACGGTTTGGAGGTTCTAAAAGACGTGCATCGCGAACAACCGGACTTGCCGGTGCTCGTGCTCAGTATGTATCCCGAAGAGCAAGTCGCGATTCGCGCGCTCAAAGCCGGAGCCGCGGGTTACATGAATAAGGAAACCGCGCCCAAAGAATTGGTCAATGCCATCAAAAAAATTTACGATGGCGGCAAATACGTCAGCACGGCGCTCGCGGAGAAACTGGCTTCCAGCTTGGATGCGCATGCGAAAGCGGAGCCGCACGAGTCGCTTTCCGACCGCGAATTCCAAGTGTTTCGTTTGCTCGCCTCCGGCAAGGAAGTCAATGAAATTGCGGAGGAGCTTTTCATCAGCGTCAAAACCGTGCGCACCTATCGCGACCGCATTCATGAAAAATTGAATTTGAAGAACGACGTCGAACTCGCGCGCTATGCGATGAAATACGGACTATTGGAATAATTGGCGCTCGCAATACTCGCGCGGTAGTGGCGCAGCCGTACGTATATCACACCGCGCTCATGCTATTTCCTCATAGCCTTCACTTCTTGCCAAGTCTTGCAGCACTTCCGCCAGCTTCTGCGGCGGGGCTACCAATTTTCGCGACGACAAATCCAACCACCCTCCCGTGCTCGTAACTCTCGCCGCGAGCGTGCCATCTGCTTTGAAGAAATCATTTCTAATGCGAAAACGCGAAGCCTCGCGGCTCAATCCGGCGAGCGCCAGAATCACGGTCACGGGTTCCAGCAAGCGCAGCTCGCGGAAATACTCCAGCTCTTCTTTCATGATGACCGGCCCGAGGCGCAGGCGTTCAAACTCGCGCGTGGGAAAACCGTGTTCGGCAAAATACATGAGGCGCACGTCCGCGGAGAGATCGAGATACGCCGTATTGCGCATGTGCGCGTTAAAATCCATATGGCCCCAACCCACGTGAAAAGTTTTGGTGAATAATTCGGGCATCGTTTTCATGAAAAGGTTTGAGGATAAGCCTCTGTCACGGCGCCGGCGTAGGCACGCTCTTGCAGCCATGCCACTGCATCGCGCCATAGTGCATCTCGGAACGATTCACGAAAAAAGCCGAAATGGCCGATGGCCTTAACGCCGATTTGTATGGGGTGAAGATGCATGTGCTCTTTGTTCGTGCTGCCATACCAACTCGCAATGGTTGCCACGGCGCGCTGCGGCGCGATCAACGCATCATCCGCAAAGCTCACGAGCTTGAGCGGAATTTGCACTGCGGCAAATTTACTCTGTGTGTCACGCGCGTGGCTGAGAAGGTATTCTGGCCGGCGGCCCCAGCGCGCCCACTCGCGCGCAATGCCCGCGGGTATATCTTCCGCATTGCCCAGCATCCAGCCGGGAAAATATCCGAACAAAGCCGTGGCGATCGGGATTGACAAATACCAAAGCGCAAAAACCATCATGCGCTCTTTGCCGTTCCAAAGTTTCCAATAGCCGCTTTGCGAAGCCACCAAATATGCGGCGCTCACACGCCGATGGTTTTTTGCGAGTGGAAGAATTTGTCCCGCCACACTATGTCCCACATATAAAATCTGAGGCGGCGCGAGAACTTCCGTGGCCCAATCAATCACACCGGCCAAATCCAGCTCGCCCCATTCGTGCATTTCGGCGCGAAAGCCTTTGAGACGCGCGGGCCGCGAGCCGCCGATGCCGCGATAATCGAATGTCAAGGCATGCAAACCGTGTTGCGCGAGAAACCGCGCGAACTTTTCATAATAGCCTCGTTTCACCGCGGTGGCCGCGGCGATGATCACCAATGGCGCGTCTGCATGCGCGGCGCGAAACAGTGTGGCCGCCAAGCGAAATCCGTCCGCGGCAGCTATAAAAAGATTTTCCGTCTCAACAAAATTTTCTAATTCGGGAATCTTTATCATAATCGTTCTCTCATTCATAAGGTCGCCGGGCTTGCACTCGCAGCGCAAAGCGTATATCGCCGGAGAGACAACGAGCACTGTTACTTTACATATTTCGTACGTACAACACAAGCCCGGCGTTCCTATGAAGCCCGAACACTCATGGAGGCGACTCAGCAGAGGTCGTGGAGTTTGGCGCGTCATGCGAGGCACTCACGGGTTGCAATACATGCTCAATGGTCCACTTGCCGATTTGTGCGCCTTGCAAATAGCCGGCATTCACTGCCGAGGTGAAATGAATGCCCGCGAGCACGCGCGAAGAACCGTTCTCCCGCGCGGCTTCGGAGAAACTCCAAAACTTGCGCGTGATGCCGGCATACGGTGCGCCGCTGGTCATCGAGAATTCGACAAAGTCCGTTCCGAAAAACTTGGCTAGCACCGTTGCGGCCGCAGCGCCCAACACGGTGTGCGTGGAAGGATAATCCGGCACCGGCGGAGTGGGCAGATAGTTGATCCACTCCGTTTCACCGGCTGCGCGAATCGCGGTGGCGGGCCGCCAATAGTTGTAGTAATACTTCGCCTCGAAGCCGCCAATGAAACCGTCAGCCATGGCGAGGTTCACGAGCGCAAACAGCCGTGCGTTCTCCCACGCGTCGAGCTTCTGCGAGACGGACACTTCACGGGCGATGCGATTCCAACCTTGCGTCGAGCCCTCGTACCAGAAACGCGCGATTTCGCTTTGCTCGGTTGTGCGCGTTGCGCTTTTTTCAGCGCCGATTTCTTTGACCTCTTTCAAATCGGCAAGCGCGATTGCACTCGTGACCGCGGGTGGAGGCACAGGGCGAAATTGCGCCGGCGATTTCAAAACAAAGGGCGTCACTTCCGCCCAATGCACAAACCACGCGGGCGTAAAGTCGGGCGGCGTCGGACGGTACTCGCCGGGTTTCTTGCCAGGCTCACGCGTGACCGTGCGGTTCGCACCATCATTTTTGCGCGCCGCCAGAATTGCCGCGGCTGCTTTGCGGCCTACTTCGAGACCGGCGGCTTTGGCTTTTTCATTTTGAATCGCACTGAGCGCTTCTTCGAATGCAACGTCGAATTGTGATTTCGCCGTTGGCAGCAATTCGATTAACGTCGCATGTGCGGCCGCTGCAATAGCAGCACCCGTGGAAGCTTCGTGCGAAGACGGTGCTTGCAAACGATACGGCTCATAGCGACGATCGATTGCATTGAGAGCCTCGTGAATCGCCAAGTGAACAATAGAAAATATACGCGACTCGGTGAGCGGGTCCATTTGCGCCGCGGCTGCTGCGTCGGTTGCGATGCGATTCCAACGCATGACTGCATCGCCGGCTTCTTTCGCCGTTTGCGCGAGCGTGAAGCTTGACAGCATAAACAATAAAGCCGAGACAACCGTGAAAAGCATTTTAGGCAGATGTGCTGAAATATCGGTAATGCGTGGATATTTCAGCATGCGGAGCAGAAACTCTCTTCTCTAAAACTTCTTCGAGGTCGTAATTTTTAGAGCTATCCGGGTAAGATAATCTTGCCGGTTTCGTTCTCGCGGTCGAATTCCATGCGTTTACTCGACTGCTCCAGCCCCACACGGCCCATTTCGATTTCCGCTCTGTGATAGTTTTCACCGCGCACCGCGGATCCTGCCAGACGCCGCAGCATTGCCAATTGCCCGGCGTGCGTGAGCGCATCGGCAATCGGCCCTTGAAATATTTTTTCGCAGGAACGGCCGAGCGGCGCATCGGAGGCGAGATAGTCATCGAACTTCTTGAGCGCATCGAAAAAGCGCGCGATTTCCTGCGCCCACGGCAGCGGCTCTGAATCACTCCATCTTTGCTCTCCGTGTGCGAGCGATAATGCCCAATCGAACAAATCTCCCATGTGTGCTAAAATCTGCGCCGGCGTGCGACTCGTCTCCCCGATACGAAACGAGGCAAATTCTTCCGGAGCATCGCGCAAAGTTTTGCCGCTGCGATAAGCCACCGTGGCGACGGTGTGGCGCAGCAGTTCGCGTTTGGGGTCAGTTGAATTCATCTAATCCTCGCCTTTTGGGATTGTGCTCAGCAGCAAAATCTGGCTCATTGCATGTGCTTCCGTCATCGCGAAGTCACTGCATGATATGTTCCGCGATGCAAATTTCGCTCGGCGGCCTCGGCATAACAGTCGTCGGTGATCAAAATAGGCTGACCATAAATGCGATATTCCACCGGCGTCGAAGAAATTGTCACAGTTTCCAAAAACACGAACCAACGACTTTCACGCGCAAAAATTCGAGCGGGATCTTTTTTTTGGCAAATCCACAGCAGCGTCGAGTCATTGATGACATAACCGACGTGCGGCATCTCCAAGCGGCCATGTTGATATTTGGAAACCCAGCCGGTAACGCCATGGTCACGAGTGAAAACATTTATGGCCGCATCCGCGCGTCGCCGGCGCACGCTTGCATCGAGCCGCTCGGGTGGGACGAATTCATATTCGGACAAACTCACCGCTTGAATCCACTGGCCGTGCACGAAGCGCGTGGAATCCCAGACGTGATATTGCGGCACGCCATTGCTCCATAAGCCGGCCCAGCGACTCGTCCATGGTTCGAAAACTCCTGCTGCATGCCGGTCCGCGAGAGCTCGCGGTGTTTGCATGAAGATTCGACGCAATTCTTCTTCGGGGAGATTTTCAGCGCCGGGAAATGATTTAACTAGCGCCGCCAAATCCTCGCTATGGCGTGCAAACAAGCCGCGCCACTCGGCAAACTCGGCCAGATAATCATTGTGCTGCTTCAGCATCGCGCGCATGACCGTTTGTTTCAACCATGTCGGGTCGCCGCTGGAGGCTTCGTGCAATGCTAGCATGTTGAAAGCCGCGTGCAAACTTTCACGCGCAAAACTTGCTGCTGCAAGCGTAAGCGGGGTGAGCGCAGAAGTTAGAGCCGGCGCCAGCGCCAGCAAGAGAAACAGAAATTCCCAGCGCATGAGAAATCTGTTGGCGCGGGCGTTCTTTTGAAAATTCCAACGCTTCGTCATGTGGCATTCGCTCTTTATGTGATGCCGACATATACGCAGCGTTTCGCGTAATTTCTCCTATCGCTCGAGATGGTTTTGCTGGAACACAGTGTGGAAGAATTGTCGCCCCATAATTCTCCAATCGTATCGTGTGCTGCTGTCCAAGCTGGCATGCTTCAAAGGCACAGGCATAAACCTTATTTCATTTTCACTGCCAGAATGGTCATATCATCGTGCAGCGCGCGTCCGTTGGCCCAAGACCTGGCGGCCTTTGCTAGATGCCGGACAATCATGTGAGGCCGCCGGCAGGCGATTTCTGAAAAGAGTTTGATTATCCGGCTTTCCCCCAGCATCTCCTCGTCCTGATTGAAAGTTTCATACAGGCCGTCGCTCACAAACAGCACAGTGTCGCCGGGCTGCAATTTTAAAACCTTTTGCTGGTATTTGAAATTTGGAAAACTACCCAATGGCATGGCTTTTAAGATAACTTGTTCGGTGTTGCACGTCGCAGCCCGGTGTATCAGCGTAAAGGGCATCCCGGCAGCGGAGAGAGTCAAACGATAATGCTCGAATTTCGCCACGGTCATACCCATGAACATCCGGTTGAAGCCCATTGATTTCAACGCGCGCGACATTCTCTTTAAAACTTGCGCCGGCGCCGGCTCATCCACCAAAGCCTTAAACAAACTTTTGGTGGAAGCGACAATCGTTCCGGCTTGCAGACCATGGCCGGTGGCGTCACCGATTGCCACGGTAAGCTCGCCCTCGGAGTTCACATTGAAATCATAGTAATCGCCGCCGACCTCGGTTGCGGTTTGCATGAACACTGCAATGTCGAGGTGCGGCAGCTTTGGAATAATTTTGGGCAGCAGAGCCAATTGCAGCCGGCGCGCTTCTTCCAGCTCGCGCGCTTTGCGCGCATTCTCCGCTTCTAATTTGTTCTGAATGGTTTTTAGTTGTTGCAGGGTTGCTTCCAACTCGTCATGTCTGGTTTTTAATTGGGCCAACAGCTCGTCTTTGATGTGATTGGCAGCTTCCGCCGCCTCTTTGGCCTTGTGCAATTCCTTCTCCGCGCGCTTGGGTTCGGTAATGTCGCGCAGATAAGCGGTGAAAATGGGATGTTCTCCCAAATGGATGGCAACGATAGCCAGCTCCACAGGAAACTCCGTGCCATCGGCGCGCATGCCAATAATCTCGATGCGCATGCCTAGCACCGGCCCCTGACCTGTGGCAAGATAGTGCGCCAAGCCGCGGCGATGCGCCTCGCGCAGTGCGGGAGGCACAATGGTAGTGGCCAGTTCCTTGCCCAACACTTGGGCGCGTGTGTAGCCAAAAGTCTTTTCGGCGGCCGGATTAAATTCGATAATCTTGCCGTTGTGATCGATGGAGATCACACAATCGAGCGCGGATTGCATCATCGCATCTTTGCGCGCTTCGCTTTCCTGCAATTGCTCATTGGCCTCGCGCAATCTGGCCTCGGCCAGCTTCTGCTCGCGGATATCCGCACAGGTGACGATGGCAAATTGGCGCCGATCCGGGCCTTGAAACGTGCGGCTGCTGATGATGGCGGGCACCTTCGCGCCCTCTTTGCTTAAAATGTGATACTCAAAGCGCACGTGCCCTTCGCGTTCGCGCAGCTCCGTCTGCAACTGAATGAACGGCAAGTCTTCCGGCGCGAAAAAATCCGTGTGCTCGCGGCCGATCATGTCTTCGCGCTGAAAGCCGGTCATACGCAGCAAGGCCTCGTTTACAAACAGCACGCGGCCTGCTTCCAGAACGGCAACGCCTTCACTCATGGCATCGAGCACGCCTTCGACTTGGTGCAGCCAATCAAGCTCGGGAAGTTGAGGCTCCATGGTTTTCGCGGGAGAAATAATAGTTGCATTCATTGCGGAAGCGGCATCGAAATGACGATCCGTGACTTGACGGAAATTGTGCATATCCGCGCCGAAATGCAAATCAAAATCCATTTCACCGAAAACCATACGCTTGTGCATGACGACCTGCGAGGCAAAATTCAAAAGCTTTGGAGAAGAGGCAATGCTTTATGTGGGGATAAGCCGGCTGCCCGGAATTTATTCCATATTGAATTGAAAGCCGAGTTCATAAAAAACTTCTATTCCGTACTCGCATCGCGAACGCGAAAGTCCGCGCTCCATTGTTCATTCGGCCGAAAAAATCCCCACGTGTTCAGTTGCGCATCGAGGCGAACGTGGCCCACGCTCTCGTAACCAAAGTGCTCGTAGAGAGAAACATTCCGGAAATCCTCCGTGGTCAGCGTCACGCCGTGCGACGCCGGATCGTTTTGGGACATCGCATGTACCGCGTCGAGTAGTTGCCGCGCCAGACCCTCGCCAGCGTGTGAACGGCGCACGCCAATCATATTGAGATGATAATGCGGCTGGCCAATATCAAACTTCTGGGTTGCTTCACCAAAAGCCTCGTAACGCGTGCGCGCGAATTGACCGAGTTCGCGCCATACGGCTTCGCGAAGTTGTGCAAGCTCCGCCGGCGGTTGCCGTTTACCGGGCAGCGTGAGAGCTGCCGCTGCAACCAGCTCGCCGCCGTTGGACACGCCCAAAATCGGCTCGCCGCGCCACACCCGCGCCATGACAAAAAAATTGATCAGCGTGTGCAAGCGCCGCTCATAATCACCATCAGCCGGGCCGATGACATATCGCATGACCGGATAATCATAAAAGGCATCGCAAAGAACATTCACGGCTTGGCTCACTTGCGCTTCGGACAATCGGCTCACCGGCGAAGCGCCATAATTTGAGTGTTGCGGTTCATCATAGAGTTTTAGACGGTATGCTTTTCTAATATCCAGATCATCACCGGACTCTGCGCCGGCAAACCCAATTGACAAACGCCGACGCAAAGAATCTCAGCTCTTTTTTCTTTGAGAAAGTTTTTCATATCACCTTTCAAGAGTTTGCACGAATTCCACCAGGTCATTCGCAAAACGCTGCGGCGCTTCCCAATGCAAAGCATGCCCGGCGCCGGAATAGATCACGAGTTTTGCATTTGCAATTCCCGCGGCGAGCGCGTCTTGCTGCTCGCGGAGAAAGTATGCGTCCTTATCGCCCCAAATGATGAGCGTGGGCGCTTTGATTTTGCCCAACTCCGCCGAAAGATCGGCCGCCATCAAATCTTTGAACGCCGCTTTCCAAACGCGCGCGGGCAACTTCAAACTCTCCTTTACCACCGTGTCGAGATAGTTTTCCGGAATCGGCA
This sequence comes from bacterium, assembly GCA_037444905.1. Classification (GTDB taxonomy): domain Bacteria; phylum Zhuqueibacterota; class Zhuqueibacteria; order Zhuqueibacterales; family Zhuqueibacteraceae; genus JABWAN01. Next base: position 2,922 of record JBBILN010000061.1, on the reverse strand, counting down.
ACGCGAGCGTGCTCTTCTGAAACTCCAACGCAAAATTCGGATCAACGGGATCTTCGAGCTTGGAGAGGCCCGTATCCCAAAACTCTTGCAGGCCTTTATCGCCCCGCAAAGTCATGAACGAGCCGGCGAGCACAAGGCCGCTGATGCGTTCCGGATAATTCATGGCAAAGCATTGCGCAACGTAGCTGCCCATCGAATGCCCGGCGATCACCGCGCGCTGGAGATCGAGCGCATCCATGAAGGCCGCGACATCATCGGCAAAATCGCGGGGATGATAACCGCTTTGCGGTCGCTCCGATTCGCCGTGGCCGCGCTGCGAAATCGCGAATGCGCGCAGAGATTTGGGCAAATGCGGCAGCACCAATTCGTAGGAGCGCCACGAGTCGGTGATGCCGTGCAACAGAATCACCGGCACACCGTCGTGATCGCCGTGCTCAATGTATTCCAGCTTCGGGCGATTGGGAAGCTGAATGAATTTGCGATTGAATTTCATGGCAGCAAACCTCTCCGGTTTAAGTCAAAACACTTTTGCAAATTTCAGCAACGTGGCGATGATCCGTGCCGCAGCAGCCGCCAAACACGTTGAGGTTCTTGAGCCGGCTCATGAGTTGGCGGTGTTGCCGTCCGAACTCTTCGGGATTGCCGGCATCAAGCTCCGTGCTGTCATTCAACTCCGCGTGGCTCTTGGCCGAGGCGTTGGCGCGCACGCCGCGAATTCTTTCCAACCACAGTTCGCCGCCGGCCACCGTGCTCTCGAAATGCGTGGGATGCGCGCAGTTGATCATGTAATAAACCGGCGCGTTGTTCGTCTCTTTATCCACCTGCGCGATGGCGTCTTGCAGCGATTGGCCGGTCGGCAAATTGCCGTCGGTTTCAACCGTGAACGAGATCGCCACGGGCATGCTTGCAGCTTTTGCCGCGGCTGCGATGCCAATCGCTTCTTCCACGTAATTCATCGTGATCGCTGTCACCATATCAGCGCCGGCCACGCTGAACGCGTTGATTTGCTGCGCGTGATAACGTTGCGCTTCGCGCGCGGACATGGCGTTCGCCGCAATATAACCGTCGCCGCGCGGGCCAACGCAGCCGCTAATCACCATCGGCGTCTTGGCGTTTTCAAACTCGTTGCGAATGTCGTGCAGCAGCGCGAGGGATTGGCGATTGACCGCGGCAACTTCGCTCTCGGCATAACCCAGCTTCGCCAACCAATCGGCGCTCGCGCGCCACGTCGGCGCTTCGAGAATAAAACCGACTTGATAATCTCGCGCGAGCGCGGCATACGTGCGAAAATATTTGCGTAGCGCGGCTTCGCCTTTTGGATCTTTTAATAAATGGAAAGCGGCGAAATGCGGCAGTTCCAAACCTTCGTGAAAAATGAGCGTCGTTTCAATGCCGCCATCCGTAAGAAAAACGCCGCCGGATAATTGCGGCAGTGCCTTGCGATATTTTGCCATGTTGAATCTCCTTGCTCAAAATGTGTTCGGTGCATTGGGGCAAACCGGGCCTTGCCCACTTTTGCTGTGTTGAGATCGCGCGCGAATTTGAATTTTTGCAGAGTCAAACGCGGGCCTTTTCCAGCACCCAGATCATCACCGGGCTTTGCGCCGGATCGAACGGAGCGCGGTCGTAGCCGCCGTAAAGTTGCGCGATGCGAAAGCCCGCGTCTCGCGCCATTGGCTCGAACTCGTGTTGCTCCACAAAAGCAAATTTCATCTGCAGCAGCCGTTTCTCGCGCAGGCGCCCGTCGCCATCAAAGAACTCAAAAAACTGCTGGCGCAAAACCACAGGATTGCCGCCTTGCTCGAAACCCGACACGACCAGTGTTCCGCTCTCAGCCGGAAATTGCCCGACGAGCCGCAGTACGCCATCGACTTGCTTGCGGCGGATGGCAGGATTGTGCAGTGTGCAAATGAACCGCCCGCCGGGCGCGAGACATTTGAACACGGCTGCCAACGCCGCGCGTTGATTTTCCGTGCCGATAATTTCCATGAACGATTGAAAAGGCAAAAGCGCAAGTTCAAAGGTCGCAGGCAGACTCAATTGACAGACATCAGCGCAAACAACCTCTGCATGCAATCCACGTTGTTGCAATTTCCGCGACAAGACGGCAAGCATGGCATTCGAGCTATCCACGCACGTTAGCTTCGCTCCAGTTTCGATCAACGGCAGTGACAGCCGTCCGGTGCCGGCGGTCAACTCAAGTATCGGCCCGTTAACCGCCTCAGTCTCTGATATGAAAAATTGAACGTCGTAATCTGCGGTGACGTAGAGATCGTAAAGCTCCGCGATACTGTCATAGTCGATGTGTTGCATGACTTTTACTCCATTTATTTGTTTGCGTACGTCTCAATGCGCTCGAAGTGAAAAACTCCGGCGCTCGGGTCGTCATGATCTGCGGCGAGCATGCACTGAAAATAATTTCGGCATACGGCGCTTGACGCGGCGTTTTGGTGAGCTTGCTCGGCGTCTTCCCGGCTTTGCCAATAAACCAGATCGACCCATTGTTTGCCCTTGCCGCGCAAGAGCTCTCTGCGGATAAAGCCCTTCTGCTTGCTCAGAAAATCTTTTTGCAGCGTTGCCGAGGCCTGCAGCAGCGCCTTTTCATCATAACCTTCCGCCAGCTCAAAGGGCGCCCATTCAATAACATTGTTTGGTTTCATGGCTATGTCCTTTCTTACTCAACCGACATGGAAATTTTCCAACGGATAGAAGAACCCAACGGGTGAGTAATGTGCAAGCATGCAAGCAGTTGGGTTCTTCAATCCGTTGGAGAAAAACACTTGAAATTCTTTTCTAACTTTCTCTCGTCAATCGCATAGCGCAGAGAGCATGGCACAACACTATGCGCTCTGCCCTCTGCGCCATGCCCTCCGCCCTCACGCCCTCCCGTGCCACAGTTCCTGATGCCGCGCGTGCGATTCC
>JBBILN010000060.1:0-56552 GCA_037444905.1 bacterium | reverse complement strand
TAGCCATCGCGTTGAATAAAAGACAAAGAACAGGATCAAGATAACATATAGGATGTGAGAAGCGCGATCAGTTGGGTTCTTCAATCCGTTGGAAAAATCTTTGCTTTTTTGCGCTGACAGGAGAAGCGGCGTAGATTTTATCCTTTCGTGATACTTTTTGCAAAAGCTTTTTGTATACTCGGCCATGACTCAGGCTACCCGTATCCTCATCATCGAAGACGATCCGCACGTCGCGGATTTGGTCGAGATTCATTTGAAAGATCTCGGCTGCGAATTGGCGCGCGCGCACGACGGGCCGAGCGGGCTTGCACTCGCGTTGCGCAACGACTATGCGCTGATCATTCTCGACCTCATGCTGCCGGGCATGGACGGGCTCGCGTTGTGCAAGCGGCTGCGCGAGAAGAACGCGCTCGTGCCCGTGCTCATGCTCACCGCGAAGGCCGAAGAGTTCGACAAAGTGCTCGGCCTGGAACTCGGCGCGGACGACTATCTCACCAAGCCGTTCAGCATTCGCGAACTCATGGCGCGCATCAAAGCTTTGCTGCGCCGGCGTGAAGCGGCGCGCGAGCACGTCGCCAAACCGCACGCAAACGAAGAGTTGTGCTTTGATGATCTGAAAATCTTCCTCAACAAACGCAAAGTCACGCTCGCCGGGCGCAGCTTGGAACTCACCGCCAAAGAGTTCGATCTGCTCGCGCTCTTTGCCTCGCATCCGGGCCGCGCCTATAGCCGCGGGGAATTGCTCGATCTGGTTTGGGGGCATCAATTCGAAGGCTATGAGCACACGGTCAACTCGCACATCAATCGCTTGCGCGGCAAGATTGAAAAAGATCCGGCGCAGCCCGCGTACATTCAAACCGTGTGGGGCGTGGGCTATCGCTTCGCGGAAAAGGAGGAAGCTTCGTGACCAAACTCTGGCGCAGTTTGTACGGCAAAATCTCCGTCGTCTTTTTGCTCTTGCTCGCTTTGCTCGGCGCGGTGCATACCTACGTCGCGCTGCACTCTTCGATGGATTTCGTGAGCGAGTCGGATCAAAAGCTCAACGTCAATCTCGCGCGCGATCTCGCCCAGGAATTTCGCCCGTTTCTCCAAGACAGCATTCACTACGCGGAAATCGAGCACACCATGCACTACATGATGGTGATGAATCCGCGCGTGGAAATTTATCTGCTCGACGGCGAGGGAAAAATTCTCGCGTTCTTTGCGGAGCCGGGCAAGACGCTGCAGCGCACGCACGTGAATCTCGCGCCGGTGCGCCGGTTTCTCGAGGATCACAACGACATGCCGCTCATGGGCGACGATCCGCGCCACTCCGGACGGCAAAAAATTTTTTCCGCGACGCGGCTGCAAATCGGCCATGAGGTGCAGGGCTTTCTCTACGTCATTCTCGGCGGCGAGCAATTCGACTCCGCCGCGGAGATTGTGAAAGAGAGCTACATCATGCGCACGACCTCGGCGAGCTTTCTGGCCATCGTGGTATTCACCGGGCTGCTCGGGCTGGTGTTGTTCGCGCTGCTCACCAAACGCTTTCGGCGCATGACGGCTGCGGTGAAAAATTTTGCGGACGGAAAATATGAAGAGCGCATTCCCTTGCGTTCGCAAGATGAAGTGGGAGAACTCGCGCGCGCGTTCAATCACATGGCCGATACCATCGTCGCGAACATGGAGGAGTTGAAACGCACCGACACGCTGCGGCGCGAGCTGGTCGCCAACGTTTCCCACGATCTGCGCAGTCCGCTGGCTTCGTTGCAGGGCTATTTGGAAACGATTTTGATCAAAGACGAAACGCTCTCGCGCGAAGAGCGCCGGCGTTATTTGCAAACAACTTTGGACAACACGCAAATGCTCGGCAAGCTGGTGAGCGAGTTGTTCGAGCTTTCCAAGCTCGACGCGCAACAAGTGCAGCCGCAACTCGAGCCATGCATGCTCGCGGAGCTGGCGCAAGACGTGGTGTTGAAATTCAAGCCGCAGGCGGAGCGGCAGAAGATTCATTTGCGCCTCGCGCCCGTCATAGGCGCGCCGCGCGTGCTCGCTGATCTCGGCTTGATGGAGCGCGCGCTTTCGAACTTGATCGACAACGCGCTGCGCTACACGCCCGAAGCCGGCCGCGTGGAAGTGGCGCTGCATGCAACCACGGAGAACGGCAAAGTGCAAGTGCGCGTCACGGACACGGGCTGCGGCATTCCCGCGGAAGATTTGCCGAACATTTTCGAGCGTTTTTATCGCGTGGATAAAAGCCGAGGGCGCGGCGTCGGCGGCGCCGGCTTGGGCTTGGCGATTGCGAAGCGCATCATCGAATTGCACGACAGCCGCCTCGCAGTGCAGAGCGAAATCAACAAAGGCACTGCGATCAGTTTTGATTTAAAAATGATTCCTGCTGTGGCGCTATGAGTGTTCAACCACGGCTTGGCCGTGGTTTTGTTTTTAGGATTGCTCGTTTCGCTCAACCACGGCTCGGCCGTGGTTTTTATTTTGTAGATGAAAAAAGATCTGCAAAGCATCAAGCCACGGCCAAGCCGTGGCTGAACGATTTTCATCTGTAATGCCTCAGTTACCGGTGGAGTAGCGCAGGCGTCCCCGCCTGCAGACAAGGATGTCTGCGCTACGTTTTCCACCAATAACTGAGGCATTACTTTCATCTTTTAATCTTTCTTGACGCGCGCGTGATACTTCCGTGAAGGTTTTTTGTTTAATTGGCCGCGTCGCCAATCACAAAAAAACTTTCACTCACTCACAGGAGGTATCATGAAACCCAGCAAGTTGTTGCTCGCCGTGATGTCGCTCGCGCTCTTGTTGCTCGCCGCATGTCAAAAAGAAAATCCGTTGCAAGCGCCCGCCGCAAACGAGGAAGCCACGAGCCTCGCAGCCGAGAATGATGCAGAAGCCAAATTAGAAGCGGAAATTCTCGCGCATCTTTCCGCCAATAGTCTCGCCAAATCCAACGCCACGGAAATCACCGGGCCCACGGTGATTACTGCGCCGGGCGTGTATCGCGTCGCGACTAATTTTTCCGCGAGCGGCGACGGTATCGTGATTCAATCCGACTTTGTGCTGCTCAATCTCGACGACCACACGATCACCGGGCCGGGCAATAAGGCGGGCCGAGGCCTCGTGCTCGATGGCGTGAGCCGCGTGCTCGTGCGCAACGGCAAGCTGCGCACGTTCGGCGTGGGCGCCGTGTTGCTCGGAAGCAGCAACGCTCTTGTGAAGAACGTGAATGTGCGCGGCGGCGATGAGTTTGCGAATCCGCCCGCAGGCATCCCGCCGCAAATCGGCGTGCTGCTGGTCAACAGCAACAACAATTTCATCGTCGGCAACAGCTATCGCCTCGTGAATCTCGGCATCTTCGTGCGCGGCGGCGGAAGTTATAACAACACCATCGTGCGCAACAACGTTGAAGCGGGTGTGAACGGCTTGCTCGGCGTGTGTTATAATCCCGCGGACGGCGAAGGCGACGCAGGTCCACAAAACGATTTTGTCGCGCGCAATTTCTTCAATCGCTTCGGCGTCGGCATTCAAACCAGCGCCGGCTCCGCCCACAACTATTTCAACCACAACGTGATTTATTATTTCAACAAGGCATGGGAGGATTTCAACGGCAGCAACGTGTTCGAGGACAACCGCACGATGCAGGTGGCGCCGTAACGATTGCAGCGCAGCTCGGCTCATCTCATGCTGTCATTCAGAAGGAATCCTTTTAAGCACTGGGTTAATCTCCGGCGAGTAAAAAGATTCCTACTGAATGACACGTGAGATGAACTGTGCATAAAGAGCCAAAGTCTCTGCAATGACTTTCTCTTGCGCAAACTCTCCTTCCACTAACTTTCTGCTCCAATGCGCCATGCGCGCGCGCAGCGCAGCATCATCGCGCAACTTTGCAATCGCTTCCGCCAACGGCGCGCTCTCCCGCGCGGGCACGAGCAAGCCGTTCTGCTCATGCCGCACAATCTCGCGACAGCCGGGAACATCGGTGGCAATCAATGCGCGGCCGCACGCTGCGGCTTCGAGCAAACTTTTCGGCAAGCCTTCGCGATACGAAGGCAACACGGCAAGATGTGCTTGCGCCCAAACGGTGCGCACGTCTTCCACCTCACCCCACCATTCCACCAAACCTTCACGCTCCCACGCGCGAATCTCTTCTTCATGCAAACAACTCGGATTGAGTTCATCAAGCCCGCCGGCGAGAATGACGCGCACGTTGCGGTTTTGTGAACGCAGCAAACGCGCGGCTTCAACGAGTTCGACGATGCCTTTGTCGCGCAGCATGCGCGCGACGAGCGCGACGGTGAGCGCGCCTTGCGGCTCCGGCAAAACGTGATAGCGCTGCACGTCCACGCCCGAGCCGCGAATCATCACGATGCGCTCGGCGGCAATGAGTTTGTTTTCGATAAACAAACGCGCGTCATCCGGGTTCTGCAATATGAGCCGGCTGTTGCCGCGACTCAACACGCGACGAAACCACATGCGAATGAGCGGTCGTAGTGCGCGCGCTTGCAAACTCTCACTCGTGAATACAAAGCCGAGACCGGCAAGCGCATTGACCACTGCCGGAACTTTTGCACGCTGCGCCGCCATCGAGCCGATGAGCACGGGTTTGAGCGCAACGTGATGCACAATGTCGGGCTGCACTTCGCGATACACGCGCGTCAACTCTTGCAGCGCGCGCCACTGGCTGCGCAAACTCAAGCTGCTGCGCTCCATTTGCAACGGCACAAGCTGAAAGCCCTCGGCGCGAATTTTATGTTCATGTTGATCAACGCGCGTCGCGACCCAAACTTCATAACCCGCATCGCGCGCCGCGCAGGCCAGCGCGAAACGATGCGAGCAGAAATACCAATCTTCCGTGACGACATATAACAAGCGCCGCTTCACCTTCTCCCCCGCTCTTCCAGCCACGCTTGAAACATGAGCACATTCCAAAGTTCGTATTGCCACTCGTAATCGCCGCACAGATGTTCGAGCCACTTTTTACGAATCGGTTGCGGATTGAAAAAGCCTTCGCGTTGCAAGCGCTCTTCATGGAGCAAGGCCTCCGCCCATTCCCGCAACGGACCGCGCAGCCATTCTGCGAGCGGCACGCCAAAGCCTTTCTTCTCGCGCTTAAAAAATTCTTCCGGCACATAACGATGGAGCACTTGCCGCACAAGCCATTTGCCTTGATCGTTGCGCAGTTTCAATGCAAGCGGCGTTTGCCATGCGAACTCGACGATGCGATGATCCAACAACGGCACGCGCGCTTCGAGACTCACAGCCATGCTGGCGCGATCGACTTTTACCAAAATATCATCGGGCAAATAGTGCCGCGCGTCGAGGTACATCATGCGTTCGGAAAAATTTTGGAGGTTGAAATCGGATTTGAAGTCGGCATAGAGGCGCGGCGTATGCGCAGCATTGCGAACGAGGCTTTCGGAGTCGTGCCAAAATGTGATCAAACGCTCGTAGAAATCCTCGGCGTGCTCTGCGTTCATCATGCCGGCAAATTTGTGCAGCTTATCGCCCACTGCGCCAGGGCGGCTGAATTTTGCAGTGGCGCCGCGCAGTCCACGCAAGCTGTGGTTCAACATGCGCGGCGGCATTGCCGTAATCGCGCGCGCTAATACATTGCGCGAACTTTGCGGCAACCACGCCATCTTCTTCCAAAGTTGATGGCCGCGAAAATAGCGGCGATAGCCGCAGAACAATTCATCGCCGCCGTCGCCCGACAAACAAACCGTGACGTGACGGCGCGCCATTTGTGAAACGAGAAACGTCGGTATTTGCGAAGAGTCGGCAAAGGGTTCATCATAAAGCAAAGGCAAGCGCGGAATCACGGCGCGGGTTTCTTCGGGTGAAACATAAAGCTCCGTGTGCGTGGTGCCGAGGTGTTGCGCAACTTGTTTGGCGAACGGTGCTTCATCGTAGTCGCGATCATCAAAGCCGATGGTGAAAGTTTTCACGGGCTGCGTGTGTTGCGCTTGCATGAGCGCGACGATGAGCGAGGAGTCGATGCCGCCGGAGAGAAATGCGCCGAGCGGCACGTCGGATTCCATGCGCAGTTTGACGGCCTCGCGGAGCAACGCGTCCAACTCGGCAATCAGCTCGCGCTCGTCATGGGAGCGCGCATGCGCGAGACCGCTCTGCGCCGCATCGCGCAATTGCCAATAAGGCTGCGGTTCGGGAAGCGCGTGAAGCGCTTGCGAAAAATCCAGTGTGAGCAGCGTGCCGGGCAAGAGCTTGAAAATTTCATTGTAGATCGAATGCGGCGCAGGCACGTATGCGTAGCGCATAAGCAGCGCGAGCGCTTCGCGGTTGATTTGATTTTGAAACGCAGCGTGCGCGCGCAGCGCTTTCAATTCCGAAGCGAAAAAAAACGTGTTGCCTTGCCAACCATAATAGAGCGGCTTCTCGCCCATACGATCGCGCGCGAGAAACAAACGCCGTTCGCGACGATCCCACAAGGCATATGCAAACATGCCGTTGAAGCGCTGCGTTGCAGCATGCGGGCCCCATTGTTCGAAAGCAGCGAGCATGACCTCGGTATCGGAATGGCCGCGGAAGCGATGGCCGAGTTGTTCCAGCTCCGCGCGCAGCGTTTTGAAATTGTAAATCTCGCCGTTGAAGATGAGCACATAGCGCTCGTGCGCGGAGAGCATGGGCTGGTGACCGAGCGGAGAAAGATCGATAATCGACAAACGGCGATGGCCGAACGCGAGTCCGGCTTCGGCCTCAACCCACTCGCCGCTATCATCCGGGCCGCGATGTTGCAGGCGCGTCGCCATGCGGCGCACTTGCGCGCGCAACTCGTCGGCGTTTTGATCGCGAGAATGATTGATGAAGCCGCAGATGCCGCACATGCTCAGGTTGTTGTTTCAAAGGTACAGTAGGTTCGACGAATTGGTTAACGATTACCATAACTTGTCATTCAGGAAGAACCTTCCCTCGTACTTGGGACACACTCCGTTTTGAATGATGTGCCGGGTGCTAGGGAAGTTCCTTTCAGGATGACAGTTCAAAAAGGACCGCTACAAAATAATCTTGAACTGCAAAAATTTAGCGCCTTGAAGCTTGGTCACTCTGAGCGGAGTCGAAGAGTGCTATGCTTCGACTCCGCTCAGCATGACTCCTATAAAATCAAAGGCAGTTCTTCAGAAGGCTAAATTTTTACTCTTGAACCGTCATTCATTTGCTTGCGCAACTTCGCACAAGATTGCGTCGAAGCGCGGCGCGCATTTTTCGACGGAGAATTTTTCTTCGACCAGCCGGCGGCCGTGCGCGCCCATGCGTTGGCGCAGCGCAGCGTCATGCGCCAAGCGTTGCAATGCTTCATACCATTGCGTGGAGGTTTCAGCCCATAGTCCGTTCATTTCAGGAGTGACGATCTCACGATTGAATCCAACAGGCGAGCAAACAACCGGCAAACCCACGCTCATGTAGAGCAGCGCTTTGAAGCCGCATTTGCCGCGCGTCCAACGAGTGTCGGGCATGGGCATAATGCCGATATCGAATTGCCGCAAGTCCTCGAGTTCATTTTCCAAACGCCAGGCTTGGTATTCCGCGTGCAAATCGCGCAAACGAAAATCGCCCGCGCCGATGAAGACGAGACGAACTTGCTCGCTCATCTCAGCTTGCAAGCGTTGCAGCGCTTCGTGCGCCAATGCAAGATACGGCGCGGTGCTGTGGCTGCCGATCCATCCGATGACGACTTGCTCACGCGCGGCTTTTGCGTGCAGCGTGAAATGGTGCGCGTCAACGGGCGTCGGCAATTGATACGTTCGGCGCGCAAAGTTTTTGGCGTACTCTTCAAGATAAGCATTGCCCGCAATCGCAGCATCGCAACGCGCAAGCAGAGCAGGGATCTTGCGGGTGGATTTCAAAAAGGCGAAGAGGCGATTGGCGGCGCTGACGTTTGGCTCGAATACGGCGTCGTCAAAATCATAAATCACGCGCTGCGCTAATTTCGCCGCGAAAAATTCAAACAAGCCGAAGCCGAGAGGCGCGACCTCGCGATGAATCACGCACGCCTCGCAGCGGCGCGCTTCAAGCAGCAAACGCAAACAACGAAACGTTCCCGCAAGAAACGCGAACAGCTTGCGCAGCCAGTTGCCGCTTTGATAGAGCGCGCGATAATCCGCTTCATTGAAAAAGGACCAAACCACGACGCGATGCCCTTGCGCGCGCAAAAACGGAAGGTATTGGTGCAACCGCAAACGCGTGCTGCCAGCCAGAGCAGGATAAGGTGAGATGAACAAAATTTTCATGCGCATCAATAGAACCAATGCTGCAACAATAAGCGCGCGTGCCCGCGAAATTGCTCCCGGCGGCTGCCCCAAAATTCCGGGCGCGGCTGAAATTTTTCCGTGGCGATTAAAAACGCGAGCACGAGGAGCTTGCCGAGTTCGCCACAGGCAACGAGCAGTTTCGCGGCCCACGTGGTGACGCGGCCATGGTGCTTGCGAAAATAGCGATACATGCTGCGGTGCAGCTCGATATAATTCTTCAGCACATCTTGGCTTGCGCTCTGCCCGCCGGAATGATATACACGCGTGTGCGGTGTGAAATAAATTTTCCAACCCGAACTCAAAATCGCGCGGCACAAATCAACGTCGTCGTAATACATGAAGTAGCCTTCGTCGAAGCCGTTGATGCGCTGCCACACTTCGCGGCGCACGAGCAAACACGCGCCCGCGGGCTGCTCCACTTCGCGCACGTCATCGTGATGCCACCACGTCATCATATAGCGCCCGAAGAGGCGGCTCTTCGGAAAAATTCGCGAGAGGCCGGTTTGATCATAGAACAATGTGGCCAGCGTGGGCAATGTGCGAAATGCGCCGCGCTGGCGCGAGCCGTCCGGGCGCAGAATGAGCGGCGCGCACGCTCCGGCCGTGGGATGCGCATTCATGAAACGCACGAGCACGCTGCACATGTCATCGTCAACCCACGTGTCCGGATTCAACAATAAAATGAAGCGGCCGCGCGCATGCTGCGCTGCGAGATTGTTGCCGCGCGCGAAGCCGTGATTCTGTTCGGAGCGAATTAAACGCACGTTTGGAAACTTCGCGGCGACTTCATCTGCAGTGCCGTCTTTCGAAGCATTGTCAAACACGATGATTTCAAGGGGAAAAGCGCGGCAATGTTTTTCGAGCGAGGCCAAACAGATCGCAATGTCCGCGCGCGAATTATAGGTGACGATGACGATGCTGAGTTCAGGCGTCATGGCGGACTGCCTCAGTCATTTGTAGCGCAGACATCTTGTCTGCAGGCAGGGATGCCTGCGCTACTGCGTGTTGCTGGGGGATTACGTCATGGCAGCGCAGATGAAAAATGAAATTGACGGAAAACAGCGTGGGCCATTTGCGTTTAACCCACTCTTTCAAGCGCCCCAAACGCGGAACGATAGGCGGTGTGACGTGCATGTGCTCGATGCGAAAGCCTGCGTCACTAAACATGGCCGTGGCGGTTTTGAGCGTGTAAAAACGCAGGTGCGTGCGATCCAGCAATCCGGTGTCGGTGTAATCAAAGCGGCCGCGAAGCAACGCGAGACGCATTTCCCAATATGCGATATTCGGCAACGAAACGAGCACGGTGCTTGCCGGCGTAATGCGCGCGCGCACATGCTGCAAAACTTTTTCGGGGGCGCGCAAGTGTTCCAACACGTCGGCGAGCAACACGTAATCATACGGACCGTCGAGTTGCTCGAACGGCGCGTCATCTTCCAATGAGCCGACGATGATTTTGCGGCAATAGGCTGAGGCTTTCTCCGCATCGTTGGGATTCAACTCGATGGCGTCGACGATGCAATCTTTTTGCGCGAGGATTTTGGTCATGTAACCGGAGGAGGGGCCCAGTTCCAACACGCGAGCGCGCGGCGGAATCTGCTGCAAAAGATAAACGTGCGTGGTGGAGTATCCCCCGGTTTGCAAGAGTTGATCGTATTTGGAAGTGTATGGCTCAGGTTGGAGATTGGTCGTCATTGCGTGTGCTCTTTATGCGCAGCCAAAGTTGGCGCAGCAGGTGAAGGTCGTTCGGTTGCAACCGCCAAAGGCGCGTGTATGAAATGCCGGTCATGCGATGAAAGCTGCGCATGAGATAAAGCGCGCCAAGAGAATATGAAATCGTAGCCGCGACCGCCGCGCCCGCGATGCCGTAGTGCGGGATGTACCAGAGATTGAGCAGCAGATTCGAGACCGCGACGATCATCGCGGAGAATGAAGTGATCATGGGAAAGCCGCGTCCAACGAGGAAGCTGGTCAAAATGCGCGTGCCGCTTTCCATGATCAAACCGGGCAACAATAGCAACAACGGAAACACCGCGGGCGAAAAGTCTTTTCCAAAGACAAGCGGCACGAGCAGCGGCGCGCTCATGGCTGCGAGCACTGCCCCAATCGTAGAGGTGAGCAGCGTCAAGCGACAAACTTGTTCGGTGAGATTTTCGGACTGCTCTTTTTCCATGCGACTGATGTGCGGCAGCAAAACCACACTAAAAGTATTCGGAATGAACCACAACACTTCTCCGGCGAGCGCCGCGATGGAATAATTGCCCACTTGCTTCGCGTCAAGATAGAGATTGCACAATATAAAATCAAGCCGCCACCCGAGATAGTAAAACACGGTGCCGAGATGGCTTTGCCAACCGAAGCGCAGGCTCTCGCGAAACAACGCGCGATGCCAGCCGAGTCCGAAGCGTTCGCGCTTGAACAGCAGCCACCACGAATGCAACGCCAACACGAGGCTCGTCGCGACCCAAACGATAACGGCATTCTGCAATGACATTGCTCCCGTGAAAGCCAAGAGCAGCATGCCGAGAAGAATAAACGCGGGGCGCGTCAGGTTGGGAAGGTTGAAAGAAAAAAAATCGTCGCGCGCGAGGGCGAGATAATTGAACGAGAGAAACAGAACGTTGAGCGGCAGCGCATAGAAGAACCACGCCGTAATCTCGGGCTGCAACGTTTTGAAGACTTCCGCATCAAACCACGAGCGCGTGAGGGCATACAGCGCCACGAGCGCAACGCTCGCGAGCAGCGAAAGCGTAAAAGTGTTTTCCGCCGCGGCTTTGAAACTCGCGCGGCCCTTGCCGATGAGATAGATGTTCGCGTTGTAAATGCCCGAGCCGGCGAGCTGCGCAATCAAGCCGGGCACGAGCGTAAAGATCGCATACTCGCCTTTGCCGGCCGGGCCGAATGCGCGTGCGATCCACACTTGCACGATGATGCCCAGCGCGAATCCGCCGACGCGAGTGACGAGCGTGAGAGAGCTTTTTTGCAGGAAGGTCATGGCGAGAGCGGCGCAGGCGCGTGCGGAGTTTCACTCTGCCCCATTCCAAGCCCGACGATGAACCAAAACATGGTGACGACTTCGGCGTCGCCAAAGGTCCAATCGAACAGGCCCGCGACGAGAAAGCTGATCATGGCAGCGCGGCATGCGAAGACCAGATTTGCGTTGCCGTTCGCATGGCGCATCATCTTGCCCAAACTCCGCCACACGGCAATCATAAACCAAACAAAAGCCGCAAGCCCGAAAAGTCCGCCGCAAGTTGCGAGCGTGAAGTACGTGCTGTGATAATGGCCGATTCTGAAAACGTCGTGATTGACGGCTTCGGGCAAGCTCGGATCGGGCTGCGCGTATTGGCGCGTGAGTGCGGCGAGATCATGCCAGCCGACGCCGAAGAACGGATGATCGGCGATAATGTGCGTGGCAATTTTCCATTGCGTGAGTCGCACTAAGAGCGTGGGATTTTGCGGATCGAGCATGCTGGCGAAGCGCGCTTTCACCGAGTCCGGAGCAGCGAAGCTTCCAACAATCGTTATCAAAACAAGCGCAGGCAGCAGGCGCATCCAATGACGTTTCAACAAATAGAGAACACCGGCGGCGAAGCCGACATATGCGCCGCGCACGAGGCTGAGAAAGAGCGCAAAGAGTTGTGGGATAAAAAAAGCGCGCGTGCTCCAACGTTCGCGCGCAGTGGTTGTGAAAAATGCGGCCGCGAGCGTGATCACAATAAACATCGCCGACATCGCGCCCCAGGTCATGGTGGTCGATTGCGTGCTCATCACTTTTTCGGTGAGGCCGAGTTTGAATTTGATCAAGCCCCACAAGGCCGCGGCGGTTGCGGTGGAAATAAAAATCCACAAAGCGGGCTTGCGCCACTCGGGATGCGTGCGCAAAGAGAAAGCGACGGCGTATGCGCCCAATATCGTGAGAAGATTTTTAAGATTGCGAAAGCTCTCCCACGGCAAATCGGAAAGTGCGGTGGAGATGAGGCAGGCGATCACAAAAATTGCGAGCGGCCATTCAAAGCCGAGAGCTATTTGGGTAGAATGATGAAGGCGCCGGCGGGATTGCCAAACGTGCAACGCAACACAAGTAACCAAAAGCCCGAGGCTGATGTGTGATCCCGCAATAGAAAAGCAAACAAAAGCGGCGAACGCAAACAACACGAAGGCGTGTGCGCGTTGCAGCCAAGAAGAGAATGATGGGAGGGTATCAATAGCTGAGGGCGCGGGCAAATTCACGTTTCATGTTCTAGATTGATGACGAGTTCTTTTAAGGAATGCGTGAATATAGCGATTCAGGTAAAGGATACCAACGTTAATTTTAGGTGGGGAAGATATGCGAGGGAAACAACATCAGCGATTGGGGCTCGTTTTTGCCACAGTGTTGCTTGAGAATCAGGCTGAAGCGAAAGCCACAACGGTCTGTGGCTTTTCGCCAAGCCTGCGAATGCCTGAGGAGTTTATGCCGCACCGCGTCTGTTTCGGTTACGCCACACTGCTATGGGCTTGCATAAGGCACACATTGAACCACGGAGTCGAAAGTCCACACTACTGATTAAGGTGTGTGCTCCTCTCATGCGGCCACTCGCTCTTCCCACTTAGGAACATTCACCCCCTTCGCCGCGAGCCACAGGGCAAGCGCTAATTCTCCGAAGAACGCGGGCAGAATGAGCCAAGGAAACAGCAGCCGTCCGGCGAATGCCGGCGCCAACATTTGCGCTAAACTGAAGGCGACATACCCCACCCCTCCGATTGCCAACAGCACGCCGATACTCCCAGGCAGATACTCCGATTCTTTGATGAGGTAGCCGAAGATGACGCAGCAGATACCGAAGAATAGAAAGCTGACGCCATAGCCATAGCTGTGCACGCTGAGCAACATGTAAGCTAGCGTCTGCAATTGCTGCGGCTCGAAAGCGCTCAGGTATTCGTTCTGGCCCAACGCTACTAGGGCGGCAATTTCAAAGAGCTTAGTGACGGCATAGAAGCCGATGAATGTCAACCTAAAAAACGCTCCGAGCAAAGCGAGGTTTTTGCTCACCGGCTTGAGCAGCACATACAGGATCATTGCTAACGTGACATCGCATACGCACGTGAGCATTTCGCCAACAAGGCCAGCGCGAAACAGCGTCTCGGAAGCGATGATGTTACTAGCGGTGGCGGCAACGTCACGCGACACGATCAGACTGCCTCGGACGAATATTTCGCCGAAGCTGGCGGCCACGATGATGAACAAATATAGTAGCCCACCGATCCGTGCATAGGTCTGCGGTGAGGTTTCACGGGCGCGCGTTGTCATTCCGGCTCCTTTTGTAATCGACCTCAGGTTACGCGGCGAATATGGTTAACGCAATGTCCGCTCAGGTTATTAAACGTCTTTACTGCGGACAACCTATCTCGCAAACACAAGTTTGCGCGTAGCTTTTTGCTCCGGCGTTTTGAGCACCATGAAGTACACACCGCTCGCGACGAATTGGTTGCGTTGATCACGACCGTTCCATATTGCCGTTGCGCGTCCGGCAGGCTGTTTGCCGGAAACCAACGTACGCACTAACCGGCCCTGCACATTGAAAATCTTTAACTCTGCTTCCGTGGGCTTGGTTAGATGATACTCAATCCTTGTGGAAGTGCGAAACGGGTTGGGCAAATTTTGCGACAGTGCGAATGAAACTGGAGCTTGGTTTTCTTCGGCCACAGCGGTGTTCGACTCTACTCGCAATTGCACAGGTATGATTTTCTCAAAATTCACCGGATCATTCGAATCGATGATCAGCAGCGCCGCATGCGTGCCCGGTTCCAAGCTCGCGGTATTAAACGTGAGCGTAATCGTCTGGCTGTTGATTCCGATGATCGTACCAGAAACCGGAGATTCCGTCAGCCATTGGGCATCCGCGTTCGGATCCAAGCCGATGGTGCCATGACCATCGTTCGGTGCGCCGTCGAAAGTTGTCGGGCTATTGTTGATTGAGCGCGCAAAATGATAAGCGCCGGCAACGACATTCATATTGCCGTCATCGTTGCCAAGCTCGGAAAGAAAGAGCGTTGCGGAAATCGAACTGTCGGCGTTGACCGTGACGGCGCCGGCGCGGGTGATCGGTGCGCCGCCGCGAAAATTATCGAAAATGATGATGCTGCGCGCCGGTGCCCCAACAGGAGGAATCGGCGGAACGGTGATGATGACATCATACTCCGGACCAATATCGTTGTAAAAGATGCCGATGGAATGTTCCTCGGTATTGGGGTCACTGTCCGTGTCCAACGCCAAGCTAAGGACCAAACTGTCAACGTCGATGGGATGCGCGAATTTGATTTTAAGATCGATCGCGGTCGCATTCTTTGCGACCAGCACACCGGTGATATCCGGGCGCGTGCCAAAAAATACATCGCCCGTGGGATCGGAAATGATTTGCTTCAAGCTCGCTGAGAATTGCGAAGTCACGGCATTTGCGTGTGTGGCAAAATGAAGCGGCCTTTGACTCAGAGCTTTTGCAAGCTGAAGATCGGGGAGCTGTTGTCTGAATGTCGTATTCGGCCCGTTCACATCGCGCACGGAATAGCGCAAAGTTCCTGTGCCGTTGTTGCTGAGCGTTAAGGTTTTCTGCGCCGATACGCCGGGAGCAACAGTGGCGCGCACGGTATCAGCATCCACTGCGAGAAAAGCATTTTCAGGTTGCAGCGCAATGTCGAACTGCAAATTCGTCGCACCGGTTGGCAACTCGAGATTCAAAGTATCCGCGTAAAAACCGATGCGCGAAACGACGAGTGTATGCGCACCGGCGTTAGTACGCAGGCGATATTCGCCATTCGCATCGCTCGTTACCTTCTTATTGGCTTCAACGAAGCGCACCGTAACGTTATCCAACAACGCGCCGTTTTCTCTGTTCGTAATTCTGCCTTGCACGCCGCCGGCAGCCACGGTATCAAACTTGAAAATGTACAAGCCGGTTTGCATATCGGAGACCACGAAATTGCCGGAAGGGAAATAGGGGAACACACCCCAATCGCCGGCAAAACCTTCGCCCGGATCCGGATAGGTATCGAAGTATCCAACTTCCACCGGATCGCGCGGATCGTGAATATCCAAAATTTTCACGCCCTCGACATAGTGCGAGAGAAATGCATAGTTGCCGCGAATGTGTACATTGTGAGCGATCTGCTCCGGGTCGCCGATGTACTCTGCCACCAATTCGACGTCGCCGTCATTGCTCGGATCGCTATCCCACAATACGCGAATATCCCAAAATTTCACCGTATAGCCGGGAACTTCATCGGTCGTGATCAGATAGTTGCCGTCTTCGGTGGTGCCGGAATTATGAGAGAATCCTTGTGGATAAACAATCTGCGTGAGCAAGCGAGGGTTCGCGCGATCGGTGATATCGAGAACATCTATGTGCCCGCCGTTGTTGATATTGCTATTGAAGAGCAAATGCCCATGCACGAATGAATCATGAACGTAACGAGGGCTGTAGTAACCAACCGAAATGGGCACCAGCGGATCAGCCAGACTGAAGATACGTATGCCGCCATTGACTCCTCCGGTGCCAGCCGTTGCTCTGCCCCCTTGAATGTAGAGATAGCCCTCTTTGTCAACGCTAATGCTATGAGCGTGTGCGGGTACGGCTGGTGTGCCGACATTCGGCCAGTGTGAGGAATAGAAGAAGGAGACGGAATCGGGTAACGTTGACAAGTCGATAGCTTGAATACCGGTAAATTCCACCGGGGTTGTGGCCTCGCTCACAACATAAGCAAAATTGTTATAGACTTTGATTTCACGCCAAGCAGTTGGGCCAGGGCCCGGAATGAAATCCACTTCGACTGGGTTGGCGGGATCGGTAATATTCACAATCGAGAGGCCGATATCCGTGCCGAGCAGCGCATATTCATTACCACGTGCATCGGTATAGCCCCAAATGTTCGAGTATGAATCGTAGTTGTGTTGGCGCCCCAACAGTGTGACGTGGTTATTCACGCCGGGTTGGTATTGCGAGAAAGCTGTGGTGGCGGCAAATACTGAGACAATGCTGGCAACACGGCGTAACAAGCGCATTGAGCCTCTCCTGGTTTAGTGAATGGAATAAACGTTGAAGGCAGGATTTGCGTATCAACAACACTGAAAACTTACGCATAATTAATCGATGGCGGCATGATACGTCACGATCATCCGTAAGTTTCAGGAGAGGCGGGATTCAGTTTTGATAAATCGGCAAGTGGGCGCGGCGCGCTTATTTCGAGGCGAGCGCCTGTAACAATTCGTCAGTTTCGGGCCGGCGTTGGTGTGCGGTCAACTCGGCCTTTTGTAGATGCCGCATAGCATTGGACTTGTCCTCCAGCATGAGGTATGCTTTGGCGCAGTAATAGTGCGCCAAGCCCCAATAGGCGGCCTCGTTCGCTTCGGAGGGCGGCGCCTCGTAGGAGTTCAACTCCGCTGCCATGCGCTGCAAGGCTGTGTGCACTTCGGCTTTTTCGAAATGTGGAAAGAGAAGGAAGAAGCTGCGATGCGCCAATTTGAGTGATAACATTAAGTCGCAAAGCTGCAGTCGTAAGGCTTGCTCTGGAGGCATGCCCTCAACGCTGACGCCTGTAAGTGTGCTTCGAGCTTCGGTATAGTCGCCCGTGCTAATCAATTCTTCTGCGATCACCAAGGCCGCTTCCCCAGTCACTTTACTGTGGTACCTGGGCAAGACGTCCAGTTTGTCCGTTTGGAGATTGGCCAGCAAATAGGTTTCGGACTGCGTCAAAAGGCTCGCAAAGAACATTAACAACAGCGCAGCACAAGCGCTAGCGACCGGCAGGACGGCTCTTGGTATGGGTGGCAAAGCGAATCTGCGTTTGTGCGGTAGGGAATGCGGCGAGGATAAGGATTGTACGGCTTGATAATCCTGTTCGAAAGCCAACTCTTTCCCGACATTCCGCATAATGTTCTCAACATGCTTGATCTCACCCTGCAAATGCAGCACGCGCTTGCGGCAAAACGCGCACGTCTGCAAGTGAGCATGAATTCTTTGAAAGGACGCCGCGGAACTTGCGTTCGTGACTTCTTGCGGGGTCGAATCTTCGGAGGTCAAATAGGCCAGAAGTTCATCCGCAGTCGGATGCGCGGCCCTCAAGACGGGTATCAACTTCCTTTTGAGCCCCCTTGCTTCTTCCAAAACGAGTCGGCATTTACTGCAGTTTTCGATGTGCTGTTGTGCGCGTCCGGCGAGATGTGAGGGAATTGCTTCTTCCAGGCGCAGCGCTCGCAACAATTCCTTATGCTCGGCGCGAGTGAGATTCATGAGGTTGACCCTCCCCAAAATTAGAGATTAACAGATGTTTCAATATTAGTTTGATTCGCCAGAAAGCGGTTTTAACCGCGCCTTCGCTCATACCCGAGAGCTTGGCGATTTGAGCGAAGGATAAATCTTCAACATATCTCAAATACACAATTTCACGCTGGTCGGGCTTCAACTCTTCCAGCGCATTGGCAACATCAATCCGAACCAATTCCCGGGTTTCGAAACTCTCCTCTTGTTCAAACGAAATAGTCTCAAAACCAGTCGCAGACTTCTCGTGAAACCTTCGATATGCCCGGCCCTGCGCCCCGAGGCAAACACGGAGAATCCAGAAGCGCAGATTGCGGATGTTGACAAGCTGCTCCAAAAATTCGATCACAACGTCTTGCGCGAAATCCTCCCTGGAATAAATTGCGGGCAAAGGCAGAGTCGCGACTCTGCGATACGCTACCTTCCACACATATGAACACAAATCGTTGATCGCGACCGCGTCACCGGCTTGTGCGCGCAAGAGAGAATTATGAATCCGTTCATGATCACTCCCTCCACCATTTTCGCCACCCCCATTACCGCGGGTACCAAAATCTTTGGGGGATTTCACAGTGGTCTCCTGTCGGGTCGTTAATGCCTGCGCAAGGAATCAACAGGCGGGCCGGGATCAGCCCATGTTTCTCAGAATTGATGGCTTTATAGTACCTTCAACACTCCAGAAATGCAAGATAAATTATTCCTTCCAATGAATTACTTTGACGCGTTCCCGCCACTCATTTTGGGGAGCTCGCCCTGAGTCTCTAAAAGCAAAGCTTCCGGCACATTGGATATCCCAACCGGCCGGCCAACAAGTCCGCCGGACTGGCCATTGCCATCCACCCGAATCACCAGCAGATTGTCTTTGTTAAATTGAATATTGGGCGTCAAATCAGCCATGCGATAAGGCGCTTGATCATTACCGCGAGGTTGTGTGGCGACTCCGACTTTTTTGTTGTTGATCCATACTTCGCACTCGCCCGCAACCTCGCCCAACACCAGCCACATTTTTTCGCCGCGCCAGGAAACTTCCGGCTTGAAATGGTTGCGATACCAGGCGACGCTGGCATAGCTGCCATAGCCCTGCTCCTCCCACGAAGAACCGGCGCGAACTTTCGGCCACAACGCCTCGCGAATCTCGCCTTCGCCCCATTTTTCCGCGCTGCCTTGCAGCCACGGATCGGGTTTGAAGTACCAATCTTCCGATAAGCGCATGATCTTTGCGCGCTTCATTTGAAAACCCTCCACGTAAAACCGTGTGCGCTCGCCGGGCTGCAGTTCCACGCGCCCGCGCCACCCCGGCTGCCAATTGCGCGGCGTATCTTGCTCATCCAGAGAGAAAAGACTCAAAATTTCCGTCAATACGACCGGCCCGCCACTTTCATCCGCGACAAAATCCAAACGCACGAGATCTTCCGGTTTCGTATCGCTCAATAAGGGAATCGCAGTTTGGCGCACAAACGGCTGCTTTGAACGAATCACCAGCCTGGGTGACCACAAACTCGAGGTGTATTCCAGCGGGTGATTGCGATACTTTGCGACAAAATAACCGCCGCACTCTCGCGTCGTATCCAAAGGCTGCGCCGCGAATTCCACAAACACATAATTGCGCAAATCGGAAATCGCCGTCGAATCGCTAACGCCTTTTTGCTCACGCCGCGCTTCCGCAGCGCTTATTTGCCAAAGCCACGGCGCTTCGAGCATGAGACGCTCGCGCGGGCCCTCGACCGGCATTTCCAAACTCGGCGGCAAAGAAAAGCGCAACTTGGTCGTGAGCGTATCGGAGAACATGTTGTTCAAAGTAGCAACCTGCAACGTGGGTTGATCATTTTCAAAGCCGCCGCGAAACGGCAACGTTTCGTGTTCCTTGCCTTGAAAGTATGCGTGTGCGCGTTTTCTGCCATCGGCCGCCAGCTCGACGCGATAGACCCATTCGATGTCGGTGTATCGCCCCCACCGATGCAACAAACCTGGCGGCGGCGTGCCGCCGTCTTCATTGCTGAATATCATCGTGTACGCGATGGTTTGCAAGCGTGTGCCGGCAACATTGCCCTCCCAATGAAGATCATACGCCAGCAACAGCGGAACGTCGGAAGTGCGCATCTCTTTACGGCCAAAGAGAATCGGGGCGTGCGCGAGAACGGGATAATACGGATGCTCGCTCTCATAGACCTCGATCTGCACATTGACGATGCGCATTTCGATCTTTGCCTCCGTGGTATCAGCGCGCAGAATCTCCAACGTGTGCAGCCCTTCGGGCACGAGGCCGAGATGCACTTCGTAAGGATGATATTCTTTGCCGGCATAAGTCACGAGGTGTGAGCACAACCGGCCATCGACAGCAATCGACAACAGCGCCGCAGGTCGGGCAGCATCTTCCCAATTGGTATTGGCAGAAAGCTGCAGCAGCGCGACCACATGTGCAGCTTTTTTGAGCAAAAACTCCCGCGACCAACCTTCATGAAAAAATACCGTGCGCGTGCTCAACTTTTTCGACCAAGAAGGCTTCCCAAGAGTCTGTGCACGCGCGTCTAGCCTTGCGCCGAGGGTACCATAACACAACACGAAAGCCAGGATGAATTTGAGCGAAATTTTCATGTTTCCTCACTATGGAGATCAACCTCCAGTTGATTCGAAGGCAGCGGGATTTGGGGCGGCGAGAGTTTGGCGATGAACACAAAAATCGGGTGTTGATTTAGTCCGTAATCGTGTCCGAAGGCAAGTGCATACCGTTGGAAGAAACGGCGGTAAGATTATCGGGAAGCGCAGGCTGACGAACGCGCTTTGGAGATTTTTTCTTTTGATGATCTGCAACAACCGTGACTTTTCGAATCACGCTTTCCTGATGATTGGATTGGTTGAGCAGCACGAGTATTTCCTCCAAACCCCTTTTAATTTCGAAAGCAGCGTCTTCTTTGCGCAGGCGATCAAAGGAGAAATCCAGTTGCTGCCCACTCTTCTGCGCGGCCTTCAAACGCTGGCGCGCGCCTTCGATCGTATACTTGTCTTCATACAGCAGCTTCTTGATGAGAAAAATGAGTTTGATGTCCTCAATGCGATACGTGCGATTGCCGTTGCGATCTTTCTTCGGGCGCAACTCGTCAAACTCGGTTTCCCAATAGCGCAGCACATACGACTTCAGCGAAGTGATTTGGCTCACCTCACGAATCGTATACGATTGCTTTTTGGTTCGGCGTGTGTTCATGCTTTACTCCGCACTCTCGGGGCTCACAACGCCATCAAGCTGAGAAAGTTTGGCTTAAATTTCAAGGCTTTTTTCTCCATGCTGGGGTTGGCGCAAAGCTTTGAGCAGCACTGTGCCATACGAGAATACACTGATCGCTTGTTGCCGGAGTCGTTCGCTTGGAGAATTGATGGGAGCTTGCACGCGGCGGCGAAAGCTGTGCAGCGTATCATGCAGATAAATCCCGCGGCGCGAGAACAGGCGAAGCCTGCGATCGGCATGATTTCCCGAGAAGCTTCTGTCCGCAAGATCAAATTCCTGCCCCAAAGTTGCGACGCTGGCATATCCGGCGTCTAAAGCGCATGCAAGCACACGAAAATTTCCCCGCCCAAATGGCAGTGAAAGATGGTGAATCGGAATCTGCAGGTTTTGCTCTAGCATATCTTTTGAATCGCGCAAATCTTGCGATAATGCTGCGCGCGAGAGTGCAGGCAAATAAGCATGGCGCATCGAATGGCTGCCCACCTCCCACCCCGCGGCCAAAAGCTCGCGCAATTCATTCCAATCAAGATGCCACATTCTGCGCCAGAAAAGATTGTAGTCCCAACGGTTCTGCTCGCCGACATATCCCGCTACCGGAAAAACGGTTGCGACGAAACCGCAGCGCTCCAGCACGGGCAGCACGTGCTGCATCAACGCGCGATAGCCGTCATCGAAGGTGAGCACAACAGCTTTGGGGGGAACATGAAAATCGGGTTGCAAACAATTGGAGAGTGAAAGCGTGCGGTAACCTGCTTCGGCGAGCCACGCCATTTGCCGCTCGAACCGCCGCGGCGTCACCCACGTGATGCCGAAATCAAATCGGTGATCAACCAAATGATAAGAGAGTACAACGGGATGAGTCATCCTCGAAACTCACAAAAGCGCCGAACGCAAATAAAACCGAAAAGGCTGCTGATCTTTGGCATGATGGCTGTTAATGTCATCAATCCGCATGCAGCAAAGTCTTTTCGAGAAAATCAGCGTTCGCGTTTTTCTCCTTTGGCATTCAATTAAAACGGGCCAAGTGCAATTGCATGTGCGATCAATAAGGCGACAAGGCCGAGCGCCAGCCATATCATAAGCAAAGGGAAGAGCCAGCGCGCCCAAATATTCCACGGAATGCCGATGAGCGCGAGGCCCGCCATGAAGTAACCCTGCGTCGGCGTGAACACATTCGTGAAGCCGTCGCCGAATTGATACGCGAGCACCATGGTTTGTCTGGTCACGCCGAGCAAATCCGAAAGCGGCGCGAGCAATGGAATCGAAATCGCCGCCTGCCCGCTGCCGGAAGGCACGATAAAATTGAGCAACACCTGCGAAACATAAATGCCGAGCACGCTCACTTGCGAGGGCAGCTCGCGCACAACATTTGAAAGCGCCAGCATGATTGTGTCGATAACATGCGCCTCGGTCAACACGACCAACGTCGCGCGCGCTAATCCCACCACCAAAGCGCCGCCGGTGAGCGAGGCCGCGCCTTCGATGAATTTCTCCGCGGTGGCATTCAAAGAAAGTCCGCCCAAAGGCCCCGCGATGATCGCCAGCGCAAAAAAAAGTGCTGCAAGTTCGTTGATGCCCCAGCCCAACTGCAGAGCGCCGTGGATGAGCGCAATGAAAGCGAGCATAGAGAACACAAGCACGAGCGCCTGTCGCGGTTGCAGCTTCACTTTAGAGGTCGCATCTTCCACCGGCGCTCTTTGTTGATCAAGCGCAAAGACTGGGCTGCTTTTCGGTTCACGCTTCACACGAGCGGCATAACGCGAAACATAAAGCACGGTTGCCAGCGCGAGCATCAACCAAACGCCGAAACGAAATTCGAGGCCCGAGAACAGCGGCAAGCCCGCAATGCCCTGCGCCACACCGACGGTGAAAGGATTCAGAAAGGCGCCCGCAAACCCGGCATTCGCACCGACGAGTGCGATGGCACCGCCGGTTAGGGAATCATAACCCAGCGAGCGGCTCAACAACACGAGCGCAGGCAGGAACGGCAAAGTCTCCTCCGCCATTCCAAACGTACCGCCGCCGACTGCAAACGCAAATGTGAGCGCCGGCACCAAAACGTTTTGAAATTCTCCCAATGCCTGCACCAAAGCATGAATGCCCGCGTCGATTGCGCCGGTCGCAGCAATTACTCCGAACGCACCGCCAACAATAAAAATGTAAAACACGATGTGGCTGACTTCGAGCAGTCCCTTGGGGAACGCCATGAACACATCGACAACACTCGCAGGCTTTGCCGCAACGAGATGAAAAGAGCCTGGAGCTACGATTTGCCGGCCTTCTTTTTCCATGCGGTCAAAAACGCCGGCAGGAATGAAGTGCGTCGAAACCGCAGCGAGCAGCAGCAGAATGAAGAGCAGAACATAAGTATGGGGCACGCGGAGTTTCATAGCGGTGGGGAGTGAAGCTAAGATTTTATATTTTTATTGATCGCTTTTCCTAAAGCACTCTTTCGCCAAACGCACCGCGCTTTCCAAATGCGCGAACAAATCATTGCGCGTGGCGAAGCGCCAAGCTCCATCTGTGGCTGGAATACCGCCTATTTGCCAACGCAAGATTTTTTTGCGCCCGCGCGTCGACGTGTAGACCGCCAGCGATTCTGCAACTTTACTTCTGCGCGCGGACGACCGGTCATCCGCAGTCGCATAGCCGCGCGTTTTTTTGAAAACGATCGCGTCATTGCAAATTCCACCCACTGCAATAAAACCCAAGACAGCCTATTTCATGGCTGCTTCTAACGCGGTATACGTCAAACCAAAAGCCTCCGCCACACCTTTGTACGTCACTTTGCCAGACGCAATGTTCACGCCCTTGGCGAGCGCGGGCGAGGCCTTCACACATGCGGGATAGCCTAGGTCTGCAATCTTCAGCGCATACGGCAACGTCGCATTCGTGAGCGCATGCGTGGAAGTCATGGGCACCGCGCCCGGCATGTTCGCCACGCCATAATGCACGACGCCTTCGATTTCATAGATGGGATTCTCATGCGTGGTAGGATGAATCGTTTCCACGCAGCCGCCTTGATCGACCGCGACGTCGACAATCACCGAGCCTTTCTTCATCAGCTTCAACATCTCGCGCGTGACGAGGCGCGGCGCCTTCGCGCCCGGAATGAGCACGGCGCCGACCACGAGATCGGCCTGCGCAATCGCTTTGCGAATGTTGGCCGGATTGGACATCACGGTTTGCACGTTCCTGGGCATGACGTCATCCAAATAGCGTAACCGATCGAGATTCAAATCGAGAATCGTCACGCGCGCGCCCATGCCCGCGGCCATTTTCGCGGCATTCAATCCCACCACGCCGCCGCCGATGATCGCAACGTTCGCCGGCTCCACGCCCGGCACGCCGCCGAGCAACACGCCGCGGCCGCCGTGCAATTTTTCCAAACAGCGCGCGCCTTCTTGAATTGCCAACCGGCCCGCGACCTCGCTCATCGGGATCAACAGCGGCAATGCGCCGTCCTCGGTCTGCACGGTTTCATAGGCAATGGCAATGCATTTCGATTTGATCACCGCCTCGGTCAACTCGCGCGAAGCGGCAAAGTGAAAATACGTGAACACGAGCTGGCCTTCGCGCAGAAAAGGATACTCCGAGGGCAGCGGCTCTTTTACTTTCATGATCATATCAACCTTGCTGTAAATTTCAGCAGGGTTCGCGACCATCTTCGCACCGGCACGCTTGTAATCATCATCAACAAATCCGCTGCCGAAACCCGCATTCGTTTCAACCCAAACTTCATGGCCTTGCGCCTTCAACAGCTCGACGCCGACCGGTAGCAACGCAACGCGATTCTCATTCGTTTTGATTTCTTTGGGAACGCCGATCAGCATGACTCCTCCCTCTTGCTTGAGGTGAACCGCTCGAAACCGTGGATTAGAAAGGGGAAAAGATTTAGGGCAGAATAATTTCACGGCAGAATGATAAAACTATTCTGCCGATAAATCATTCTGCCAAAGATTTATTCTTCCTCGTGCTCCTCCTGCGAAGGCCGAATCACCGTCAACGTCTGCTGCTCTTCTTCAAACAACTCCTGCGCGAGCGTTTGCATGTCTTTCGCATTCACGCCTTCGATGCCTTCAACAACTTCGTCGAGTGAATAGTAGCGGCCAAGATAGATTTCCATGTTCGCCAAACGATTCATCCGGCTGCTCGTGCTTTCAAGCCCGAGCAGCAAGCTGCCCTTCAATTGATTCTTCGTGCGCGCCAGCTCGTCCGCCGCGACTCTTTCATCACGCAAAAGCGCAAGCTCTGCTTTCAACAACTTCACGGCTTGTCCTTCGCGCTCGGGGTCGGTGCCGAGGTACGTGCCGAAAATGCCGGTGTCGTACATGAAATCGTGAAAGGAGTAAATCGAATAGGCCAGGCCGTGTTTCTCGCGAATGTTCTGAAACAGGCGCGAGCTCATGCCGCCGCCGAGCAATGTGTTCATCACCAGAAAGTTGAACTTTCTCGTGTCATCAAAACGCAGCGCACGCGTGCCGAGGCAAATGTGCGTTTGCGCGCCCACGTCTTCCTTTACCGTGCCCATGCTGCGCGCCGCGGTCGGCGTGATCAGTTTGCGCGGGCCGTTGCTCGGCAAAATATCCAAACGGCCTTCGAGTAATTTGAGCAAAGCCTCGTGCTCGATGTTGCCCGCCGCGGAAACCACGAGCCGATTGCGGGTGTAATGTTTTTGTGTGAAAGCGAAAAGCTGCTCGCGCGTGAAGCTCGAAACCGTTTCGCGCGTGCCGAGCGTCGAAGTGCCGAGCGCATGATCGGGATAAAGATCATTGAAGAACAGCTCGTGAATCAAATCTTCGGGCGTGTCATCAACCGCATTGATCTCTTCAATGATCACGCCGCGCTCTTTGTTCATCTCTTCGGGATCGAACACGGAATCGGTGAGAATGTCGCTGAGCACGTCGATGGCAATGGGAAGGTGTTCATCCAACAAGTGAGCGTAATAGCAGGTGACCTCTTTGCCGGTGAAAGCATTAAGATGGCCGCCGACCGCTTCGAGGCTTTCGGCAATCTCTTTCGAATTGCGGCGGCGCGTGCCTTTGAACATCATGTGCTCGATGAAATGCGAGATGCCGTTCTCTTCCGGCATTTCATCGCGCGTGCCCACTTCAATCCAAAGGCCGAGTGAAATCGAACGGACGTGCGGAATCCGCTCCGTCACCACGCGCACGCCGTTCGGCAATATCGTTTTCTGATGTTGGGTTTGATCGATCACGGTTTGATTTAAGCGAAACTATTTCCGACAAAAACGATTTTCAAAGCACACGGCAGAATAATTCTTAGGAAGAATGATTCTGTTTTTTTTGTCTCCAACGGATAGATAAAGGCCAACGGATGAAAAGAAAAAACTTTATCAGTTGGGCTTAATCTATCCGTTGGGGCCAACCTCGTCTACCTGCAACAGAAAATCATCCTGCCGAATAATCATTCTGCCAAATCAAAATTTACTTCGGCAACAGCGACTTACGGCTCAACCGCATCTTGCCGTCGTCGCCGATTTCGAGCAGCTCGACTTCCACTTGATCGCCCATCTTCAACACGTCTTCGACGCGCGCGATGCGTTTGTGGTCGATCTGCGAAATGTGCAGCAAGCCTTCGCGGCCCGGTAAAATTTCGACGAACGCGCCGAACTCTTTGATGCCTTTCACCGTGCCTTTGTAAACCTTGCCGACCTCCGGCCCGCGCACCATGCCTTCGATAATGCCCGCCGCTTTCTGGCACGCTTCCGCATCCACCGAGGCAATCGTCACCACGCCGTCGTCGTTGATGTCGATGGTCGTGCCCGTGCGCTCCGTGAGTTCGCGAATGGTCTTGCCGCCCGGCCCAATGACCATGCCGATGCAATCCGTCGGAATCTTCACGGTGATAATGCGCGGCGCATACTGCGAAAGCTCCGGACGCGAAGCGCTCAACGTTTGATTCATGATGCCGAGAATGTGCAGCCGCGCCACACGCGCACGCTCCAAGGCTTCGGCCATGATCGCCGCGGACATGCCTTTGATCTTGATGTCCATTTGAAAACCGGTGATGCCGCTCTTCGTGCCTGCGACTTTGAAATCCATGTCGCCGAGATGATCTTCATCGCCGAGAATGTCGGTGAGCACCACCGTGTTGTTGCCTTCTTTTATCAAGCCCATCGCGATGCCGGCCACGCCTTCTTTGATCGGCACACCCGCATCCATCAACGCGAGCGAGCCCGAGCACACCGTTGCCATCGAAGACGAGCCGTTCGATTCGAGCACCTCCGCGACCACGCGCACGGTGTAGGGGAACGTGCCTTCGTTCGGCATCACCGGTTTGAGCGAACGCTCCGCCAAATTGCCGTGGCCAATCTCGCGACGGCCAGGACCGCGAAACGGGCGAATCTCGCCGACGCTGAACGGCGGGAAATTGTAGTGCAGCATGTAGCTCTTATAAAACTCGCCTTCGAGTTCATCCATCTTTTGTTCATCGACCTTCGTGCCGAGCGTGACCGCGGCAAGCACTTGCGTTTGGCCGCGCGTAAAAATGCTCGTGCCGTGCACGCGCGGCAACACGCCGACTTCGCAATGGATCGGGCGAATGTCTTGCGGCCCGCGTCCGTCGAGGCGGCGGCCCTTGTCGATGATCATCTTGCGCACGAGATGTTTTTCGATCTTGTGAATGATCTCGCCGACCAGCGCTTCGCTTTCGGGATAATCCGCTTGCAACGCTTCCGTCGTGCTCTTATAAAGCGCTTTGAGATTGTCGCGCCGCGTTTGTTTATCCGCCTCGAACAACAACTCGCCGAGCTTGGGCGCGAGCATGTCTTTGATGCGCGCTTCCAAACCATCCGGCACCGGCGCGGGCGTGAACGTGCGCTTGGGCTTCGCCGCTTCCGCAGCCACGGCCTTTTGCACTTGAATCAATTGCGCCGCGATCTTTTGCCCGAACGCCAACGCCTCGACCATCTCCGCTTCGCTGACTTCTTGCGCCTCGCCTTCGACCATGAGAATGGAATCCTCGGTCGCCGCAATCACGAGATCGAGATCGCTCTGCGCCAGCTCATCGTGCGTGGGATTCGCCACGAACTTGCCCTCGAGGCGCGCGACGCGCACGCCCGCAATCGGCCCTTCCCACGGAATGCCCGAAAGCAAAATCGCCATCGACGCCGCGGAGATGCCGAGCACGTCGGGATCGTTCTCTTTATCCGCAGAGAGCACGGACACCATCACTTGCACTTCGCACTTGTAATCTTCCGCGAAAAGCGGCCGAATGCCGCGATCAATCAACCGCGCGGAGAGCACTTCATTCTCCGAAGGCTTGCCCTCGCGTTTGAAAAATCCGCCCGGAATTTTCCCGGCGGCAAACGCCTTCTCACGATAATCAACGGACAAGGGAAAAAAGTCCTGGCCCTCGACGGCTTCTTCCGCGCCGACCACAGTGGCCATGACGATGGTATCGCCATATTGCACCCAACACGCGCCATGGGCCTGTCTGGCCACGCGATTCGTTTCGATGCTGAACTTTTTCCCGTTCAGCTCGGTTTCTTTCCTACAGATCATTACGATGATCTCCTCTTTATTCTTTCAATTCGCTCACGGCCACAATCAGGCGATCGGCTTCTTCTTTCTTTACGAGCACAACCATCGGACTGTCCGCTGATTTCACATAGACCCGGTCGCCCTTCGCTTTGCCAATCAGCACGTGAGCCAGTTCAGCGCCCTTTTCTTTTGCAAGAATCGCAGCGCGGGGTTTATCAAGTCCATAGAGCGTTAGCTCTGTTTTATTTTCATCGACAAATGTCACGGCCTGCAAATCTGCCAACGCGCCAATGACATTCGAAACTTTCCAACTCTTCGCCTTCGCAGAATCCGGCGCAGTCATGCGCCATTGCGAGGCCGTATCTTTCTCGCACACGATCAACGTGTCGGGATATTGCAACGCGAGATAATCCGCGCGGAAGCTTTCAAACTGCGCCACGCGCTTGTTGCGCAACGCCATCGCATCGACGCGCAACTCATTCACCACCGTGCTATCCACGAGGAACACTTGTGAACGCGAGGGGTCGTGCGCATAATATCCCACGCTCGTGCTCCGGCCAAATTGCATCGTCTTCTGTGCGCCATTCGTTGCGAGCGTAATAGTAAAAATATAACTCGGTTTATCCAAGCCATAATATTTGGCGTCCTCCAAACTCTCCGCCGCGAACTCGGTCACGCGGCTGTAGCTTATCTTGCTCAAGATTGAAGAGACTTTGTTCGCATCCGCCTCGGCTCGCACGGGCGCATCAAGTTGCCACTGCTCGCCTTTTTTGGTTAGATCAAAGCGTCCGCTCGGTGTGGTGAGCGAAAGCCGCGTAGCTTCGTTCGTTTCGAATTTCATCAAACTTTTATCACGCCAATCGCGCAGAGTTTTTTGCGCGTTCGTGAGCACTGCTGCTTCCGTGAGCACAACGTGCGGATCGCTACCACGTCGCGCATAGACCATCGCGTTCGTCGCACTCTTATCGCCCAAGTACAGCGTATCTTTTTTGTTTTGATATTCGAGCACGATGGTTTCGCTCGGCGGGAGCAGGCCATAGTTGCGATACTCCGCCGCGCTGCTCGTAATCTCGCGCTCGCGCTTCGCTGAGGCAATGCGATTGAGCAACGCACGCACCGCGCCCTCATCCGCAAGATACTCCACCGGCGCAACGAGATGCCAAGCACTGCCGCGCTTCTCAAACGCAAAGCCGGATTCTTGCAAACGAATCGCCCGCACCGAATCCGCCTCGAGCGCAAAAATCTTTTTGCCCGCTTCCTCGCTTTTGCTTCGCTCCTCTCCGCCTTTGATCTCATAAAAATAAACAAACGCGCCGAGGGCGAGGACGATGAGGACGAGGACGAGGGTGGTGGTGGGTTTCATCTATAAATTACTTTTCGTAGATGAGTGTGAAAACAGGAATAAAGATTGGCAAAGAATATCGTTTGAATTTTTTCATATCGGATCTAGTTCTGTTAATTTTTCACAGACTTCCGAGCGCCACTTTCTTTCATAACCCGCCCCTCTGCTTTTAATCCCGCAAGAGATGACACGTTTATACACTGCTTTCAGGTTGATTTGTAATTCTACTCTACCGCAATGTCATCCTGGAAGGAACTTCCCCAGTGCTCGCGACGCGCTTCAGAGCTTGAGTTTCTTCCGAGCACGAGGGAAGATTCTTCCAGAGAATGACACGTTAAGGGACTTACAAACCAACCCGTAACGAGTATAGCAAAGCCGTTCCCCCCAAATCTCAAACGCCGTAGGCGTGGCATGTGGCTGCTCGCAAGCGCGCGTCTGCTCTCCGTTCCCAACACGCCACCGCAGCAAAAGTGAAGTCGGACTTTGCAAACGTGAATGAAGCAAGATTCTTATTCGCGACTAAAGCCTTCGTTGAAATCCATCGCTGCAAAGTCCGACTTTGTTTGCTTTGTTGCCAATCTTCATGCGTGCACCGCATCCGCCAATTCCATCACTTCGTGATTTAACACGGCCTCCACTTGCGCGCGCGTCACGCCTGGGAACCATTCGAGGAATTGTTCGATGGTTGCGCCGTCTCTGAGATTTTCGAACAGCGCGGCAACGGGAACACGGGTGCCGCGAAACACCCAACTGCCGCTCACTTTATCGGGGCTGCGCTCGACCGCATCCAATGTTTGCCAAGTCTTCATGGGCATCACCTCTTGAAAAATGATCGCTTCGCGCGCTACGCCGCTTTTGCCACCGCCTTTTTGCCCGCAGCCCGCTTGTGCGCAAACGCCGGAGAATAGCTTTCGATCTTGCGCATGGCGTCGTGGTCATAAACGTGCTCGCCGCAAGCGGGGCATTCGTAATACTCGATCGACGGCGCGGTATAAGTTTGCCCTTTGAACGTGTGCGTAATGTCCTTGCAAACCAGTTTGATCTTCTTGCTGCCGCAGGTCGGGCAGCTTTTGATTTGAAGAGCCATGTTGTTTCGGTACTTATTTATTGCCGCGTCAATCGTCTTCAATTTGACGTGGCCTCTGCGCCGCACTTCCAAGCGAATGGCTTTGACATCTTGGAGGAATTGCTCTTGCCAGCCGTATTTCTCGTGCAGCTTCAAAAAAACTTTTATGGCAATCTGCATATCGCCGCCGTAGTTTTCTTGCACGACGTTGCGCAGGTGTTTTTCGAGCGGCTTCGAAAGCTCAATCGCTATCATCGTCGGCCTCTTCGAAAGTGACGATCTTCCGATAAAATGTGCACAAAAAACTCAAATGAAACGTATTCAACTTTTCAGCGAGCTGATTGTAGGCGCGTGGCGGGAAGAGCGCGTGCTTTTCTGAAAATTGCACTCGGCGGGAGCGGCTGATCGCGGACTGCCCAATGTTTGTAAAACGCTGCTTTACTTCTGTCATCCGAATTGAAGCCATGATTCAAACAAGCGCCAACGTTTCCACTTCTTCGAGGTCGAGAGATTGCTTCGTCTGCCACAGATCGTAATTATTTTGCATGATCAACCAACTCTCCGGCGAACGGCCCAGCGTCTTCGCAAGACGCAACGCCATCTCCGAGGAGACGTTACTCTGTCCTTTCACGAGTCGGTTGAAAGTTGACGGCGCGACTTTGAGCTTTGCGGCTACAGTGCGATAGCTCAATCCGAGTGGCTCAAGATAAACTTCTCGCATGAACTCGCCTGGATGCGGTGGATTGTGCATGCTCATCGTGCAAACAATTTTAGAACATTTTGCTCAACCGTGCAATGGAAAATTTCACCGTTGGAAACGGAGTTTCCCGAACAAGCGCGTTACCAAACGGAGTTTGGTAACGAGACCAATAGTTTTTCTTTGCGGCTCTGCGCCTTTGCGTGAGGGCTTTTGTTTTTGCCCATGACTTCTGCCCAACCTACTTCCTCTTCACATAAATCGCAATCGCGGCAATGAACGAGGCGAGCGGGAGCAGCACGACGCTGAAGAGCATGAGCACGCGCGAGCCGGCGCCGGTGAGGCTAATGCGGCGGTCTTCGGGGTCGCGCGCGCGAATGGAGATCAAATCTTCCTCTTCCGCGAGCCAACTCAATGCGTTCATGAACAGATCGCCGTTCTTTTGAAAATCGAAAAGATAATTTGTCGCAAAGTCCGCGTCGCCGAACACGACGAGGCGGCTGTCGCGCGCGCCTTCGCCGCTTTGATCATTGCCGAGATTGCTCGAGGCGCTGCGCTTCGCGGCAATGGCGAGCGTGATCGGGCCGCGCACGTCTTCACCGGCATCGAACTTCACCTTCTCCCCTTTCGCCGCAACGGGATTTTTCTCCGCCCAACTGTTCGGACTGGTTTGCGCGAAGGCCGTGGCCTCAATGCCCGTGGGCGCAGGCTTCGCGAGTGTGAGCGAACGCGCCTCGGGATAGGCGGTCATGAACTCGCCGAAGTCGCGCGTGATGGCGTGATCCGCGTAGCTCATCACCACGGGCATGTTCGCGCCCGCGCCGAAAAGTTGGCCGACGCCGGAGGCATCAATCACGAGATCGTTGCCCGCAGTGATGCCGTACTCAGAAAGAATTTCGCTGAACGCGGGGCTCTTCGTGTCGAGCAACAGATAGAGCGCGCCGCCGAGCTTCAAATATTTTTTCACCATCTCGATTTCCTGCGGCAGAAACGGCGTTAAAGGCCCGGCAATGACGAGCACGGCGCAATCACTCGGCACGCGGCCGCTATCGAGCAGCGCGACCCTGGCGATTTCATAATTCTTCTCTTTGATGATTTGCCGCGCGGCGCTCATGCCCACACGCTCGGAACTGTCAATGTCCTTCTCACCGTGATGCGTGGTGAAATAAATCTTCTTCCTCTCCTCGCGGGTGACTTTGATGACGGCGTTGGTGAGATCGCTTTCGGTGGCGCCGTTGAATTTTTCATTGATGCCGCGATACGTGAGCACGGTGGTGTTGTAGCTCGTGACGTTGTACTCGCGCGCGAGGTCGGGCTTGCGATCGAGGTCGATCAATTCGTGTTTGAATTTCGGGGTGATCGCGGCGTATTCCTTCAGCAAATCAACATAGCGCGATTCCTGCTCCTGCGGGTTGTAGAAATACCTCACGCTCAAATCTTCCGGCAAAGCTTGCAGCACTTTCACGGTTTGATCGGCGAGGCTGAATTGTTGCGCCGCGGTGGTGTCGATGCGCTTGCCGTGTTTATCCGACAAGAAAACGATGAAACCCAGCAATGTGAACACCAGCGCGGTCATGAGCACGGCATTCGCGGTTTGCAATGCGCCGCGCCGCGTGAACGCCGCATAAATTTCTTTCGCATTCAATGCGAGATAGAGCAACGCGAGCGCACCGCCCGCGCCGAGCGTCGCATATTCGAACCACGTCCAGGTGGCGCGCAGATAATAACTGCTGCCGCCGATTACGAGCAAGAGCACGCCGAGCGCGCCTAAATACGTGCTGAGTTTTTTCATCGCGTCGTCACCTCCGCATCATAGCCGAATTGCGAAGCCATCTCGACCGCGACTGCCTTATCCGCAATCGCTTGCTCTTGCGTGGTCACACCGAACGCGCGGCCTTTTTCCAAAACTAAATCGCTTTTGCGCCCGAGCGCTTTTGCCAACTCCGCGACGGTGACGGGCAAAGCAACATTGACTCTCTTGCCTTGAAATCCGCGCCAGCGCGAGGATTCCAAAATCACATAAGTAAGAAAGAGCCAGCCGAAAATGAAGCTGAGATAAAAAACGATATGCTTAGTATCCATCACGCCTTTGGCAAAATCATCGAAGTGCTCAAACGGCGAGAGCACGGAAAAAATTTTGCCGAAGCCCGCTTCATTCATATTGCCGAACCAGGCCGCGAAATAAATCGCGAGGTTGGTTGCGAACGTGCTCACAAACGCGATGATTTGATTCTCCGTCATGGCGCTGAAGAACAGGCCGACGGCGATGAAGCAGCCGCCGAGGAGCAGCAAGCCAAGATATCCGGTGAGCACCGGATAGAGTTCGGGATTGCCGTAATAGAAGAGCAGGCCAACTAGCACCGCCGCGGCCGCGAGCATGGTGAGATAAAAGAGCAGAGCCGAGGAAAATTTCGCGAGCACGAGTTGCCAATTGGTGAGCGGCGCGGTCATCAGAAATTCCATCGTGCCTTGACGCTTCTCCTCCGCGAACAGGCGCATGGTGATGCCGGGCAAAAGCAGCATGGCAATCGTGGCGATGTTGCCGAGCAACGGGCGGATGGCTTGCTCGTTGACGTTCATCTTCGGCATTTGGCCGTACTGCTGCGCCTGCATCGCGGCCATCATGCTCATGCGATCAAACCACGAGACGATGATATAATAAAACACGCCGGTGGCCAACAAAAAAAATCCGAGCACGACGAAGGCCAGCGGCGAGACAAAGTACGACTTGAGTTCGCGTTCAACGAGGGCTAGAAAATTTCGCATCGTTCCTCTTTTTTTACGAGGTGATGTCCCACCGCAATTCCCCCCTTGAGGGGGGCCAGGGGGGTGTTATTCATTTTGTGGTCGTGCATGTGGAATAGGTTCAATCGAACTCCGCTAAAAAGCACATCCCCCTAAATCCCCCTTCAAAGGGGGACTTCAATTCATCTCCTGGGTCAATTTCAGGAACGCCTCTTCAAGACTCGAATCCTTTGCGCGCAGTTCGAGCAGGCCCCAGCCGCTTTGCACGACGGCTTGCGCCAACTCGCGGCGCAGATCGCGGCCCGCTTCCGCTTCGATCTCGAAACGATTGACGTTGCCGTTCATCACGCTTTGATACGAGACGCTTTTGACTCCGGCGACCGTTGCGAGTTTGGCTTGCACTTGCTCCGCCGGTCCTTCGATCTGCAAGTAAAGCTGCCCCACGCCGCGCATGTGCAGCGTGAGATTCGCAATCGTGTCTTGCGCGACGACCGTGCCGGCGAGATACGCGCGACGCGGTTCTTCATCTGTATAAAAAGGCCGCTGCCCGATGATGACCGCGCGCTCGCACGTGGCGCTCACTTCGGAGAGAATGTGCGTGCTTAAAATAATCGTGTGGCTGCCGCCGAGGCTTTTGATCAACTCGCGCACTTCGATGATTTGCTCGGGATCCAATCCCACCGTCGGCTCGTCGAGAATCAAGACCTCGGGATTGTGCACGAGGGCTTGCGCAATGCCGACGCGCTGTTTATAGCCCTTTGAAAGTTTGCGAATGACGGCGTCGCGAAATTTTGTGATCGCGGTTTGATCCATCGCGGCCGCGACGCTCTTGTTGCGTTCGCGACCTGCAACGCCTTTGACTTTCGCGACGAAATCCAAATACGAAGCGACGGTCATTTCTTGATACAGCGGCGGTTGTTCGGGCAGATAACCGATGCGGCGGCGCGCTTCGAGCGATTGCGTGAACACGTCGAAGCCGGCCACGCGCGCAAGCCCGCGCGTCATGGGCATATAGCCGGTGAGAATGCGCATGGTCGTGGTTTTGCCTGAGCCGTTCGGCCCGAGAAAACCGGTAATCTCGCCTTTCTTCACTTCGAACGTGACGCGCTCGATCACGGGATCGCGGCCGTAGGTGCGCATCAGGTTTTGCACTTCAATCACAGTGCGGACTCCTCCGTTGCGATTTTTGATCGCGCTCCTTGCATTGTCATTCTGGAAGAATCTTCCCTAGCACTCGCACACCGCTTAAATAGGATGTGTGCCGTGCACGAGGAAAGGCTCTTCCAGAATGACATGTGAGAGGGGCGCAGGGCAGCTTTCAAACTACGCGAGAAGAAAGTAATCTAGCGGCGCAGGCCGAGTTCCGCAATGATGGCGCGATAGCGCTCGATGTCGGAGTTTGCGAGATAGTTCAGCAAGCGGCGGCGCTTGCCGACCATTTTGAGCAAGCCCATGCGCGAGTGATGATCCTTCTTGTGCATGTCGAAGTGGCCGGTGAGGCCGTTGATGCGCTCGGTGAGCAACGCGATTTGCGCTTCGGTGCTGCCGGTGTTGGTCGCGCTGCCGCCGTACTTGGTGATGACTTCGGTTTTCTTTGCGCTCGTCAAAGCCATGTGGTTCTCCTTGGGAGTTGGTTTGAGTTTGCCTGCGTGCAGGCAAGAGGTGATAATGATGTTTCGTTCTTATTGCCATTCCGCAGGAGCTCTTCTCAAGCACGCGGGAAGATTCTTACAGAATGACATTGGCGGAAAATCAGATGATGAAATCAGAGTCCTGTTTCCGCCAACTTCTTTAAACTTTCTACTCGATCAATTTGCAATTGCGCTTTTAAATCTTCCCTCGAATTGAATTTCTTCTCGGCGCGCAGCCTGGCGATAAAATGCACTTCCGCGAGTTCATCATAAATGTCGCGCGCGAAATCGAAGAGATGCGCTTCGAGCGTGCGCGTTTGGCCGTTGAACGTCGGGCGCGTGCCGAGGTTCATCATGCCGCCGTAAATCTGCTCGCGCAATTTCACGCGCACGGCATAAACGCCGTTTGCGGGAATCAATTTGTGCGCATGCACGGGTTCGAGATTCGCGGTGGGCACGCCGATAGTTCGACCTCTGCCTTCGCCGCGAACAATTTTTCCGGTGAAGCGATACGCGCTGCCGAGCCACGCATTGGCTTTTTCTATCTCACCCGAAAGAAGCGCTTGGCGAATGCGCGTGCTGCTGATGACCGTGCCTTCAATCTCGAACGGCGGCAGCTCGCGCACCTCAAAACGCAACTCTTTTCCGAGACTCATCAACGTGGCCACGTCGCCTTCGCGATTTTTGCCGAAATTGTGATCATGCCCGATGATGACGGCTTGCATGCCGATGACGCCGCACAGAATTTCGCGCACGAATTTTTCCGAGGGCGTTTGCGAAAACGCTTGCGTGAACGGAATGACGACGATGCGATCCACGCCGCTCGCTTGCAGCAATTCCAGTTTCTCGGCGAGCGTGGTTAAAATTTGAAGCGGCGTTTGCGCGTTGCGTTGCACCACGAGTTGCGGATGCGGCTCAAAGGTGACCACGGTCGTGCTCGCGTTGCGTTGTTGCGCCGTGTGTCGCAGCTCGTGCAAAATAATGCGATGGCCGCAGTGCAGGCCGTCGAACGAGCCGACAGTGATCACGCTCGCGGAATCGCGCTTGACCTCCTCAAGGCTGAAAAACACGTGCGGCATATCAGTCCGTCAATCTCTCCACAAACTGCGCGACCGTTAAACTCTGTGCGCTGCGATAGTCTCCGATGCGCGTGCGCCGCAGCGTTTTGAGATACGCGCCGCAACCAAAATCATTGCCGAGATCGCGCGCAAGGGCGCGGATATAAGTGCCGCGCGAGCAGGCGACGCGCAAAGTCACTGCGGGCAGATTCACGTGCAATAACTCAATCGTATGAATACAAACGGGCCGCGGCTCGACTTCGATATTCTCTCCGGCGCGCGCCAGGTCGTAAAGGCGGCGGCCTTCTTTTTTCAGGGCAGAAAACATCGGCGGGGTTTGCATGATCTCGCCGAGATATTTTTGCAATGCCGTTTCGAGTTGCTCGCGCGTCAAACTCGGGACGTCGCGTTGATTGACGATCTTGCCGGTGACATCGTGCGAGTCGGTATCGACGCCGAGCACGAGCGTGCCTTCGTACTCTTTTTCGAGCGTCATCAAACTTTCAACTTGCTTGGTTGCGCTCGCGAAGCAAATCAGCAACACACCGGTGGCAAAGGGATCGAGCGTGCCCGCGTGCCCGACTTTTTTGATGCGGCTTGCGCCGCGCAGCTTGTTAACGACGTCAAATGAAGTCCAGCCTTCGGGCTTATCGAGATTGCAGATCGCGCCTTGGGCTAATATCGTGTGAGAGATTGTGGCGTTGGCTTGATCAATTCCACCCACGGTTATTCCCCCCTGGAGGGGAGTTCGGGGGGTGTGCTTTTGAGCGGCAATCTCTTTCACATTCATCATTAGACTTCGCTTTTCTGCGGTCAACTTTTCTTCTCGTCATCACCAACACCGCGCTCAAGTGGGGAATTTTCTCGCGCCTCCGGCGGCAGCACTTGTTTCAAGAGCCGATTGATCCGATCGGCGTAGTCGACCGTATCATCATAAACAAATTCAAGAGTCGGCGCGAAGCGCAGCTCCACGCGTTTGCCCATCTCCGCGCGAATAAAACCGGCGGCGCGGCGCAATCCGGCGAGCGCTTTCTCGCGGTCTCCTTCCTTGCCGAGCAAGCTGAAAAAAACCTTTGCATGTCTGATATCGTCGGAAACGGTGACGCGGGAGATGGTAACTCGCCCCACGGACGGGTCTTTGAGTTGCGTGGCAAGAATTTCACTGAGGACTTCACGCAGCAACGAAGCGACTCGTGTTGCGCGTTTGACTGACATGGCATCCTTTGGGCCGGGTCGTGATTCAGACGGGAAGGCCGGTTAATAGATTTCGATTTGATGTTGCAGCACTTCGAGGCGGTTCTCTTGATACAGAAACTCTAAAATCTTGTTAAAGGCTTGATCAACCATTTTCTTTTCATTGGTCACCAAGGCCAAGCCGAGCACCGCACGCTGCCAAAGATCATTGTGTCCGACTTCTGCGATCGACACGTTGAATTTGTTTTGAATCTTGGTTTTCACACTGCTGAGCACGAAGCGCTTGTCTTTGAGAGATTCGCTTTCCGGCAAGAGCAGCTCGATTTGGCAAACGCCGACAAACATGCTTTCTTCGATCAGGCAAAATCAAAAGCGCAGGCGAAATGATCATTCATTTGCCGCCACCGCGGCCAGCGTGCGCTTGACTTTGATAACTTGGAACGATTCGATCACGTCGCCGACATGAATATCGTCGTAACCAGCAAGGCCAATGCCGCACTCAAAACCGGAAGCCACTTCGCGCGCATCATCTTTGAAGCGTCTGAGCGAAGCGATTTTGCCTTCGTGGACGAGCTTGTCATTGCGGTACAACCGAATGCTGTCGTTGCGATTGACTTTCCCGGATTGCACGTAGCAGCCGGCGACAGTTCCGACTTTGGGAACTTTGAACGTCTCGCGCACGATGATCGAACTGGTGATTTGCTCGGAAAGCTCCGGCTCCAGCATGCCTTCGAGCGCGGCTTTCACATCATTGACGGCATCATAAATGATTTTATAGATGCGAATATCAACGCTCTCGCGCTCCGCGGTATCGCGCGCTTGTTGGGTGGCACGCACATGAAAACCGAAGACCACGGCATCCGAAGCGGCGGCAAGCAAAACGTCCGATTCGGAGATGCCACCCACGCCTTTGTGAATGACATTCACGGCCACTTCGCTGGTCGAGAGCTTGAGCAGCGAATCCGCTAGTGCTTCCACCGAGCCGTCCACGTCACCTTTCACAATCATGCGCAGTTCTTTGACGGCGCCTTCCTTCACCTGCTTGGAAAGCTGGTCGAGCGTCATGTGTTTGACCTTGCGGAAATCTTGCGCACGGCGGAGTTGTTGGCGCTTAAAACTGATGTCTTTCGCCTCTTGCTCCGTAGCCATCACAGAAAGCGTGTCTCCGGCGCTGGCGACGCCGGAAAAACCGACGACGCGAACCGGTTTGGAAGGCGGCGCTTCAAGCACGCGGCGGCCGTTCTCATCATACATCGCGCGCACTTTGCCATGCACATGGCCGGCAACAAACGGATCTCCAACAGACAGGGTGCCAGTTTGGACGAGCACGGTCGCAACCGGGCCTTTACCCTTGTCCAATTCTGCCTCAACCACGACGCCACGCGCGCGCCGATTGGGATTGGCTTTAAGATCGAACAAGTCCGCTTCGAGCAACACCAATTCGAGCAGATGATCGATGCCTGTGCCTTTCTTCGCAGAAATCTCCGCCGATTGCGTTTTGCCGCCCCAGCTTTCGACGAGCACGCCATGTTGGGCAAGCTGCTGCTTTATGGAATCCGGATTGGCCGTCGGTTTGTCAATTTTGTTGATCGCAACCACGATGGGCACATTTGCAGCTCTGGCGTGGCTGATAGCTTCGAGCGTTTGTTGCTGCACGCCGTCATCCGCGGCGACAACGAGAATGACGATATCCGTCGCCTTCGCACCACGCGCGCGCATGGCAGTAAAAGCTTCGTGGCCCGGAGTATCGAGAAACGTAATCGCGCGGTCTTTAAATGAAACTTCATATGCACCGATGTGCTGAGTGATTCCTCCCGCTTCGCCGGCGGTAATGTTGCTCTTGCGCAAGTAATCTAACAAAGAGGTCTTGCCATGATCCACATGGCCCATAATCGTCACCACCGGCGGGCGCGGTTGTAGTGCCTCCGTCTCCGCCGTATCTTTCTCCTCCAGCTCTTCATCCGTGCCATATTCCTGCACGATTTCGGCGTCATATCCGAATTCATCGGCGAGCATCATGATCGTTTCACCGTCCAGGCGTTGATTGATCGAGATGATCAAGCCGAGGCTCAAGCACTTGCGAATGACTTCACTCGGATCGACGTGCAAATATTTGGAGAGATCGGCCGCGGAAATGAACTCGGGCACGCTGATGCGG
Source organism: bacterium (assembly GCA_037444905.1). Taxonomy (GTDB): domain Bacteria; phylum Zhuqueibacterota; class Zhuqueibacteria; order Zhuqueibacterales; family Zhuqueibacteraceae; genus JABWAN01. The sequence goes on along the minus strand of JBBILN010000060.1, from coordinate 16,382 downwards.
CTCTCATCTTCCGCCTCCGCCTCGCCTTGCTCACCGCGTTCACGCCGGCGTTTGGGACGCGGCTTGCCCGCGCTTTCCATCGCCGCCAAAGTTTGGCGTATGGATTCTTCGATTTCCTCTTCGCTGATTTTCTTTTTCTTGCGCTTTTTGGTTCTCTTGCTGGCGCTGCGCTTGCTCTCTTCCGGTGTTTCCAGATGACGAATTTTTTCTTTGAGCGGCTCGGCTTCCTCAGCAAGATCGACACCCAATTCTTCTAGCAGGCCTGCATCCGGTTTCGCAGGCTTTTTCTTGCGACGCCGGCGTTTCTTCTTTTTCTTGTCGGCAGTTTCTTCACCTTTGGATTCAGTCTTGGGTTTTTCCGGCGTGACCACCTTGACCTCGCGCTCGGAAACTTCCGAAACGGGAGCCGTGGCATGCAGATCTTGAGGCGTGATGAGCGAAACCACGCGTTGCTGCAAAGTAGGAGAGTGCTTAGCTTCGGCGGGCGTTTCCGGCGCAATGCGCGCGGCGGCTTCGGAAGCTTTCGCCATGATCGGCTCTAGCTTCGGCTCGGCTTCGGGCACGGCTTTCAGCGGCACGCCCACTTCCACAGGCGCGCCCGGCTTCACGACTTCTTGCTGAGCGGTGCGCGCCGTCCTTCCAACCCGCGTCTTTGCCGCGGCGATACCGTCGGCTTTGCGCGACGCCACATGCGTCCGCGTCTCCATCAAATTCGCCGCCACTCGCAAGCGCTCATCGTACTGTTGGCGCGCGCGCGCTTTTTCCTTTTCTTCTTCGAGCTTCTTGTCGCGAATTTGTTTGCGGAACTCATAATCCGCGCTTCGCGCCACGGGTTCCTTTATGAACCGCTTGGTGGCCAATTCATACATTTCGTCCGTCAAGGCGGTCATCGGACTGTGCACTTCGAAAGCGTGCTCCGCCAAAAAACCGATGAGCGCTTCATTCGAAATATTGAATTCTTTAGCGACTTGATGGACTCTTTTCTTCGTGGTGGTCAATCCCTTACCCTATTCGTTAACAACCTTCCTATGCGTACCGACAAATACTCGATCATTCCGTTTTTTGATCGATTGGTTCCGTTACTTCGCCGGTCTCCGGCGCATCTGTGTCCGTGTCCACTCCATCTTCATTTTCCGAGGTTTCATGCTCGTCATCTGACATTTCATGCTCGTTAGATTCAGGCTCACTCTCTTCTTCCGCGGCTGCGAGCTGGGCATTTTCGCCGTGCTCCTCACGCGCTTGCACGAGCGCCCAAATCTTTTCCGCGGTCTTCTCGCCGATGCCTTTCACCTCCATCAAGCCCTGCTCGCCGATCATCATTAAATCCCGCACCGTATGAATGTTGGCATCCCGCAGCTTACTGATCATGGACTGACTGAGGCCTGCGACATATTCCAACGGCACCTCCTTGCCGCGCTCTTCTTCAAGCGCTTTGCGATACTCGGATTCTTTCATGATCTCGATCTCGCAGCCCGTCAAGCGGCTAGTGAGGCGGCGATTCTGTCCACCGCGGCCGATGGCCAGCGAGACTTGATCATCCGGCAGCACGGCGATCGCGCGATTTTCATCTTCCAACAAAACGCGCACGGGCTTGGAGGGGCTAAGCGCGCGCGTGATGAAGACTTCTCGGTCCGAGCTCCATGGAATAACGTCGACTTTTTCGTTATTCAATTCTTTGCTGACGGCTTGAATGCGAATGCCCTTCATGCCCACGCACGCGCCCACGGCGTCGATACGTTTGTCATTCGAATACACCGCGATCTTTGAACGCTCTCCGGGCTGGCGCACCACGCCTTTGATTTCAATGATTCCGTCGTAAATTTCCGGCACTTCCAATTCGAACAAGCGCACGAGAAATTGCGGGTCGCTGCGCGAGATGATGATTTCCGGCCCGCGGCTCGTGCGCCGCACTTCTTTGATGATGCCGCGCACGTGATCTCCACGACGATAACGTTCCGATTCGATTTGCTCCTTTTTGGGCAGCACGACTTCGGTGCGATCAACCGTCATAAACAAATCGCCTCGACTGATTTGGCGCACGTCGCCCATCACGATTTCACCGATACGCGTTTCAAACTCGTCGGAGATGACGCGTTTCTCTTCGTCTTTGATGCGCTGATTGAGATTTTGTTTGGCGGAAATAATCAAACGGCGTCCGAACGTGGCGGGATCCAGAATCTCCAAAAAGTCGTCGCCGACTTCCAAATCCGGCTCCGTCTTTTTTGCGGTTTCGACGTCAATCTCGCGTACCGCGTCATGGACTTCCTCGACGATCTGCTTGGTTTGGTGGATTTCGATTTCACCTTTATCCAAGTGTACAAAGACGTCAAAATTATCCGCCGAGCCGTACTTCTTTTTGATCATGCCGATCACGGTGGAGTGCACGATCTCGCTTAATTGTTCCTTGTCGATGTTCTTCTCTTTAACAATCTGCGAGAAGGCTTCCGCGATTTCGCTTTTCATAATTTCCCAAGTTCCTTTTGGCTACCACTTTAATTTGAGTTTGCCGAATTCGATGCTTGCAAGAGGAATGGCCTGTGCAGCGCCCTGGCATGCAAGCTCGACTTCGGTTTCGGACACGGCGTGTATCGTTCCTTCGATGTTCACGCTCGCATCGCCTTGCCGATATCGAATAAGTGTTTCTCGCCCGAGATTGCGCTGGAAATCGCGCATCGAGCGCAGCGGCCGATCCGTACCCGGGGAGGAGACTTCAAGGCGATAGCGTCCCACGATGAGGTCTCTCGTGTCCAAAGCATCCGCAAGCGCACGACTTATTGCTGCGCAGGTATCAATCAAAACGCCTCCCGCCATATCGACGATCACACGCACCACTAAATGCGATTTGCTGCCTTTGAGCTCCAGATCGACCAATTCAACCGCAAACCGTTCGACAATCGGAGCGACGAGGGCCAGCAATTCTTCCCGTAATTTTTCCATGGCGTTTCATTTTCGGTTTCGAATACCCCTAACAACAAAAAAGTGGGTCTTTTGAACCCACTTTCTTGGCGAGCAATATAAGACGCACACCCAAAAATTGCAAGCGCTTTTTCCGGCTAGGATTTCAACTCCGCCTGCATGAGCTTGGCTTCTTCCACAAATTTGGATTTGGGATACTTCTCCACCAACTTTCCGAGCACTTGCAGAGCGGCATCACCCTTTTGCGCAAAGCGATAGCAACGTGCGGCGCTTAACAGCAGTTCCGGCGCACGGTAGCTCTCGGAAAATTCCTTCGCCGCCGCTTCGTACAATTCCGCAGCTTTGGCAAAATCGCCGCGTTCATCGAAAGTGGCCGCAATGCCAGCGGAAGCCGCGGCGCTCAAAATCGGATCATCGTCGTAATCGTCCAAGTAGGCACGATAGTAACGTTCCGCGACCGGATAATCCTTCTTGAACATGAATGCGTTGGCGAGGTAGACCGTCCCCACGCCCGCGCTCGGCGTACCACGGTATTCGTTTGTCATGCGCACCAGCGTATCCACCGCGGCATCGTAACTTTGGCTGTCATAGAGCCGCTTTGCGTTTGCAAACATGACGGCAGCGTGCTGTTCCTGGCCCGCCTTGTAATTGTTGTAGAAGTAAAAGCCGGCGATGATCAACACCACCGCGATTATCCCGCCCAACACATATTGCTGGTATTGCTCGATCCACTCGATGGCCTTGAACCAAAACGTGACCAGCTTATCCTCTTTCATGTGTTTCTTTTCAACTCGCGTGAGTCGTTTTTGAGGCTTTAGCATTGCAGTCAACTTCCTTTATAAGTGTTTTAGATTAAAATCCCGATGCGCTAGCTAAACATTATCGACCAACCTTTCGTGCCCCTAGCAGGAATCGAACCTGCGGCCAAAGGTTTAGGAAACCTCTGCTCTATCCATCTGAGCTATAGGGGCGCGCAAACAATTTAGCAACATTCGCGTGCGGATGCAAGACTCATTTCCGGTTTATTCCGAAGCCACGTGCAGCAACGAGAGCACGTCATAGCGGCTAAGATGGCGGCGGCCGTTGAGAAAATCCAACTCGATCAAAAATCCCAAGCCCACAACTTTGCCGCCAAGTTTTTCCACCAATCGCACGACTGCCGAGGCCGTGCCGCCGGTTGCGAGCAGATCATCGATCACCAAAACGTTTTCGCCCGCTTGAATCGCATCCGCGTGCATTTCGAGCGCGTCCGTGCCGTATTCCAACTGATACTCTTCGCGCACCGTGGCCGCCGGCAGCTTCTTCGGTTTTCGCGCCGGCACAAAACCCGCGCCAAGCTTGAGCGCGAGCGGCGCGCCGAAAATAAATCCGCGCGATTCGATGCCCACGACCTTCTGCACTTTCTTTTGCGCAAAGTGCGTTACGAAGGTCTCTATCACCTCGCGAAACGGCTGCGGTTCCTTCAACAAAGTAGTGATATCTTTAAAACCGATGCCGGGCTTGGGAAAATCCTGGATTGTGCGAATGTATTGCTCTAATGCTATGCTCATATTCACTCGTTGGTTTAGTGAGCGCCAATTGCAAACTGCGCTAGGTTGTGATTTCAAAACTTCGAAATTTATTGCTGAACGATTCCCAATCCACCTTCACGTCTTTCACCGTGGAAAAGCGCGAGCCTTTTTCCATGTCTTTGATGAACAGCCGCAGTTCCTCTTCATCGCCTTCTGCCACCACCTCCACTCTGCCGTCTTCCAAATTTTTCACCCAGCCCGTGAGCAAATGCCGCCGCGCCGAGCGATGGACATAGTAGCGAAAGCCCACGCCTTGCACCATGCCGTTGATGAGAAGATGAACGCCTTTTTTCATATCATCTGCCTGGGGTTATTTTGAATTCACGGGCACAATCAAACTCGGATTTTCATTCACGCTGAAAACCGAGCCCTTTTGGTGCTATACACGGATCAAAAACGCACACTGCAAAGCTGCTTCTTTCGCGTGTGTTTTTGATCCGCAACGAAACTCCGGGGAGCAGGTTTCAAACTGAACAAAAAACGCACGCGGAAAAAACTTCTGGCTTTTCGGCGTATGCTTTTGATCCGTGTGTGACCTCAAAACTTTCAGAGTTTTATTCTGAGTTTGATTCTCTCATTCGCTTAAGGATACAATCTATGCATCAACCTCGCGAACGGAATCGTCTCGCGCACGTGATGCAGGCCGCAAATCCATGAAACCGTGCGCTCCACGCCGAGGCCGAAGCCCGCATGCGGCACGGAACCGAAACGCCGCACGTCGAGGTACCATTGAAAAGCTTCCATCGGCAAGTTGTGCTCTCGGATTTTGGCTTCCAAAACCTCAACGTCATCTTCGCGCTGGCCGCCGCCGATGATTTCGCCGTAGCCCTCGGGCGCGAGCACGTCCACGCCGAGCGCGAGATCGGGCCGCTCGGGATCGGCCTTCATATAAAACGCCTTCACCGCCGCGGGATAACGATGCACCATCACCGGCTTGTCGAATTTCGAAGTGAGATATGTTTCATCCGCGCCGCCGAGATCATTGCCGGGCACGAAGGGTGGCGCTTCTTTTTCTTTCGCGAACGCAACCGCTTCGGGTGTGGTGAGCATTGCTGCGGCTTCATCATAACTCAAACGCGGGAACGGCCGCGTGATGTTTTCGAGCTTGCTAATATCGCGCTCCAAAATCTTCAACTCCTCGCGCCGCGTGGCGAGAACGTTTTGCACGATGAACTCGAGAAACTCTTCCGCGAGCTGCATATCGCCTTCGAGATCCATGTACGCCACTTCCGGCTCGACCATCCAAAACTCGGTGAGATGCCGCCGCGTTTTGGATTTCTCCGCGCGAAACGTGGGCCCGAAGCAATACACTTTGCCGAACGCGAGACACGCGGGTTCCATATAAAGTTGGCCGCTTTGCGTCAAATACGCCTTCTCGCCGAAGTAATCCGTCTCGAACAATGTGCTTGTGCCTTCGCACGCAGCGGGCGTAAAGATCGGCGCGTCGATGAGTGTGAAGCCGCGCGAGTCAAAGAAATCGCGAATGCTCTTGATGATCGCATGCCGCACGCGCAGAATCGCATGCTGTCGCGAAGAGCGCAGCCACAAATGGCGATGATCCATCAAAAACGTTTCGCCATGCTCTTTCGGCGTGATGGGATAATCTTTCGCGACGTGCACGATCTCGATATTGCCCACGGTCAACTCATACCCGCCGGGCGCGCGCTTGTCTTCGCGCACCATGCCGGTCGCGACGAACGAAGACTCTTGCGTGAGTTGTGCGCAGCGCGCAAAGACTTCTTCGCCCACGTCTTTTAGCGACACCACGCACTGCATAATGCCCGTGCCGTCGCGCATGAGCAGAAACCACAGCTTGCCGCTGTGCCGCGCGTTATAGAGCCAGCCGTACAGCTTCGCTTCCTTGCCCACGTGCTGGCCGATGGTGGCAATGTATGTTCTTTCGCGATTGATCAAAGCAGGTATCATGTGAACTCCGTTGTGTATAAAGATCGTCCGTGATCAGAATTATTAAAAACTCATCCACCGAATTTCACCGAAGCCGCCGAGTGTCACCGAAAAAACTCTTCGGCGAGTCTCGGTGACTTCGGTGCCTCTCGGTGGAAGTGCTTTCCTTTGCGAAACCTTTGCTGCTCTGCGCCTTTGCGTAAGCCTTTGCCATTGCGCGGAGCCTTTATCCAAACCTCTCCATCTTTGCTTCGCGGCTCATCAAATCATTCACCGCTTGTTTGGGATTTTTGTGCTCGAACAACATGCGATACACTTCGCTGGTGATCGGCATGTCGAGGCCCAGTCTCTGTGTCATCGCATAAACCGCCTGCGTGGTGCGCATGCCTTCGGCAACCACGTACATGCCGAAATTGTCTTGATATGTTAAATGGCACTACTGATACGCCTCTCGTCGATGGCTAACCGTAACGATATCTACATTTCGAAGTCTGTCATCAATTTTGTAAATCACCCGATAATCCCCGACACGAATGCGCCACAAATGCTTTTCACCGGTCAGCTTCGAACAACCTGGCGGGCGCGGCTCTTTCGCTAAGGCTTCAATTTTGGGAAAGATTCTTTGAACAAGAGCGGCGCTCAATCTCTCCAATTCCTTCCGAGCAGGACGCGCAAAAGTAATCGTATACTCAACCATTAAGTTTACCCAAGCGGCGCAGCCGCTTCTTGACCGCTCTCAAACTTTCTCGCGGTTCATTCGCACGCTGTTTGACGATCAAACTGTCGTAGAAATCTTCCCAAGCGTCACTGTGCTTTTGCAGGTCAATCAACACCGCCGTGCGCTGACCTTTTTCATTGGTTACATATTGAATGCCTTCCATGTGCTGAATCTCCTTTGAAAAATGGTTATCCAAACCTCTCCATCTTCGCTTCGCGGCTCATCAGATCATTCACCGCCTGTTTGGGATTTTTGTGCTCGAACAACATGCGATACACTTCGCTGGTGATCGGCATGTCGAGCCCGAGCTTTTGCGTCATCGCATAAACCGCTTGCGTGGTGCGCACACCTTCGGCAACCATGTGCATGCCCGCGAGCACGTCTTCCAATTTTTTGCCGCGACCAATTTGCTCGCCGACGGTGCGATTGCGGCTCTTTTTGCTCATGCAGGTGAGCACCAAATCGCCCATGCCCGAAAGTCCCGCGAAGGTGATGGCCTCTGCGCCGAGGCGCACGCCGAGCCGCGTCATTTCAACGAGGCCGCGATTGATCAACGCGGCGATGGTGTTGTCGCCGAAGCCCGCGCCGTCGCATATGCCCGCGGCAAGTGCGATGATGTTCTTCAACGCGCCGCCGAGTTCGACACCCGCAATGTCGCGATGCGAGTAAACGCGAAAGTAGTTGTTCATGAACAAAGTTTGCACGCGCTGCGCGGCATTCAAATCTTGGCAAGCCGCAACCACCGCGGTCGGCGTTTGCTGCGCGACTTCCATTGCCAAACTCGGCCCCGAGAGCGCGACGATGCTGTGCTCGGTTTTCAATGTATCCGCGATGACTTCGCTCATGCGCAGATCCGTGTTCGGCTCAATGCCTTTCACAGAACTAATGATGATGCAATTCTTGTCGAGCGCATGCAGCGAACTCAAAACATTTCGCAAACTATGCGAAGGCGCGGCGATCAAAACAAACTCGGCACGAGCAGCGGCTTCATTCACCTCGCTCGTGAACGACATACTTGCCGGAAGCGCAATGCCGGGCAAGTATTCATCATTGATTCGGCGCGCGGCGATTTGCGCGGCAAGCTCGGCGCGACGGCACCACAGCGTTACCTCATGGCCGTTGTCGCAAAGCACTTTGGCCAATGCCGTGCCCCAACTACCCGCACCGATAACGCCGACTCGTGACACGCGCGCTACTCCGGATTATATTGCTTCATGCAGAAGCTTTCAAAAATCTTCTTTCTTTCGCTTTCACTCAGTATTCCCGTGAAGGGACTGGAAGAGCGAAGACGTTTCGCTTCTTCAGAATCACTTTCAAGCAGAGCTAGAATCTGTTCCTTGTTTTTTTGATGAAGAATACGTTCCCATTCTTCGAGCGCATGCGAAAGACCGTTTTGCGATTGCTTCCATCTTTCCAAATTCTTTCGCGGAACTTCCCAAAGCACGGGGTTGTGCCGCAACTTCTCGGCTATTTCCTTGTGCAGTGCAATGGATCTTTCATCAGATCGTTTCTGCATATTCATTTTGAAAAGCCCTTTCTGATGAGGCTGGCAACAATGCTTCTGCGCTCATCGGGCATTGCCGTTCTCGCACAGCACTTTGGCCAATGCCGTGCCCCAACTGCCCGCACCGACTACGCCGACTCGTGACACGCTTACTCTCCGATTTTTTGACCTTGAGCATGCGGCGCAATCACACTTTCAGCCCAAGCAACCGTACGCTCTGCGATCTCAAGGGCCTGTTGATACACCTCCTCGGTTAAGTCATCAAAATGTCCGGGATAACGTGTCTCAACCGCATATTGAGTAAGAACGGTGGCTTGCTTCAAGTCCTCGGGAAAATCAATCCCGTTCTTTTTAAAATTTTCCAGCAATTCACTGAGATCGTGAATGTATCGAAAGGTAATGTGGTGGTACTGCAAGACGGCTTTTATCGCTTTTTCTGCCGCTTGTTGAGCATTGTAACACATATCCTCCCAGAAAACACCTTCCGGCTTTTCGGCACGCGCTAACAGCAAATTACTTTTTGCTCGCATCAACCATTCTTCCGGCGAGCCGGGAATAGAGCTATCGCTTTTAGGTGGCATGATAAAGCACCTTCCCTTCTTCCAACGCCTGCTTATAAACCAAGTACGGGTTCGAGCCGTAGTTCACAATATCGCTCACCGTCGCGACAATAATGTCTTTGGCAAAGCCGAATCCCCACATGTTCAAATAAATATCTTGCGTCGTTTTTCTTTTAGGAACGCCATCGGGCACGACGACCAACACGTCGAGGTCGCTGTTCGGGCCCATTTCTTCCCGTGCTGCGGAACCGAAAAGAATGATGCGCTCAGGGTGCGCGACTTCGACGATGCGACGCACCAAGTCTTCGAGCAATTTGGGATTGGGCTTTTTGTCGATGATGCTTTGCATTGCGAACAAAGAAGTTTGCAACGGCTTGCGATTACAAGTGAAGTTTTTAGGCCGCCGCCATTCTCGTTGTCATTCTGAAAGAATCTTCCCTCGTGCTTGGCAGAAATTCAGAAACGAGGTTTGATCCGAGCGCTAGGGAAGATTCTTACAGAATGACATTAATAAGAACTGATTGCGCAAATAAGAACGTTGTAGACAACTTCACGCAAGAGCGATGTTGCCAATGCGCCAAAGTTTCTCATTCAACTCACGCAACCTCGTTTGCACACTCTCAAGTCTCTCCGGCTTCACGATCACCGCTAAACCGATGCCGAGGTTGAACACGTTGCGCATTTCTTCCTCTGCAACTTTGCCGTAATGCTGCAAAAGCTTGAAGAGCGGGGGCCATTCCCATGCTTGCCAATTCACTGCGAGCGAGAGGCCTTTGCGGAGTAAACGATTAGTATTGCCGATAATGCCACCGCCGGTGATGTGCGCGAAGCCATTGACGCCGGGGAGATCGCGCAACGCGCGAATGACTTCATAATAACTGCGATGCGGACGCAGCATGGCTTCGCCAATCGTCTCGCCCAACTCGGCGTGATATTTTTCCGGCGCGCAGTCGGCATTGCTCGCGATGATTTTGCGCGCGAGTGAGTAGCCGTTCGTGTGCAAACCAGTCGAAGCGAGACCGAGCAACACGTCGCCCGCAGAAATGGCGCTGCCATCGATGATCCTGCTCTTCTCCACCGCGCCGACAATCGTGCCCGCGAGATCGAAGTCATTACCGTGATAAAGATCGGGCATCTCCGCGGTTTCGCCACCGATGAGGGCGCAGTTGGCAGCGCGGCAAGCTTCGGTCATGCCCGCGATCAATTCGACGACAATGTTTTGCTCAAGCTTGCCGAACGCGAGATAATCGAGAAAGAACAGAGGATCGGCGCCGCCGACCATAATATCATTCACGCAGTGATTGACGATGTCGATGCCAAGTCCGCGATATTGACCAAGCCGGCTCGCGAGCTTGATCTTCGTGCCGATGCCGTCGGTGCTTGCCACGAGCACCGGCTCGCGATAATTCTTCGCGGGAAATTCAAAGAAGCCGCCGAAGAGGCCGAGGCCTTTGAGCACATTCGGCCCGTGCGTCGAACGCGCGAGTGCGGCAATATTTTTTTTGGCGCGATCTCCCGCTTCGAGGTTCACGCCGGAGGTTCGATAGTCCACAAGCTCTCACTTGGAGTGATGGAGTTGTGGAGTTGTGGAGTGATGGCGTCGTGGCGATTGCCCTTTCATTGTTTACAATGCGGTTCGTAACGCGCCTCAACCTTGTCATTCTGTAAGAATCTTCCCTCGTGCTTGCGACATTGCCTGATTGAAAGACTGTTCCGAGTACTAGGGAAGTTCCTTCCAGGATGACAAACTGCGAACGAAACCGCCACGAGCACATTTTACTCCATCACTCCAAAACTCCACTACTCCTTCTTTATCTTCTCAAAATACTTTGCCCGCGCGTGCTCGAAGAAGCGCAGATGTTCGGGCAGTTTATAATCCGGGTACGTCCAGGAGTTCGTTTGAAACTTGCCGTCGCGCATATAGAGTTGCACGTCGGCATACACGCCGCGGCCGAGATAGATGCGATGCGCGAAATTCTTTGCCGTGGCGAGCACGAACTTGGGCGCTTCGAGATAGCCGGGATCGAGATTGATGGTGCGTTTGCCGCTGCGTGCGTGTTGTTCTTCGAGCGCCATCGCGCGCAGTTTCCATTCGGGCAATTCCGCGGGATCAATCAACCGATCTAAAACAAAAAAAGCTTTGCGCAGGCTCGGACCCATTTCTTCCGCGTAGTAATCGCTGAACGTAAAATCGAAAACCGGGCCGGGCACGAGCGCATTGCCGAAATGTTCCGCGACCAACTTGCTCGCAGCCGCGTCGGAAAAATTCGGCGCGTACAATGCGGCGACGAAGAGCGCGACGGGCGCGGGCGGTTTGATGATGCTCATAAGATGGAGGCAAAACGATTCCCGGCAAAACTATTTAGAAGCGAATGGCAGAAAGATGTGGAGCAGAAAAATAAGGCTTGGCTGCTTTAAATTTTTTGTCCTTCATTTTCTGCCATAGCTTTTTTGAAAAGAATCATGCTACGTGAAGGCCATGACCAGGAACAAGATCAACACCAAAACAAAGTGCATGGCATACGCGGGATAAACCGAATCGGATTTGCGCACGAGCCAGCCGGCGCTTAAACCCCAAACGAAAGCAAGGCCCGCGCCCGCGGCTTTCGTGGGGAAACCCATGCGATAGTGCATCGCGGCAAAGACCACGGCTTGCGCGACGACTGCGGCGTTGAGGCTCATGTGTTGCCTGGCGAACGCGAGCATGACACTGCGAAAGATCGTTTCTTCCATCAACGCGCTGAAAATGGCGTAGCCGAGCGCCATCACGACGATCACATCCGCGGGCCAATTTTTGGGCGTGGGATTCGGGCCGAGCAAATCCGGTTTCGCAAAGAACACGGCCGCAATCAGTGCTGCGATTCCGACTGCAAGCAACAAGGCCGTGCGGGAATATTGCGCCGTTTTCCCGGCATTGAAAAAGAGCCCCTTCCACTCCATGCCCGTTAATGCAAACACGCCGAGCAAACCGGTGAGCACGAAGATATTCGTGTAAGGATACGCAATGCCGAAATTGTTGATCAAAAATGTGAACAAGCCAAACAGCAAAACGACGCGGCTGAATCCCAGCACATGTCGCCAACTTGGTAAAAAAATCCCGAGCAAAGTGAACACGCCCAAACCGAGCAACGCCCACAAGGGTTGTCCATAGACAAAATAGATCACGACTGCTGCGAGCGGGAGTATTGTCCCTAAAAGCCTCTGCATTTGATTCGCAGCGGCGCCGAACTTCACTGTCAGTGCCGGCGTTTTTTTCACGGTGCGATAGTCGAGCGCATGACCGTTTACAGCGTCAGTGAGGCGTTCCGGTTCAGGCATAGAAATTTTCAGCCATTCTTTCGTGTAATTGCGCGTTATAGCCGACAAAAGCGAGCGCAATAATACCGAAACACGTACATAATTGCAAGCGGAAAAATGGCCTATTCCAGTGTTTTTGCAGGCTGATTGGGCATTTTTGCAGCATGTATCAGCGACGAACGCAAACCATTTTGGTTGTGCGTTGTCTCATCAATAGCAAGGCAACCTTCGGTCGGCTGTCATCGTAACAGAGGCCACCGTTAAAGCTATCCATGGAAAATTTCAAGGAGGAAGAGAGTATGTTTCGCACAAGATTTTGGCGCAAAACTTCGCAATGTTTGTGGCTCAGCCTCATGTTGCTCCTGCCGCTGGCGGGTTTTGCGCAAGAAGAGCGCTCCGAAAAATTTTTTAATGTGAAACCCGGCGGCTGGCTGGATCTGCGCGCGGATTTTGGCGCAGTGGAAGTGCAGTCATGGGCGAAAGACGAGGTGAAGATCGAAGTAACCAAATGGGTGGAAGGCCGGCATCGTCGCAGCGCCAAAGAATTGTTTGAAGATTACGAGATTAGTTATAGCCAAACCGCGCGCGGTGTGTCGATCGTAGCCGAAATGCACGGCATGAGCAGTTGGCGACGCAGCAATGATGGTCTGCAAGTGGAATTTCGCATCACGGTGCCGCAGCGTTATAATCTCGATCTCAACACTTCCGGCGGAAGCATAGACGTGGATGATTTGATCGGCGAGGCGCGCGTGAAAACCAGCGGCGGCTCGCTCACGCTGGGCCGCATCGAAGGCCCGGTGAATGCAAAAACCAGCGGCGGAAGCATTGAGCTACGGCAGTGCAAAGGCGACCTGCTCGCGCATACGAGCGGCGGAGGCATTGACGTGGGCGACGTGGATGGCGAAGTCGACGTGGAAACTTCCGGCGGCTCCATCACTGTAAACGGCGCGAGCGGCAATTTGCGCGCGCACACTTCCGGCGGCGGCCTTTCTTTGAGCAATTTGCATGGCAACGTGGATGCGAGCACTTCCGGCGGTTCTATTGAAGCAGAGTTGCTGGCGCCGATTTCGGCGCCGTGCGAGCTTTCCACTTCCGGCGGCGGAATTTTAGTTTACGTGTCAAAAGATTTCAAAGCCGATCTCGACGCGCGCTGCTCCGGCGGTGATGTGCATTGCGACATGCCGATCACCGTGCAAGGCTCCATCGGCGAAGGCAAGCTCGCGGGCAAGATCAATGGCGGCGGGCCGTTGCTCACACTGCGCACGAGCGGCGGAGGAATTGAACTGCGGCAAAGATGATGTTGTTGACCCTCATACACAAACGCCGTTGCTTCTGAGTTCATGAAGCAACGGCGTTTCTTTTTTGTTGATTGCGACGGCAGGACTTCAACCGAATCGAGGAATTCACCTTTAATCTCGTTCTCAGCGATGCAAGCCGATCTGCAAATCCAACAATGTTTGGTTGCCGCGCAAGCGATGTCCATTGTTCGGCACGCGAACGCCGAAACGTATTTGCACAAGATTAAAAGCTCCCGGCAACCACTCGAGATAATACTCCGCCTTCAGCCCGCCGTAGAAAAATTTTCGCGTGTGATTGAGCGCGCTGCGTTTACGATCGGTCTCAAAACCCCAGCCAAAATACCCGGTAAACATTGTGTTGTAAGTTACATCATAAAGCAAGCGACCTGTGATTTGGTCCGTGCCCGTAAAAACTATGCTGTCAATTTTGGTTGTGTTGTTCGCCACCCAGCGAAATCCGCCTTCGAGCACAACCACGCCCGCCAGTTTGAACAAATTACGAATCACCGGCGGTTCAGTCACGTGCAGGATGAGACCCGCGGAAGTTTCGCGCCGGCCTGCATAACGCACATACGCCCCTCGCATCCAATGGCTCCAATCGCCGGTGGGAGGGAAAATATGCCGTTTGAAAATCATGCTCACGGAGCCCTTGTAATAGCTGTGTTGCCAGGGCATGTGTTTGGCCGCCACGAGCTTCTTGTGCGCCTTCTTCTCCAAGTCCCCGTTCTCAGGGCTTTTCTTGTATGTCCATTGATTCTCTCGCCAGCTTTGCAATCTCTCCACGAGCCCTTCGCGCCGGCGGCTTTCCATGCGGAGCCAACTGTGTTTGCTCGGTCCGCCCAGTTTTTCAAATCTTTCTCCCATGCGCAGCCAGCGGGTGGAATCTGCGGCCGTCTGCAATCCATACTGACTCTGTAATTCTCGAATGTCCTCATAAAGCTTTTTTAATTCCTCCGCCGGCGCCAAACGATAATGCCATCGTTGCTCATATTCTTCCTGGGGAGGAAAACACCTCATCTCCATTTTGCGCGGAAAGGTCATCCACGATTCATAATTGCCCAATGCCCCCAAGCCCGCGGAGGCTTGCGTGTCGCGCGTGCCCCACAAGTTCGCGGCTTGCCAGTTCGCGTCATAGCCGGGGTTGAAGTTGCCGTCGCCATTGCGATCGGGCGCTGAAGAATGCCCGCCCAGTTCCGTCAAAATCACGATGGCGTCGAGCGGCGTATCGCACAAGAGCACGTTGTTCGGAACCATTTCGGTATGGCCCGCGCCGACAACGGCCAATGGCTTTGCCAGGAATTCCTTTTCTACTTTCGCGTCCTTGCGCCAAACCGGAACGAAAACGTAAACGGACTCGATGTCCTGCGGATGGCCTTCCAGACCCGTATCGTTGAGATAGTAGAGCCAATAACGGAATACTTCAATGCGCTCGACTGCCCGGCGCAGGCGCGTAAAGTAGCCTCGACTGCGGTTACGAAATTGCCGGTCGCTATCAAGATAGTGTTGAAATTCTTTGACGCTCAGCTCGCGCTTATCCCAAAGCACCCACACTTCCGGGCGCAGCCCACGGGCGTGCAGTGAGTCATTCCGCGCGTTGTAGGTTTGCAGCAAATCAAACCAAGAGCTGTCCGGTCGAATCAATTCGGGTGTGAGCGCCAACTCCGTGGTATCATCGCGATCCCATTTGAATGCAGTGAAGAAAGGAATGGTGGGAAAATATTTTTCGCCGGATTCGAACCACAATATCGGCGCATTGGCGAGCGCTTTGGCGGAATCCGCGGCTTGCACCAAACGCAACGAATCTGGTATTGTAATGGGCGTATCAGCCGCGGTTACCCACAGGCAAAGCGCATGGAGTTTGAGGAAGATGAGTGATTCTCCAAAAAACGAGAACCGCGCGCGGCCGGAATTTGAGATCATGAGGCACTCCAAAATTGAATGTGCGTAAGCCTAGACATTTGCGCCAAATGACTTTACTGAATTCACAAAAAGCTCGTGCAAATGTATGGCATGGCCTACATGGTTAGAGACACCCGCGCAGTTCGTTCATTCTCACTTTTGTTCGCGTGCGCCATGCCGGCCTGAAAGCTACTCCTCCTCGTTCGTACTGCCGCGTTTGCGCAAGGCCGTTGCAAGATTTTACAATCGGACGCAAGAAAGGCCTTGTCATTTAGGAAAAATCTCTTTATTTGCGGCAATTCAACGAACTTACAGGCCGGATTTGCGGTGAAAGACGGCAGCACCTCCTCTTTTCTTCATGGACGTTTTTTTTCAATCAAACAAAAACTTTGAGATGCTTGACGGGAAAATGGGATTTCTATTTCATCGCCTGGCCCCGTTTCATGCACCCCAAAGCAGCGCTATTTTAAACGTGGCAACCCCTGCCGCGTTTTGATTTCACCTCACAACTTTCTTTTAATCCAATAACCTTTCTTTGGGAGCATATTATGTTATCGCAAAAGCAGAGTTGGCGGTTTGAAGTCGAATTGCCGCGGTCGGCGCGCGCATTTATCTTCATCCTTTTTGTAAGTCTCCTCGGTGGGCAAGCCCCTTCCCTATTCGCCACCGGCGGCAATCACACCATCACCATCGACGGCACGAACGATTTCGCCG
>JBBILN010000059.1:0-56664 GCA_037444905.1 bacterium | reverse complement strand
AGCCCGACACTTGTAACGCGCACGATCTTGCCCCTTGCGATTTGCTCCTTGCTCGAAGCCCCCAAAGCACGAAGTGCATTGAAACGGAGCAAGTGGCAACAGGCATGGGGCAAAAAAGCAAAAGCCGCAGCCCGACACTTGTAACGCGCACGATCTTGCCCCTTGCGATTTGCTCCTTGCTCGGAGACCCCAAAGCACGAAGTGCATTGAAAGGGAGCATGGCGCTTGCCGGACAGAAAATACTTCGTGAAAATCACACGGCTTTCGGTTTTTAAATTACTGTTCGCTCTTCTCGTTTAGCTCTTTGTTTTTTTGGATGTGAAATCCCGAATATAAAAACATGTGAGTTGTTTCGCGGGATCATGACTGCTGTTGAGCTTTTTCATTTCATCCGACTGCCACTCGAACAGAACCGACTCCCCCCACCGCTTCCGGCACTCCGGCAGTCTTTTCCCGCGTTTTGTCAAAGCATCTTTCCTTACATTTATCTATCCGCCAAGGGGAGATTGGAATGTCATTTCCTCAACTGTTGGCCGAGTTTGCTCGCGCCGCAAAAGAGAACAGCCTGCATGAATTCGTTGCGCGACATCGCAGCGCATTGACCGAAGAGGCTGTGAACGCTTTGCGTGATCATGCTTTTGGTCTAAGCCCTAACGGTCGTTTTGATGAAGACCGCATTCGCGCGTTTGCGGCATTGTTTCTCGAACTTGGTGCTTACGATTTCGCGTTGAAGAATTTTGCACTTGCCGAGCGGTTTTATGACGAAGCCGCGGAGCTAGTCCCCGCCTTTAAAGAGCCGCGCGTAAGCGGTGCGGTTTTGAGCAATCTCGCCCTGTCCCAACATCGCTTGGCTAAACATGAAGCGGCAATCAGCAATTGGGAGAAGGCCATTGCGCTCCTAAAAAATGACGGCGTATTCACCGAGAAGACGCCGGAATTTCTATTACCGGGAGGGGAAAAAATTTCATGGATCGAGATGCTGCGCTATATCGGAACGGCTTATGACGAGTTGGGGCAGCAGGAGAGAACGAAGGATTACTGGCAGCAAGCCCTGAGATTAGCAGAAGTCGCGGGTTTGAAGGATTTGGTTGGATGGATCATTACGGACTGGGGCAGCTATCATCGCAAGCATTGGAATTTGCGCGAGGCGCTGCATTATGACGAGCAGGCGCTGGCGTTTCATCAGCGTTTGGGCGACAAGCGGCATGAGGGCCTCGTATACGCCTTCATCGGCTTGAGCTATAGCTACCTCGGCCCGTCCAACAAAGCGCTGGAATACTATCAATACGCGCTTGCCAATGCCCGAGAGCGCGGCGATAAAAAGGAAGAACGCAACTGTCTCGGCAACCTTGCGCGCGTCCATGCCGTGTCAGGCAACAGGGAAAAGGCTTTGGAGATTTTTTTTACCGCGCGTGAGCTGAAGACCGAAGATGCCGAACAGGATGCCGCAACGCTGCTTTTACTCGAAGCCAGCCTGGGCAATGTGTATCGCGAGTTGGGCCGGCACGAACAAGCTTTGAAATTTTACACGCATGCTTTGCGGCTTGCCCGTGCTCGGCAAGATCACAAAATGGAGAATAGGCTAATCAGCAGTCTTGGCATTGTGTATCGCGATTTGGAGAATTTGGAACTGGCCCACACACACTTCCTCGCGAGCTGCGCGGTGGCCAAAGAGTGCAACGATGAGTTGGGTTACAGTGATGCGCTCGGCAATCTCGGAAATATTCATTATCAAAATGGTCGGATGCAGGAAGCTGAGCCTTATTATCGCGAGGCTCTAAGATATGCCGAAAAGTTGCATGACGTTTTATTCGTCTCGCGCTGGCGCGGCAATTTGGCAAATGTGTACCACGTTTTGAGTCGCTTCTCGCCGGAGCACGCGCAGCGTTTGTGGCGGGAAGCGGAAGAGAATTATAAAGCCGCGTTGCTTGCTGCGCAAAACAACGGCGATCTCGATCATGTCTATTTGTGGAATTATAATTTGGGCGCGCTGTATCGTCGCGCGTTTGGGCAGTTGCAACAAGCCTATGACCACTATCAAGCGGCAATCGCAGCGCTCGAAACCGTGCGCCGTGAAATCAGAACGGATGACTTCAGCCGCTCGTTTGGTGAAAGCAAAGTTGCGGTATATCATGATCTCGTCAATCTCTGCCTCGCATGGGAAGAGCATAAAAACGAAGCTTTGAGTTATGCCGAGCGCGGCAAGGGCTATACGCTCATGCGCATGATGGCCGAGGCACATTTGCAGCCTTCCGCAGAAGTGCCGGAGGAAGTTCGAACAGAATATGTGCAACTGCGGGAGCAGCAGTTGCATTTGGAGGCGCAGCTTGCGGGCATCTTTTCCCCGGAAGAACGGATGGCGGCAAAGCCCGCGAAGCATTTGGCGGAGCAACTCGCGGAACGCGACCGAATTTATGCAGCTCAAGCCGCAAATCTGCGTGACATCGCGCAGCATCATCCGGAGTTTGCGCATTTGTTCCACGCGCCTTCACTTGCGATTGCAGACGTACAAGCACATTTGAAGGCATATAAAGAGAAGACTGTATTGCTTGAGTTTTTTGTGACCGAGGAGAAGACGAATGTCTTTCTCATCAGCGCCGATGCGTGGCAAGTGCTCGAGCTTGCAAGTTTAACGGAAGGCACGCTGCATAAATTCATAGAAGAGGAATGGCTCGGGCCGTATCGCCGTTTTCTAGCGGGTGAGAAGCATCCTTATTTCTGGCGAGAACAGATCGCATCAAGCATGAGAAAGCTGCACGGCCTACTGTGGGAGGAAATACAAACACAGCTCGACAAAATCCAGCCGCAACGGCTCATCATCGTTCCTCATCTCGGACTCCATTTGTTGCCGCTCCATTTGCTGCCACTCACTGCTTCGGAAGATGATACGCCGAGCCGCCGATTCGTTCCTCATTGCCTATTGGAACGTTATGAAATCGCATACGCGCCAAGTTTTCGCATGCTCACTTATTGCCGCAACGCGAAGCGTCCACAGCGCGAAACGAAGAACTTGCTCGCGCTCGGTAATCCGGACGGCACTTTGAACTTCGCCGAGATCGAAGTCACGGCCATCTCGGCGATGTTCGCCGAGGCTCGCGTATTGGTGCAGCGCGAGGCGACACGCAAAGCGTTACTCGACGCGGCGGCGCAGTATGATTTCATTCATTTGGCGACACACGGCAGGGGCGCGACTTTACTTAAAGACTCTCTCGCTGCCGGCCTCACGTTGGCGGAGGGTGATCGCCTCACCGCACGTGAAATCTTTAAGATGCTGAAAGTTCCTCATGCTCATACTGTAGTGCTCAGCGCGTGTGAAACTGGCATGATTCGGTTGGATCAAAGCGATGAGTATGTCGGTTTGCCAGCGGCATTTCTCTATGCCGGAGCCCCTGCGGTGGTGAGCAGCCTTTGGGAAGTGGATGATCTTGCAACGGCGCTGCTCTTGTGTCATTGGTACAAGTATGTCTATGTCGTGGAGGAGAAAATGGGCCGGGCCGCTGCGCTCAAGCGGGCGCAACTTGAAGTGCGCGATCTAACCGTGAACGCGCTGCTTCTGTGGCTGCATGAATTGGAGAATCAAATTGCTCAGCGGCAAACAGAAGCAGGCTCGAATACTACCTCGGCAAGCTATGCTGACCAACTCACGGCTGTTAGGACCGGGATTATATACTATGAAAAAAATTACAGTGACAATGAAAGGAGTATTTGTCCCTTTAGCTCTCCTTGGTATTGGGGAGGCTTCATTCTCTCCGGTAACTCGGAGTAACAGGAACCCTCATTTCAAGAAAGGAGCGTTTTATGCGATCCCGATTTTCAAGATTCCTTGCCTTGGCTTTGCTGCTTTGTGCATCGCTGTCGACATTGCATGGGCAGAACAAGCTTGATTTTTCGCTAAAGCAAGCGCTCTCGGCTTATCAACAACAGCTAGCCACATGGCCGCAAAAAGTGCAGAGCGAGTTAAAATATGAAATGCGCGCCGGGCGGCCCATGATCAATGTGATCTTGCAAACCCGCTCCGGCGACTTCTCATTCGTGACACAGAACGGCGGCGTACTGCGCACGGTTGCCGGGCCGTATGCGACCGCGCTTTTGCCGCTCGAAACGCTGCCGCAGATTGCCGCGCTCACGCACGTTACCTATGTTTCGGGGACGGTGCAGCTCCGGCAACTGAATGATCTTGCAACGAAAGAGATGGGCGCACCCGCGGCGTTTGCTTCCGGATACACGGGCAAGGACGTGCTCATCGGCGTGATTGATTCCGGCATTGATGTGGAGCATCCGGGCTTCAAAAACGCTTCCGGTTCGCGCATTCTCTATCTGTGGGACCAAACCGCGCACGGTAATGCGCCGCAATATCCACTTTATGATTACGGCACGGAGTGGACCAAGGCGCAAATCGACCAAGGGCAATGCACCTCAAAAGATACGGATGGGCACGGCACGCATGTCGCAGGCACACTGGCACAACACATAACGCTGCCCGTTCCGGATTCGGCTTATTCCGGCAGCGCCATCGCTTCAAACTTGATCATCGTGAAGAGCAACTATTATAGCTACGAGATTTTGGACGGCATCAATTATATTTTCGAAAAAGCGAGGCAACTCGGCAAGCCTGCTCTCATCAACATCAGCTTGGGAAGCCAGCAGGGGCCGCATGATGGCTTGGATCCTTACGTGGCCGCACAAGATTATCTCACCGGGCCGGGTCGCATCATCGTGCAATCCGCAGGCAATGACGGCGTGAGCCAAATTCATCACATGGTCACGGCCGATGCCAACGGCGAGGATATGGCTTTTTCGTTGGATAAAAACGCCGACGCTCTGAAAATTGAATTGTGGTATGACGGTGATCGCGATGCTTCGATTCAGATTCTCGCGCCGAACGGCGTCACCTTTCCTGCGATTGCTTCCGGCGCGCCAACAACAACCATCAACAGTCCAAGCGGCAATGCGACGATCGACAACGCTTCCGGCGGGGCAGAATACTATAACGGCGACAAGCGCATTAGCCTCACTTTGCAAAACGCCGTTGCCGGCAATTGGAGATTGCGGCTAAGCTCTACCGCCGCCGCAGTCGTTCATGCTTGGATGTGGAGCGCCGACCCGGCGGCGGGATTCAAATTCGCGACAACCGACAATCACTACACGCTGGTCAATGAAGCGTGCGGCCGAACGAACATCGTTGTTGGCGCCATGGTAACGCGCAATCGCTTTCGCGTGCGCAACGTACCGAACGTACCGGATGGCACCGAATATGCCACCACGGAAGTTATTAACCGGCTTGCATCATTCACCTCCGGCGGCCCCACGCGCGATGGTCGCGAGAAACCGGATATTGTTGCACCAGGGAGCATGCTTGCTTCCGCAGAATCGAAAGATATTGTGAGCGCCTCCGCGACTTGGCCTTCGGAGTTTCGTTCCATTGGCCCGCGTTATCCTGCTTTCGGAATGGTCTATTTGCAATTCATGCAAGGGACGAGTATGGCCTCTCCCGCCGCAGGCGGTGTCATCATTTTGCTCATGAACAATAACAATTCGATTGATTATAGCATCATTCTGTCATACCTAAAGAGGTTTTCGAAAGGGGTCGGCCCCATACCGCCTGGCTTCTGGCATTATCTTGCGGGCTATGGCCTCATCAATCTGCAGGCCTTGCTCGACAACAAAATTCAAGTCGTTTCTTTGATTCAAATAAGCGAAAACCAAATTCAGGTGATTTTCAACCAGCCCGTTTCGGGAGCTGACAATCCTTCCAATTATTCGATCATTGGAGCCTCATCTTCGCTTCGGGTTACAAAAGCCGAAGTCTCCGGCCAAACAGTAACACTTACGTTGAGCGGCAACTTGGTCGAAGGCCAAATAGACATGCTCAAGATTCAAAACGTCTCCGCAATCGCCGGACTTGAGGCCTTTGCTGAGACGTTAGAGTTGGAGATCGACAAATTCGGCACGATCGTCGCGCCACATCATGTATTGACCAATGAAATTTGGAGACCAGAGGGTTCGCCGTACTATCTCGACGGGCGCGTCGAAGTTCCGACCGGGGTACGCTTGACCCTGTTGCCGGGCACAGTGGTGAAGTTCATGCCCAAAGCGGACAAATCCTCTCGCTTGGTAGTCTTCGGACAACTCATTGCAGAAGGCACGGAAGAGCGGCCCATCGTTTTGACCTCGCAGCAAGAAACGCAGAATGGGGATTGGGGCGGAATCTATTTCGATCCGAGCATTCCTACGACAATGCTGAAGAACTGCAAAATTCGTTATGCCGATAACGGCATCAAATGCTTTAGTAGCAAACTTGCGCTGGAAGACTGCGAGATCGCGCATTGTTTGAACATCGGTTTCTTTGCCAAGGATTGTTCGCCCACGCTCAGGCGCACTCTTATTTGGGATTGTAATGGCGGCGAGTTTGATGACGGCCTGCAATTGCAAAACGTATCTTCAAGCGCTTTGCTCGAAAACCTCACAGTACATGGCAATGGGCGAGTTGGGATTGCATGCTTTTCCTCCAATCCGCGCATCGTGAATTGCATCATTTCGAACAACGCCGGTCCTGGTATTCATTCACAAGACGGCACACCGCCCGCAATCACGTATTCCGACGTTTGGAATAATAATCCCAACTATAATGGCACGGCACCAGGTGCGGGCAATATTTCGCAGAACCCCGATTTTGTGAATGCGGCGCTGGGCGATTTTCACTTGCTGCCCAATTCGGTTTGCCTAGATAAAGGCGACCCCGCAGCGCAGTACAACGATCCCGACGGCACGCGCAATGACATGGGCGCTTTCTCTCGCACCGCGTCACTTGCGGCGTTCAACGTGGTTGATACCAATAACGGCCTGAAGTTGAGTTGGTCTAAAATTCAAACCAATAAGGCGGAAGGAATTCTAATTCTGCGCAGCACCGACTCAGTCGTAAGCGGCAAGCCGCAAAATGGGAAGCAATATCAAATCGGAAATGAGTTGGGCAACGCGCTCGTCATCTTCACCCAAAGCGGCGGCAATCAATCCGGCGAGATTGTTGACATGATGATCGAGAGACTCACGAAGTATCACTATTCGGCCTGGGCCATTTATACCGGCAATCGCTATTCGGATGCGCCATTGAGTCGAGAGATTACCACCACTGCTGTAGAGGACAGAAAAGAACTCAGCACGCTGCCGAAAAAATATGATTTGCACCAAAACTATCCGAATCCTTTCACCCCCGCGACGATGATTGCGTTTGATCTGCCGCGGACTTCAACAATCGAATTGCAGGTTTATGATCTTCACGGTCATCTTGTGTGCACACTTTTGCGAGCTTCGCGACCTGCAGGAAGATACGAACTCACTTGGGACGGGAAGGACGAGCGCAATCGCCCCACCGCGAGCGGAATTTATTTTATTCGTATGCAGGCTGGCTCATTTCAAAAGTCACTGAAAGCCACGCGGCTAAATTGAGACGCACTGCGAGTGAAATTTCTCCTAATTCAAAGAGAAGTTGCTTACCGCAAAATATTCGACTCTAATGTATCCGCATGGTATTGAAGCTTCTTCTTTGAAAAGATTCACAAGCACCTGGACGTTTAACGAGACCGAGACTAAGATTGCGGCAAAGCTTAGGAGAGCTTACCGCAATCTTGTACGGAGCGGAGTAATTGTTCGTTTTGCCTTGCCCTGGCGCGGCCCACTTCGAAACCGTTTCACGTATTTCAACCGCTCGGTCTTCCCTCTGCCGTTATATTTACCGAGACGATTTCGCTCCTGACTTTCCCGCAAATCTTCATCAAATAATGGTCAAGGATGGGTCCAGGCGCAAGCGCCTACACGGTTGTGGTTTTTAGAACGAGGCCAGAGGGCGCACTCGTCTTTCCCAGAAAAGCTCAGACCGATTCACCAAGCCACCAGAACGGTGAAGTCGTTACAGAACGTATCGGCTTCGTTGCATTCATAATTCTTTGGCTGAGGTGCAAAATGCGTCGCCGATTGCTTTCGGTATCTTGCTCGTTTCGTGCGCTTGCGCGATTTCTTCTTCTGGCAGTGCATGCCTTCCTTCTCCTTGCCGATTTTCATCTCCCAGTGTTTGCCCAATCCCAATCTGCGGAACGCCATTATCAGAAAGGCATCGCATTACTCGGCGGTAAAAAATATGATGAGGCCATCGCGGCCTTTTCTGCTGCGCTTAAACTGCAACCCAAGCATGAGCCGGCTTATCAAAAACGCGTGGAGACGTATCAGAAAGAAATTATTGCCTTGAACGGCGCCGGCCAGTACGAAGAAGCGTTGAGCCTCATTCAAGCCGCGCTCGAAAATTCTATCTGCTTCGATGATGCTAAGAACCGCAGTTGGTTTTTCAAGCTGCGCGGCAATGGCTTCTTTCGCCTCGGTGATTATGTGCAGGCGCTCGCTGCGTATCAGCAAAGTGTGGAAGCAGTGCTCGTAACACTCATCGCGCCTTTTTATTTGCTAAATGAGTATAGCCGATACCGTGAGCAAAGGGAAATAAAAAACGCTCTTTCTCGAAAATTTTTCTTCGAACGCATGCCCTTGATAACCAAAGGCATGAGCTTGCGCATAAAACTGCGACGAACCGCGTATTCAGAAGCGCGTCAAATTGCCCCCCCTTCACGAAAAGAATGCTTCGTGATCAAATCACAAAAGCCCTCACGCAAAGGCGTCCCGTGAGCGGGGCAAAGGAAACGCAAAGAAAAACTCTGCGGGTGCTTTGCGTCTTTGCTGCTTTGCGTGCGCTTTTGCCTTTGCTTCACTCTTCGCACTTCAATACTCGCGCACGATCTTCGCGAGCTCCTCGTGCGGAATGCGAATCGAGCCGCCGATACTGCGTGATTGTGTAATGCCTAAGTTACGTGTGGAGCGGCGTCCTGCTTGCGGGACAATCAGAGGTTCGCGCTACGTTCTCCACCAATAACTGAGGCATTGCGCTGCACACAAACTTCGCCTTGACATTGCGGCCATGCTTGTTTAAAGTTATGTTAGATGATATTGCAGGTCGGGGCTTCACCTCAGGCGCAGCACGGAAGCAAAAAAACTCCGCGCCGCGCACGCAGCAATTCCTGCCCAAATTCGGCGATTATATTTATCCCTCCGACACGTTTTTTTTATCACAAAGCAACTTACACGATTCGAAAAAGCAGCTTTGATTTTTTTAGCATGCGAGAAAACGGAAATTTTCACTACGAGACGAAGGGGAATCTCGTTTTCGCTTCCGTTTATTCTCTCAGTAGAAGGCCAAAACGAGAGCTATCCACAGGTGGCCCAACTCATTACTGGAGCGACTATGCTGAGCTTGAGATGCACGCTGTTGCTCGCACTGATCACAACCCTGGTTGCGGCGCAAACGACAAAGCCCGACGATCCGCGGCTCAAGGTCGATCACTGGCTGAAAGAACATCGGCAGGTCACTCACTTGCCGGAATGCGAAACGGCACAAGAGGTTTTTGAGACGCTGCTCGCCGTGGCGGATAAAGCCGTCGATGTTAGGCCCAAACTGTACATTTTTTCCGATCTGCCGTTTGGAAGGGTTTTCGCTTTGCCCGATGGTGCGATCGTCCTGTCTCTGCCCGTGATCAAGTTCTGCTTCGAGAATCCCGAACAGGGCAAAGCCCGGCTGGCATTCATCTTGGGTCATGAGCTTAAGCACGTGGTTCATCGTGACTATTGGACGATCAATCAAATTCTGGGCTTTGCTCCGGAAGTGTCGCTAGAAACCAGAAAAGACCTTGAGACGCAAGCGGATGAATACGGGATACTCTACACCACGCTCGCCGGCTACGATATCCGCGCGATTGTGTCTCCGCGCAACAACTTCCTGCTTGAATACCACGACCGTTTGGGCGACGGCGATGATAGCGCAGCGGCCAACAGCTCGGTCGAATCGCGCTTGCAAGCAATCAACCGCCGGCTCGCCGGTATCACCACGCATTTGGATTTGTTCCATTTCGGCGTGCGCTTGTACGTCATCGGCGAATACGACGCCGCGATCGAGTTGCTGGAAAAGTTCGCGGCGCAATATCCCTCCCGTGAAGTTTTCAACAATCTCGGCGTGTGTTACTATCAAAAAGCGTTCATGCATTACGCCAAATGGAAAGAGCGGACCGCGGATACCGACCCCCATCTCGTGTATCGTGTTTCTGTGCAAATCGACCCTGTTTCCCGGCTGCGCACGAAATCGGTGGAGCAAAACGCCTTTCAAGAAATGATCGAGAAAGCGCGCAAGAATTTCGAGGAAGCCAAGAGGCAGGATGAAGCCTATGAGGTTGCGCTCAACAATCTCGGTTGCGCGCACTTGTTGCAAGGCGAGGGGGATTTTGCCCGAGGGTATTTTAAGAAAGTTTTGGAGCACGGTTCCTCCGATGCAGCCTCGCTCAACAATCTCGGCGTGGCCAGTATGGTCGAAGGCGAAGCCGGCGCCGCGGAACGTCGTTTCAAAGAAGCTTTGCGCATCGACGCCGATTACCTCGAGCCGATTTACAACCTCGGCCGACTGTATCATCAAGTCGGGCGTATCAACGAGGCCACGATTTATTTCAAAAAGTATTTGCAGTTGGACAGCACTTCGCTTTATGCCGACATTATTCACGAGTTTCTCGGTACAAAACCGGTCGCGAGGGCCTACAGCCCCGTAGCGGAAAGCATTGACGGAAAAATTCCTGGGCAAATGCCAGCGACCATCCAAGGATACTCAAATCAATTCATCATCCCGGCCGCGGAAATCGCGATCGTTCACGATCCGGCGCAGGACGTCGATCATTTTCAATACATAGCCAGAACTTCCGGAACAAAAAACGCGATGATTTGCGCGCTGCACAACTACAAAGGCAGCTCGGCCAGCGGCATTCGCATCGGTTCGCCGGAAAAGCTTCTCGACGAGAAATATGCCCATCCCTATTCCGTCAAAATCATCGGCGCCGGTTCGTGGCGCATTTACGACCGTTTGAATCTGGCTTTCGAAGTGCGCAACAAGAAAGTGCGGGCGTGGTACTTGTATTCTTCCCAATAATTCGACGCGGTGGAGGAAGGCAGCGTGAAAGCATTTGAGCACGTACAGGTCGAATCCGACCGAGAGTTCGTTGAACGCATCTTGAAGGAGCTTGATGAACTCGATGCGCTGAGGGAGCGCTTTGCAGAAACACGGCCGGGCGATTCATGGCAAGGGCGCGCATGGGGCGAGTTCGTGGAGCGCTATTCCGGCGTGGTTTATGATCAAGCCCTCAGGCTCACTTGGCGCGAGACCCATTATCAACATGGGGAGAAACGCAGCGTTTTTCTCTTCGGAAAAAGAAGAGAGCTCTCCGACGCCGCACAGAATGCCTATCTTTGGCTGCTGGAACAGCTTCAATTGAAACTCCGCTTTTATGAGCGCGCGCATGAAATGCCTCTGGCCGATTTCATCAAAATGAACCTGCATTCAAAATATCTATTGATCGACTACTTGCGCTGGCGCGACGGCTATCTCCCAAAAGTCATCGCAAAATGCTCGCGGGAGGAAAAGCAAGTCTTCTACGGATTACAGCGCAACCTGTACGTGGAAGAAATCGCTGCAACCATCGGCTTGAAAACGGAGAATGAAGCGGAGCGGACCAAGGCTCTTGAAACAGTTCTAAAAATGAGAGAGAACATCATTGCCAAGCTCAAACACGCCGGGCAAATGCATGCGCTGAATAGAAAGCCTCATATTGCGCTTGATAACGAAACCGAAGATTTCATCGCCGCGCCAGAGGACTGGTCTACGGATGATGATATTTCACTGCAAGACGTGGAGAAATGTTTTGCCTCGGCTTTGCGAAAGCTGGCGCCTCAAGAGCTTTCCTTGCTGCAACTGTTTTATCTGGAAAAGTTCACGACCGCCGAAATCCTCGGGGTCTACCGGCAAGCAGGCATTAACCTGCCGCACGTGAATAAAGCGCCTGGAAGTGCAGCACTCGCCGATGTTCGCAAAGCTCTGGAAAAGACTCGGGCTAAGCTGCTCAAACTCTTGCAGAAAGAATGCGAGGACTTGCCTGAGGCGTCGATCAAGAGTAAAATCGTTCTTGAACTTCTGAAACTGCTTGGAGTGATACTGTCATGAAAACCCCGAAGAATCCTGCCGAAATTCTCGCGCTGTGGGAAGGCGGGCTTTCAAGAAAGAAACGCAAGGCTCTGCTCGCCGTTTTGAACGAAGATGAAAATCTGCGTCGCACGCTCGCCGGAGAGCTAGCGTTTGAAGACATGTTCCGCCTGGCAAGCGCCGGCTTGTCCGGCGAGGCAACGGAAAATGCGCACACCAGCGATGAGGTTTTGATTCCATTCGTGCAGGGCAAACTTGCTGCGGACGAAGCCGAAGAGGTCAGAACCCACTTGCGCACTTGCCGGGAATGCTTTGTTCGAATGGCGCGGCTGCAGCGCGCCCTTAAGGAACGTGAGCATGCACAATTTGCTGCCGTGCCGGAGAGCTTGGCGCAAAGGGGCAAGCAGCTTGTGGCGTTGCCGGTCGAAGATGAAGTCGTGCCTGAAAATTTTGGGCGGCGCGCCGCGTCCGGCGTGAAAACGTTTGCCTCCGATCTCAATCAATTCCTCGCCGTAAGAATGGCGCGCTTGAAGGAATGGTGGCAGGCAAATCCTAAACTCATCATCATTCCAGCCGGCGCAGGGCTTGCGATTGCGCTTCTTATTATGCTGCTCCTGCCTAAGCCCGTCGTTGAAAATTTCACCGAGAGCCGCTTGATCATTTTGGATGACGGCCCGCTCGGATTCACGGCCCAAAGCGAAGTGAGAAGATATGAAGGCATGCGCGTGGCCGTGAGCGAAGACGGCGAAAATCTCATCTTCCAATGGCCCGCCATTCCTGAGGCGGTCTCTTATGAAGTCTTGTTGATCGCCGGGGGAAAAACAGTAAAGCGTCCGTTATTGAATGGTGCAGAAGGCTTCAGCTTCGCATTGCCAAAGCAGGAAGTGGAACTGGATGTGAAATACACGTGGGAACTGCGCGGCAAGTTGAAAGATGGAAGAGCGTTTGTGGCCAAAGCCGGATTTGTGCGCAGAAAATAAGCACAAGCCAAACGGAGCGCCGGAGCAATGGAAAGCATTTACATCATCATCATTTGCCTTGAGTGTAAGGCGCCGGCGCATGTCCGCCGATCAGACGCGCCGCACCGCTCCTGGCCGTTATTCGATTTTGATGAGGCCGCTTCAGGCCAGCCGTCCGCTGCCGGCAAAGCCGGATGGGCAGGGTTGATTTGGGCTTTGCTCCTCGCCTTCACGGCCATGTGCGGAAATTTCGCGGGCACGGTCGAGTTCGCGCAAATGGCCGGGCACAGCTTGGCGAGCTTGTGGAGTTTTTTGATAAGGTAAAAGTCCTGCATCCAGGTTATTATGCACCGAACGACTCAAGGGCCGTGACGCGCAATCGTTTCGCGCCACGAGGCACTGCATCCGCGCGCTTCATCTCCCTCCTGCTTGCAAGCATTCGCTTGCGGATCAACGATAACGCCCATTTGACGAGGCTTAATCTTTAGTTTATTTCTCTCCTGCATCATACCGTTTTCACTTCGGAGGACGACATGAAAAATCAATCCAAGGGCGCGGCTCTCCTTTGCGCAACGCTGGCCGCGGCATTTTTGTTCGGCGGCTGCGGCTACCCCATCAAATACCGCCTCAACGATACGGATATTGTTCGTGCCCAACAAACGCTTCCGGTGCGCGTGCAGGTCGCAACCTTTGCCGACCGGCGCGAACAACGCGAGCATGAAAAGAAGGCGCGAAAAGCTGAGGGCTTCAATGACGTGAATGATTTTAGCTATGATAACGGATTCCACGGTAATGAAGCGGATGAAATTACAAAGATGCTCGTTGCGCATTTGAACCATTCCCGGCCCTTCACTGCGGTGCAACGCGCCGCGTTCTCTTCGGAAAGCGTTTCGGACTCGGCGTTCTCCGCGCTGGCGCAGGCCGGGGTCGAGGCCGTGCTCGTGGGAGAGATTGAAAACTTTTACGGCTATTACGACCAAAATCCGGGGCGGCAGTTTCTTTACGCCTTCGGTTTGGGTTTGGCCTTCGGCCTTCCGGTTTATCTCGCCACCGGGCCAAAGGAGGAAACCACGCGGGTCGGCAACGTTGTCATCACCGAAACCACATACAACACCATCCCCGGTAGCATCGCCACTTCTGTCGGCGTATCGCTTGGCTATTATCTCGAATCCACCCACAAGCGCAACATCGAGCGCCACACCAAGCTCACCGCGCGCTTGCTCAATACGTCCACGCGCGCCACGATTTGGCAAGACACGTTCGAGATTCATCAGAAGGAATTTAAAGCCATGTCCGGCTTGAATACTGAAACCCGCAAATATGAGATCGCAGTTGACGCATTGCGCGAAGCCGTGAATCGCATGGTGGAGAGTTTGGAAAAGGCGGAGTTGGACGTTTATTAGGTTTTACGGCGCGACCGGGCTTTTTCCGTGTTCATTTCAAATCTTGGTCAGAGGAGAAGCAAGCCATGAAGTTTATCATCCGCATTCTCGCTATAAGCGCCGGGCTTGGCGCGCTCATTTTAACAGGCCAAATGGTTTATAGCACCATGTGGGGCCGCTGGGAGTTTGGGCACATTTGGAGCTTTCTCTGGCACTGGCCCGGCAAATTGCTGTTCGCGCTCTTCAATTTTGGCGAAGTCATCAAATCCCCTCCGCTCGAACTCGCCGTTTCCGTTCTGCCCATCATTGCGCCGCTGCTTGCGCTGCTCCTCGCCAAATTGCTCGACCGCCCGCGGTTGGATTGGTTCGTGCTCACGCTGATTTTTCCCGTTATGCTCACCGTGTTGGCGCTCATGAAGCCGGGCCGGGCGAGCGTGAATCCCTATGGCGGCGCGCTGGGACATTTCTTCGCAGCTTGGCGCGGAAAATATTGCGGCAAATGCCAAAAAGCCGTGCCGCTCAGTTCCCACGCCGGCCAGCGCTGCCCCTTCTGCGGCGCGTATTGGAGCTATGAGCGCACGGTGCAAAGCCGATGAAGGCCGCCGGGGCTTTGTCTTAAAAAAAATCACTCTCGTTGTTGTGATCTTTTTATAGGGAGAACTGCCATGAGAACCTCAACTGCTTTCCTCTGCGCGATCATGTTGTGCTGCGCTGCCACGAGCTTTGGACAAATCACCGGCGATGTGCGCGAAGAGTGGGTGCGGAATTATACTGGCACTGCTCCAAGCCAGGACATTCTTGTTGATATGGTTATCGACCAATCCGGAAACGTCTATGTCACCGGCTACAGCTCAAATCTCAGCGACGGCCTCGACTATCTCACCATCAAGTATAATTCTTCCGGCAATACGCTTTGGGAAGCGCGATACAACGGCAGCGGCAAAGGTGATGATTTCGCCGCGGCGCTTGCCGTTGATGCTGCTGGAAATGTTTACGTCACCGGCAAAAGCTGGTCTGGTGTTTCCTTCAATTATCTCACCGTCAAATACAACAGCAGCGGCGCGCAGCAATGGGTTGCGAGCTATGATAGCCCGCAAAATTTAGCTGATGAAGCAACTGCCATTGCGGTTGACGACATGGGGAACGTGTATGTCACCGGCACAAGCCCCGGCATCGGCACTTTGGGAGATTACGCCACGGTCAAGTACGATGCCAACGGCGTTGAGCAATGGGTGCAGCGTTACAACGACGTCGCGGGCAACGGTTCAGACAAAGCCACGGCCATTTTCGTAGAGCCTAGCGCGCGAGGCGGAAATGTTTACGTCACCGGCGAGAGCGCGGGTTTGGGCACGGGCGTCGATTATGCTACCATCAAATATGGCTCTGCTGGTGCGCAGCAATGGGTGGCGCGCTATGATGGTGGGATAAATGGAACCGACGCAGCCGCAAGCATAGTGGTCGATAGTTCTGGGCAGGTTTATGTCACCGGCAGAAGCGTTGGCCCAGCTTCGAATTTTTACGACGATTATGCCACGGTGAAATACAACGCTTCTGGCGTAGAGCAATGGGTGATGCGATATGATGGTTTCGGTCGCTACGACCAAGCAACAGCTATCGCCGTTGACAACATCGGGAACGTCTATGTGACGGGAAATAGCGACAGCTCTTTTTATGCGGACTATGCCACGATCAAATACAACTCTGCGGGCGCGCAACAATGGGTCACGCGCTATCGCGGAGTAGCGAATTTTCGATATGATCGCGCGCGTGCGCTTGCCGTTGACAATGCCGGAAATGTCTTTGTGACGGGAGAGAGCGGAGATAATAATGGGAATTATGATTACGCGACGCTCAAATACAACTCCGCCGGTGTGCAACAGTGGCTTGCTCGTTATACCGGAACGAGCAGCGACGTCGCAATTGCGATCGCCGTCGATGCTTCCGGAAATGTCGTTGTCGCAGGCACGAGTTCGAGCGACTACGCTACGGTTAAATACAATTCCTCTGGAGCGCAGCAATGGGCTGAACGCCATGATGGTCTTGGGAACGCCAATAGCGAGGCCGCGGCCATGGCCATTGACAACGCCGGCAATATTTTCGTGGTTGGAAAAAGTCAGGGCTGGACCACCGGCTTTGATTACGCTACACTGGGCTACAATTCTTCTGGCAGTGAACTCTGGCCTCCGGCCCGTTATCATCGTGGCGGAACTGCGGTTGATGAACCCAGCGCCGTAACCTTTGATGGCGCGGGAAATCTTTACGTAACCGGTACGAGCAGCAACGACTATCTCACCGTCAAATATAACTCCACCGGAGTCGAGCAGTGGGTCGCGCCCTATAACAATGGCGGCACGGACGAAGCAAATGCGATCGCAGTTGACGCCTCCGGAAACGTGTACGTGACGGGGAAAAGCAGTAATGATTACCTCACGTTGAAATACAATTCCTCCGGCGTGCCGCAATGGGCAGTGCGTTACGCCGGACAGAACAGCGCGAACGATGAGGCTGTCGCCATTGCAATTGATGCGAACGGCAACGTCCTAGTTACTGGATATAGCTATGCCGGTTCGAGCACGAACAGCAATTACGTCACAATTCAATACAACAATGCCGGTGTCGAGCAATGGGTGAAGCAGTATAACGGTCCAGGGAACAGCTCGGATTTTCCCTCTGCTTTGGTTGTCGATGCGGATGGGAATGTCTATGTCACGGGTTCGGCGCGAGGATCAAGCTCTTCCGATGATTATGGCACCGTCAAGTACAACTCGTCCGGGGTTCTTCAATGGGCGACGCCCTACATCACCAGTTCCTCCGATTATGCCACTGCCATCGCCGTGGACGCAGCAGGCAATGTTTTCGTCACCGGTGAAAGCGGTGCAGATTACGCCACGGTGAAATACAATTCTTCGGGAGCGCAGCAGTGGGTGACTCGCTATGCCGGCCCGGTGTACTACGATCGAGCGACGGCTTTGGCTCTTGATGCATCAGGAAACGTTTACGTCACCGGCAGAAGCGACGGCCCCAACAGCGACGACGACTACTTCACTGCCAAATACAACGCTTCCGGAGCGGAACAATGGACCGCGCGACACAACGGGGCGGCAAATGGCATTGATGAAGCGCGAGACATTGCCCTCGACGCTTTGGGCAACGTCTATGTCACCGGCGTGAGCAAGGGCTCGGGCTGGAGCATGTTCACGACGATCAAGTATAGCCAAGGCCAAAGCACGGGCAGAGCGCTCGCCGTTTCCGATACGTGCGCCGACCCTGGGGACACGATCATAATTCCCGTGCGCATCACCGATGCAGCGAGCATTGCCGGCGCGGAAATCACACTCACCTATGACGGCAATATTCTCACCGCACTGAACGCGCAAACGACGCCTCTCACTTCCGGTTTCACTTTGGAGAAAACCATAAAGCCCGGCGAAATTGCAGTCGTCTTGGGACGCCCCAACGGCATTACGAGCGGCAGCGGCAGATTTGTTGACGTGACTTTCGAAGTCGCATCTTCTGCTACAAGCGGCGCAACGACTGCACTGACTTTCCAACATCTCAAGCTCTCGGATGAAACGCCCAACCTTATCCCTGCAAGCGGTGTCAACGGTTTATTTACAGTGATATGCCCGCTGCCGCCTAAAGACACTCTTATCACTGTTACACCGGACACGGCTTTCGTCGAAAAGGGCAGCGCGCAACAATTCATCGCTACCGGGAAAGATTCCAGCGGCAACAATGTGCCAATAAATCCGCGCTGGAGTGCGACGGGCGTGGCTGGGCAATTTTCCCCTATGGTAAATGACACCGTCATATTCACTGCAACAACGTTTGGTGAAGGGTCGATCATCGCCCAACAAGGCACGAACAGAGGCACAGCTTACGTTTCCGTCGGCCTCCTCGGCGACATCAACAAAGATCGCCTCATCGACGTGCGCGACGTAATTCTCTGTTTACAATTTGCCGCGAAGCGACGAGCACCGCAATCACCCTACGAATTCTGGGCGGCCAATTGTGATAAAGACACCTCGCTCACATCTGCGGACGCGTATCTCATCATCCTCAAAGTCCTCGGGCGACTGCTGCCCAAAACTATTTCGATTGCCAATGCCGAGGAGGCCGCGATTCGCATTCCACGGCTTACGGGTTCTGGCGGCGAGACCGTAACGTTACCCATTTTTATCGAAGGCCGAAGCGACGTTTATGCCGCGGACTTTGATTTGACCTACGATGCAAGTCTGTTGACTGTGTTGGCTATCGAACAAGGCGCAGCGAACTCGCTTGTGGCGGAAAATCTCGGCAAGCCCGGCAGGATCAAGCTTGCGCTCATTAATGCCGACGGCATCGTCAATGCAAAAAACGAGATTGCGAAGATCAAGATCAGAATTGAAAAAGACCTCGCCAGCGCAAGCCCGCTTTCGCTCGACCACGCCAAGCTTTATGATGCCTCGGCTAAACCCATCAAAGTGCGCGCGATCGCCACGAACGTGGCCGCGGAAAAAACTCTGCCCAAAGAATATGCTCTCTTCCAAAACCACCCTAACCCTTTCAACCCGGAAACGCAAATTCGTTTTCAGCTACCGGGGGAAAGCCATGTGCGGCTTACGTTATATAACATTAGCGGGCAGCTCGTGCGCACGCTGTTAAACAAGCAAATGAGCGCCGGCGAGTGGACGGAGACGTGGGATGGCAGAAATGAGCAAGGCCTCCAAGTCCCCAGCGGCGTGTACTTCTATCGTTTGGAAGCGGAGCACGGCGCATGGACGAGCACGAAGAAGATGATTCTCATGCGGTAAGGAGGTGTGATCATGAAACCAACGTTATTCCTAATGACGATGGTCATGCTGTCGAGCGTTGTGCAGCCGGCATCGGCAAGTATGATTGCAGGGCGAGTCGCATCCCTTTTCACGCAAAGCGCGCAACACTATCCCTTGCAAGCAACAGGGGATTCCGTGCTCGCCCGGCAATCCGCGGACTCCAGCTTGAAGTACTTGGCGGAAGTCATGGATCATTGCCACGAGCGCTTTTGGGTTTATCAAGACGTGAGCTCGCCTTGCAATCATTTTCATGCTTGGGCCAAGATTGCCGACACCCTTCACGCGGTTGAAATCAGCGGCTCATATGTCGACACCACCGGCAATGCTCGCACAGGCGCGACAGTGATTCGCTGCGTGTTTCGCAGGAGCGGAAACAACTACGGCGGATTTTATTTTCAAAACGGCGTGTTGCCGGATACGGCCAAAGCGCCGAGGCATAACTGGGGCACGTATCCCAACGCGGGCATCAATCTTTCCGGCGCTATCGCTTTGAAATTCTCCGCGCGCGGCAAAGTTGGCGGAGAGAGAATCGAATTTTTTCTCGGCGGCATTGGGAGAGATCCCGGCACTGGAAATCCGACAGCGCGATACCCAGATTCCTCGCGGCGTCATCCCCGAATCGGCATGACCTTTACGCTCACGCATGCCTGGCAGGATTTCACGATTGATCTCACGGGACTCGACTTGAGCTATGTGCTCGGCGGCTTCGCGTGGGTAGCGAACGCGCCCAACAATCCCAATGGCGCGGAGTTTTATCTCGACAACATCTACTATGAATTGAGTCCGGCGCAACGCGAGAGCCGCCTCAACATGCCGCGCTTGCTGCGCAGCTTTACGACCCTACCGCTTCAGCCTGATCCCAACGACTCCAATCGCGTGGATGATTTCGATTTGGTTTTGCGCAATACCGCGTTTGTTTATGACAATGCGCTGGCCCTGCTCGCTTTTCTTGCCGGCAACACCGCGGAGGGATTGCGCCGGGCCAAGTTGATCGGCGAGGCTTTCGCGTATGCCGCGCAGCACGATCGTTTTTACAACGACGGCCGCCTGCGCGATGCTTACTCCGCCGGAGATATTTCTTTGCCGCCGGGATGGAACCCGAATGGCCGCAAGGACACGGTTCCGGTTCGCGGCTTTTTCGATGAAGCAAACCAACGGTTCTACGAGATCGAGCAAGGCGGCATCAGCGCGGGCAATAATGCCTGGGTCATGATCGCTCTGCTCGCGCTTTACGACCGCACGCACGAGCAGGTTTATTTAGACACGGCCCGCAGACTTGGCGATTTCATCCGCACGTTTCGCAATAATTCCGGTTTGTATCAAGGCTTTCAAGGCGGCTTGGACCGCGCCGAAAGCGCTGCGCCGATTAGACGAGCCTGGGCGAGCACGGAACACAATCTCGATATCTACGCGGCCTTCACGGTGATGCACCAGATTACCGGAGAGCCGCAATGGCAAGACGATGCGGAGCACGCTCGAACTTTCGTCGAGGCCATGTGGGATTCAACAAGAGGATGTTATCTCACCGGCACGAGTGATCCCAACCAACGCAACACGGCCGCCGGACAATTGCCGCTCGACACGCAATCGTGGAGCGCGCTCGCGTTGCCGAATGCCCTGACGCTGCACCCGCGGTTGCTCGAATGTGCGGAGCAAAATCACCGCGCCGACCACGACGGTTTCTACGGCTATGATTTCAACGAGGATCGCGACGGCGTTTGGTTTGAAGGCACGGCGCAAATGGCAACCGCGTATGCAATCGCGCATAAGCTTGAGGACGCAGACAACCTTCGGCAAGAACTGCGTCGCGCACAACAAACCGCGCCTTTTGGCGATGGTCGCAGCCTCACAGCCGCGTGTCATGACGGCGTCTCCACCGGTTTTGGCTTCATTTTGTACCGCCGTCTTCACGTGGGCGCAACGGCTTGGAATGTGTTCGCACAGTTGGGGTTCAATCCTTATTACTCGCAGCCAGTAACGCGCGTTGGCGAACAGGATTGGTCATCAGCTCCGGCTGCGATTCACCTTTCACAAAACTATCCCAATCCCTTCAACCCCTCTACCACGATTCGTTATGCGCTGCCTAAGTCCGGGTTTGTGACGCTGAAAATTTTTGATCTGCTCGGCAACGAGATCGCGAGCTTGGTGCGGGAACAGAAAGCCGCGGGCGAATATGAAGCGCAGTGGCACTCTGCCGGCGCGCCCAGCGGCGTTTATGTGTATCGCTTGGAGGTGGGAGAGTACGTGGAGATGAAGAAGCTGGTGTTGGTGAGGTAAGAGGATTGGAGTCGTGGATTTTGGGAGTGTTGGAGTGGTGAGTTTTAAAACTGTTTGGAAAATAAACTCAGGAGACCTCGCAAATGAATACCAAGCAAACTAATACTGCTCGCACACAGAGAGAAGCGTGTGTAAGTTCAGCGCGAATGCTCGCGCTCTTGTTCGCAATGACACTGTGCTCTTCCTTTCATTCCGCGCAAGCGCAAAGCGCAACCCCGGACTTCCTCGTCCCCATCAACTTCGGCGAAACCGCCAAAGGCTCGATCGACGCCGCGGCCGAAGTCGATGTCTTCACCTTCACCGCTAACGCGGAAGACAACATTCTCGTGCGCGCCAGCCGCGCTTCGGGAAGCGTTTGGCCGGGCATTCGTGTGTTCGATCCCAGCGGCAATCAACTGCGCCAGGCAACCAACTCTACCACTGCTGAGATCGCCGGTTTGCGCCTGCCCACGACCGGCACGTATTCCATCCACATCTATGACAGCTTTAATGGCACATTCACCGGGCAATATTGCCTCTATCTCCAGCGCCTCAATAATCCCGGCAATGCCTTGAGCATCAGCTTCAGCGAGACACAATACAATTCCATCGACAACCCGGCGGAGATGGAGGCTTATACTTTCGAAGCCGAGGCCGGCGACAAAGTGTTGGTGAGCTTGAGTCGCGGCAACACCGGCAGCATTTGGCCGGGCGTGCGCGTGTATAGTCCTAGCGGTGTGCTCTTGCGCGAGGCCACAAGCTCGCGAACCGCGGAGATCGACGGCCTCACTTTGCCCGCAGCCGGGCTTTACACGATTCTGGTGTTTGACAGCTTCAACGGAACTTTCACCGGGGAATTTGGCCTGCACTTGCAACGCTTCAACAATCCCGTGAATGCCTTTATGATTGACTTCGGCGAGACGCGCGCCGGCGCGGTGGATCGGCCGGGCAAATTGGAGGCGTATACTTTTGTCGCGAACGCTGCGGATAGAATTTCGGTGCGCATGAGCCGCGGCTCCGGCAGTGTTTGGCCGGGCGTGCGCGTTTATAGTTCCAGCGGCGTCAAGCTGGGCCAAGCCGAAAGCTCCACTACTGCCGAGATCGCGAGCTTGACGCTCCCCGAACCCGGCGTTTACACGATTCTTTGTTACGATAGCTTCGGCGGGCTCACCGGCGATTACAACCTCTTTCTCGGCTGTCTCGCCCCGCCGCTCAAATGCGGTGCGCCGCGCGTTTTCTTCTCGCGCTTGGAAGGCAAGCAAGAAGTGCCTGCGGTGGCAACGAACGCAATCGGCGGCGGCATGTCGGTTCTGCAAGTCGGGCAAGCGCAGCTCGATTTCCGTTTCAGCTTCGGCAATTTGAGCGGACCGATCACGGCCGCGCATTTTCACAACGGCAACCCCGGCACGCTGGGCGGCATTGTGAAAACTCTCAACGTGACTTCCGACACGCTACTCGTTGGCAGTTGGAAGAGCACGGACGTCGAGCCGTTGACGCCGCAATTGGTGACGGAGCTGCTCGCGGGCCGAATCTATGTCAATCTTCACACTGCAGCGCATCCGCAAGGCGAAATTCGCGGGCAATTGGTTTTGGAAACGCCCATTGCGCTCGCGGCGCGAATCGAGGGAGCGCAAGAAGTTCCGCCATTGAACAATACGGCCGCGGGTTTCGGCGCGTTCACGCTCAATGCCGAAGGCACGGAGTTGGCGTTCAATGTTGCGGCCACGGGCTTGAGCGGAACGATCATCGCGGCGCACTTTCATCGCGGCGTCAAAGGCAAAAACGGTAACGCGGTCAAGCCGATCACGAACAGCTTCATCGGCACTCTTGCCAACGGCGTTTGGAAGAATACGGATACGGATTCGCTCACAGCAACACTCGTGGCAGATTTGTTGGCGGAGAAGGTTTACGTCAATCTGCACACTGTTGCGAATCCAAACGGCGAGACTCGCGGACAGCTTGTGCCCGCTGCTGAAGTGATTGCACCTATCGGCGCGGCGCGTTTGCTCAGCGACAACACGGCGAATATCAATATCGAAGGCACGATCACGACCATCGATTTCGAGCTCTCGCGCTCCAACAGTTCTGAATACTATTTGCAAGACGCGAGCGGCGGCATTCGCCTCGCAGCAACTTCCGGAAAAGCGGTATTGCAACGCGGCCAGCGCGTACGCGTGAAGCTCGGTACAATCGCGAGCAACGCCGGACGCAAAACCATGTCGGCGCACAAAGACTCCATTCTCGTGCTGGATACACCGGGTGTTCCGGAAGCGCAGTACGTCACCATTAACACGTATCGACAAAATCGTGCGGCGTTCGAGGGCGAGCTGATCTTCATCGACAATGCGAATATCACGGGCAACTTTCCGGCAGCGGGCAGTGACGGCGTTGTGACGCTCAACGACGGCACCGGCAATTTGGATATGTTCATCGATCTTGATACCGACATCGACGGCGCTTCGCCCTCGCGCATCAAAATGGACATCATCGGCGTGGCGACTTCGTTCAACAACACGCTGCGCATTCAGCCTTCGTCGATTGACAATATCACGCTCGTGGCCGAGCAAGCCAGCGAGTTACCGAGCGAGTTTGCGCTCGCGCAAAATTATCCCAACCCCTTCAATCCGAGCACGACGATCCGTTATGCCCTGCCGCAGCCGGGCCACGTGAAGCTCGTGATCTATGATCTGCTCGGCGCGAAAATTCGCACGCTGATTGACGGCCGCGAGGCCGCCGGGTTCAAGCAAATCACGTGGGACGGTTTGAATGATCGAGGCGAGCGCGTGCCCAGCGGCGTGTATGTGTATCGGATAGAGGCCGGGGAGTTTGTGCGGGCGAGGAAGCTCACGGTCATGAAGTAACCCAGTCGGCTCGATTGGAAAGCGCTGAGCGCATTAACAGAGCGCATAGTGCGGAGATTACATTTCATCAGAAAACAGCTTTTGCTTTTTTCGCGAAAAGTTGACTTCTATTCGGAAGGAGCGAGCCATGTTCATACGCATCGCAAAAACGCATTTTTGCCACCTGCTTGCGCAACGCCATGTTGCCGAAATCATCGCGGCTATCGTGTCCGCAATTTCGTTGGCGACCACTTCTATCAACGGCCAAACCTTTACGGAAGTCTCGACTCCTTTTACTGGAGTATCAACCGGAGTCGCAGCATGGGGCGATTATGACAATGACGGTGATTTGGATGTTTTGCTGACCGGATACGTAAGCTCTACCAAAAGCATTTCCAGAATCTACCGAAATAATTCTGGAAACTTTGCGGTAGCTGATAGCAGCCTGACCGGCGCATCTTTCAGTTCAGCGTGGGCTGATTACGACAACGATGGCGATTTGGACGTTTTGTTGGGAGGAAGCAACGCGACAATCTTGTATCGGAATGACGGGGGAAGATTTGTTGATGTCCGAGCGAGCTTGAGCAATCTCAAAGCCGGCTCTGCGGCGTGGGGCGATTACAACAATGACGGCACGCTGGATTTAGCATTAACCGGCTATGTCGGCAATCCGCCTGCTGCAACTGACTATTCCGTACTTTATCACAATATCAAAGGCGTTTTTGTTTATGACTTCACCTCGAGTTTGTACGGAGTTTACGAAAGCTCCATCGCTTGGGGCGATTATGATAACGACGGCGATTTGGATTTCTTGTTGACCGGAGATACTTCACACCTTGTCGGAGCAAGCTTTTCCAGTTTATATAGAAATCGAGTCGGGGTTCTTTCCAAAGATTCTACCAATAACGTGACGAGCGTCAGCAGTAGCTCGGTTGCCTGGGGGGATTATGATGGTGACGGTGATTTGGATATTATGCTGACTGGTGGGCAATATGTCCCAGGCTCAAATTCGTCTCCGCGCGCCGAAGTCTATCGCAATGATGGAAATCGCTTTAGTCAGAGATATTTTCCAGATGTTAAAGGCGTCTTCCAAAGCGCAGCCGCGTGGGGCGACTATGACAATGATGGGAACCTCGATATTTTGATAACCGGC
The DNA here is from genome assembly GCA_037444905.1 of bacterium. GTDB lineage: Bacteria > Zhuqueibacterota > Zhuqueibacteria > Zhuqueibacterales > Zhuqueibacteraceae > JABWAN01. The sequence continues at coordinate 31,208 of JBBILN010000059.1, read as the reverse complement.
TATGAAACCCCTGGGCCGGTTGCCAAAATATATCGAAACACGGGAACTGGCTTCACGGTAGTTTCCGTTGGCTTGATTGGAGTCAGAGACGGTGCCGTAGCCTGGGGCGACTACGACAACGATGGCGATTTGGATATTCTCATGACGGGCATGGACGCGTTGTCAAACAGAATTGCCAAGCTCTATCGCAACGATTCGGCCGTGCGAAATACACCTCCCGTGCCTCCCACCAATCTCTCTTCCGTCTTTGCAAGCGATACGGTGACCTTGAATTGGGATAAAACCACGGACAATGAAACTCTCGCAAACGGATTGAGCTACAATTTGAGAATCGGCATCACGCCGGGCGGCGTTCAAATCGTTTCGCCTATGGCAAACGTGAGCACCGGTTTTCGGAAACTCTCACAATTGGGCAACACCAATCTCAACAACAGTTGGTTCATCAAAGACCTTGCGCCGGGCACATACTATTGGAGCGTGCAAGCCATTGACAACGCGTTCGCGGGTTCCGCATTTGCGCCGGAGCAAAGCTTCACAATCAGCGGTGCAGGCAGAACGTTTGCAATTGTTGATGCCGTGGCCGCGCCAAGTGAAACGCTCGCGATTCCAATTCGAGTGACCGACGCGAGCAGCATTGCCGGCGCGGAGCTTAAGATCACTTTCGATCCCAACCTCCTCATCGCGCTCGACGCGACAACCACGGCGCTCACTTCAGGCTTCACGATTGACGACACAATTTCTTCCGGCAAGATTGTTATCGTGATGGCGCGCGCCACCGGCATCACCAGCGGCAGCGGAGACTTTGTCAATCTCATGTTTCGGGTGAATCCCAATGCTGCGCTGAATGATTCCACGACGTTGGCTTTCACTCACGTTGCGCTGTATGATGAGAACACGCAGGCGATTCCGGTCACCACTATGAACGGCGTGTTTCGCGTATCGGACGCTTCGCAATTGGCGAGCTTGGCGCTCTCGCCTGATTCTGTGATTGTGGAATTGGATAGCGCACAAGTCTTCATTGCCTTAGGCCGCGATGGCGGCGGGAATCCGATTACGATTAATCCCACTTGGAGCCTCAGCGGCGATATTGGCGCGCTTGTTCCTCTTGTAGGCGACACGACGACATTCACCGCGAAGAAATACGGCGACGGCTTCATCTCTGTCCGGCAAGGCGCGTTCGTCGATTCCACTGCGCTCGCGGTGCGACTGCGTTGTGATATCAACAACGATATTCTCATCGACGTGCGCGACGTGATTATTGCCTTGCGCATGATCGTGGGCTTGCCCTTGCCGCCTTTTCCGCCGGGGCACACGAGTCCCACGCGCTACGAGTTTTGGGCCGCGGATGCAAATCGCAATCGCACCGTGAGTATGGCTGATGCTTATCTCATTCTGCTCAAAGCCATTGGCCGGCTTCTGCCCAAAGCTTCGGCGCAAGTCTCGCACAACATCGTCGCGCTCAATTGGTCAAAGAGTGAAATTCAAAACGAGGAGTTGGTCATTCCCATCATGGTTCAAGGCGGCGGCGCTGTTCATGCCGCGAGCTTGGCTTTGCTTTATGACGCCGCGGCTTTGGCTTTAGAAGAGATTGCGCCGAGCGTGGAGAACTCTTTTTGGATCGCCAACACGAACGAACGGGGAAAAATTCGCGTGGCGCTGCTCCATACCGACGGCCTTCTCAATACGCGCAGCGAATTGCTGGGGCTGCGCTTCAAAGTTTTGCAAGTGACCGGCGCAAACATTCCTTTCTCCATTGCGCAAGCAGAGTTGTTCGACGCGCACGCGCAGGCCGTCGAAGTTTTGCTGACGCAGGGAGAGCCGTCATCGCCGCCGCAAAGCTTTGCGCTGCTGCAAAATTATCCCAATCCTTTTAATCCCGAAACCACAATTCGTTTTGATCTGCCTAAAGAGAGCGAAGTGCGACTGCAAATCTACAACATACACGGCCAATTGCTGCGCACACTGTTCGAAGGCGCGCTCAAAGCCGGAGCCTGGCAAAGAGTTTGGGATGGAAGAGACACCGGCGGCAACGAAGTCCCCAGCGGCGTTTATTTCTATCGCTTGCAAGTGAACGCCGGCGAATGGACGAGCACGAGAAAGATGGTTCTCATGCGCTAGTACTACCACGTTAAGCCGGCCGCGCCTCTCACATTGTCATCCTGTAAGGAGCTTCCCCGGAGCTTGCAATACACTCTTGTGTGAGAGGCTCTTCCAAGCACTAGGGAAGGTTCTTACAGAATGACATTGTGTGGTGTTGGCGACTTAGCGTTGTTGCACGAGAAGTTTCATTTCGTCTGCTGATCTCGCATTGCCAATCAACACGCCAAACACGCAAAAGGAGATTTAAAGTGATGTCCGGATCTTCTGTATGCCATAATAGGCCGAGTCGATTATGCCTGCTTTTCTTCCTTTGGGCTATGCTGCTTGCGCACGCGGAAGCGCAACGGCTTTCCAACGGCTGCTTGCAATCTCAAAGCGAGGGGAGCGGCGCTCACGCCGCATTCGATCCGATCATTGTGAGCATTCCCCATGACTCGGCGCGGCCTGGCGAGACGATTAAGCTTCCCATTCGCGTGAGCAGCGCCGCCGGCATTGCGGGCGCGCAGATGAAGATTACTTTTGATGACAAGATTCTCCGCGCCGATCGCGTGGAAGCCGCCGCACTCACGACGGATTTCATGATCGCAGACACGATTATGCCCGGCAAAATCGCGCTGGGCCTGGCGCGCGCCACCGGCATTCCAAGCGGCAACGGTGATTTGGTGAATCTCATTTTCACGGTTCAGCCCAATGCGCAGCCGGGAGATACGACCACGCTGGCGTGGGCGGGTCTCGTTTTTTATGATGAAGCCACGGACACGATTCCCAGCGTGTGCAGCAATGGCTTGTTCACAGTTGTGCAAGACTCGAGGGTGGATCCTTCGGACACGTTACGATTCTCGGTCTCACCCAATCCCTTCACCCCGAACAACGATACTTTCAACGACCGTGCTGTTTTCAAATTCTCCAACGAGATTGCGGCTCAAACCGAGGTACTCATCTTCAACATGGCCGGCAGGCGAGTTAAAAGCTTATCAGCGGCGAGCGGTAAAGTCATCGAATGGGACGGCCGCGATGACGAGGGCCGCGAGCTCAAGCCCGGAGTTTATCTCTACCTCATCAAACAAAACGGCAACACGGTCAAGAACGGCACGGTGACGTTGATGCGGTAACCTCGACACTTGGATTGGTGGATTTTTGGATGGTTGGTTCCCAGCAATCCATTGATCCAGCTATCCATATCAGGAGAAGCGCGCGATGAAAATTTGGGCTACTCTCATTCTCATTTCCATTTTCTGGCGCATGGAAGCTGCGGCGCAGAGTCAATTGCCTCTAAACGCCGGCAATGTCTTCGACCGTCATCTTGCTATTCACAATGCCGCCGGCATTGCTTCTCAAGGCATGCAAGGTTTGGTGGGGGTGCAATGGCTCCACGCGGGCTTTGACGGGGATAATTTGCGCAACAGCATCGCCTATTTCATTTACCCGCTCGGCGAGAACGAGGCGCTCGGCCTGCGCGCGATTCATTTCAATTCGAATATCTTGCAGCAGGGTGCTTTCTCCGTGTTGTTCGGCCACACACTTCTCGATGATAGATTGAGTGTGGGCTTCAATGCCAATGTGCTCTACCTGGCCTATGACCGAGATAAATTTCACGGTTTTGACTTTGACGATCCGGTGCTTGCGAATGGAAGCGCGAAGAATGCGCTTTCGTACGGCGCTGGTGTATTGCTGCGGCTGTCGGAAATGCTGTCTCTCGGTTTCAGCCTCGACGATCTTAATCAGCCGAATATCGCGCTCGGCGATATTGCGTTCAAAAAGGACGCGGTGTATAAACTGGGCGCCGTTTATCTGCACCCGTTGCTCTCGCCGCAGTTTGATCTCCAAATAGAACGCCGCGAGATTTCGTTCCAAGCCGGGGCGCACCGGAGTTTTGTGGATAAAAAAGTCGATCTCTTTGCCGGCTATCACGCCGCCGGCGCAGAAGGCGGCGCGCTGCTCTTTGCAATCGGTTTCATGCCGGGAGCGTGGGGTTTGAGTTATAATATCCGGCATGAGCTGGGTGAGCTGGGCCAAGTGAGCAGCGGCTCACATGTTTTGACTCTGCACTTTACGAAACCCGGCTCTTCCAAATTGCAGAACGCGCCCATCATCAAGCTGGATAATCCTAGTTCGCCCACAGTCAAAACGGAACCACTTGTCATTTCCGGCGAAGCGCGCAGTGAGGCGGGCATCACCCGGATCGAATATCTCAAAAACGGCAAAATCGTGCATGTGCAGAGCGTTGATCCGGCGTTGAAAAAAACGCCGTTCTGGCTCTCAATGAGTTTGGAGGAAGGCGACAATGAGATCGTGGTTACGGCCTATACCGGTGAGCGCCGGTCTTCCAAAACAATTCACGCGAAGTTTGCGCCCGAAATTTTGCCGCCCCAAATTAAGTTCATCTCCTCCGCCCCAATCGAACTTGACACCACTGTGTATCACTTGCGCGTAGGCATTATAGATCCGAGAGGATTGCAGAGCGTCCGCGTGTTGGTGAATGGCCAGGAGCACAAGCGAATTGCTTTTGATGACACGACCTTCTCTTATGAGTTGAGCGATTCGTTGGTTCTGCTGGAAGGGAGAAACATCGTCGAAGTCATTGCGGCCAACGACAAAAGAGAAGGGCGTGCGCTGGCCGATAGCATCTATTGTCGCTCCTCACACGTCGCGCTCGCGCCTCCGGAAATCATCATCCGCGCGCCGGAGAAGCTCAAATCGCTGCGCATGGCGTGGCCGTACGGCGTGTTGCGGTTGGAATGTGAAATCAAAAACCTCGATGCCTTGGCGGATGTGACGCTCAAGTCGGGCAGCAATATCATTGCATTGACGGAAAACGACGTTTTAACCAAGGGCCGCAACGGCTTCGTGCTCCGAAAAGACTTGAGTTTGAACGAGGGCAAAAACAACTTTGAAATCGTTGCTCATGGAGCGCGACATACCGTGAGTACTCATATGGATGTCTTTTACAATCCGCTTTTGGCTAAAAAACTTTACCGCCGAACCTGGGCCATCATCATCGGCGTCGACAATTATCGCGACCGCGAGATCATGTCTCTGCAATACGCGGTTCACGACGCCAAAGGCGTGGAAGCGTTACTGCGCGAGCGTTTTCAATTCGATCACGTTATTCCTCTCTATGAAGAAAAGGCGACCAAGAAAAATATCATTGCGGTGTTGTTCGATTCGCTGAAGAGCGCCCAGGAAGAAGACGGTGTGTTCATTTTCATCGCGACGCACGGCGGAACCGAGAAAGCCGGCGAGGGCGCGCTCGCATTTTTTCTACCCTATGACGGCAAATGGAAATCCTACAACGACAATCTCACAGAGTCGGAACTCCGGGACGCGGCGCGGCTCACCAAAGCGAAACACCTCTTCTTCGCGATTGATGCGTGTTACAGCGGCCTGCTCCTAGCCAAACGAGGGGAAGCAAGCCTCAAGGTGAATTTTGGCGCTATTGATACGCTCGTCACCTCACGAGCGCGCAACTTGCTCGCCGCCGGCGGACCGGACGAGCAAGTTCTTGACGGGGGCTTGGAGAATCACAGCATTTTCACCGGGAGATTTTTGGAGGGGCTTCGCGGAGTTGCCGACGGAAATGGCGACTCCTACATCACGGCGCGTGAGATCGCTGACTTTGTAAAAGACAAAGTTCCGGAGGATGCGGTTTCGCGCAGTACCAAGCAAAATCCTCGTTACGGCAATCTCACACCCGACGACGGGCAATTTCTTTTCATAAGGAGAGAGCCATGAATTATTCCGCTTTACAAAACCTCAACGCCGCGCGCTTCGAGCGCGAGCGCCGGCTGTACCACGATCTCTTGCAAAGACCGGAGATTCGCCAACTCTCCGAGCAGGTGCGCGCCAACAATCAATTCGAGCTGGAGCTGCGGCGCTTGCGGCTCACGGCGCTGATGGTGACCGAGGGTGGAATCCCGTGGCTGATGGAGCCGATGAAAAAAGCGCGCGCTGTGACCGCGCTCGAAAATCGCACGGTGGAAATGTACGTCTACAACGACGCGCGCTTGAACGCGGCCTGCCTCGACGAGGGCCGCAAAGAACTGGTGCTGATGTTAAGCTCGACTTTGGTGGAGAGGTTTTCCGAAGCGGAACTGCTCTTCGTCATCGGCCACGAGTTGGGGCACGCGCTCTACAAGCACAACGTTTTGCCCGTGCAAGCCATGCTGGCGCACATGCGCAACATGCCGCCGCTGTTCGCCCTCATGCTGCTCTCGTGGTCGCGCAGCGCGGAAATCTCCGCCGATCGCGTGGGTCTGCTCTGCTGCGGCGATCTCAATGTGGCCACGCAAGTCATGCTCAAGCTCGCCTCGGGCATCACCATCAAGAGCATCAATGCTAATGCGCTGGCTGAGCAAATTCGCATGGTGGAAAAAAGGCCGGAGCTCATGGATGCGACGGATTGGTTTGTGGATCATCCTTTCAATCCGTTGCGCGTGACCGCGTTGAGCGAGTTTGGCGACTCTGCGCTTTTCGGGCAAATGCTGCACGCGCCGAACAAAAGATTGCCGATGGAGGAGGTTGATCGCCGCATTCATGAAAAGCTCGCGCTGGTGGAGCCGTTTGATCCGACCGCGGAAACTTCGAGCCAAGCGGAATCGCCGTGCCTGCTTTGGGGCGGGCTCTGGGTGGCTGCGGCAGACGGGCAGTTGCACCAGAATGAGCTGCAGAATATTTATGACATGTTTGGGCCGCAAGTTTACGACGGGGTGATGCGGGAGATCGGCCGCGCGCGCGATCCGGTGGCGCTCATTCAACAAGAGTTTTATCGCGCCGCGGAAAGTTACAGGCGCTCACCTCTCGTGAAGAAGCAAGGCTTGGTGCAGCAATTGGTGGGCATGGCTCTGGCCGACGGGCATATCGATCAACGCGAGCGCCTCGTGCTCTACGAAATTTGCACGCGTTTGGAAGTGAATCCCTTCGTTGTGGAAAGAACGCTGCTGCAATATATGTGATCAATTTTAGGGGGGACTCCTTCTTCCTTCCAGCCGTGAGATCCTTCTTTACACACACTAAAAAAACTTGTAGTCCCGCTCCCTTGTGGGGCGCTGTGGCATGCACCGATGTTTGCGCATGATCATCCACCACAAAGGTGCCGGGGCTCAATGCCGTTCCCTTTGTAGCCTTCCTCACTTGTGGGGCACTGAAAATGTTGAACGTTCACCGGCCCACAAGGGGCCGGGGCTACAATGACGCGAGAGACTATTCTTCCCGTTGTATCGTGCGACCCTCTTTCTCGAACTACATCATTCCATCCTGCAAAACAAACAAATTCTGCTCGTCACATTTTTCCGCTTGCGCGCGACAATAGGGATGAAGGCCGCAATAGGCTTGTGGTTGCTCGTTTCTCGCAAATGCTTTTTATCCAGCCGCATTGCGCACGGGGGGAAATGAAAGACTCATGCCGTTTATAAGCAAGTGAGCGGCAAAGTAGCGGCGCGGCGAAAGTTTTTCGCGATTACAGAAACATGTTGCATGAGCGGTGTTGCTTTCGAATGCCAATCCATTTTCTCAAATGTGTTTTTTCAAACAAGGAGGTTCCCATGTCACTCAACGGTTTGATTGCGGTTGGCGGAGTTGCCGGAATGGCGATCATTACTCTGCTCGTTTTGTTGTTGCACGGCTTGTTCATCCATCTCGGGGCAAAGTTCGTGAAGGCTGATTACAGCGACTATGGAAATTCGGTGGCAGTGGCCGCGGCGAGCATGCTGCTTGCGGGCGTATTCTCTCTCGCGCTTATGGGTGTGAGGGAAGGTTGGGGCTTGCTGCTTGCGAGCGCATTGCTGGGAGTCGTGGCGACGTGGGCGGTTGCCAAATTCGCGTTCGAAACCAATCTCGGGCGCGCGCTGCTCGTTGCCATGTTTGCGCAAGCATCTTCGAACGTTGCGGCTTTTGTGCTCATCGTGATGGGCGCGGCGCTCGCGCCGTTGGTGTTTGAGTAGAACTATCGTTTTTCAAATGAGCTTTTCAAATGAAAGGAGTTCGGCAAGGGCTTTTTGCAAACCGAAGAATACGGCGACATTCTGATTCTCTTCGATCCGAACTGGCTCAAGTGTGTTCTCGCTATGACGCCGGAGCAGTTGGCCAAGCTCAAAGAGGCGCAGGTGAAAAAAGCTTCGTCGCGCTCCGAAGCCAAACAATGATGCGCGTGCAGATGAACACAATTTCGATAACAGGCCGCGCTTAGAAATCGGCGCGGCCTTTGGGGGGCAAATTCCCAAATGGCGTCCGTTTCTTCGTCATCAAAGACCTCAGCGTTTCATTCTTCACTTTGAAGAGGATGTGATGATGAAACGAATTTTACAATGTATCGCTGCCGTCTCAATGCTCGCCAAGCTAACGGCAGCGTATAGTCAAACCGACTCGCTGGTTTGCGACAAGCCTTACCTGGGCAGAATCAGCGTGCGCGGCGAGTTCGACCTGATCAGCTTTCGCGTGTCGGCAAACGAAATCTTTTCCATAACGATCACTGAAGGCGCGAATTCGGGATTAAGTTTTACTCCTTATTGGCGCATCGTCGATCGCAATGGCTCGCCCGCGACTTCATGCGGCTCACTTACTTTTAACTCACCGGCTGATTGCGGTCCATTGGATCCCGTGGGCAATCCGAATCGCATCGAGGTCACCGACTTCCTTAACGATGACGTGGGCGATTGTCGCATGTTGTTGCAAAGTCTGACGAGCACGAATGCTCGTGAAGGCATCGTGCTCAAATGCGACGTGCCTCATATCGGAGCCATCGGCGATTCCGTTGATTCCGATTTGCTCGGCTTCAACATGCTCACCAACGAGAGGGCGAGAATCACGGTTCTTGAAAATCCCTCGCCCATTGGCTTTACGCCGTATTGGCGTATTCTTGATCGACCGGGAAGGCCTGCGGCTTCTTGCGGCTCACGTACCTTTAATTCTCCAGTTGAATGCGGACCATTCGATCCCTCGGGCAACCCTTATCGTCTCGAAACCATGGAGTTTTCAATGATAGCAAAGGCCTTAACACGGCAAGAGTGAATTTCTTGACCACTTGAGTGGCGTGCTATTGTGGTTTGTTCGCGCACAAACTCGCAACCTACGCTGAGCAAGAATTGTTCGTCCTGCGCCTGCGTACACATTGCTCGCCCGTAACGATGGCTACGGCGCGGCACGCGAAAATTGTTCAACTAAAAAAGGAACTGTGTGAATACTGCGCCGGGGCAACCCAATATTGATGCAAAAAGATATTTCTTTGCAATTCCTCATCTGTTATATTGTGCGTGATGAGTGAAAATCTTCGACAACTTCCAGCAGAGTTCGGCGACATGGTGGAGAAAATTGTCGCGTCATTCTCGCCCGAGCGTATCATTCTTTTCGGCTCGTATGCCTATGGCAAGATCACGGCTGATAGTGATGTCGATTTGCTGGTCATCATGGACACGGACTTGCCTTCCGCCGAACGACAGCGACAAATTTCGCGTGTGCTTCGCCCGCGCCGCTTTCCGCTGGACATCATTGTGAAGAATCCGACAGAGATTCAGAAGTCCAAGCGTCGCGTGGACCCCTTCATGAACGAAATCTTGGACAAAGGTATCGTCTTGTATGCGCGACGCTGAAGAGATCAGGGAGTGGTTGAAGAAGGCGGAGGAAGATTTCGCCGGCGCGCTGCATCTGCAGCGTAGGCGAACGAAACCGTTAGCTGATTTGGTTTGCTTTCATTGCCAGCAGGCTGCGGAAAAATACTTGAAGGCGCTCTTGATTTTGCACGAAGTGACTTTCCCCAAAACCCACGATTTGGTTTCTTTGCTCGAATTGTGTGTGCCATTCCAACCTGGCATCGAGTTGTTGCGTGAGCCGGTGGAATTGTTAAATCCCTACTCCGTGCGTTTTCGTTATCCGGGCGAAGAGTCATCGAAAGAAGACGCCAAGCAAGCGCTCAAGGCAACCAAATCGATTATCGAATGTTTACGCGAATATTTTCCAATTGAGCTTCGCACTGCCTCCGAATCTTGAGTTCACGACACCTTTCTCCTATGACTTTCACGTCGAGAAAAAGTGCAAAAATGACGCTAACTTTTTCACGGTGTTCTCCAGAATAAGGGCTTACGCTCGAAAAATGAGCATGACCGTCGGCCTCATAACCCAAAGGTCGGAGGTTCAAATCCTCCCCCCGCTACGAATGTAAGTGCATGGTTTGCATGAGAAAGGGAATCCCCGTGATTCCCTTTTTTATTTTGTGGGCGGGACAAATATGGTCAGCCGGTGACTCGCTTTAACGCTAAAATAGCGTTAGAAATCTACGCGAAACATACACCGAGCACGTGTTTGCTGAAAATTTCCTGCACGGTCATCTTCAGAGTATCCCCTCGGTGAACCCATATCATGAGCGCGCAGCCTAAATTTTACTACGCAGCAGGATTGAACCAATTCTGCGGGAGCAACTCGGCCAGTTTATGGTGGGGATGGTATCCCCTCGGTGAACCCATATCGTGCGTGTACGGCCGGAATTTTATTGCGCGGCGGGATTGATGCCCGCAATCGCCGTCAAGGGAATTGTTGTGAAATCTTTCCCGGTTCGCCGCGACGAAAAGCTGCGAAAAGCTCGGCGATTGCGAGTCAGCGGAATGCGCGGCAAGAGCAAGGCTTCGGCATGGGCAACGAACGGCCCTCCATGCCGCACCAACATGGCGCCACATTCCGGACAGTTGCCGACGGTGAGGGGGCGGCCGCCCGCGGTCAAGCGCGAATCGGCCTCTGCCATCTCGCGTTCTTCGCCGCAGCCATGGCAAAAGCAGCAGTCGCAAGGTTGCTCGCCCGGCAGTCGATCGGGCGGCGTGGGCGAGCATAGACCCTCTGCGGGGACGAGCGGAGGCGAGGCTTCGATCAGCTCATATGCGACATTGAAATCAGAAATCGTGAGTTGTCCGGGCGCTTGCGCGATGAACGTGATCGGAACCGAAACTTGCTCCTCGGGTCGCAGCGAGATTTGTTTTACTTCCAAAGTTGTTCTGGCCGGCAGCACCAAGCGAATTTCTGCTTGCGCGGCTCCAGTTGGCGAAGTCGTCGCAAGCGCCAGGCGCTCCGAACCACTGGGCGGAATTTCCAGGCGCGTTGGCGCGCCCAGCGGTGCGTTGGCCGCGTTACGCCACGCCAGCTCGACACGGGGATTGCCGCTGCTTCCAGCTTGCACTTGGCTGCGGCCCGTGAAATTGAGAGTGAAGGATTGATTCGGTTCGAGGGCAGCCGTTTGTGATAACACAACAGCACCGGCCCCTCCATTGCGAAGCACAACCGCCTCATCCTGTGAAAGCACAGAGAACCCCGGCGCGGGATCGGGCGAGAGCAACCAATTCGTCGGCCGGCCGTTTTGGAAAAAGCGCAAATCATCGTTTGCTAGAGATTCGACCGTGCTTCGCAGCGAGACGCGATCAAGCAAAGCCATGCCGCCGGGCGGAACGTTGAAGCGAATCTCCGCTTGCGTTGCCTCGGCCGGCGCCAAAAGCCGCACGCGATGCAATTGCAGGAGAGAGGCCGTGCGCTGCGCCGCGGCATTCACTACGGCGATCGGCACACGATCCGTGCGCAGAAAACCGCAGCTTGCGCCATACCAAATGACTTCCGCGAACGCCTCGCCTCCAAAAGTCGCATCAGAACCTCGCCCGATATTTAGCTCCGCCCCAAAGAAACTGAAATCATAAAAGCATCCTCCTACCGCGGGCGTGACCTGGGAAAGAGCTGCAGCTTGCGGCGTTTTCAAGTCGCTCAAAGAAACGCCGGCGAGCAGGGTCACGAGGCGAAACGAATCAGAGATGCGAAACGAATTAGAGCCACAAAGGAGCGCCACGGTGCCGCTCGTCAGTTCCCACTCGAGTGGGACCCGCAATCCGAGTGGAATTGCTGCTACATAGGTATCATTCGCAATTGGCGCAAAAACGCGATCTCCCTGAGGTGTGACGGCAACTTCCAAAGGAATGTCGTTGCTAGTCAGTGTGATGGTCTCTAAAACATTTTGTTGAAGAATATCGATAACCGTGAGCGTGTTTTCCTCGTGATTCGCCACAAACGCGCGCGCGCCGTCCGGAGTGACGGCAACGGCGCTCGGGGCTAAGCCGACTGCGATAGGTGGTCCGGCAACAACCCGGCGAGTGACATCAATGATGCTGAGGTTGTTACTTCCTTCGTTTGTCACCAAAGCTGTTTCGCCATTCGGAGTGAGAGCGATGGCCGAGGGTAACCGGCCTAATGTAATGGGCGAGCCGATGCTGGTGAAAGTGGCGGTATCAATAATGTGAAGCTCCCCATCAATCGCTACGCCGGTAGCATCGTTCTTGGGAACCGCCGCATACAGTTCGCCGCGGTTTGGCGAAACGGCCAAGGCCGTCGGCTCCAATTCCGAAGTCAATCGTATCGTATCATTAAGGGCCAAGTCCAGAGAAGCAAGCGCACCACTGATCACGCGCTCCAGCTTTGCCGTATCATAGGCATGAATCGAATTTGGAATCGGAGTTGGGAAGCCCTGTGAGAGCTGTGAAAGGTATAGCACTTGACCATCCGGCGAAATCGCCAAAGCTTGTGGCGCCGCCGCGAGTTGAACAAATCCCAAAGCCCGGAAAGTGTCGGTGTCGATCAGATAAAGCTTGTCGCCATCAACCAGCGCGTAGAGACGAGAGCCATCGGGACTGATGCGCAGTGTCTCTGGCGAAGGTTCGTCAATGGTCAATTCTTCATCCAACATTCTGTCGCAGATGACATCGATGATTCGAATCCTGCTGTCGCCGCCTCCACTCAATACATAGGCCAAGGCGCCATCCGGCGCAACGGCAATAGCCCGTGGAATGCTCCCCAATTGAATTGAGCTAGTATTCCCAATCTGATCCCCCATCCTCACCCACTCCTCGAAATTCCCATTCAGCACATGCTCGGCCTCTAAACAAGTTGCCGCGGCCGTGTTCGACAAAAATTGATTAAATGCATCGGCCACTTCAGGAAAGTCGAGATTGAGCTCAACCCGACCGAGCGGCTGAAAGCGGTCGAGACTCACTTGCTGCGCGCGCTCGCCCTCCCCCACTTGCAAGGTGATCGGCATTTGGAAACGCGACGGCCGGTTGCGTAATCGAAACAACGCAGCCAGTGGACCGGTCACGCCCGTGGCCGTGGACTCGCGCCAGGAAAGGCCGCCATTATCGCTGCGCTGCATGGCAACACTGCCGGCAGCAGCGGAATTGGCGCTCCACGCCGCCTCGCCTTCGAGACTTTGCAGCACGAGCCAATAGCGCCGTTGCGTATTGGCGCGAAACTGAAACTCCGTCAACAATGGCGCGCTGATCCACGTGGGTCGCCCGGCGATTTCGCGATTCAACTCGATTTCCACGGCCGCCGGCAGAAGCGAGGCCTCATCGGGCTTGCCGTCGAGATCGTCGCGCAAATCCAGCTTGAGGCGCGAGACCCGCGAGACGGAGGTGAGCAGCAAATCAATGGCAAAGGCGGCAACCGCGGTGTCGAGTGAAATCAACTGCGCTTGCATGAGAGCCGGGGTGATGGCCGCGGCTCCGGCCGGAGACACGACGCCCGTGGGGCCATACACCACGCGCGTTTCGTCAAATGCGCCGACCACACGCGCGCGCGTTTCGCCCGGCAGCACGCGCGCATTGGCCGGCAAGCTCACTTGCACCACATTGCTCGCCGCGTTGGGCAGGCTGCTGTAATCAAAAGGCAGCGTGGTTTCACCCAGGCCGGAGGATAATGCGTTTTGCTGGTTGGCATATTCGATCTCAAAAAACAACTCCACGCGCGCAATGGCATCCGAATGCATGATGAGCGGCACGAGATAGAAGCCGTTCTCAATTTCCGCCTCGGCGAGAAAAGCCTGCAACACCTCGCTGAAATCCGATGAGGTTTGTGGCTGCGTCATTTCGCCGGTTTGCAAAAAGAATGGCGGAGATGATCCCAGTTTCAGGCTGAAGTTGGTGGGCACGCTGCGAATGATCAGTTCGATGATATCCGGATTTGCAGTCGCCTTGGTGAGTTTGAGCTTGGTAATGGTCAGGCCGGGAAGATCAGCGAATGCGCCATCTGCAAGAGCCGCCGGAAGCGTAAACAGCGCGTCGCCCGGCGCCTTGAACGCGCCCTTGTCGTTGATTTCAATGTATGCCCCTCCGCCAATGTCAATTTGCAAGCTCGCGCCGGCCAGATTGTTTCCCCTCACGCGGGACAATGTGCGCCGCGCATGAAAGTCGACTTCGACCCAATCCGTAAGCGGCGTCTTAACCGCGCCGAGATCACCCTGATTGTTGGTGAAGGTGATGGTTTCCGCGAAGGCTTTGTCGCCGATTCTGTTGTCGATGGGCGTCACGGTCACGGTCGCGCGCAGGATGCGCGCATGCGCGGGAATGCTGCGCAGCGCCAGCGTGCGGTCGCCTTCGAAGCGGTCATTGCCGGCCGCGAAGCGGTCTGTTAATTTCATGCTTGTGTTTTCCAAATGCGGGCAAGCCGCGATCTATCACATTAGAGCGTTTTCAAATGGAGGAATATGTCATTCCGAGGAGCGTAGCGACGAGGATCTTTCCACGCATAGATTCCTCGCTGCGCTCGGAATGACGTCATCTCCACCCCATGGGGGAAAACGCTGTCAAAGCGCGGCTGACGTTTTGAGTAGACGTGATAAGCCGCTTCAGACTTTCAACAGCACCATGACGGGAAGCTCGGTCAGGTCATTCGCGCCCGGCGTATGCGTCCATGTCATGCCGAGCGTATTGAAGTCGAAGTGAACAATTTGCACGTCCTGAGGCACCCACCGATTAGTCGTGGTGGCCGTCGTGTTGTAATCGATGACTTTCTTGGGCCGCATTTGCAGCCACAAATCATCCCAATCGCCTCTTTTTTTCAAATCGGCCACGGTCTTGTTGTCGCAACAGCATTTGTCGAACCAGGGCGAATGGCAGTATTTGTCATCGTCAAACTCGTCGTTGGGCGCGGCAAAGAAAGCCTTCCAGAATTCGTTTTCGAGGTCGTCGAGGGAGGTGTCATCCGTGTATTGCACCTCGTAAAGCGCGAGCATCTCGGCAAAGGCGATTCGAAAAGGAGGTGTGCCGTCCGTTGGCTCGATATCAAAAACCTCCGTGGTTCCGCCGGTCGTGTGGCGAAGCTTTTTCTCGCTGGAGTGATAGAGAAAGAAATTGACGGAAGCTTTGTTCTTCTGTTCATCTTCGGAGCACACGACCTCGAAGGTATCCAAGGCGTACACGTCGACGAGCGGACAAGCCTCCAGCCCATGCTCGATCACTTTTTCTTCATTCGGCTTCAAGCGCTTGAAAAGCTTTTGATAGCCGGTGCGCTCCGGAATCTGCTGCAGCGCGCGCCGCACGATTTCCTGCGCCCATTCTTCCGCGCTCTTGTTCTCCAACTTGAGCGCGTTTTGCGCGTTGGGCACGGTGGTAATCGCTTGGATGCCGCTTTGCACTTGGCCAGCGATGTCGGCTTTGATTTTCACCTGCAGGTCGTTCCAATCCTCGGCGGTGAGCAGATCGCCGGGGTTACGGGTAAGATAGGCTTCAGTGGGCATGTGATTTCTCCTTTTCTGGTTTTACAAAGTTCATGCGTCGTGCAAAAATGTGCGCAACGAAATGATAAAAAATTGGTGCTCAGGATCGACGATTAAATAACTTTCCCATTTCTAATCCGCGAATAGACCCGAATGAACGCGAATTAAACAGATTAGCGTTCAATCGCGGTTCGAAAAACGGGCAAGTAATTTGCGCGACGCTCCTCCATCGAGCGCGTCGAGGGACTTATCCGGAGCGCTCGCGCGTGACCGCGGCGGCAATCCCCGCGGCTTTGGCTTGCAACACGCCGATGGGGCCGGGCTTGATGAACGAATCCGTGAGCGTTTCGAGCGGCGCGCCCAACACGGCTTGCCGGGCATTTTCGAAACGGCCGCCTTGAAACGCAATCGCCACCTCGAAAATCGCCGGGCCGGCTTTGCGCGCGGCCACGGAAATCGCATTGCCCGCTGCGCCGCTTTCTTTGGCGCGCAGCTCGATCACGCCATTGATCCCTTCCTCGCTGAGATAAAGCCGCGCTGCCTCGCCCTCGTTTCCCAATTTGAGAAACTGCGGCTTGCGAAACGGCATGGCAACGGCCGTGAAACCCAACGGCGTGCGCGGCACGACCGCGGCTGTGACGAGCTGCGATTTTTCATTAAGGAGGTCAACAATAAAATTCGCGTCACTCGCCGGCTCGGTCACCACACCTTTGTAAAGCTCCGCGGCCTCGCCGCGCTGGCCGAAGCGCGCTGCATTGAATGCGCCGCCAAACTTGGCGGGCAAATCCACGGGCAGATTCACCACGAAGGCGCCGGGGCGATGGCTCTCCCATTGAAACGAAACTTCCGCGGTGGAATTCGAGGTTTCTCCCGCGGCTGCGAACACGGCAGCCACCGGCTCCGGCGGCGTTTCGGCGAAGCGGCTCACGTTGAACACGGCGCGATCGTGACACACGCCGCCGGCGAAACGCGCGGCATTGAAATCGGCATGATTGAAGCGGCTGCTATGGCAATCCAAATATGTCCACTCGGTCTTGCCCTGCGGCAGCGCCAACACCGCGCCTTTGTTCAACTCTTCGGCTTTCACCAATTTTGAAGGCGAGGCGCCGATATTAATTTGCCGCGCGAGCGCGTCTTCACGCGTTGCGCCCAAACCGAGAGTCACCGCGCTGAAGGTCTCTGTGAGGCTTCCTCCATTCTCGCCGGGGTCGCGCACGACCACGTCGAACAAGCGCGCGAGGTCATTCACAATCAATCGCGGCGGCTCATCGTGATAAAAAATTCCTTCCGCGGCCGCCACTTGTCCGGCAAAATCTCGCAGGCTCACCTTTGCGCCGGATCGCAATATGGCAAGCACCGCGCCGTTCCCATCCAATAGATGGAAAACTTGATCTTCTTCTCGCACACGCCCCACGAGACGAACAACTGCGCCGTCGTCAACCTCCGGCAGAGGGACATTCGCGAGCGTGCTTTCCGTGACGGCGATGGTGATGCGATGACCGCTTGGGCCAAGCCGCCGCGCGCGCAGCAAAACGAGATTCGGCGCGGCCGGGTTATTCAGTTGTAGCGTTGCCGGTTGCTCATCATCGCCGCTGAGGTGCCAGGTTCCCGCAAACGGCACCCACGTTTGGCCGCCCAGCGGACCCACGAGAATCTTAGCGCCGGGCACAAGACGCGTTTCATGATCAGCAGAAATGATTTCCGCTTTGAGGCCCAGCATGGCGTCGCGTGTGAGACGCGCGGTTTCGCCGAAGCGCAGCGCCGTCAACAGACGCGCCTGCCAGCCGTTTGCGCCATTCACCAGAGTCGCGCCCACCACGCCTTGCGGCGCGCGGATCACCGCGCAAACGTACTCTTCGCCCGCACCGTCGTTGTTGATCGTCCAGCGCGCGCCGTGAGGCACGGCTTGCGGCGCAGTTGCCATTGGCTCTGCCGGATATTCGATGACTTCCAGATAGCGCAGCGGCAACAAAGCGAGATGACTGTTCTCTCCCAGCGTGGGCGAGGTGAGCTGCAGCTTATCCTCCTTCGTTGCCGAGGCCAAATTGGGAATAACGGCGTTGATCTTTGCCACGATTTCATCGAGAAAAGTGGTGGCGGGCGCCGCGCCGGCAACGTCAATATCGATCGCCGGGCCGCCATTCACTGCCAAGCGCAGAAAGCTGCGCTCGCTGCAATCCACTGGCGTCAGCAAATCCGTTTCGCCTCTGATGATCGCTGGACTGGGATCGCTGCCCGTGGTCACCTCCGGAACGTCTCCGAATAATTTCGCGCGCGCATCGCCGACAGTGTGCGGCAACAGCGCTAAGGTCGCGATGCTGCCCGTGTTTTTCGAAGTGAGAATGAGATGGCTATTATCATGTGAGGCGACGCCCGCTCCCACGGCCGCGGTGACCGCCGCAACAATTTGAGCAAGCGTCACGCTCGTGAGCGGGCTTGTGCCTTGGCTTGCACAATCGATCGTCGCCGGCGGTTGGCCATCGACGGCAAGGCCGAGGAAGCGCGCCACGGACAAGTCCGCTCCGCCGCTCAAATCACGGTTGCCGATGATTCTGGCCGGCGTTGCGTCGCTGCCGTGATAGCTGCGCGGCGCATTGATGCCGAAAATAATTTGCGTAGCCTCTGCGCTCGCGGGCGTTTCAAAATTGAGCTGGCTGCTCGCGCCGGTCGTCGGCGAAGTGAGAATGAGCCGGCTGCCGTCGTTGCGCGCGATAACGGCATTAAGCGCCACGTTGATCTTCATGGTGATTTCATCCAACGTGGTGTGCGCCGGGTCCGCGCCCGCGCAGGCAATCTCCACCGCGGGCGCGCCATCGACGCCGATTTTCACGCGCTCGGCCGCGCTCAAATCCACGCCGGCGCTCAAATCCTTGGTGCTGAAAAAGCTCACCCTCGTCGCGTCTTTCCCCCGCACCGTCGTTGGCGCAAGCCCCAACAGTTTATCCAGAGCCTCCGTCGCGCGCGGCGTTTCGAAGGCAATGCGACTAGGGCTTCCGCTCGAAGGCGAAGTGAGCACGAGATGCCCGCCGTCATGTGACGCGAGATTCGCGCCGAGCTGATCATTGAGTTTTTGCACGATCTCCGCGAGCGTGGTGGCGCGCGGCCGCACGCCAGCGCAATCGAAGTCTCGCGGCGATTGATCGTCAATCGCCAAACGCAAGAAGCGGCTTTCGCGCAAATCAACGCCCCGGCTCAAATCCGTTTTCCCCACGACTCTCGCGGAAGTCGCCGGCAGGCCGAACGCCTCCGTGGAGATAAAACCAAAGATCGCTTGCGCGGCTTCATCAATCACACGCGCGCGCGTGACGAAACGACGTTGCAGCGCATTCTCGAGCGGCGCGATTTCCAGGCGGCTGGCGTTGCCGTTGGTGGGCGAAGCCAGAATCAAATGTTGGCCGTCATCCGAAGCGAGGTTGGCATTGAACGCGTGATTGATCGCGTATGCTAAATCCGCAAGCGAAACTTGGCGAGGATCATAGTTCGGATCATCGGTGTTGGCAAGCAGCTCGATTTCCCTGGGCGCTTCACCATCAACCGCGAGCAGCAATCTATTTTGCGCCATGAGATCGACGCCCGTGCTCAGATCTTTTTCACCAACCAAGCGTGCTGCGGTTGCGTCTGCGCCTTTGAAGCTGCGGCTCGCGATGCCGAAAATAAGCTCGGTCGCATCTTCCGCTTCGGGCAATGCTTCAAATGCCAGCTCTGCACTGGCCCCGCTTGTGGAGGAAGACAGCGTCATCACGCGGCCGTCATGGCTGGCTAAATTTTCGCCGAGCGCGGCGTTGATCTTGGCAACAATCTCGGATAAACGGGTGCGCGCCGGATCCTCGCCTTTGCAAGCAATGGTCACCGCGGTCGCACCGTCGATCCTCACTTTGATATTGGCGCGTTGACTGAGGTCGAGACCCGCACTTAAATCGCGTGTGCTGATGGCGGTGGCAGGCTTTTCTTCTGCGCCCAGATGAAAACGTTCGACTATTCCGAACAGACGAGCGGTGGCCTCTTGCGCCGCGGGCGTTTGCAAGGCGATGCTGCTGTTGAAGCCCGTTGTCGGCGAAGTGAGCGTGAGATAATGCCCGTCATGGCTCGCCACGCTCACGGGCAAGCTGCCGTTGATGGCATCACGAATCTGATCCAGCGTGGTTTGGCTCGGAGTGGGGCCGGCGCAATCGATCTCCGCGAGGTGCGTGCCGTCAATTTCCAGACGCAGATAACGCTCCGTGCTCAAATCGAGTTTGCCGCTCAAGTCGATGATGCCTGTCACTCTCGCCGCAGTCGCGGCGCTGCCGTGATAAACCCGCGGGGCGAGGCCGAGCAACGCCGGCGCGGCGTCGTGCAAATCCTCCAGCACTTCCATCGCGCTAGCTGCGCCCAAAGTTGGAGAGGCGAGAACCAAACGGTGGCCTTCTCTGCGCGCGAGGGGCGCGCTCACCCCCGGCGCGCTGTTGATGGCCGACACGAGATCATCGAGCGTTGTCGCAATCCCGCTCGGCAAACTGATTGCGAGCGGCGTCGCTTGATCTATTTTCAGCAGCAATTTTGCCGATGCGGGCAGCGCAAAAGCTCCAACCAGATCGATCGTTCCTCTCACCTCCGCAGCTTTTGCCGAGGAGCCTTTTGCCACAACCCGCTGCGCGCCCAAAATTTTTTTCGCGGCGTCGTTTTGGCGCGCCAACACCGTCGTCAATTCCTCTTGCGTTCGCCGCCACCAACTGTCGAGCGCTTCGTAATCATCGTCGATGCGCAAGCCGAGCGCGTCCGCGGCCACGCGCAGAATGCCCTGCACCGTCACTGTGCCATCGAGAAACGTGCGCACGTAACGCTTCAAGTGCTCGCGAAATTCTTCCACGCTTTCATCCGAAACCGTGGGCGGGCAGCCTCGCTTTTGCAAATTCGAAGAGGCTCCGGCATTTTGCGCTGCGCCGCGCGGCGCGAGACCGTAGAGCGCGGCCATGCACACCAGATCGCGCAGCAACTCCGCGCCGCGATCGGCGTGATCCACCCAGTGGCTGCGCATGATCTCGGCGAGGCTGTTTTCCGCCTGCAGCAATTCATTGCCGAAAGCTCCCACGACCGCATGCAGGGCCGTGGGCTTGGGCAAAGCGCGAAAGGTGCGCGGCAGATAACTCAGAATGCGATCGGTCTTGGTCGGCACGTCAGCTCTCCTGCAGCACAATATCCGGGGGTTCGCTTTCGAGCACCACGGAAAATTTTTCGCCATTCACTTGAGCGGCCACCTGAAAAGCGCCGGCCTCGATCTCGTCGTCGCTGGCGCGTTGGCCTTCGAGGTTTTGCAACAGGCTGCGATCGACGAGGCGGCGACCCGTGGGCGGCGAGGGCGCGCTGCCCGCAACCACAGCCGCCAACGCGGCGCGCAAGGCCGTGGCATCGCCAGCCGGCGCGTTGGCAATCGCTTCGAGCAGCATATCAACAAAAGTTTCGGCGCCGATTTGCGCGAGGTCCGTGCGCCGCACGATCACATCCACGATCTTGGGCTCGCTCACTTCTTTGACGTTCTCTGTGATCGCTTTCAGCAAATCCTTTCCCAAAGCCGGATCGCCCGCGCTCAAGCCATCCACATAGCTTTGCATGGCCGCGATGATTTGCTCCACAAGCTTGACTTTGCCGGCCTGCGTCAAGCCGCTGGCAATGCGCGCCACCAGCTTGGGCTTGAAGAAAACGTAGCGCGCCACCAGCGTAGCTTGCACTCCGGCCGCGCGCGTTTCTTCCACGCTCGCGCGCAGGCTGGGAAAGCGTTCCGGCTCGCTTTCAATCAACAACACTACTTTGCCGGGATCCGTGCGTTTGATCGCCGGGCTGTTGGGATCGAAGGCTTCGGTGAGCACGGCCCGGCCTTCGAAAATGACGCGCGCCAACGCCGCGAGCGTGGCTTTTCCCAAGCCGCGCAATACTGCTTTTGCGCGCGCCCGCAGCTCTTCATCGGTCTCGTCTTCTTTGGCTAAAATGGTCGCTTCAAAATTGGTGACCCGGCTGATGCCGGCGATTGGTTGCGCCAGCGTGGTGATCGCGCCGGCTTTGACGATGCCGGCCTCGCCTTTCGAAGCCGCGGTCGCGCGCATGGGCACATCGATGCGCGCTTGGCCGCGTTGCAGCGTGCGTAATTGCCTGGTCTCGAACGTGACTTCGCCCTTGGCCGTGCTTGCCAACACGCCTTCCGGAATGGTGATGGCGCCATCGGCCAATGCGGGATCGCGAAAGCAGGTGAGCAAACCCACGGCAAAATCCTTGGTCTTGCGCACCACGCCGAGAATGGCCACGACCAAATCGAGCGACTTGCCACTGGCCGTGTCAATGAAGCCGGAGAGATAAGCCTGGTTGATTTGTTGATACACCGTGGCGATCTCGCGGCCAATGGCCTCGCTCAAGGTGCGCGTCACGCTGCCCACGTTGATATCGCTGAGCGGCGAGCGGCTGTCCGGACGAAAGTAATCGACCTCGAAAATGGATTCGTCATCCGGCAACAAGCCGCCGGGCTGCCAGATCACGGCGTTGTCGCTCTCACTGAAAACGAAGTCCACTTCTTTTTGAAAGGCATGGCGCACCGTGGTGAGTTGGCCGTTGTTGAGAATCGTGCGCGCGCCGGTGAGGCCGCGCACCTCGGTCGCGGGCTGCGAGAGCTTGTACAAATCCTCTTTCACGTCGAAGAAGATCGGCTCGTTGACGACGCCGCCCACCATAGCGGTGAGGATATCGTCCACGATCTCCTGATAAGGGCGTTCGATCAAGCTAGTCGTTTGAGCATTCACGTCATTATACCTCGTTCAAGAAAAAGGGAAAAACGAGATTGAGCGGCGTATCACTGTCGATCGGCACGAGCGCCACCTCGATGTCCATGCGCGTGCGCTCGCTCTGATTCTGCGTGACGCGCACGGCGCGCACTTCTTTCACGCGCGGCTCGGCTGCGAGCGCCTCCAGCACGAAAAGCTTGGCGCGGTTGCGATTGGCCTCGCTGTTCAACTCGCCGATCAGCTCGAACAGACGCGAGCCATAGTTGGCATGGCCGAGCGCCGCCAACTCGCCCATGGGCGTAAGAAAACGCAACAAGAGCGCCTGAATGAGATTGTCGTTGCCGGTCAGCGTCTCCAAATCTTTCTGTCCGGTCTCCGGCCTTTTGAGTGTGGCTAGGTCGCTGCCGGGATCACGACTACTTTTGCGGCGCTCGAAATTGCGCAACAAGCGCAGGTCCGTGCCGAAGCGAAGAGGTTCTGTGGGCATGGGCGTTTAGGCGGATTAGCGAATTAAAGTTAGAATAAAATTCCAAGTATGAATTTAGTCAACTGAAGCGAAGTGCGATGATTTATCATCGCAAAACTAAAGTTTTGCACTCCGGGTTCAAACGGCTAAACTTTTACAATTCCAATTTTTTTGGATTACACACGGATCAAGAACGCACACTGAAAAGTCGAAAGCTTTTTCCGTGTGCGTTTATGTTCCGAGTGAGGCCTGCTCTTTTAGATTCCACGCCGATCAAAAGCACACACGGATGACTGTCTTTCCGCGTGTGCTTTTGATCCGTGTGCCGCCCGAAGGGCTGCGGTTTTCAACTGGCTGAAAATCCGCTGTAGTTTGTTACGGCGGCGACTGATCCAAAATGAACGGCGCAGCCGGCGGCCCGAGAATCGTCAAGATGCCGGGCGGCGAGGGAATGTTGTCGCCGATGCGCACCAGCCCGCGGCCCGTGACGTTCACCCCGGTGCTCGCCGGTGCGCCGATGATCAGCGGATAAGGGAAACCCCACACCGAGTTGATCATCAAACATAATGAGCCGCTGGTGGCGAGCGGCATGCCGTTCGCCGTAATCACCGGCGGGAAAATCCCGATGATCGTTCCAGTGTCCGGCGGTCCGGAAGCGCCCGGCGTGACCACAACCGAGCAGCCAATCGTAACGGGAGGGCCTGGCATCTGGTTTTCCTTTGAAAAGAATCCTCAAGCAAAGCTACGGCGAAAAAGATGTAATCCCTTTGATCGAAGTCATGCCGCCCTGCAAAGTCGCGGAAGCGCTGCCTTGAACCGTCGCGCTCACGTTGCCTTTGAGTGTGGCCTGTGTGCCGGCTTCGATGTCGGTGTTCATTTGGCTTTTAATCTTCACATTCGAGCCTTCGAGCGTGAGATCGCGTGTGGCTTTCAGCTTCATTGCGCCCGCGGCTTCCACGCTCACGTCGCCGTCCTGATTCATGGTGATCTTGGTGCGCCCG
This sequence comes from bacterium, assembly GCA_037444905.1. GTDB lineage: Bacteria > Zhuqueibacterota > Zhuqueibacteria > Zhuqueibacterales > Zhuqueibacteraceae > JABWAN01. The sequence continues at coordinate 7,385 of JBBILN010000059.1, read as the reverse complement.
GCCAGCACCGTCACCGTGCCGCCGCTGCCCCCGGGCTGATCGAGCTTCATCTCGGTTTTGCCGGCTGTGGCATGCACCGTCCCGTCGGTGATGCGCAAGGTAATCTTGGGCGGCATCTCCACGAGAATCTCGCGCGGCGGATTTTTATCCGGCAGATTGCGAATCGCCGCTTTGATAGTCTTGTCATCTGCCTCCGCCAGCGGCAGGCGAAAGATCACTTCATTCGAATTGTTCAACGGCGGCCGGTCCGCGTCGTTATACAATCGGCCAATCACGATGGGTTGATTGACTTCGCCGCGGTCGAACGCCAGCAACACCAAATCGCCGAGGTTGGGTATCGCCACCGTGCCGATGTGATTTGTGGCAATCGGCACGCGCTTGAGCAACAGGCCGCTGTTCTTCAGCTTCACGTCGCAGGCATAGTTGTCCTTGTCGCTCGCGCTGCTGTGTGGATAAACCGTTTCCACCACGCCCAGCTCGGCAATGCGCACGTTGCGCAGCTCCTGCTGGATGATGGCTTGAATGGTGTTGACGATGCTTGACATGGTTAGTCATGGGTGTTCAGTGATCGCTCATTACTGATCACTGGTAACTGCCTCATATACTCCGAAATCCAACAATCGTGGTGAAACCGCCGCTCTTGGTGATGCGATGCGTGACGTTGCGCACCTGAAAATTTCTGTTCAGAGAATCCTCCGGCATGCCGCGCAGCGTGATGGCGTCGCCGAGCTTCACTTGCGGCCGGCCGATGGTCAATACTTTTCCTCGCAAGGTGCGGCGCTGGATCGCAGTCATGGCGGCGCTGGCTGCCGTGCGCGCCCCTTCGCGCGTGCGCAACGCGGACCTTTCGAGCAGGAGCAGCGGATCGCCGAACCCGGCCGTGCCTTTGGCGCTGCTGAAATCTTTGGTGAGCCACGCCCATGCTTCATCACCGGCGTTGCCGGCCCGGCTCTCGCCGAAGCTTTCCACGCGGCCGGCTCGTGGCGGTGTTTGCAAGGTCTCGAGCGCAACAATGTGCCGGGCGTACTCGAACACGTGCACGATTTTTCCGCCTTGAAATTTCTCGAACACGAGCTTGCCCTCGGAGTCAATGTAGAGATCGAAGCCGCAAAGCTCGGCCAGCTCGCGCAGGTGATGATAAACACTGCGGCGACCGTCGATCACATACGCCGGAAAAACGATGCCCTCCTGCACGGTCGCTGTCTCCACTTCCGCTTCCTCCGCCAGCTCACGCACCATCGCGCCCGCGGATTTGTTCTCGAACGTTTTGTTGACGAACGTGCGCAGCAACGCGGCTGCGGCGCTGTGGCCGAGGACTCGCCGTGTGGTCAAATCCGGCGTGAGGGTTTTGATCGTTCCCGTCATGACTTGCGTCAACTCTTCGTCTTCATCATAACCGAGCGCGATGGTCACTCCGCTTTCTTGCTCCGGCTTGAAGCGTCCCACTTGCCCCATGAGCAGACTGAACTGATCCGCGGGCGTATCCATGTCAAGGATCACACTCAGATCAACCACGGTGCTGGCTTGCGGCTCAACGGTGGTGTCAATGACCTTGCCGCCGCCGCCCAGCACCTCGGCCGCGACATTGCTGCCGCCGCCAAGCAGGCTACCGCCGTTCGCCGGCGGGCTGAAAGTGAGTTTGTAGGCCGGGGTGAGCATGGACCCGCTTTATAAGTTTATTTTAAGACTTCAGAAATTACTTCTTTTTAATTCGATTCAGGGCTTGCTGCAGCCCATCTTGTTTTGCCGCCATCTCTTTGAGCTCAACTTCGAGCTTGTTGAGCACTGCTGCATCACCAACAGCAACAAGCGCTTCAACGGCAATTTTGCGATAATGAGCATTTGTATTGAGGGCAAGAAACTGAATTAGCACTTCCGCCGAGGATGAGCTATTCAACTTTCCGAGATACAAAATTACCCCCAGCGTCTTCCAGGCTGGCCATATGTGCCCTAATTTGAGCAGATAAACGCCAAGGAGAGGCGAAACCTTGTCGCCAAAATGCAGATGTAGATAATCAGCAACTGCTTCCGGAGGGGGTACGCCCATTGGCGTCTGTGCGGCCCGTCGCTCCACTTGATCAAAATACGTCACGCTTTCTTTGAAGCTATCATTTCCCTGGATGCGTTCCAGCACAACCTCCGTGATGAGTTTTGACAACGGCGAGGCATGCTGCAATTGCGCCCGCAGAAAAGGAATGGCCGCATCGCCTTGGGAAATGAGTTGCTGCTCAGCGTCCAGGTATGGCTCTCCAGAGCTGTCGAGCAGGATTTGATAAAAGTATTTGATCATTTTTTTGCCCTGAATGGTATCTTCACCAAGAACGGTTTGCCATGAAAACAATCCCACGGCGAGGAGAATAAGTTTGAGAATCTGAAGCGCCGTCTTCGCGAATCGTTTCCAGAGATGATTGCGATAGTTCAATTTTGCCTCAAAATTCGCTCAACCGGCTTGAAAGGTTCATAACATTGAAACTCATGCAACTTCTTGTTCCCACCACGGCGTCGTATAAGGCGCACGTTTCGAGTTCGTGCCGCAATGAACTTCCCCAAGATTGATGTGGTAAGTATCGAAATCATCGACGAAATGAATCTGACTTGTGGTGTATCCCAGCGGTGTAAGCCTATCCAGAACATCTTGCTCTAGCTGATCAACTCCACCGAGTACGGGGCCGAACGGTTTGGGAATCACCAATTTCGTATTGGCAAAACTTGGCCTGGTAATCACAAGTGTGTTAACCATGCCCGGAATAAGTGCGGCAAATAGGCGAGGGATAAGAGATTCTACAACAAACAGGCTCGGTATTTTGATTATGTCTGTGATTGGGTCTAATCCAAGTTCTGCCACCAACATCGTTTCTACTGCGTTCAATCGCGCTTGACATGCGGTGTTGTCGGCCATCAAGACTGGATCGCTCAAGATACTGTTTATTGTCCTCTCGTGGAAAGGGGCGTCGATTTTGCCTGTAAAGAGAGTCAGGTCACCGTGCCCGCTACTTCGGAGATCCGTCAGAATGCGAATCGCTTCATCTACACTGGCAAACAGCATTCTAAAGCTTTTCCCGACGTTTGCGGGTATGAAACTAATAATCTCATCAACATGCCCCACGCCTAACCAGTCCGTGTCCAACTCGAACGGCTTTTGGATCAATTGTCTTTCTAAAAAAGCCTTCATATCGGCATTGAAGGGAGTCGAGGTTCTGCCCTTACCATAGTAAATCCTGCCGAACTTGAATTCTGTTCCTCCAACGGTTACTGGTGGTGAAACTTCAACATTGCCGTGTGAATCAAAGGTGCTGAATGGGGCCGCAGTTGCAACCTCAACATAACCATAATCCGGCCCGAGTAATTCATCCTGAGCAAAAGGTTCTAATTCTCGGAATCGTATGGCATTCAAAATCACGGGGTTTTGTTTTCCCGGTATGAGACTGAATCCGACTTCCATTGAATCCTGTATCCATTGATCATTATAGATGAAACCGCTTGCTTTTCTTAGCGGTACGCCAGTCGCGGTAGCTATTGCTTCAATAGCAGCGACAAACGCATCGTTGAAACCAGAAATATCTACAACATAAAGCTCTTCAGTTACATTTAAATGCGATGGCATTAACCACGGCGCTACTCGCACGACAGCTTCATCTTTTGCTAATTCAGCGCCGCCCTCTTGCAAAGTCAGCGTTAGCCGAATCAGCCCATCAAATGCAGCATTAGCGTACTGCGTTGCTTCCATCCCCAGCTCAATCTCTGCCAAAACGTTGTTGGTAATGGCGGATTGCGCCGAAAACCCGGGCCCAGGTCCGATAATCGCAGTCGCGGTCGCGCTACGCTGATTAAAAATTCGAATCTTGGTCCGGTCCGAAACGGACAAAAGCAATTGAACCCCGGGAGGCAGCGCGCCGCTTTGACGAATGACCAACGGCACCAAATCGCCAACATCACCGGCGTCGTCAACTCCGAAACTTTCGCTGTCGATTTGAGCATTGCTGTTGTCATCATCGTTGTTGCAAAGAATGACAGCGCCCTTTTTGCCCACGCCGAATTCCCAAGTGTTCTTACCCGCTCCATCTTCTTCAACCACGCCATCCCGATCAGCGTCAACGTCAAGAGTAACTCTCACGACGAATACATCGACAGATTTGATAAAGCCAGTTGTATTCAATGTGGCAGTAACATGAGTTACTCCAATATTTGCGCGTTTCACTTTTCGTTGCAACGGGTTTCCAGGAACTTCTTCGCCTCCAAGCCAAACTATGCTACGCGCTGATGAGCAAGTCCCGGGCGAAAAGGCCGCCGTAACAATCACGTCGTCTGACAAAGAACGAATAGCGATAAAAACCCCGCTAGCGACGCCGCCGATTTGCGAAGCGCCACTCACTTGCAAATCAAAGGTCGTCGCGGCATTACAAAGAACCACATCAAAATCACCGCCCTCCAACCGTGCGCACACCACATTGCCTTTCGCTTTTTCGGCCGGTTCGCTTTTGAATCGCGCTATCACCGGCTCTTGAATTTCCATGGTGTAAACGCCGGCCGGTTTGAGCCGGTCGCTACCATAGTCGAATTCACCGTTAGCATCGGTTTTAACGATATTCGGCTTGCCGCGATCGGCGCCAGTTGGATGCTCGCCGTCCATGAATTCACCGTCGGGTGCAATCAAAAAATATTTGGCATTCGCCAGCGGCGTGCCGTCTTCGAATTTGATCGAGCCCCGCACAGGAATTGTACGCGGGTCAATTGGAACCCGCTGCCATTGTCCCTCCTCCGGCTCGAATTCTTCCGGCGCAAGGTTGGGAATCACAAAGCAGCAACGCGGCCTGTCGGGGTTGTCTGGCCCCAAGCACCAACTACTATTCACTCCACCTGGTGTCGGTAAATCGAAGGTATCCGGTTTCGGCGCTTCGCAAGGTATGCGATCAACTTGGACAAACAGGAACTCGGTGCGACGGTTGGGACGCCAGGCGTCCTGAGTGTTCCTAACGGGATCTTCCTCCCCACAACCCAGCCATTTAAGAATACCGCTATCGCATTCTTCCTTCGCATTCTTAAAAAAGGCGGCTTCTTCCACGTCCAAATTATCCTGCGCCATATAGGCTTCGATCAGCACCGGCCAGGTTTGATCGCCCACGTTGCCGTCCACATTGAGTCCATGATTAGTTTGAAAAGCGCGCACAGCTTGGTCAGTCGTATTATCATGCACACCATTTACGTTGCCGGAGTAGTAACCCAAATCCTGAAGCATATATTGATACTCGCGCGCGCTCCACGTGTCAGAGATCGTACGCTTTACACCAGTGGTTCGATTTCGTCGCAGTTGGTCCCATTCCGCAATCGCAGCGCCGCGGTCACGACCAAACGTCAAATAAGCATAAGCACTCCGCGCCCGTCGCTCGGAGAGCGATTGATTGTAAAGAGGCGGCCTCGCCCCCGGCAAATCGTCGCCCACTTCGTCGGTATGGCCGACAATGAGTAGTTTTTCATCCGGATGGTTCTTGGCATAGTCCGCGACCTCACGCAAAACCTCACGCATACACGGCTCAATGAAGGCCTTGTCAAAACGAAAATGAACCATGAACATGGTAGCAATGTTCACGGGGCGATCGCGCCGCAATGTGATCGTCGCCTGTCCGGTTCCACCAGCCGGGACAACCACCGGTTCTGAGCCGGCCATTGCCGGCGGCTCGGTCACCACGGCCTTTGCCGTGTAATTCCCCGGAGGGAAATCTACCTCGGTCCACACGTTGTTCCGGCGATCGCTCAATGTGCGTGAAGGCAGCGTCGCGCCATCGCTCTGTGTTCCCTCCACCGTTACCGTCACGGTGCTAAAATCAAAATTCGGCTCTCCGTCGACGATTACTTCGACTGCAAGCGTCGCGGTTTCAGGCAAAGGTTCCGGAGGAATCGGCGGCGGTTCTTCTTCCTCCGGTTCCGGCGGTGCGAGGAATTCGCGCAATTTGAACGCATACTCGAAACGCTCGGGCTTGCCTGCCAGCTCGCGCACGTGCAGCTCTTCGATCAAAACTTTCTCAAGGCGCGTGGCAGTGGTGATGTCCGCGACGAAAGACACGGGCGCCGCGGCGCGAAACTTCTCGCGCAGCTTCTCAAGCCCGGCTCGCACTTCCGTGCCGGTGAGCACGCCTTGCAGCGAGATGCCCGTGGCGCGACGTCCGAGGCGTTGGAAGAAATCGCCTTCCAACGCCGGCACGGCGTGTTGCGTGAGCACTTCATCGCCGGCAGTGGAGAGGTCCTGCACGAGCTCCAGCTCAAGATCGTCGAGTATGGGACGCGGCATGAATTACAACCCTTGCAGCTTGGTTACGATGGCATCTGCCAAAGCAATAATTGCGTCGATGTCCGCGGCTGCGCCGGTGATGTCGCTCAAAGTTCCCACGATGTTTTTGACGGTTTCGAGCGTCTCGCGCTGGCCGGGGGCAAGACCGGCAACCGCGTCCAACAGCTCATTGATCGTCCGCAGCAAATCCGTGAGGCTGGCCACGCTGCCCAATTGATTCTTTAGCTCGGTCAGCGCGTCCTTGATCACGTTCAACACCGTGCGCAAGCCTTCGATCACCGGATTCATGATGCTGTCCGGAATCGCGCCGATGGCGGTTCGCACCGCGGCCTGATCTAAAAAGCCGGATAAATCCTCCAACGCTTTTTTGATTTTCTGCAAAACATTTTCGTCCATCGCATTCTCCTTAAATTCCAAAATTGTTTTTTAGCTTTGGCGCTGCAGCGCTTGATTGAGCTCGGTCAATTGGCTCACGAAAGCGGAGAGCTGCTCTACGATCTCGAACCCGTTCAGCAAATTGTCCATCAAATTCGCGGCGTCCGCGAGAATATCGGTGTTGAGCAACGAAGCCTCTGCCGGTTCGACCGGCTCGATGAACTCGCGCAGCGTGAGCACGTAGCTGTAGCGCTCGGGCTTGCCGGCGATCTCCTGCACGTGCAAATCGTCAATCACCACTTGCTCGATCCCGGCATCGGCGATGATGTCGCCGGTGAAAGGCACGGGATTGCCCGCGCGAAATTTGTCGTTGAGCTTTTCGACGAATGGCAGCGCCTCGGTTCCGGTTGCCACGCCCCAAAGCGAGATGCGCAGCGGCCGGCGTCCCATGTTTTGCAACAGGCTGCCGGCCATGCCCGGCGGCTTTTGCTCGGCGAGCACGCGGCGCTCCAGCGTGGCGATCTCTTGCACCAAAGGCAGTTCCAAATCATCGAGCATAGGTTGCATGAGAATTTCCGAGAGGGTGCTGAATCGCTGTTAAGATTGGAGGGAAGCTCGCGGAATTGTTGGATTGGTGAATTTATGGATCGTTGGATTTATGGGTTCCAATAATCCCGAGATGGAGACATAATACCCATCATACTCCCTCGGTTGAGTTTTCAAA
>JBBILN010000058.1:0-60476 GCA_037444905.1 bacterium | reverse complement strand
GCTCCCCCACCCCGAAAACGCTGAAGTCCGCCCACCAATAACTGAGGCATTACGAGAATTTTTCGAGCGTTGATATACTGAAGCGATGTATCGCAAAAGTTTTTCATGCGCGTATATTGCGGGCAATGAAAATGCAAGACCTCGGACGTGTTTTGATTTTTGCCGGTCTGATTCTGCTCGGCCTCGGCTGCGTGCTTTACTTTGCAAAATCCTTTTCTTGGTTGGGCAAACTCCCCGGCGACATTTACTTTCGCAAAGGCAATTTCTCTTTCTATTTTCCGCTCATGACTTCCGTGCTCCTCAGTTTGGTGCTCACGCTGCTTTTGTACCTCTTCAATAAAAAGTGAAGGCCGCAATGAAACGTTGGATGCTTCTGTTGTTCCTGCTCGGGCTTGGCTTATTCTTTCATGATCTGAAAACGAACGCAGCCGAGCCTTCCGATTCTTCTCGCATTGTTTCCGTCATCGATATCAACGGCGCCATCAACCCTCTCACCGCTGAGTACATCGTCTCTGCGATCAACGCGGCGGCAGAAGAGCATCACGAGGCTTTGGTGATCGCGTTGGACACGCCCGGCGGCTTAATGGAATCCACTCGCCTCATCACCAAAGCCATGCTCGCAAGCGAAGTGCCGGTGATTGTTTACGTCTCGCCCACCGGCGCGCGCGCAGCTTCAGCGGGCGTGTTCATTACGTATGCCTCGCATGTTGCGGCCATGGCGCCGAGCACCAATATCGGCGCGGCGCACCCGGTCGGTCTCGGCGGTGCGGCCGACTCGTCTTCCAACACCATGATGGAAAAAGTCACGAACGACGCCGTGGCGCAAATCAAAGCCGTGGCCGAGAAGCGCGGCCGCAACCTCGCGTGGGCCGAAGAGGCCGTGCGCAAGAGCGTTTCCATCACCGAGAAGGAAGCGCTCGCGCAACAGGTGATCGAGTTCATCGCGCCGAATCTCGACAGTTTGCTCAAAGCGATTGACGGCCGCGAAGTGGAATTGGTCAATCGCAAAACGCAGCTCGCCACTGCCAACGCGCAAATCGTGCGGCGCGAAATGAATTGGCGCCACAAACTGCTGGATCGCATTTCCGATCCGAACATCGCATACATTCTCATGCTGCTCGGCATTTACGGCCTGATCTTCGAGCTTTCCAATCCCGGCGCAATTTTGCCCGGCGTGCTCGGCGGCATCTTTCTCATTCTCGGACTCTATGCGCTGCAAACGCTGCCGGTCAATTACGCCGGCCTTCTGCTCATTTTGTTCGCCATTGTTTTATTCTTGCTGGAAATCAAAGTCACGAGCTATGGCATACTTTCGATTGGCGGCGTGGTGGCGCTGTTTCTCGGCTCGCTAATGTTGTTCAAAGAACCCACTGCGGATTTCGAGCCGGTGGTGCGCGTCTCGAAGCAGCTCATCATCGCGGCAACGCTCGTTACTGCGGCGTTCTTCGTTTTTGTGATCGGCATGGCCGTGCGCAGCCAGCGCAAACCTGCGGTGACCGGCGCCGAGGGCATGAAGGGCGAAATCGGCAGCGCGCTCACTGAAATTGCGCCCACGGGCAAAGTGCGCGTGCACGGCGAAATTTGGCAGGCCAAAAGCGAAACGCCGATCGCGCCAGGCGAACAAGTGCGCATCGTGGCCGTGGAAGGATTGCAGGTGCGGGTTGCAAAACTCAACTGAGTCCACTTGTTTACAGATAAATTCATGCGGCCCACGACATACACGAAATACGCTAAAGACTCTTTCGGGTATTCTGTGGGTTTCGTCGGTGCATTGAATGAACCGTTGCAGTTCACGCTTTTCTTTGGAGAGAGAGGATTCCCATGTTACCTCCGATCTGGTTGATCTTCATTGTGATCTTCGCGATCATGATTTTCAGCATGGCGATTCAAGTCGTGCGCGAGTATGAGCGTTTGGTGGTGTTTCGCCTCGGCAAGCACGTAGGCATGCGCGGGCCGGGCTTGGTGCTGATCATTCCTTTTATCGAACGCTTCGTCAAAGTGAGCACGCGCACCATCGCAATGGACGTTCCGCCGCAAGACGTGATTACGCGCGACAACGTTTCGATCAAAGTGAATGCCGTGCTCTATTTCCGCGTCATCGATCCCAGCCGCGCCGTGCTCGATGTGGAAGACTATTTGTTCGCCACCTCCCAGCTTGCGCAAACCACGCTGCGCAGCGTGCTCGGCCAGGCGGATCTCGATGAGCTTTTGATCAAGCGCGAGACCATCAACGAAAAATTGCAGAGCATCATCGACACGCACACCGATCCATGGGGCATCAAAGTCGCGCTCGTCGAAGTGAAGCACGTTGATCTGCCGCCGGAAATGCAGCGCGCCATGGCCCGCCAAGCCGAAGCCGAGCGCGAGCGCCGCGCGAAAGTCATTCACGCGGAGGGCGAATTGCAGGCTTCCACCAAGCTTGCCGAAGCCGCGCGTGTGATGAGCGTTGACCCGGTCTCGATTCAATTGCGCTATCTGCAAACGTTGACCGAAGTCGCCTCCGAGCACAACTCCACCACCATCTTCCCGGTGCCGATCGATTTGTTGAAGATGTTTTTGGACAAGAAAGATTCGGGCATGAGTTAAGAGCTCGGCTGCGTGCTTTGCTGGTTCAGCCACGGCTTGGCCGTGGCTTTTTTTTTTGAGAGGTGGGTATATGAAAGCAAAACTATTTTGGGCAAAACACCGACCGCGTCCTTCCTTGGATTTTTCCAAAATTTAATGTGAGTTTTTCCCCTTTTTTGCATCTCTATAAACAGCGCGCTCCCGCAAGGCACTGCCTTTTGCCCGGGAAAAAAGCCGCCGCACTTCTTTGGGTTGTCGGTATCCTTCATCACTTCCGTGAATATGACGACGTGCCAACGGAGGAACCGAAAATGCCGTGTTTATCTTCTCCTCACCTGTTGCGAGCCGCGAGCCCGCTCTTGCTTCTCGCTGTTCCGCTTTTTGCCCAAAAGCATAGCGCCCCTTTGCTATGCATACACACCGCGCTGACCCCTAATTTCAAAAGGGAGAACGAACGCCATGCGCCCTCCATCCGTATTTCTCTTCTGATCATATCAACCTTCCTGTTGAGCCTTTCACCTTTGCCGGCGCAAGATGCTGCCGCGAAGCTGAAAGCGAAGATCATGACCGCGCTCGAGCGCGCGTATGTGACCTCCGCGTTCAAAATCACCGTGACAACTCCGGGCCGCGTCGTAATTGACGGCGAAGTACCGAGCTATTGGGACAAGCAGAACGTCTTCGCCATTGTCGCGCACGTGCCGGGCGTCAAAGAAATCACCAATCGCTTGCGCGTGCAAACCGCTTTTGTTCCCGATGCGACGATCAAGGTTGAGCTGGAAGAATACTTCAAGCGCATGCGCGCGATTAAGGACCCCGGCAAGATTCTGGTCGGGGTCGGCGGAGCGATGGTGCTTTTTCGTGGCGCGGTCAATTTCCCCCACGAAAAGGCGCTGGCCGAGGAGATTGCGGCTTGGCATCGCGGGGTGAAAGAGGTCGACAATCAGATTGAAGTTTTATCACTGGACAAGGCCGTGTCCGATGCCGACCTCATCCGCACCATCAAGAACATGCTCAGTTTCGACTTTCCTTTTGAAGAAAAAACCGTGCAGGTAAAAATCACAAAAGGCCAAGTGCTGTTGACGGGCGCGGTGAGCCGGCTGTGGGCAAAGCTCGAAATTGAAAAGGCCGTGCAAAATACCAGCGGCGTGCGCCAGGTCGAGAACCGTTTGGAAGTCATGGCCAGTGAAGAATAAGCCACAACGTAAAACGCATGTCATCCCGCAGGGAACTTGTTTATCGGCAAGCACAGTACTGGTTTGGGACAGGATGCCTCCGGCATGACATGCTGTTCAGTTGCGTGATTGTTTTTTGCTTTTTACGCGGAGAAAAACCGATGCGCCATTCCATCAAAATTCTTCACGGGTTCATTTGCCTTCTAATCTTTTCTTCCACGGCTGCGGGACAAAAGAACGATAACAAAGGCGAGACCACCAACGCCTTTGCAAGCCCAAACTTCGCATTCGAGCAGATCACCATCGCGGACGGCCTGCCGTATAACACGGTGCGGTGTATCTTGCAGGATAGCCAGGGCTTTCTCTGGTTTGGAACCGCGGACGGGCTGGCGCGTTATGACGGCTATCATTTCAAAATTTACCGGCATGATCTTGCCGATTCCACCACCATTTCCAATAACAAGATTCTCACCATTTGCGAAGATCGTTTCCAAGATTTATGGGTCGGCACTTATAACGGCCTGAATCGATTTAATCGCTCGACCGAGACCTTTACGCATTTCATTCAAGGTCCAGAGGAATCAAACGGCAGGCGCGCGCATGAAGTCTGGGCCATCCATGAAGATCGTGCCGGTAACCTTTGGGTCGGCTATTGGGCCGGTGATTATCTGCCATTTGGCGGGCTTTACAAACTGGATCGGCAAACCGGAAAATTTACCGCCTATCGTTACGATCCTTATAACCCGAATAGCATCAGCCACAATGCGATACGTTGTATTGTAGAAGATGATAATGGCGTTTTATGGGTGGGAAGCGAAGCCGAGGGCTTGAACAAGTTTGATCCAACAACTGGAATGTTCACGCGTTATCGCCATAATCCGGACGATCCTCGTAGCCTTGGTGATAACCGCGTCTGGGATGGGCTAAAGGATCGCGAAGGCAAGCTATGGTTTGTAACCATCGGTGGAGGACTCAATAAGTACGACCCAAGCCTCGACGGTTTTATTCACTTCATTCCCAATCCTGACAACTCCGCTGGTCCATACTTGATGGATGTGTGCAAAGTCTATCAAGATTCCAAAGGCATGATCTGGTTTTCTAATGGCGTGTTGAGCCGCTTCGATCCGGCAACCTCGTCCTTCACGCATTTCCGTTTTTCAATGCATCAAAATGATTGGGGCAGCAATTATCATCCGTTTGCAATGCAGGAAGATAACGCCGGCAACCTTTGGGTCGGCACGCGCGGCAGCGGCGTTTTCAAAGTCGATCTCAAACCACAACGCTTCACGCATTACCAGCACGCGCCGGAGAATCCGAACAGCCTAAATGATGACGATGTTCGTCTGGTTTTCGAGGAGGCCAAAGGCTCACTTTGGATTGCCACGCGCGACCATGGCTTGAGCCGGCTTGAGCCGCGGACCGGGCAGTTCACGAATTTCAAGCATGACCCTAATGATCCTCGCAGCCTCAGCAGCGACGTCGTCTATGCCCTCTGCGAAGATCGCGCGGGAAACATTTGGGTGGGAACGCAAAAGGGCTTGAATCGATTCGATCCCGAGCGACAGCATTTCATGCGTTACGAGCATGAGGCCGCAAACCTCCACAACTTGAGTCATGATGCAATCAATGCGGTCTTTGTCGATCGCAAAGACACACTTTGGATCAGCATGGCGGGAGAAGGCGGGTTCGGCCAGTTCGACTGGCGCACCAAAACCTTGCGCCGCTACGACCCTCTTCCCGTTAACAAAGGCAATTATTACGTTGACCGTTTTTTTGAAGATCGCCGGGGCAATTTGTGGATTAACGCCGCCGGACGACAATTTCTCTTCGATCAGCGCACGGGTCAAAGTCGAATCCCCAAGGTTGATTGGGGTGGCTGGGGATGGGGACGACATTTATTGGAGGATCACAACGGCACAATCTGGGGATGGTATCGCAGTTTGTACAAGTTGGATTTCAACAATTTAACGTTCCATGATTTTTTTCTGTTGGAGCCGGTCGGCGCGAATACAGCCGGAATGATTGCCTTTTACAACCAAGTGCAATTTGCCTATTTGGATGCCAAAAACAAAATTTGGTGCGGCACATTGCACGGGTTATACCGGTTTGATCCGCAGCTCAACCAGGTCATCGCCCGCTATTATGAAAAAGATGGCCTGCCGAGCAGTCTCATCACAAAAATTACTGCGGATAATGCCGACAGATTGTGGCTGCTCACCGGCGCCGGCGTGTCGATTTTCGATGAGAACTCGCCGCCGGGCAAGCAATTCACCAATCTCGGTCCGAATGACGGCGTCATCAACACCCCCTCGTCGCCGGAGGCTTTTATTCGAACTCGCAGCGGCGAAATTTATTGGGGCGGGACGAATGGCATCTATCGTTTTTATCCGGAAGTGAAAGCCGCCAATTCGCGTCCACCGCAAATCCGGCTGACCGATTTCAGGAAATTCAATAAACCGGTGAAGCTTGACTCTTCGATCTCCACTATTCATACGCTCCGCCTGAATTATGATGAAAACTTTTTCTCCTTGTCGTTTGCCGCGTTGGATTACACCAATCCCAAACAAAATCAGTATGCCTATAAATTAGAAGACCTGGATCATGAGTGGATTCAAGCCGGCAAAAAGCATGAAGCCGATTATACGCACGTGCCGCCGGGCAGATACACCTTTCGCATCAAAGGCGCCAACAACGACGGCGTGTGGAATGAAGAAGGCGCTTCGGTGCAAATCATAATCGCGCCGCCGTTTTGGCAAACGTGGTGGTTTCGACTTCTCGCGTTGGCCGCCATTATCGGCATGTTTGAGGTGCTGCACAAATACCGTGTGGCAAAGAAGCTCGAAATCGAGCGCACACGCTTGCGCATCGCCCGCGATTTGCACGACGACGTCGGCAGCAGCTTGAGCAGCATCGCGCTCACCGCGGAACTGCTGCAAAAAGAGCTGGCGACAAACGGCCTGGTCAACCGCCAACTGGCGCGCGTGTATGAAACCGCGCAGAAGCTCAGCCGCAACTTGAAAGAGATCGTGTGGGCCATCGATCCACAGCGCGACAAATCCGGCGATCTGCTGCTGCACATGAAAGAAACCGCGGAAGAGCTGCTCGGGCAGAAAGGTATTGCCTATTCGCTCGATCTTCTCGAAGACGAATTGCCGCGCTCGCTCAAAATGGAGTTCCGGCGCAATTTGTTTTTGATTTACAAAGAAATGCTGCACAACATCGTCAAACACGCGGAGGCGAGCAAAGTGGAAATCACGCTGGCGCGAATGAACGGTGTGTTGCAATTGCAAGTGGCGGATAATGGCAAAGGCTTTGGCGAAGGGAAAAATGGCAACGGCAGCGGGTTGAGGAGCATGCGCGCTCGGGCGGAGGAGCTGCACGGGACGTTGGAGATTGAAAGCCGGCCAGAGGCAGGGACAAGGGTGAGGTTGGAGGTGAAAGTGTGAAGCACGGCTTGCGCGAAGAAATTTTGTGGAACAGGAAACTGCCGGGCATCGCTTAACTCACGCGGCAGTAATTGTCACGAATTGGCCTTCCGCGAGTACGCCCGGCTCAAAGGGATGGACAGCGCCGTTGCGAACTACGCCACGAAGGTTGCGACCGCGGGTTGTAGTTAAGGTCAGTTCGCACTCGTTGCGAAATTGGCGGATTTCTTTGGTAAAAATTTCCGAGACGGAGAGCGCAATCGCTTCGTCGGCGAGGGCTATGGCTTGGGCAAGCTGGCCGGCATTCTTGTAACAAGATGCGGCGCTAAACAAGCTGAGGACCGCGTCCTCGTTTTGGTCCGCTTGTCGAAACTGCCTGGCCAATTTTTCTTCAAGCAGCGCGGCTTCCAGAAAAAGCCTCGCCGCTTCACCGTGCTGCCCAAGCGCTTGCTGAAATTGCGCCTGGATAATGAGCAGCGATTTTTTTTGCGCGAGATTTCTGTCGTGGTTCTGATTTTCCATGACGATCACCTTGCTTCGAAATGACGGAACGAAAGCCTGGCCTTCTGATTGGAAAAGCAACAGACAAAAACATAACCGTCTTTTCCAAACGGATTGGCCTGCAATTGCCGCACCTTCTCGCCGTGACGCGAGGCCAGGTGTTCGGCGTTCTCCGTGCCGCTGATCTCAAAAAGGTATTGTCGGTCGTCTAAGAAATAATCGGCTTTGTTGCCGCGCAAAGTCACCTCGGCAATGCTTTTTTGCGTGAGACCGGTGACAATCAAAAAGGCGGCGGCAACCGCGGCGTACTCAACAATGGCTTCCCGCTGCAAGGTTTGAAAGAGGCGTCGGCATTCCGGGAAAGTTTCAACCTGAATTTTGCACCAAGTCTGACTGAATCCGCGATGAGCGCGGATTGAATCACGACGCGGAACCACCCACTGGGTGGTGCATAAAATTTTTTGCACGAGAGATTCTTCGCAACTCCGAAGGAGTGAAATGTTTATAGTAACGACGCACCTCTCGTCTCTAAAGACTCCGTTAGGAGTGGCATGTTTGAGTTCACAACGAAAGCCGCGCCAATTCAACAAAATTTATATGCCACTCCTACGGAGTTCAGGATCATCCACGAGCCTCGGTTTCTATAAACATTTCACTCCTATCGGAGTGACGCGTAGCACGCTATTGATTTCGACCCGAGGCTATCAACGTGCAAAATTCAGGTTCAACCAGCCAGTCAAATTCCACGGTGATTTCATCGTGCATTTGCGGCAGGATAGCGGACACGATATCCTCGCACGCAACCGTACATGGAAACGGCTTGAGATCATATGAATTCATCAGGGCAATTGCCGGGTTGATGAAGAAGGGCGTCCACATTGCGCCAGGATTCATTTCGCGCAAACCTTCGAGACAATATCGCTGTGGCGCAACGGCTGAATCGGATTTTTCTATCATCATAGCGGCTTCCATTATTGGAGAAAAGCTTACAAAAGCACGGTCTCATTTGCAAGGCGATTTTCAGGCATTGCCGCAGTCGCTGAAAATGGAGTTCCGCCGCAATCTGTTTTTGATCTACAAAGAAATGCTGCACAATGTCGTCAAACATGCGGAGGCGACGAAAGTGGAGATCGCGCTGACGCGAATGAACGGCGTGTTGCAATTGCAAGTGACGG
The DNA here is from genome assembly GCA_037444905.1 of bacterium. Classification (GTDB taxonomy): domain Bacteria; phylum Zhuqueibacterota; class Zhuqueibacteria; order Zhuqueibacterales; family Zhuqueibacteraceae; genus JABWAN01. Next base: position 51,638 of record JBBILN010000058.1, on the reverse strand, counting down.
ATAATGGCAAAGGCTTTGGCGAAGTGGAAAACGGCAACGGCAGCGGGTTGAAGAGTATGCGCGCCCGGGCCGGGGAACTGAACGGCAAACTCGAAATCGACAGCCAGCCGGAGCGAGGGACGACGGTGAGGTTGGACATGAAAGTGTGAAGCACGGCTTGCGCGAGGAGGTTCTTTCAAACGAGACCGCCCAGCACATGCAACTCGCCCGATGTCCCTCGCCGGTGTAAATACCTCAAACGAGGTATGGCGCTTGTCAGCGAGAAACCGTTAATTGTGAAAAAAGTCAAAGGCCGGAATAGGATAAGAGTCACTGAAAGGAGATTCAGCATGTCCACACGAACACTTTGGATCAGCCCCACCGATTGGGTAAGCGGAGATGCGACGCTGCGTCTCAGCTATCCTTCCGCCGCGCATCCCGCCACGGAGATTACGGCGACAGCGCCCGGTGATTTGAAATGGGTTTCTCTCGCGCTGCGTTTGCCGCCATTCACCGAGATCAAAGCCGTGCGCGTTTGTTATCAAGTTTCGAATCCACGCAGTTTCATTTCGCAGGTGCGGCTGACGGAGATGACGACGCCCGAACGTGCGTTGGTGCGCCACGATGATGCTACGGATCTCACCAACGTTGCTCCAACCTGCTACGTTAGCGAAGTGGCGAACCTTCGTGCGGAGGGCGCGATAACGCTGGCGTTGCGGCTCAATTTTGCCAACCGTTCTGACAAAATCATTCTCGGCGCCGTGGGGATAGATTTGTGCCGTTATGCCGCAGCAAAGATCTGGACGCCGGACAGACGCCCGGTTGCCGTCATTCGTTGTTACAACGGAAACAAAGACAACACATATGGGCTGTTGCCACATTGGTTGGACCGTGGTGTGCCCTGGTTGCTGGAAGCGCTCGAAACACTCTGGAGTCGCGGCTTTCGGCGCTTTATGATTACGCTGCCGGCCGGTCGGGAAAATTTGAGGAATATACCCTGGCCGAGCGCACAATGGGAGGTGCTCGAAGATGCCGGCATCCATACTGTTTCCGGAAGCGTGCGCCAGGATTTTACGGATCATTTGCCGGGTTTGCTGGCGGACAAACCCGAGGCGCAAGTGCTCTTCTACCTCGGCTTCAGGATCAAATCGGCATATAACCGCGACATGAACGAGGCCGAAGTTCCGGATCTGAGGCGGGCGGATCATCGTCGCGTGGTGCATGCCAATATGGATGGATTCATCTACCTGACTCCCGATGACGCGCGGCCGCAAATCGGATTTCGTTTGGACAACTCTTCCATTCCGGACAATCGCGATGGGCTTGTCGCGTTGTCACATTGGTTTCGCGCGCAGGACGTTTCAATCGGAGGGGAAGCCATTCCTACCGAAGCCGGCAGTAACGCTCCGGTTTTGGTCGAACGTTGCCCGTGGTTTGGCCTCTATCGTTACCATCGACGCCTCGATCCGGAAGGGGACTGGACATTTGATCGCGCCAGCACCGAAGTGGGTGTGGGCCTTCATCCGCTCGATTCTATTAATTGTTTAGACTACTGGGGTGGCAATCAATCCGAGTTGGACAGATTCAGAATCAACGACCCAGCAGAACTCGTTGATGAGTTTCGCCGTCGCGGATGTATTTTTTACATCTACTACGAATTTCCGTCTGGCGCACCAGTTTCAGACTGGGAATCGTTGGTGTTGGCAACAACTTAGTTGGAGATTCAGCCGTGCCCACCAAAACACTTTGGATCAGCCCGACTGATTGGGTGACTGGAGATCCGGTCTTGCGCATCAACTACCCTTCTGTCGCGCATCCGGCCACCGAAATTACGACGACCGCGCGCGGAGACTTGAAATGGGTTTCGCTCGCGCTGCGTTTGCCGCCATGCACCGAAATCAAAACCGTGCGCGTTTGTTATCAAGTTTCGAATCCGCGCAGTTTCATCTCGCAAGTGCGGCTGACGGAAATGACAACGCCCGATCTGGCGTTGGTGCGCCACGACGACCCGACTGATCTCACCAGTGTCGATCCAACGTGCTACGTCAGCGCAGTGACAAACCTTCGTCCGGAAGGAGCGATGACGCTGGCGTTACGGTTGAATTTTGGCCACCGCACCGACAAGATCGTACTCGGCGCAGTTGGGATAGATTTGTACAACTATGGATCGCTCTCCCCTGTTTGTGATATTCGTTTCAGCCTGCAAAGCCGTTACGCGACGGCGACGGATCTGAGCAACTTCGGTGTAACCAATAATGCCGTCACCCTCTCCGGTGTTGCCTTGCTCGCGCCGAGTGAAATCACCGTCTCCGAGTTCATTGCCAAAACCGCGGCCGAGATTCGTGCAGCGCTGGCAAATCATTTGGCGAGCCATGGAATCGACGCCCACACCAATCATTTGGTCGTGCTCGACATGGAGCCGGAAGATACTTCAATACCAAAATCATTTTCGCCTGCAAGTTTGGGCTTATGGGAAGGCGATCCCCGGCAGGATCAAATCATCGCGGGTTATGAAAGACGAATCGCGGCGGCGCGAGAAGTATTGCGCAATGCCAGGCTCGGCCTGTATCAAGTGATTGCGCCTCTCGACAAGGGCGAAGATACTCCGGGGTTTCAGCAAAGAATGCGGGGGTACCGGCGAGCCGGCGAACTTGGGATGTATGATCGGCTCGACTATATTTCGCCGGTGCTGTACGTGCGCTATAAGCCCAGCGATGTTGACCCGGTTCATGGAATTACGCTCGATACCATTCATGCCTGGCTGGAAGCCCGAACGCGACAGGGCCTCGAAGCATCGTTGACGCTCACACGCAGCAACGGCGAACACATTTCACTCGCGCCGTATCTTTCTTTTTGGGTGTTCAATCGCGGCGGCTCGCGAGACGACCGCCGGGCAGCCTTGCCCGAAAGCATGCGCCGGCAATTGCGAATACTGCAAGAGTATTGCGGCGTAAACATCATCGTGTTGTGGGCCGGGCGGGAAACGGATGGTGGAATCCAGGCGGGAGATTCGGAACCCTTGAACGCGCACGATTTCCTCACGCAGGTCCGCGAGCTCCCGCCGGCGGGTTGTGAATAAACGACATGGAAAATAAAATGGCAAAGAAAAAAAATAAGTCCAAATGCTGTTGCGGTTATTTCGACGTGAGGGAGTTTGGAGCAAGGGGCAAGGATTCCACTGATGATACAGCGGCGATTCAAGCCGCCATCAATGCGGCCTATGCTGCCGGAGGCGGGATCGTATGTTTTTCGTCCGGTGTTTTCAATGTGAGTGAAACACTGAAATTCGGCAGCAGCGTCATCTTTCAGGGCGCCGGCGCCGGCGCAACGTTGATCAAGAGCAATCTCGCGGCAGCCGTTTTTCAACCAAAGGATCCGGGCGCGCGACATTATTTTGTCCATTTTCGTGATCTGAAAATAGACAACACCACAAAGGACAATGCCAACAGCATCGGCATCGACTTCACGAATGTCTCATTAGGCGAAATCAGAAACGTGTTTGTCACCAACGTCGAAACCGGTATCCTTTTGTGCCGTGAGGCCTACTACAATGATTTTTTCAGTCCGATCATTATCCACGCGATGACGGGAATCAAAATGATCGGCGGCGCAAACGAGAATCGTACTTTGGGCGGCAAAATCGATCACGTGCAGGTGGGCATCATGCTGGACAGCGTCTCGAATCCGCAGATTCATGCGACGAGTTTTGAAAACTTCACCACCGGCGTTGAAATCGGGCCGACAATAGTCGTATCGCCCAAAATTATCGGTTGCCGGTTCGAGAACACGTCACTATCGGGAACCGGGATCACAATTTCAGCGACGACACAAGCCGGAGTTATCATCGGGCCATACTTTGTGAATTTGGCAATCCCGATTCAGGACAATGCCACGAATACGAACATTTTAGCGAATAGAAATTGGAAGATCGGCGGCGGCACGGGCGTCAAGAAGCATCTCAGCGTTCAGCAGACGATTGACTTTCCCGGGTTGAGCGCGCATTCAACGCACGATGAATTCATTGCGATGAGCGGATTGGCAGCGACGGATAGTGTTTTGGTCACCCCGCACGCCTCGATCGAAGCCGGATTGATGGTCATGGGTACTGCTGCCGTCGGCGGCGTTCGCGTGCGCGTGGCAAATTTGACGGATGCGACGATCAATCTCCCAAGCCAGGGGTTTACAATAGACGTCTGGCAACATTAGTTCATTAAGATTGAAGTCTTTGCTTTAAAAGCAAAAAATTTTGTAAGCGGATAAAGCCTCGAAGTTTTATCCGCTTACTTATCAAATCCGCACTCAAAAAAGCCATGCCCAAATCCAACCACAAATATCTCGACATTTGGGTGATCGAGGACAACGACGAGCTGCGCGCTACGCTGGTGGAAGTGATCGACAGCGCGGCGGACATGATGTGCTCGCTCAATTTCGGCAAGTGCGAAGACGCGCTCGCCGCGCTCAAGCACGAGTCGCCGCCGCAGATCATGCTTATGGACATCGGCCTGCCCGGAATGAGCGGCATCGAGGGCGTGCGCCGCATTCACAGCATTTCGCCGGCCACGCAGTTCATCATGCTCACCATCTTCGAAGACGACGCAAAAGTTTTTGAATCGCTCTGCGCCGGCGCTTCGGGTTATCTTTTAAAAGGAGGCTCAACCGACAAAATTCTCGAGGCGATCCGCGAAGTCCAAAGCGGCGGCGCGCCCATGAACGCGCACATCGCGAAAAAAGTTTTGACCATGTTTACCCACCTCGTCGCGCCGCACGCAGACTATGCCCTCACCGCGCGCGAAAAAGATATCCTCGCCCATCTCGTTTCCGGCAAATCGCAAAAGCAGCTTGCCGAGCAGCTCCATCTCAGCCCTTTCACCATTGCCACGCACATGAAGAACATCTACGTGAAGCTGCACGTGCACTGCCGCAGCGAGGCGGTGGCTAAGGCGTTGAAGGAAAGGCTGCTGTAAAAATAAAAAATAAGGAAAGGAAGATAGTCATGAAAAACGTAAAGCTTGTGCCCATGATTTTGGCTTTGGTTGTGCCATTCTGCATTATAGCGCAAACGCTTGCTCCGCAAGTCCTCTCCAAAAATTCCTATCCCTTTCGCCAAGGGCTCGCCAAAAACGGCGGACATTACGGCCTATTTCAGCGCAACGCGCCCAGACTTTATCCCGGCAGAATGCAAAAAGAACCTCTCGCCTTTCCAGCCCATTATCAAAATGTCTCACTGGATGAGCCGGCGCGCTTCCCCCATCAAGATTCGGCCGCTTCCTACTTTTACTCCTGCCCGGTTGCGCTTGCCAACGGGCAAATTTTGATGGTCTGGCTCAATGAATTGGGCGACCGGATTTACTGCGCGGCCAGCAGCGATACCGGAGCTTCTTGGGGCAGCCCGGTTGTGGTTGCCGCAGTCTCGCCGGGGCTCTCCATCAGTTTCTCCATTACCGGCGTGCAAACCAATACCGGACGCGTTATCGTGTTCTGGGAAATCGACGGCACGATATTCAGCAGTCGCTCTGATGACAATGGCGCGAGTTGGACCACGCCGGCTTCCTTCGTTACCATGGGCAGTGGTTTAACCATTTCGCAGACAATTGATGGGAAACTGTGGTTGGTTTATGCCCTCTCTGATGGGCAAACCAGCAACCTTTATTTTCGCACGAGCACAAACAACGGCTCTTCCTGGAGCGCGCAGGGAACCATTGCTGCGACTTCTGCTGAAGAGGGACAAGGCGCCGTTGTTTCAGGCAGTGGCGCTAATCTCTATGCCGTTTATCGCGCCAATACCGGCGGCAGCTTCGGCATTTACAGAAGAACCAGCGCTGACGGCGGAAGCACGTGGTCTGCGCCTGCGGTGGTTGTGGATTCTCCCGAGCACGAATTCACGCCACGAGTATTGCGCCAATCGGACGAGGCGCTGTGGGTGACCTATGAGCTTTTGCTGCCGAGCGCTGTTTCCGGCTTTTCGCAATGGGATATTTATTACACCAAAAGCACCGATGGCGGAGCTTCCTGGAGCGCGCCGGCAGAGTTCACGCGCTATGCCGACTTTGACGGCAGTCATGCTACCACTTTGATCAACAACCAGCCCTTTGTCGCTTTTGCTTCATATCGTTGGGGGCGCGTTTTGTTTCAATCACAGCTTTGGTATGGCCTCATCGGAACGACAGCGGACAACAACCCGCCGCCGGCCGTGTTCGGGGCTTTGGCTTTTGGCGGACCGTCAAATTCTGCCGTGGGACAAGCTTTTGTTGCCGATGAATCCGGCGTCGCTGAGGTCAAATTTTCTTATACTCACAATGGCGTCGCCAATGGCCCATTCCAAATGTATGACGACGGACAACACTATGATGGCACCGCCTCGGACAACATTTGGGGAGGTGAGATCGGAGCCTTCCCATTGGGAGAAGATATCTATCCCGCTTTTTCGGTCACGGATGTTTCATCGAATGCCGTGAACCTCGGCCAGGATTTCCCCATCAAAATCAAATCCGTTCACAACGCCGGCAATGTCTTCCTTTCCTTTGGTGATAATTCGCAACTCGGCGAATTTGGCGCGGCGCCGCGCACCTCGGCCCACTGGCCCGCGGTGAATGGGCAAGATTATTTGTATGGCGGCGGTTTGAGGATTGGCGCCAACGTGGCGGGACAAAGCCGGGTGATGAACTTCGATTATTATGAAATCGATTGGAATAGAACCTCGGGAACCCCTTATACGATCGCTCCGGGCGTTTCCGATCAGGATGGCAGCGTGACGTACGATGATCAATCCGCCTTCTCGGCGCCGATTGGATTGCAAGTTCATCAGCAAAGTTACCAGTGGTCCGCTCCAACGCGAGATGATTTCATCATCTTCAAATACATCACGCGGAACCTCGGCGTGAACGGCGGCTTGAGCGATGTGTTTGTCAGCCCCTGGCTTGATCCTGATGTGACGGTTGAAATACCGGGAGAAAACTTTGATGACCGTGTCGGGTACGACAGCCAGAGAAGCATGATGTACATTTATGACAGCCAAAACGATCCCGTGGGATACCTCGGGCTTGCGTTCTTAGGGCCCGGCAATGCTCCGCATACGGTTTATGCCCATACAATATCACAGGATCCCGTCACGGACCCGGAGAGATATGAGGCAATGACCAATGGCAGCATTACCCTCCCAACGAATCCCGACGATTATCGCATGCTGTTGACGGCGCCGCCCTTTTCTCTGGCAGCCGGCGATTCCGCTTTCACCGCGTATGGCATCGTGATGGGCGCTGACTTGCCCGAGCTTCAAGCGCACGCAGACACCATGGCTGCGATCTTCAAACGGGAAGTGGGATTCTCTTCGAATCCATTTCTCTTTGCCAGCTCATCGAATTTAAACTTCGTCTCTGAAGTCGCCGCAAACCCGGACACGGCAAAACTGACCGTGACCAACTATGGCGTGCAGGCGCTGACCATCAACGCTCTGCAAACTCCGGCCTCACTTTTCCAAGTCATTTCTTCGCCGACGTTTCCGCTTACTTTGCAAAATTTTGGCGATAGTTTTGAGTTGGCCGTCATTTTTGCTCCGACGGACCGCGGCGAAACGCTTGACAGCCTGGCCTTCTCGAGCAATGATCCGATCAATCCCAATCGCAAAGTATATCTTCGCGGCAAGGGGATTAAAATTTCTCCGGCAAATAATGGCGTCATTTACGCGGTCACGGGCCGGGCCTCCAATGGCGCGCTCTTGACTGTTGATCAAAACACCGGCAGCGGAAACCTGATTGGCGCAACCGGTTTCACTGTGCTTAGAGCCGCCGCGGTCCGTCCCTCCAATGGGGAAATCTATGGCGCCGTGGAAGGAAGCAACGCCACCATCTTAGTCAGAATCGATGCGCAAACCGGCGAGACGCTAACCAGCGCCACGGTTCCGATCGCGGACATACGAGCCATTACGTTTGACGTGAATGATGATTTATACGGCGGAACTTTTGGAACCGGCAATCTCTATCGCCTCAATCCTGCGACGGGCGAGGCGACTTTGATTGCCAACACCGGACTTCGCACTTTATCCGGGCTTGCCATCAATCTTGTGGATGGAAAACTTTGGGGCGCGACGATCCCCGGCGACCTCAATACTATTGATAAGTCAACCGGCGCAGCAACATTGGTCGGCAGAACCGGCTTGCGCACCACCGGCGGACTCGCATTTGACGCCGCAGGCAAGTTGTTCGGGCTTGCTGGCTTTGGAGCAAATGATGTTGGCGAGCTGGCTCAAATCAATACCGCCACTGCCGCGGGAACCACGATCGGGTCCACGGGCTTTCGCAATGTCTATGCGCTTGCTATTCGCGGGGCAGTTGCGGTCCGGGTTGATGATCGCCCCACCGCATCGTTGCCGGACAAATTCGCATTACACCAAAACTATCCCAATCCGTTTAATCCCAGCACGACGATTCACTTTGCCCTTCCGCGCCAGAGCTTTGTCACGCTGAAAATTTATAACCTCTCCGGCGAAGAGGTTGCAACGTTGGTGGAGAAAAATCTTGCGGCGGGATTTCATCAAGTCAATTGGGCGGCAGGCGAACTTTCCAGCGGGGTGTATTTTTATCGCTTGCAAGCAAGTGATCCTTCGGCAGGCGCAGGGCAAGGGTTCGCGGAGACGAGGAAGTTTGTTTTGGTCAAATAGCAGAGGGCGAAGGACACGGTGGTCAGGCGTGGGCGTGGCGGTTCTGCAAATCTAAAAAATCCCGCCGCTCAAGTCCAACACATGAACTACGATAGGGCTCATTGAACGGTCACATAAAACTCTGGAAAGGAGATCCACATGCGCAAGTCAATTGCTTTTTTCATCACGCGTAGCGCGGCTTTGTTCGTCGCCAGCGCGAGCATGTTCAGCGTTGGTTTCGCTCAAGATGGCACGTGGACAAGCAAGGCCGCTATGCCGGCGGGAAGATTTTGGTTGGCGAGTAGTGTCATTGATGAAAGGGTCTATGCCATTGGCGGAACACTCGGGGGCGAAGATGCTTCCGGCCTTACGACCACACAAGAGTATAACCCGATGACAAACACGTGGACGGCAAAGGCCAATATGTCGACCCCAAGATATGCTCATTGCGCCTGTGCAGCCAATGGGAAAATCTATGCCATCGGAGGCCGCGAGGACGTCGCTCTCAAGACCGTCGAAGAGTACGACCCGGCGACGAATACCTGGACCACCAAGGCGGACATGCCGACGGCCAGAATGGGGGTTTGCGAAACAGTGAATGGCAAAATCTATGTTCTCGGCGGCGGCACGGTGAGCAATACCGGGGGGACTGTTTTATCGGTTGTAGAAGAATATGACCCAACGACGAACACCTGGACAGCCAAAGCCAATATGCCCAGGGCAAGAACCAGCCATGCCAGCAGCGTCGTAAACGGTCAAATCTATGTGATAGGCGGCTTTAATCCGACGAGCAACCTTCCCGGAGGCTTTGTCAACAAAGTTGACGTCTATAATCCGGCCACGAACACCTGGGCCACGAGAAGCGCCGATCTTCCGACACTGCGAGACAATTTAAGTGCCAGTTCTCTAAATGGAGTTATTTATGTGATCGGAGGGCAATCTTCCGATGGCGATGCACTATCAACTGTCGAAGTGTATGATCCGGCAAGCGACCGCTGGACAACCAAAAGGAACATGCCCACAGCCAGATTGGCTTTGACCAGTGCTGCTGCCAGTGGGAAAATTTACGCCATCGGGGGCATTCGAGGCCTTACGACGGTTGAAGAATATGATCCCAATCCCACTGCCGTGGTCGAAACCGGGGCTGGCCACCCCGCATCATTTACTTTGCAGCAAAATTATCCCAACCCGTTCAACCCGACAACTGCGATCAGCTTTCAGCTTTCCACCGCGAGCGAAGTTGCACTGGTGATTTATGACCTCAACGGAAACGTGGTGAAGGAACTGGCACGCGGCAAATATGCCGGCGGACAACACCGTCTTGTTTGGGAGGGGAAGGATGATCGCGGCAACCGCGTGGCGAGCGGCGTGTACGTGTACAAGCTCACGGCCGGAGATTTTGTCGCGCAGAAGAAGCTCGTGTTGATGAAGTGATTTCGTTTATGAGCGCCGTGCATGACGCTTTCACCTCTCAGCCCCGTGATTCCTCGCGGGGCTTTTCTCACAACTTCACCCCATACGTTAATTCGAACCAGCGTTTGTTCGTGGCCATCCACGAAAAAAACGGGCGCTGCAACGTGCCCGGTTCGCAAATCAGGCGGCCGAGCACGTCCTCCTCCTCATCCAAATCGAGCGCGAGCCTGGCATATTGATCGTCTTCAATCTCCACCGCGAGCGCTTGCAACTTCGTGGTGTAATTTTTTAAAACCAGCATCACCTCTTCAAAACTTTTCATCCACCACAACCGCACGCAGCGAAACGCGACCCGCTCGTTCAAATCAAATTCATCCGCAGCGACCACCGTCCATGCCGTGTCCTCCGCTTGATGGAGCGCCACTTGTTCGCCCGCGGCTTTGCGCGCCTGCCATGCGCCACGCCATTGTTGAATGAGGCTGCGCTCCGCCATGGACCAATTGCCCGCCGGCCACTTTTTGTTTTCTTCCGACAATACGCCCGCAACATGAACAGCAAGTTCTTCCACTTGCACCCAACGATCCGCGAGCACTAGAATCGCTTGTGGAGAAAGACAGCCCTTGCCGTCGAACATCGCGTAATCATAAATCAGCTTGCGCAACGTGGGCAGTTTTACCTCGGCAGCATTGATGATCGCGGCGCTGAAACGATCGCCGAAAGGCATCATGCCTTCGCCGCTCTCGGCACGCAGTTTCGCCATTGTGTCGTCGTCTCCGAAGGCCACGACTTGCGGCGCAGCGGCGAGCACGGCTTGCGTTGCTGCGGTATTTTCACGTGGCCACGACAGTGCGACCAATCGCGCCGCAACCTCGGCATCGTGACGCGCGAGCGATTCGAGCAATGCGGGCATCAGGTGCGGCTCACTGCTCGCGCTTTTGATGAGCGTCGGAATGCCCAACAAAGAAAACTGCACGAGCGGCTGCAGCGCCACGCCGGGAATGTTGCCCGCGGCGATGATGAAGGCGAGCGAGGGATACGGCGTGCGCGTTTCATCCTCGCTGCGCGTTTCGTAAACTTCTTCAAGCCAGTCGCGCATGGCCTCCTCCTCAATCACGCGAAAATGATTGGCAATGCTCTCGCGCAACACCGGCCGGCTCATGCGCGTGTTCGTTTCAAGCTGCGCGAGCACTTCTTCCGCCTCGGGAAATTTCCACTTCTCCCATTCGCGTGCGACCGCATGCCATGCCTTCACCGCACGCTGACGCCACTGTTTCGAATCTTTGCCGAAGCCGATGGCAGGTTGCCGCAAGGTTTGCGAGAGGCGTGATAGAACTTCTGCGTGTGGTTGGCTGTAATCAACGTTGGGTTGTGCGAGGGAGGTGGGAACGAAATGAGTTTTCATGTTTATCTCGAAAAGTCGTTTCCCCGAATTATCATCCTGTAAGGATTCTCTCACTCATTCGGCGCAACTCTCAAGCAAGGTTGCGTGTCGAGCACTAGAAAAGATTCTTCCAGAATGACAGTTTTGGGGGCGTTGCAGTCAATCATTATTTGATCATCTCGGTAAGCAACGAACACCCGCGCAATTCCGCGTCGCTCGCGCGGCCGAGCAGTTCGATGCGATCTTGCCAGGCGCGGCCGAGGTCTTCGGTTTGAATCGCGAGCACGGAATCGACGTTGGCAAGATCGTAAACGCGCAGCATGCCGATTTCACCGTGCGGCAAAGGCTGCATTGTGCTGGGATCAATTGCCACGACGCGCACCCACGGCGGCATGAATTTGATGCCTTCACGTTCGTCCGCAAGAGGCGCGTGCGGCAAACGGCTTTCATAAAACTGCGAGCTGAGCTCGGTCATCCCGTATTCATTCAAAAGCGCTTTTTTGTGAATGCCGAAACGTTCGCACAACATGTCCTGAAACTCCTCGCGTGCGACTTCGCGCGTGCGGCCCTTGTAACCTCCGGTATCGAGCACGCGGCTGCCGAGCGGCAGCTTGAAGCAAATATTTTGCGCCGCGCATTCGTCCATGAACGCCAGTAGATTGAACGCCGTGCCGAAGATGAAGACCGGCGTGTTTTCCGCGATGGCCTTTTCCACCGCGTGCAAAAAGCATCCGAGCAGCAATTGCTCGGGCGTGAAAAAAGCGCCGCTGCCGCCGGCTCCGAACGCTTCGCGCAGCGCCGAGCACATGTACCCCAATGAAGAATTGGGGAAATGTTTTGTTGTGGGCGCGAGAAACAGGAACCTGATGTTGTCGCACTCCGGCAGGCAATACGTTTTGAAGCTGCGCAACAATGCGGCGCGATAAAACTGCAAATCGCGAAAATAATGTTTGCCGGGGCGTTGCTGCGTCGTACCGCTCGTATGAAATACAGCCGTCGCTTGTTCGTGCGGAAAGCATGCAAGTGGCGCGTGCTTGAATGCGCTCGTGGTCACCGCAGGAATGTCGCGCCAATGCGCAAGCCGCGACGAAGCGATGCCAGTTTGTTGGCAATAGCGTTGATAAACCGCGTTGCGCTGGAATTGATATGCGAAAAGGTTTAGTGCGAGTGCGTTGAAGGCGGGATCGTCGAACGTCGCGAGATCACTCGTAGTGATGAAATCGTAGATTGTGGATCGCGGATCGCGAATCGTGGATTGCGGTTCGAAGAGTGCAGCTTGTTGAGCACGCGTCATCATTTTCATTCACGCCGTTAATGATTCACAATCCACGATGAACGATCCACAATCCACCATCTTCCCTCCTCAATTCACAACCGCCGCCGGCTCCACCCACTTGCCGTGCGCTTTGATCAGCTCGATCAAACGTGCGTCCGCTTGCTCTTCGGGAATGTTGCGCTGCACGCATTCTTTGCCGACGTAGAGGCTCACCACTTTCGGGCCGGTGCCAACGTAGCCGAAATCCGCATCCGCCATTTCGCCGGGGCCATTGACGATGCAGCCCATGATCGCGATCTTCACGCCTTTGAGATGGCCGGTCTTTTGTTTGATGCGCTCCGTCGTGGTTTGCAGATTGAAGAGTGTGCGGCCGCAGCTCGGACAGGAAATAAATTCGGTTTTCGAAATGCGCAGCCGTGTGGCCTGCAAAAGATTATAACTGAAACGCAACGCGGCAGCGGGGTTGATCGCGCCGGTGAGCAGAATTGCGTCGCCGAGGCCATCACACAAAAGTGAACCGAGCTGCGCGCTGGCATCGAGCCGCCAATTCGCATCATCGGCAACGCGATAACGCCACACGAGCGGCGCCTTGATCTGTAGTTTTGCAAGGTGCGTCACGAACATGCGCACGAGGCCGACTTCTCCGATGCGCCCGCCGCGGATTTCAATTGCGAGAGAAAAGTTTTTCGCGCCGTGCAAATGCGCAAGCAGTGTTTCCAACTTTGTAAACGCCGTGCGCTCGGCAATCAACTCGGTATCGAGCACGGCTTGCAAATGCGTCGCGTGCTCGCGCGCATACTCGCACGCACGCTTTACGGCTTCGTGTTCCGCGTCTCTCATGAACAACAGAACGGTCTCCGGCGCTTTCTCTCCATTCAAACTTTCCCATGAAGAAGCCGTGGGCAGATATTGTCGCGACGCTTCCAAACACCCGCGCGTGCGTTTGAGATTCCAACCGTTCGCGCCGGTTTCAAGCCATTCTGCGAAATTTTCGGAAGACGGTTCTGTCGTGCCCAGCACTTTTAGTTTATGGATCGGCTTCGCCGCGAGTGCGCGCACCTCTTCCTCCGCTGCGCCGTTGTGCGCCAACGAAATGCCCACGCGCACCAACTCTTTCTCACCAAAACTCAAACCTGCAGTTGCCACACGCGACGCAACGCGGCGATTGTATTCATACGGCTTCACGACTTGTGCATATTCGTCGGCGCGCACCGGATAAAGCCTTTCCTCGGTGGCTCGCAGTTCTGCGCGCGCGGCGTTGAACTTCTTTGCCAGCGCTTGCGCCACCGGAATTTCATAAATTGAATCTTCCGTCAATGACACGCGGATCGTGTCGCCAATGCCGTCTTCCAACAACGCGCCAATGCCCACCGCGGATTTGATACGGCCGTCTTCACCGTCGCCCGCTTCCGTCACGCCGAGATGAAACGGATATGTCATGCCGAATTCATACATGCGCGCCGCGAGCAAACGATAGGCTTGAATCATCACTTGCGGATTGGAAGACTTCATGGAGATGACGATCGCGCGATAGTTTTCCGCTTCGCAAATGCGAATGAACTCCAACGCGGATTGCACCATGCCCTCGGGCGTATCGCCATAACGATTCATCACACGATCCGCAAGCGAGCCGTGATTCACGCCGATGCGCATGGCCACGCCGTTGGCTTTGCATTTTTTCACCAATGGCAGAAAGCGCTGCGCCACGCGCTCCAATTCCGCCTCGTACTCCGCGTCGCTGTATTCACGCACTTCAAACTTTTTCTTGTCCGCATAATTGCCGGGGTTAATGCGCACCTTCTCCACAATCTCCGCGGCCACCATCGCGGCGTTCGGCGTGTAATGAATATCCGCCACAAGCGGCACGGGAATGTTTTGACGCCGCAATTCGGCCTTGATGTTGCGCAAATTTTCCGCCTCGTTCATGGAAGGCGCGGTGACGCGCACAAGCTCACAACCGGCTTCATAAAGCTGAATGGTTTCTTTCACGGTCGCGGCGGTGTCCATCGTGTCGGAAATCGTCATGGACTGCACGCGAATGGGATTGTCGCCGCCGATACCCACGTGTCCGACTTGCACTTCGTGCGTCGGCCGCCGGCGATAGAAGAAGGGGTGTTCGCTAAATTTCAGAGGTGTAGTCATAAGATGTAAATCTGCTCCTAAAACTGTTATGCTCGCATGGAGCGAATACCGGAGAAAAAAACTGTGCTCAAATCAGCGCGGAAATTATTGCAGGAGGAAATGAAAAGCAAGGAAGGAGTTTGGGGTTGCATTGCTACGACACATTCTCCGCAGCCATTCTGTTTTGCTTTGTTAGACATATTACATAGGCCAAAGCTTAAAGCGCCTTCACCGCCTTGAAAATGATCGCCAACGCATCCTGCGCTTCCTCCTCGCTCATACACAACGGCGGCGCAGCGCGCACCACCGCGGTGCGATGCAACGTCCAACCAATAATCAATCCTTCCGCACGACAATTTTGCACGAACTGCCGCGTCGCGTGCTCATTTTGAAATTCCATCGCGAAGAACGAGCCGAGGCCGCGAATCTCTTTGACGGCTTTGAGATTGCGCAACTCTCGCCGCAATTGCGAGAGAAACTGTTCGCCGTTGCGCGCGCTGCGCTCAATCATTTTCTCTTCGAACAAAACTTCCAGCGCCTCCAACCCCGCTGCGCAACTGAGCGGATGCCCGCCGAACGTCGTCACGTGCGCCAGCGGCGGATTCTGCGAGAGTGTTTGCATAATTTCGCGGCGACCAATAAACGCGCCGAGCGGCAAGCCGCCGCCCAAAGCTTTCGCGAGGCATATCGTGTCGGGCCGCACCTTCCAATGCTCGCACGCGAACAACTTTCCCGTGCGACCGAAACCGGTCATCACTTCATCGGCAATCATTAGCGCGCCGGCCTCGTTGCAACGTTCCCGCAAAGCTGGTAGAAAATCTCGCGAAGGCACGCACACGCCCGCCTCGCCTTGCACGGGTTCAAATAACACCGCCGCGACAGAGTCATCAATGCTTTGCAGCGCACGCAAATCATCGAAAGGAAGAAATTCAAACTCGCCGAGCAGCGGCTCGAACGGCCTGCGATAATACGCGCTCGACATCGCGGAGAGCGCGCCAAAAGTATCGCCATGATAGCCGCCTTCGAATGCGATATACTTCGCACGGCCCGTAAACTTGCGCGCGGTTTTCAACGCGCCTTCAATAGCCTCCGCGCCGCTATTGCAGAAGAAAACTACGCCGTCATCTAGCGGCGCGAGCTCGCAGAGTCTTTTCGCATATCGCACCTGCGTTTCCTGCACGTATTCGCCATACACCATCACATGCAAGTGTCTCGCAAGCTGCTGCTCAACCGCAGCGCGCACACGCGGATGCCCATGCCCGATATTCGCAACGCCAATGCCGGAGATGAAATCAATATAACGCCTGCCGTCTTTCGTGAAGAGATAAATCCCTTCCGCGCGCTCAATTTCCAGCGCGAGCGGCTCCGGCGAAGTTTGGCAGAGGTAGGTGAGGAAGTCGTTGATCATATTGCAATATTACAAAACCGTCCGAAACGGTATGATTACTTGTACGGAAACCAATAGCTTTTCTTCTCCAACTTATAATCAATGAGAATATGTTTCGCTTCGCGGAACTCGTCGAGGCCTTCGAGGCCGAGCTCGCGGCCGTTGCCGGAGAGACGCATGCCGCCAAAGGGCGCGGCGTCATTGTCGGTGAGCGGGTCGTTGATCCAAAACGTGCCGGCTTTGATATTCTCCGCGGCGAGCATGGCTTTTTCAAGATCGTTGGTGAGAATGGAAGCGCCGAGGCCGTATTCCGAAGCGTTCGCGCGTGCGATGGCTTCTTCGATGTTCTTCACCACTTGAATCGGCGCGATGGGGCCAAAGGTTTCGCTGCGCATGAGTTCCATGCTCTCGTTCACGTTCGTGAGCACGGTCGGCTCGAAGAAATAGCCTTTCGCCAATTGCGCGGGACGTTTACCGCCGCTTAAGACTTTCGCGCCTTGTTGCACACTTTGCGCGAGACGCGCTTCGATCTTGTTGCGCTGCGCCTCGCTCACGAGCGGGCCGAGATCGACGCCGGAGCTCATGGGATTGCCGAGGCGCAACGTTTTGCTGAACTCGGCCATGCCTTCAATAAATTTCTTTGCAATGGGTTCGAGCACATAGAAACGTTCCGCAGAAGTGCAAACCTGGCCGTTGTTCAAAAACGCGGTCCACGCGCCCGCCCGCACGGCAATGTCGACGTCAACATCATCGCACACGATAAAAGGATCATTGCCGCCGAGCTCGAGATGCGTCTTCTTCAGTTGCTGCGCCGCGAGCATGGCAATGTGGCGGCCGGTATCGACGCTGCCCGTGAAGGCAATGAGCTGCGTGCCCTTCGAAGTCACAAGCGGCTCGCCGCATTCTTTGCCATAGCCCGTGATGATATTGACCACGCCTTTGGGCAGGTGCTCGAAAATTTTCGCGAAGAAGAGATTGCACAGCGGCGTGAGTTCCGAAGGCTTGAGCACGACCGTATTGCCCGCGGCCAGCGCGGGCGCGACTTTCCACGCCATGAGCAGAATCGGATAATTCCACGGCACAAGGCACGCCACCACGCCGAACGGTTCTTTCACGACCAAACTCATTTGATGTTCGAACGCGGGCGCAACCACGCGTCCGATTTGATCGCGGCCGAGTTCCGCGTAATATTCAAAACACGAGGCCACCCACTCCACTTCGTCGCGATTTTCAATAATCGGTTTGCCGCCTTC
Source organism: bacterium (assembly GCA_037444905.1). Classification (GTDB taxonomy): domain Bacteria; phylum Zhuqueibacterota; class Zhuqueibacteria; order Zhuqueibacterales; family Zhuqueibacteraceae; genus JABWAN01. The sequence continues at coordinate 34,193 of JBBILN010000058.1, read as the reverse complement.
AAGCGTGATGAGCGTTGCCAACTCCTCGCCGTGCTCGCGGATCTTGCGCGCGATTTCATGAATCATTTCTTTGCGTTCGAGGCTGCCCATCTTGCGCCACGGTTTGAACGCCGCATTGGCCGCGGCCACGGCGCGTTCGGCGTCTTGCGCATTGCCGCGCGGCACGGTGGTGATCACTTCTTCGGTCGCGGGGTTAATTACGTCGAAGCGTTGCTGGCTCGCGCTCTCGACGAACTCGTGGTTGATCCACATGTGGTTGATCATGGAGTTTCCTATTTTTTCTTCTTGCGAGTTTTAGTTTTCGGCGTGAGTTTGCGATAAATGACGAGCCCGCAGCGACCACGAGCGTCCCAAGCTTTGAAGAAGGCGAGCAAAGGCAATGAAAACTCTTTCCCCAAAGCAGGATCGATAAATGAAATTCTATTCCCTTCTATGCCATTGACGACGATTGCATGCAACCCAATTTTGCCATAAGGAAGATATTCGGCATCGACGACAGCAATCACCGGCAAGTTCTTATCCAAAAACTCCACGAGTTCAGCGAGGCTGGCTTCTTCAAGCTCAATTGCCTTGAAGCCAAAGGCCTCCACACTCTCTGCGGCTTCTTCGAGATTGGTCCCGCGTTTACTCGTGTTACTGACCTTTGCGATCAGGCCTTCGGCTATATTGACTTTGAAGTGTTTTAATACGATTCGAATTGTGGCAGGCAAACAGGTGTAATCTTTTTCTTGTTTGAGATGGGCCAGCTTAATCTTCATTGGCCTTCTCCGAAAGCTGCTCCGGCGTATGAGATTCAGCAACGAGCAGCGTGCCATCAGCAGCGAAAGTTAGTTGTCCTAACACTTTTTTACGATGCGACAGTGTTACGGTCACCTTCCATTTATTGCCCTTTCGCACGGGCGTTTTGATGGCCGTGGCATCGCCCACTTTCTTCAATAAGAAAACGTACGCGCGTCTAGTGATCTCCCGTGCCGTCACTTCACGTGGTTTGATAACGATCGTCTTGTTTCGGGATTCGATTTCAACCCTAGTGCCTTGCTCCCAGCCCCATTGTTCAAGCATTGCATTGGGTACGACTAAACCTTGCTTCGTGATTTCTTCATAAACTCTGCTCATGGCATTTCTCCATTGGGTCGAGGTTTGTCCTGTTACTCAAACTTCACCACCATCAGCTTCATCTCCGTCATTTCCTCAATGGCATAGCGCACGCCCTCGCGCGTGTTGCCGGATTCTTTCACGCCGCCGTAGGGCATGTGATCTATGCGCCAGGTTGGAACTTCGTTGATCATCAAGCCGCCCACGTCGATATTTTCGAACGCATAACGGACGCGCTCGAGATCGCGCGTGAACACGCCGGCTTGCAAACCGAACGCGGAGTCGTCGATGAGTTGCACTGCCTGTTTGAAGTCAAAATATTTTTCGACAGTAATCACCGGCCCAAAAATTTCTTGACAATTGACTTTCATGTTCGGGCGCGTGTTCGTGAGAATCGTCGGACGCAAGATCGAGCCGCTGCGCTCGCCGCCACATAACAATTTCGCGCCGCCTGCAATCGCTTCTTTGATCCATGTTTCAGCGCGTTCAGCTTCGCCGGCGCTGATCATGGGACCGAGGTCGGTTTTCTCATCAAGCGGGTTACCGGTTACGAGCGCGTTCGTCTTCTTCACCAACAGATCAACGCAAGCGTCAAAAACTTTTTCATGCAAGAGCACACGTTGCACGGAGATGCAACTCTGTCCCGCGTAGCTAAAGCCGCCGCTCACAATCGCCGCGCACGTGGTTTCAAGGTTCGCATCGTCATGCACGATCACGCCGGCGTTGCCGCCGAGCTCGAGCGAGACTCTTTTCTTATAACCTTTCTTCTTCAATTCCCAACCGACTGCCGGGCTGCCGGTGAACGTGACCAATTTCACCCGCTCATCCGTGATGAGTTGTTCCGCCAACGCAGAGGAACACGTGATGACATTCAACGCGCCTTCCGGCCAACCCGCCTCCAACACAATCTTGCCAAGCTTGAAGGCAGTGAGCGGCGTTTGTGAAGCGGGACGCAACACCATCGCATTGCGCGATGCGAGAGACGGCGAGACTTTGTGGGCCACGAGATTCAGCGGAAAGTTGAACGGCGTAATCGCACTCACTACGCCAAGCGGGACGCGTTGAAAAAAACCGAAGCGATTTTCGCCATGCGGCCGCAAATCCATGGGCAACACTTCACCATGGAGTCGTTGGCATTCCTCCGCGCCGAGTTCGAGCGTGTGCAGTGCGCGCGCAACTTCGACGCGCGCGGTGCGAATCGGCTTGCCGGCTTCGAGCGCGATCGTGCGACTGAAATCTTCTAAGCTTGCAGAAACGCCATCGCGAACTTTGAGCAGAATCTCCGCGACTTTGTGCGCGGCCAGTTTCTTGGTGACCGCAAAAGCTTGTTGCGCCGCGGTCAGGCTTTGTTGAATCTGCATCGGCGTAGCTTGAAAAACTTCGGCAATGGGTGCGCCATTGTACGGCGAATAGAGCGGCTTCTTTTCCGGAGACGCATACCACTCACCGTTGATGAGGAATTTTTGTTCGAACATGGTGGGACTCCGATGAAGATGGCTTGTCGCGTGCGTGAGGAAATCGCGCTGAGCTTTTTGCCGATTTCAGCGACCGTGTGGAATCTCAATGAACACCCGCTTACTCGCTGTCATTTTAGATGGATCTTCTCACGCCCTGGCCTCATCATCTATTCGAATTCGGCGCGAGGCACGCGGGAAGATGCTTCCAGTATGACATTGCATTGAAAAAGGCGGTTGCCTCAAATCAAAAACGCGATTCCTAGCACTTCACCCACGGCTTGGCGCTGGCTTTTAACTAAATTTGCAGAGCGCAACACGGATTCGTCACAAATAATAAATTAGCCGTGGCTGAACGGTTGCTGCGATTCTACAAAAGCCGCTTCAGACTTGCAAGGAGCAATTTCGCGTCGCGAAGCTCTAGAAACACCTAGTCAGCGCACGAGCACCATTTTGCGCCGCGTGACAAAATCACCGGCAGCGATTTCATAGAAATAAACTCCGGAGGCGAAGTGCGCGCCGTCGAAAACGGCTTCGTGACTGCCCGCGGTTTGCGCGCCGCGCTGCAACGTTGCGACTTCGCGCCCGGCCAAATCATAAACGCGCAAACTCACGAACGCGGCGTGCTGCAATTCATAACGAATCGTAGTGGTGGGATTAAAAGGGTTGGGATGGTTTTGGTGCAGCGCAAAATTCGCGGGCGCAAGCGCATCGGTTGCGACGCTCGTGCTCGCGCGTTCGCCCACGCGCATGCCGTGGCCGAAGCTCGTTACCCAAATTTCATCCGGCTTGAAGGGATTGAAGAACACGCGCTCGGGTTGGCGAAACGGATAGGAAGCCACTTGTGTAAACGAGGGATTCGCCGCGGAAATATTTTTGCTGAACCATAAACCTTCTTGCTCGGTGGTCAAATAAGCTTCTTGTACATGCTGCGGATCGAACGCGATCGCAGTCACGCGATCGTGGTTGGTGATCTTCTGCCAGTTCGCGCCGCGATTGGCCGAGCGATAAAGTCCGCCCAAACCGTTCGGCGGGCCGCCCCATCCGCTGAACACGCCAACGTACCACGTGCTCTGCGTCGCGTCGTGCGGATAGATCACCAAGTCTTTCGTCCAATAAAGCATGCTCGCGTCGCTGCGATCTTGCCACGATTGCCCGGCGTTCGTGCTCACGAACACGCCTGAGCTGTTCGTGAACGCGCCCGCGGCATCTCTTCTTCCCGAATATGTACAAACGAGTGCGCCGTCATTCAACACGTACACGTTGAAAGGATGCCCGGCCGTGCGCGGCGGATTCGCGAGCTTGATCCACGTTGAAGCCGCGCCGCTTTGAATATTGCTCGAAACGTAAATGCCGCCCGCAGTGCTGTGAATCACGCTGGCATACATGCGGTTCGCATTGTTCGGATCAAGAGCGAGCCAAATCACGGGATGGCCAAAGTCGTGCAGCGTTTGCCACGTCGCGCCGTTATCGGAGGAAAAAACAATTTTGCCTCTGCCGCCGTCAATGCGCGCGTCGGTCAAATATGTGCTCTGATACATGTCATGCACGGTCGAAGTCGCGCCGTACAATATTCCGTTCGCAGGGTGTCTGACGAGATGATACATCGAATTGTCGTCGTGGCCCGTGAAGTCAAACGACCATGATTCGCCGCGGTCACTCGAACGCATGCCGCGAATGTCCGAATATCCGGCAAAGATATGATTCGCATCCGACCATAACAACCACCAGCACGAGGTATTTTCCAAACCAATGCTGTGATAACTCTTGCCTTTCGGCGTTGCTGAACCCGCTGCGTTTTGATCGCTCGCGGCCACGTACTTTTGCGCCCACGTTGCGCCGCCGTCATTCGAAAGATGCACGAAGCCGTAATCCGTGAGCGCGAGTTTGTTGGCATCGTTCGGCGATACGGCAAAGCCGAGCGCGCATTCGCCGTAGCCCCAGCCGCGATCGCCGCCAAAGCCGCTCCATCCGGTCGCAATGTTTTGATTGCTGCTCGTGCGAAACACGTGGCTCCAACTTACGCCCGCGTTTGTGGATTTCATCACAGTCGGATCGCCGCTCGCGCTGCCGCCGGCAATGTAAACCGTGTTGATGTCATTCCGCGTTGTTGCGATGAAGAACGGAAAATCCTGCCCGGCTTGAATGCCATTCTTGCGCGCGACCCAATTGCCCGAGCCGTAATCCAAAACATAAACGCCCTGCATCATGTCCCAATAATCGCTGCCCGGCACGCCCGGATAAACGTTCGCTGCGTACGCAGTGAGCGCGAACAAGCGCGTGGTGTTGCCTTGTTTCGCGCCGGAGAAAGAGAGCATGGCTTGCCCAATCGGAATGCCGCTCGCATTGGCAAGTGCGAAAGTGCTGCCGTTGTTAGTTGAAACGAGCAAGCCGTCGTTCGTGCCAATGAAGATATTCGCGCCATCAAAGAAAGCGCCCGCGATATGACAACCATTGTTCGTCGCTGCGGTGTATTTGAAAGTAAAACTCGCGCCGCCGTTGTTTGAAAAGTAGAGCTGCGTGTAATCGGTGAGAATGATGCGTTGCGTGCTATTGCCGTCGACGAACAAGCTCCAAGCCTCGCCGTTCGTGGGATCGCTGGTCAGCGGTTGCCATGTCACGCCGCCGTCCGTGCTCTTCACGGGCCGGGCTTGATCGTGCGCGTAATCGATGCAATATAGAATTTTCGGATCGGAGGTGAATTGCACTCGGCCGCCCGAGCTGGCTTGGAGTTCCGTGAAGGGAATCATCTCCCACGTTGCGCCGAACGAAGCGCTATGAAACAACTCGCTCATGTCGCACGCCATGAACAATTCATTCCCGTTGTGCGGACTGAGGCTCGGCGCGAACAATGCGCCGCCTCCGCCGAGTCCGCGCGCAGACCATTGCGTGGGTTGCGCGAGTGCGGATGAGCACGAAAGAATCCAAACAACTGCTACACTACAGAACTTCCACATTGTGCTGCTCCGTATGGCTAAAGAATCAAATCAGCGCAAAAATTTTTCCAGCAGATTGAAGAACCCAACTGCTCAGGCCTCTCACCAGTTGGGTTCTTCTATCCGCTGGAAAAGCTCTCTTTGATGATCATTTGATTCTGCCCAATGCTTAAAAAGATTCTTACAGAATGACAAAGAAAGGCGAGCGTCTTCAAAGCAACTGCGCAATTTAGCGCACCACAACCATTGCCTTGCTCGCGGATTTTTCCAAACCGTTTTCCACGCGATAAAAGTACGTGCCGTTCGCAACGAGTTGGTCCGCGCGGTCTTTTCCTTCCCAAAAAACTTCATGTGTGCCGGTCTGCAACTGATTCAACTCGCGGAACCAAATCTCTCTGCCCGTCAAATCATAAATCACCAAGCGCGCAGCGGCGCTCGCTTTGTTGATTTGCACGCGAATGCGCGTTGCATGTGCCATGGGATTCGGTTGATTGCCGAGAAGCTCAAAACTTGAAACCGGTGCGTGCTCCGTCTCTTCATTTTCGGCAACGCCGGTGAGCGTTTTATAATGCCTCAAGAGTTGGCGCAAGGCTTCCGGCTTGTTAGTGGGAACGGTGTTGCCAGCTTGATCTTTTGCATTCAAACCATGGCACGAAGTACACGTGCGAATCTCGCCGGGTTGAAACGTGAGCCAATAACGCTCGCGCACCACGGGCGTGCCGTTCGCTTCCGTCAATTGCCAACTCATCGCGCGCCGTGCGGGCACGAACGCGGCCATCGAGCCGTCATCAGCAATCTTCACGCTGCCCGCGGGTCCGGAAGCATTCGGCGGATTATTGACGTTGTTATCGTGCATGGCTTGTGCGAGCACGCGGCGGCCGGCTCGTGGATTCGTCGTGCCGCCGATTCCGCGAATTTGGTCGCCTTGAAAGAACTGCAGGTGTGCGACCTCATAAATCTTTCCTGGCGCGCCGGTGGTTTTTGTGTTCGTGCCCGCGACGCGCAAATTGAAAGGCTGCTGCCGATCGGCTTTGTCGCGCGTGGTCACGTTGCGGCTCACCACTAGAGCAAGATTGTTTTGTTTGAGATAATTCACCAAACGATTGACATCGATATTCTCTTCTTGCAAGACTTGTTGCTCGGGTGCTTCGAGCTTGGGCGCTCTGCGCGCAGGCCGCGGACGCGCGCGCACTTCCACAGGATCCAATTCCCACAACTCGCCCGAATAGGAAACGAGCACGTCGGGATCATAGTAACTCACGCTCTTCGTAATGCCCGGCGTGAGCGGTTTATCGGCGACCCAATAGCCGTTCGACTGCTTCAGCGTTTTCACTCTAAACTGATAGCGCGACTTGGGCGCGGCGCGTGTGCCGTCGTTGCGATCTTCGCGCGTCGAATTGGTGTGAATGCTGAGCAACGTTCCATCTGCAAGCGGCAGGGGAGTGCGATACAAGCCGGAATGATTGGGGCTAGGCGTGTCAGTGTAGACGTGCGTATCGCGATGCGTGATGTAATCGATCTTCGCGTTATCGGCGTTTGAGGTGGGCGCGGCTTCGATACCGATAATTTGCCCGGCGGCGTGCGTATAAAATTCCGGAGCATCGATGCCAAAATAATAGCCGGGCCGCGTCGGGTCTTCTGCCATTTGAATGAAATTAACAATTCCATTCTGATTCGGGCGATTGCCGGAAGGAATAAACTCGCGCAGATTGCCGTCGTCGTTCATGCTGCGATTGAAGTAATTGTGCAGCTCGTGGCGGCCGATGTGATTCAGCGTCTCCTCCTCCGTGCCGTCTTCGTTGATTTGCCACGGAAAGAAATCATTAAACGAATTGCCTTCGAGGTTGGCGCCTTGCAACAAATCCGCGCGCGAGGGCCGCGGCTCGGGAAAAACTTCGTCGCGGTTATTCAGCTTCATCGCATTCGCAGATTCATTTGAATAATTGAACGTGCCATAGGCGTTGCTTTGCGCGTCCGCGTCGGCCTGTTGATCGCGCTGCAAATGATCCCAGCGCGTGAAAATGACGCGGCCAAAGCTGTCGAGTATCGGCGTAAAGGCGCCTGAGGGCGCGTGATTGAGCATGAATAAATTTCCGTTTGCGGGATTGAGGCTCCACAAGCCCGTGTTCGTGGGTGCGGATTCGTATTCGTCGTGCTGCGGATAAAGATGCCGCTGCCCGTTGCGCGGCCGGTCGCTCACAAAGATGATGCGATCATCGCTGCCGTACATCGGGCTGACGTTGTTGTATTGCGTGGGCTGATTCGGCACTTTCGTGATCACCGGCGTGTCGTTCTTGCCGAGGCCGGTGATTTCATAAAGCTGCCAATAATAAGTTTTCACTTCATAATGTTTGGGCGAGCCGATAACCATACTGAATACGGCTTTCTTCCCATCCCAATGCACGGAAGGCTCGCGCACTGCGATGCCCTTCTCCCCTTGCGCGCCGTCCACACCAAAGCCCGCGGCTTGGGTGAGATTTTTGAGCGCGCCGTCGGGATAAAGAATATAAAGATCGCCGCCGCGTCCGGTCACCTCAATATTTCCGCAATGATTGCCAAACACCGAGGCAATCGCGGTGAAATCGCCGGGAATGGGAACTTGCGTGACAAAGAGGATGGGGTTGGGGAGAACCGAGATAGTGGGTTGGGCAATCGCGGAAACGAGAAGCAGTGTGGCAGTGAGAACGAACACAAGACAAACGTATTTACTCTTCGGCATAATAACGCTCCTGTTATTTGCGCGAGCGCGATTTCAAATCAAAAACCGTCCGTTTGGAAGTTTTATATCGTCACAAAACAGCTCTTGCGGAGGAGTGCTCTTTTCTTTTCCCAGGCTTCGGCACGTTGCCATAGCCATGCCTTCTCCCCCGCACTCCATCTTCTCCAATAGCAGAACTTCGGCGCCCCAGATGATTTTCGTCCAATGAAAAACTCACGAGGCTCAACCAGCGCCGCGGAAAAGCCGCTCAAGGCGCTCTCTCCGAAACTTGAAAATCTCCTGCAAGCGGCCCTCCACAGAAAAGTAATGCGCCAATCTTCCGAACGGGCCGAAGGGCAAGGCATAATGCACAATATCCGTCATCTCCACACCGCTCGCAATTTCGCGGAAGTGATGTTGATGATGCCAGAAGCGATAAGGACCGAAGCGCTGTTCATCCACGAAAAAATTAGGCGCGCTGAGGTGCGTAATCTCCGTGACCCAATCGAGTGCAATCCCGCCCCACGGCCGAACTTGATAGGTGACGATCATGCCGGGGTACATTTTTTCGGGCAGATTGGAAGTAACTCTAAAATTCAACCACGCGGGCGTAATCTCGGCGAGATTGTTTGGGTTGGAAAAAAAATCCCATGCTCGCGGAAGGGAAATGGGCAAGCTCTGCTGTGCTCGAAGGTGATAGAGGTGCAAGCGAATCCTTTTCTTTTGTCAATTAACAATTGACCAGCGCCATGAGCCATGCACAATGGTCAATTCACTTATCAAATTGCTTTCACCACCACGAGCGTCAAATCATCGTGTTGATATTCACCGTTCACAAACGATTTGACCGCGGTGATAACGTGATCGCGAATGCGATGCGCCGGCTCCGCGAAATTCCTGCTCAGAATTTCGGTGAGGCTCTCCTCGCCAAACTCGCCGCCATGCTCGCCTTGGGCTTCGGTGACGCCGTCGGTCACGAACAAGAACACGTCGCCGGTTTCATAATTCAAACTTCTTTCCTCCAACTCTGCGGCAAAGAGGCGATCATCATCCAATCCCAAACCTAAGCCTTTGGGCGTGATCATTTCGATGCGGCCGGTGCGCGCTTGATAATAGAACAACGGCAAATGGCCGGCGCGCGCCAATCGCAACTGCTTTGCGCTCGCGTCAAAACAAGCGCCGATGCTCGTGACAAACGAGCTGCGGTCCAGCGCTTGGCGAAGCAAATGATTGGCGCGAATAAACAACTCGCGCGGCGAAAGCCCGAAATCGTGCAGCGAGCGCAGAATGCCTTGCACTTTGGACATGTACAGCGCCGCGGAAGTGCCCTTGCCGCTCACGTCGCCGACGATGACGGTGATTTGATCGGGCTTGCCGTTGAGATAATCGAAATAGTCGCCGCCCACTTCCAGCGCCGGAATCGAAATGCCCGCAATCTCCAATCCGGGAATCTTCGGCGTGGTTTGCGGCAACGAGGCCAATTGAATGCGGCGCGCGATTTCCAGTTCGTGTTTCAAGCGCTCCTTTTCGGCAAGCTCTTCGTAGAGGAACGCGTTCTCGATAGCCAGCGAAGCTTGTTTGGCCACGGCCGCGAGATAGTGCAAATCTTCCTCATGAAAACCGGCTTCGGATAATTTTTCCCCGATGAGAAGCGCGCCCACCAGTTTTTCTTTAAAACGAATGGGCAGAATGTGAACGAAGCCGTGTTGATGAAAACGCTCTTTGAGAGCCGGGGGCAAATACTCCGCACTGAAACGCGACTCGCTGCGAAATTTTTGCAAGGTATTAATCAGGGGCCGGTCAACTGCAACACAAAACTCCCGCCATTCGTTTTCCTCAAAGCCATAAGCTTCCTGGCAGGAGCTTTCTTTTTGATCGCGAAAAAACATCACGCCCACGCGTTTGAGCTGAATGTGCTCGACCAACTTCCGCGAGATGCCTTTGGCGAGATCGAGCATCGTCAGCTTCGTTGCCATGATTTCGGACAACTCATTCACGGCGCGGCGGTAGTCATAACCCGTGCGATAGAATTTGCGCGCAAGAAAGCCTTGCACGGCGCGATAGAGGCGGCGAAAGACAAAGAACAGCGCGATCGCCAACAGCATGAAGACGACCTTTTCCAACACCGCCAAACGCGCCGGCGCAAGCGGCTCATCGACGATTTCCAAGTAGCCGTCGCTCATGCGAAAGTTGGGCACGGCAATGGGGAGCGCCGGCAAGCTCATCAACGAATACAGAAAGCCGCCCACGAACAAAATGCCGCAGCCCCACGAGACAATAAGGTATTGCACATTGCGGCCGACGCGCAGATTCAAATCAAGCAGGCGATAGCGGCCAATGACGTACAGATAGGAGAGTGGCAAGAGAATGAGCGGCACCACGGCATAGCCCATGCGCGGAACACTTTGCCGAAACGCCAGTACGAAAAACGCCGTGAGCGCGCAGAGTGCTCCGGCAATGCTACCGGCCCACCTGACCGCACGATTGAGCTTTTTATATTCCGCTGCGCATTGCCGGCGAAACCGCACGTAGACAAAAAGCAGGAACAGCAGCAACGCCATCAGTCCCAAACCCAGCAGCTCGCGCGATTGAAACTTACCGAGGACGAAGAACGCGTAACTGCATCCGGCGATGACATACGGCGCAACGATCAACCACTTTCTTTGCGCCAGTTCCGGCCGTTCCTTCGGAAAATATGCGCTGCTGTGCATGAGCAAAGGAATCGCACCAAGCAGACACCCGGGCAAGAGGACAAGAGAAAGCTTGGCCTGCAAATCCAGCGTGACCACGCGCTGATATATCATCATAATGGGGAACGACAACACAAGGAATGTGACCGCGAGCAAGCGCGCTACATGCAGGCGGGGCCGCGACATTCCGAGCAACATCGCCATTCCCCAAAAACTCAAGCCGGAGAGAAAACCGAGAATCACATGCAGGCGCGCGCCAAAGCGGGCCAACGTGACCTGCAATGTCAATGTGCGATTGTCGCGTAAAACTTTATACGCGATGGCGCGATTGGCCTCCGCACGGCGCATGATACGATCGGCCTCATACGCATTACGGAAACTCTGGCCGTTGATACTCAACACCAGATCGCCGACCAACACGCCGGCACGATCCGAGGCGCCGCCGCGATCGACTTGTGTTATGACAACGCTCGCGGGAATCTCACGCACGAGACTATCCGCCAGTGCGCTGTGGTGCAATTGGAATCTGATCTTGCGGTTGAGCTTCGGTCGTTTCACCAGCAACTCAAGCTCGGCCTCCGGAGCAAGCGCAGCAAGCACTTGCTGCAGGTGGCGCATGGAGTCGCACTCTTGTCCGTTCAACTCCAGCACTAAATCGCCGGCCAGAAGCGAGTCCGTGCTTGTGATTGTTGGGGTGGGATACTTTTTTGTTTCAAGCTGGCTCAGGCGGGCCGGAAAACTTTTGCTCACGTAGAGCTGCGAGGGTGAAGTTTCAAAAACGTTTTCATCGGTTTGAAACGTGGCGTAATTGTGCAGATTCAAAACGGCGAGCGCCAGCAGGAATATTGCCGCTATGCCAAACAGCAAGCGGAACGCCTGTGGATAGTCATCAAAATATTTCATAGGAAGCCTTTGATTTCAACCTTGCGAGCACCTCAAAGCCCTGCAAGGTCTAGAGCATGCCTTGCCGTTTACGGAGAAACCATTCCACGGCGAGCGCAAACAAGAGCGCGAACAACATCGCGGGCTTGCCCCACAGCGCATAATCGCGCGACTCGTGTTTGATTTCCGGCGCGAGTTTGAGTTGCGTGAGCGCGCGCTCGAGGCTATCGGGCGTGACATACTTGCCGCCGCTCGCTTCGGCAATCTGCCGCAACACCGGCTCGTTAAAGCGGGTTTGCAAAAATTCCAAACTGAATGGCTCCACGGAAAATCGTCCCGCATCTTCGCCGAGCTTCTGCCCGCCCAATTCTGCAGCGCCGCGGAATTGATATTCACCGCCGCCCAACACTTGCAAATGCGCGCGATACAATCCGCTGCCGGCGTCTTGCAAAATTACTTCCTGCTGAAATTGCGGACCGGTGAGCTGCGCGCGCACTTGCGCACCCTCGCACGGCTGATAGTCTTCGCGATATACTTGCGCGAGCAATTCAATCTGCTCGCCACCGCGATAGATTTCTTTGTTGCTGGTGAAGCGCACCAGCTTCGCGTCTTCCTTGGTTACCAGCCAGCGCACCAAGCCGGCCATCATCTTCTCATAAACCGGCACCCCTTGTTCCTGCGCTTGCAGCATCAAATGCCAACGCCATACGCCATAGCTGAAAATTGCGAACGTTTTGCGAGCCGCATTCTTTTGCGCGAGCCACAACGGCTCGGCTTTTTGCGCACGACTTGCTCCGGCGCCCATGAGCACCTCGCTGCCTGGCAGCACATTGAGCGGCGCAAGATTGCAGAAGATCGGCGGCAGATTATTCGTCACGCCGGCAGCATTCCCACTCGCTTCGACCAGCGGCCTCGTGATGGGATGTGCAAGACCATTAGGCGCAAGCTGCAATGACACGGCGCGCTCGTTCGTCAAGCTTGGCGCGGAAGCCAATGGCAGCGCGCTGCGCAATTGCCAGAGCGAGGGCAGATCGACCGAGGGGCCATGCAAATAGAACAACGGTCGATTGTTCTTCAGCAATTCGTTGCTCAAAATTTCGAGCATGGCCCGCTCCGTATCGCGGCGCGGAAAATCGACGAGCATAATGGCATCTACTTCCCTCCAAGCTTCGGCCTGCCGAAAGTTCGGTAAAGATTGCGCCGGCTGGACATAGAAACCGCCTCCTGGTTTTTGCACGAAGCCGCGCACTTGATAGTTGGGATCTTTCTCCAACGCGCGTTTGAAAAAAGAAAAATCGGGCGAGGGCGCGCCGGCGAAAATCCAAAGATTCAGCTTACTCTTGAGCACGCGCACATAAAACACGCGACGGTTGTTCGCGAGCGTTTGCTCATTTTCGAGTGCGTCCAGCCTCACTTCATAGCGATTAAGGCCGATCGTCTTTGGCGTTAATGTGAGCTTGACCGCCGACTGCGTGTTATCATTGGGCAATTCGACGTCTTGCGTTTGAATTTCCTTATCGCCTTCGAAGACGCGCAGCTTGGTCTTCCGGCCATTGAAACCGACCGCGGAAAGAGAAACCTCGGCAGGCAATTGCGTTTCCGCGTAGGCAATCTCGTTTGTCACTACTTCACTGATCAAGGCATCGCGGGTTTGTTGATTGCTCCCGAGGCGCACCGTGACGATGGGCAGACCATAAGTTTCCGCGGTGCGTGCGGGATTGCTGCCGAGATTGTATGCGCCGTCACTCAACAAAACGGCTGCGCCATATTGCCGGCCCGCGAGCCTTTCCTTGGCAGACAGCAATGCTGCAGAAAGGTTGCTGCCATCGCCATTGAAGTGCATATCGGAAAGTGAGTCTTTGGTAAGCGCGTGCAAACTGTCGCTGAAAGAGAAGAACGCCACGTCCGCGCGCTCGCGCAGATTATTCACCCAGGGCAAGGCCAAAGCTTTTTGCACCGTGTCTCCGCGCGGCCCGAGTGAATCCGCCAATGTCATGCTCGCGGAGCGATCAATTAACACCGCCACCACCGGCTTTTGTGAATGCTGCCAAGCAAGGCTTAAAATCGGCTCGAACAAAAGCAGGAGCGCGGCCGCCAATGCGAAACTGCGCAAGCCCGCGAGGACACGACGGAACCAATCCGCCACCGGCGGCGTGGTGCGGCGATAGATGAAGAGCGTAAATAAAATTGCCAGCGCCAACACGATGATGGGATAAAGCGCAAAAGCGGAAAATTTCAGATCGAAGTTCATGAAGCATTCTCAAAATGAAAAAGCAGCCTCGTAAAACGAAGGCAAAACTATTTTTCGGCAAAACGATTAAACGAAAGACCTCTAAAGCGCGAGCTTTATCCTATGCCGAGGCGCGCAACCCAACAGGCAGGACAATTTTTCGGCAGAATGATACGTAATCATTCTGTCATTTGAAATTTTTGTTCTTTCTAGAAAGAGAGTTCATTCGGAAGAGCCCAGCTTCAATCCCGGTTGCGGCGCGAGTTGATATGCCGAGCCGTTTGCGCGACGCGGGTGCGTGAGCCGAATCACGGCCGCGCGCGCGATCATCGCCGCATTATCGGTGCAGTAAATCGGCGGCGGATAGAATACCTGAAAGCCGCGCGCTTCGCCAAGTTTCACTAGCGCCGCTCGCAAGGCCTTGTTGCACGCTACTCCACCGGCGAGTGCGACCGAAGCGACTGGATATTTTTCATGCGCGCGCACCGTGGTTTCAAGAATGGCCGTAATCAAAGCGTGCTGAAACGAAGCGGCGATGTCGGCTTTCAATGAGGTAAGACTCTGCGCTTCGCCGAGAGTTGCAGCCGCATTGCCCAAAGCTTTGCGCACATGATAGAGCACGGCAGTTTTCAAACCGCTGAAACTAAAATCAAACGGCGCGTCTTTCAAGCGCGCCACCGGAAACGCAATCGCATGGGCATTGCCGGTCGCCGCGAGCTTTTCGATTTGCGGGCCGCCGGGGTACGGCAATCCCAAAATGCGCGCTACTTTGTCGAACGCCTCGCCCGCGGCATCGTCCTGCGTTTCGCCGAGAATGCGATAGCGCTGCCAATCTTCCACATAGGCAAGTATACTGTGGCCGCCGGAAACAATCAATGAGAGAAACGGCGGCTGCGGGCCTTCGGGCGAAATGTTGTTGGAAAAAAGATGGCCTTCGAGATGATTGATGCCGAGCAACGGCACACCGAGATCGAGCGCCATGCCTTTCGCAAAGCTCAGCCCCACGAGCAAAGAGCCGATGAGACCCGGCCCGTGCGTGACCGCGAGCGCGTTGAGTTGCTGTGGTGCAACCTCGGCGCGCTGCAACGCCTTGCGCACCACCCCGGCGATGTGCTGCAAGTGCATGCGCGAAGCCAACTCCGGCACCACACCGCCATATTGTTCGTGAATTTCCTGCGAGGCCACCACGTTCGAGAGCAGACGCGCGTCCTCGGACATCACCGCGGCGCACGTTTCATCGCACGAGGTTTCAATTGCGAGAAGGGGCATGATTCCCACGCTCCATCATAAGCTTGAACAAAGCCGGCTTGACATTACGATATCGCACGCCCGGCGGCGCGACGATTTCGGGAAGATGGCCTTCCAGTTCATTATCCTGCGCACGCGAGAAGTCGATATACGCGCTCACCTCTTCACGTTTGAGACTGAGCAGCAAATGCTCGCCGCCTTCGATTGTAAGCGAAAGCGTCGAAGGCACGGCCGTAACGCGCAGATGCGCCGGCGCGTTTTTCACGCGCACGGGAATTTCCTGCAAATTCAGCTCGATGATCTTTTGCACGTCCACTGTGAGCGCGGTTTTCTTCAACGGCATCCCTATCCACGTGGAGTCGGGAAAAGCTTGCAGCTCTACCTCCGTAGAAAATTTCTCGCGCAGATTTTGATAGCTTTGCTTTTGCGTGAGCACTGCCGGAATTTTTTGGAGCAACTCCTCCGGCCCGGTGAGCGAGACGGAATCGGGCGCGAGCTGCAGGCCTCCCACTACCGTGTAGCCGGGCTGCGTGCCGATTTCAATCATGGGCTTGATGGGCACGGTTCTGATTTGCAGATTGGAAAGCTTAATCGCGACGGAATTGGGAGAGAGCACCTGTCGCGCAGTCACGGGCAAGTTGCGACGCGGCACATGCACCATCGACGGCTCCAACTCTACGACAGCAGAGTTGCGCACGGCGGCGAGATCCAATTCGACGTAAGCATCGCGAGTGAACAACAAGGCCAGCAAAGCTTTGCCTCTGCCTTCAAAGCGCACGCGCGCGTTTGCAGGCAAATGACTGGAAGGCGTTTTAGAAGGCAAAAGATTCGTAACCACGATCGGGATGTCAAGCTCATAAGAATAATCGTTCTCCGTCACCACCGCGAACCAAAACACCGTAGCAACGGTGAGCACCACGAGCTTGATGCGATAATTTTCGAGGAGAGGTTTCTTCACAGAGGACTCAGAAGCTGCAAGCTGACTGCAAAGGAATTATTTCACGTTCGACCAACCTTTCAGGAATATATTCATCCGCAGCGAGCATTGCCAGCTAAAATTGCGGCCATATAAAGCAGCACTGCCATCCAGCGCGAGATTGAGGATGATCCACGGGACGGGAGTGATGAGGAGGCGGGCTTTCGTGCTAATCATTCCGCAAAAAAGAGGGCATCCGCCATCCTGCACGCGGCGCGAAAGGCCTTATGAGAGCGCACGCGAAACGACAGCCGATACCCTATTTTTTAGTCTACATTGAGAATTATTTCGAGGAGTGATTGGAGACTTTGCCAATACTCACTTCGCCGTTGTCAATTCTCAAGCTGTAACAGCATTCCGGATTGGTGCAGACCCAGGCTTTGAAGATGATCGTCGCGCCTTCACGCCCGTAATCCGAAAGCGGAATGAGAACGCCTTTGGAACACTTTTGACACGGAGGATAAATCTTATCCACTTCCATCGCGCCACCTCCCTCTGGGGTTTGTTCATGGTGCAGTACCGCGGTTGTTTGGCTAGGCAATGATGCAGTGCAACCCATGAGGCCGCCCTTTTTCAATTCGCGCTGAAAAAGGGTGAAGCAACAACGCAAAAGAATCCACAAAACGCAGAAAGCCAAAAGAGAGAATCCGCTGGAGCGCGTCGCCGGCGCACCCGCGGCTGGGATCTACAAACAGAAAAAGTGGAGTCGCCTCCACTTTTCGAAATCTGTTACGAAACGTGTGAAGCCGCGCTATTGCTTGACGACCCAGAGCTTGACTTTGCACTCGACTTCGGAGTGCAGCTTGATGGGGATTTCGTAAATGCCCAAGGCTTTCACCGGCTCTTCCAAAATGATTTTGCGTTTGTCGATGGCGAAACCCTTGGCCGCCAGCAAATCCGCAATGTCTTGATTGGTGACGGAGCCAAAGATGCGGTCATCTTCGCCGACGGGCATGGCTGCGGTAATCGACACGCCATCGAGCTTGGTGTTGAGCGCTTCCGCGGCTTTCTTTTCTTTGAGTTTGATCGAGGCGTAACGCTTCTTTTCCTGCTCGAGCACGTGCAAGTTGCGCTCGGAGGCCTCGAACGCAATGCCGCGCGGGATGAGAAAGTTGCGGGCATAGCCGTCTTTAACGTTTACAACCTTGCCGGCCTCGCCGAGCGATTCGTGATCTTGTCGGAGCAAAACCTTCATTTTCTGCCTTCCACAATTTTTCAAATGAATGCAGTCCCGGGCCCATTGTGGGCCGCTCTCTCTACCAAAAATCAGCGCGCCCCACAAAGGGGCGGGGCTACTATCGCGCTTGATCAAATACAAAGGGCATGAGCGCCAGAATGCGCGCGCGCTTGATCGCCGTGACCAACATGCGTTGATGCGTGGCGCACGTGCCCGAAGTGCGGCGCGGAATGATTTTACCTTGTTCCGTGACGAAACGCGACAAACGCTTTTCGTCTTTATAATCAATGTAGACTTCGTTCTCTTCACAAAATCTACAAATGCGTCTTCTTTTCAGCATGGTTTGCGTGCTCACAATTTAAGGTTATCGTAGCCAAAATTAAATTCATTCTTCGGCTCTTGGGGTTGCGTCGGTGCAGGGACCGCGGGCCTGCTGGCGTTGACACGCTCGTGGCTTTCCGCTTCGTCCGCGGTCACGGAGTCGAATTCTTCTTCGGAGGCGACCATCTCCGTCGCTTCGGCGCGTTTGTTCAAGAACTGAATGCGGCGCGCTTTGATTTCGACCACGTTGCGCGTGGACCCATCCTCATTTTTCCAAATGCGGCTCTGCAATTCGCCATCGACCAAGACCGCGCTGCTTTTGTGCAAATTCTCCGCGCAGCTTTCCGCGAGTTTGTACCAAGCCACGATGCCGACGTAGCAGACATTCTCGCGCCACTGGCCGGTGTTGTCCTTAAACCGGCGGTTCGAGGCGATATAGAAATTGGCAACCGGAGTTCCATTCGAGGTCCTGCGAAAGGACGGGTCGCTGGTAAGATTGCCAGCGATCATCACCGAATTGATATCCGGCATTTTTAAATCTGCCATGACTCTTTTCCCACCTGATAAAGTGCCAAAGACCGAAACGCTTGGGTTTTAACGGGGTCGCGGCTCGTGCTGCGCAACGCAAGTGCTTTGCGCCTAGGCGCTCACCACCGGGTCTTCGCCGTTCACAAGACGCTCAACTTCGGGAGTCGCGTTATCATGCGCCACGCTCGCGAGTTGAGATTTTTGGCGATCCAGCTCTTCTTTCTTCAATGCGCGTTCGTCGAGTTTAACGGTCAAATAACGCAAGATCGATTCATTTAAACGATACTCTTTTTCGAGCAACCGCAAAAAAGCCGCCGGTGCACTAAAGCGAAAGTAAACGTAAAAGCCGTATTGCTTCTTTTTGATTTCATAAGCCAAACGGCGTTTACCCCATTCCTCGATTTTCACGATTTCTCCGCCATTGTTGGAGATGAAATTCGAGATGCGCTCCGACAAGCTTTTGATGTCGTCCGGCTTGAGCATCGAGTCGATGACGACAATCGTTTCATACAGCGTCAAGGCATTCCTCCATTACGTAGGAAACAACCAACCACGTTCAGGCTCGCATGGGGATCGGAAACGACCACAGGATCTGCAGTGTTGCAAACACGGCCACGCCATTATTACCCATATTGCGCATCAACATACACGGCGAGTCCGGGTGTGCTCCACAAGCGAGCAGGTGAATTAAAAAAATTTCAATTGTACTTGTTCATGGCATAACTTACGCCGTATGTCGCAACATCCAACACGGCGTCACAAGCTCTTTGGATCATCTCTGCCAGCGGCTCTGCTTCGGCTTTGGAAAAGGTGGAGAGCACATAATCCGCGTTATTCGCGGCCGTGACTTCACCAATGCCAAGCCGCAGTCTGGCAAAATTCTGTGCGCCGAGGTGAGTGATGATGGAACGCAGGCCATTGTGCCCGCCTTCACTGCCTTGTGCGCGCAATCGCAATTTGCCAAAGGGCAACTGAAAGTCGTCACTGATGATCAAGAATTGCTCAATCGCAAGCTTGTAATAATCGCGCACGTGACGCACGGCTTGCCCGCTGTTGTTCATGTAGGTCAGCGGCTTGATCAACACCAATTCTTCGCCGGAAGGCGCGATGCGGAACGCCTCGGAAATCAGGTAATCGCCCTTGCCTGCGCGAAAAGCCTGCTGGTGGTTTTCCGCCAACGCTTCAACCACCATGAAGCCCACGTTGTGGCGGGTTTTGGCGTACTGCTTACCGGGGTTGCCGAGGCCCACTACGAAAAGTTTCTGACTCATCTCGTGGTTGCAGCTAAACAAGCGTGCAAAAAATTACGCCTGCGGCAAAACTACTTCTTGCCGGATTCTTTTTTGCCGCCTTCCTCAGCGCCCTCTTCCTCTTTCTTCTTGCCCTGGCTGATCACCTCAGGCTCTTTGGCCTCTTCACCCGGAGCCGCAACCGCCGGAGTTTCTTCCAAGCGCGGCGAGAGCACGGAGACGATGACTTGGTCGGCGTCGTTGAGGATTGTGATGTTTTCGAGTTTGAGATCGCCGACATGGAGGGCTTGGTGAAGATCAAGATTCGAGACGTCGACGGTGATAGCTTCCGGAATATCCAGCGGCAAACATTCGATTTCAAGCTCGCGCAAAAGCTGCTGTAAAACACCGCCACTGGTTTTCACGCCCACAGCAGTGCCGGCGATGCGAATCGGCACTTCGATTTTCACCTTTTCCGTCAGATTGATGCCCATAAAATCGACATGCAAAGGCGCGCCCGAGAGGGGATCCCACTGCACTTCGCGCACGACGCACTTCGAAGTCTTGCCGGTCTTGAAATTTACGTCGGTTAAGCCCGACTTGTGCGCGAGCAAATTACGCAGCTCTTTGGCATCGACGCTAATGGGCACAGATTTTTCGCCGTGAAAATAATAAATGCCCGGAACCATGCCTTCGCGACGCAGGCGCTTGGCAACTTGTTTGCCGATGTGCGCACGCTCTTGTACTTGTATGGAAGTCTGACTCATGCTCCTACCTTTTTGCTTTCGTTCTCACTATCGGTCAGCGATCAATCGAACAATGAGCTGATGGATTCTTCATTGTGAATGCGCATGATCGCGCGGCCGAAAAGTTTGTCAATACTGAGTACGTTGATTTTATCAATTAATTTACTCGCGTGAATCGGCACGGAGTCCGTGACGATCATTTGGTCGATACAGGATTTGCCGATCAATTCCACTGCGGGTCCCGATAGTATCGGATGCGTGCAAGCCGCAAATACCCGTTTCGCACCCATTTCTTTAAGTCTCGCCGCGGCATTGGTAATGGTGCCCGCCGTGTCACAGATGTCATCAATAAGCAACGCATTCATACCTTCAACGTTGCCAATCACATTCATCACTTCGACGGCATTCGGGCGGGGACGGCGTTTGTCGACAATTGCGATCGGCGTGCCGAGTCTTTTCGCATACGCGCGCGCCATATGAGTGCCGCCCAAATCCGGAGCCACAACGACGAGGTCTTCGATTTTGATCTCGCGCAAATAGTCGAGAAAAACGGAAGCCGAATAAAGATGATCGACAGGAATATCAAAGAACCCTTGCACTTGCGGCGCGTGCAAATCCATGGTCAGGATCCGGTCGGCGCCTGCGGTGGTAATAAGATTCGCCACCAATTTTGCCGTGATGGAAACCCGCGGCTGATCTTTGCGGTCTTGACGAGCGTAACCGAAATAAGGAATAACCGCAGAAATGCGCGCAGCAGAGGCGCGCCGCGCGGCATCAAGCATGATGAGCAGTTCGAGTAAGTTACGCGCGGGCGAATTGGTAGGTTGAATGATGAAAACATCCTGCCCTCTGATATTCTCAGAGAACTTAACCCACGTCTCACCATCGCTAAACTCGCGAAACTCGTTTTTACCAAGTTCGAGATTTAGGTAGCTTGCGATTTTCTGAGCGAGTTCGGGATGCGCCCTACCTGAAAATATCTTCGGGTGTTTCAAAAGGGCGTTCATAAGCCCTTCTCATGCCAGTTAACTCGAGACATCTACAATTAGTCAAGCGCGCCTTGTGTTTGCACGAATAAAAGTGCTGGGGCGGGAGGATTCGAACCTCCGAATGCAGGAACCAAAGTCCTGTGCCTTGCCAGCTTGGCGACGCCCCAGTGACGCCGACCGCCAGATTCTCAGTAATTCATCAAATCCGGATCGGGAGGCAATCCTTCTTTGCGCATCTCTTCTTTGTACTGCTTTAAAACCGCTCGCTCTACTTTCTCGCGAAACTCATTCGTGATCGGATGCGCAATATCACGATAAGTGCCGTCATTCATTTTTCGACTCGGCATGCTGACGAAGTATCCGGTCGCGCCCTTGATCACCTTCATCCCTCGCACGACAAAACAATCTTCAAAAGTAACATTCACAAACGCCTTCAGCTTGTCCTCGTCTCGGATGCTGACCGTGACTTCGGTTATTTCCATTCCTTCCTCCCTAAAAAATTAGAATCAGGACAGGCCCAAAGCAAATTCAACCGACGAAGACTTCCGTAAATAACGCTTTGTTGATTTCTTTCATGCCCCACTTGACAGGTCGCGCGATATGAGTGGCAAATTCGGCTTGTAAAACCTGCTGTGCGGATTGTGCCGTCGCAAGTGTTTCGAACAGTCCAAACACGGCCGAACCACTCCCTGTCATACTCGCCCCAATTGCTCCTTGGTCAATCAACTTTTGTTTAATTTGTGCCAATAACGGAAACTGCTCAAGCACCCAACCTTCCAGATCATTCTGTCCCATTGGGTGCTGCCGATAAAATTTCACCACATCGTAATTTAAGTCGGCGAATATAGTATTCTTCCAAGTACTAGTCAAGCCGATTTTCAGGTTTTGATAGACCGATGCTGTTGCTAGCGCAATATCTGGGGTGACAATCAGTGCATATAGCTCCGGCAAATGTGCCAACGGCGTCAAAACCTCGCCACGACCAGAACCATGACAGAGCCCTCCGTACAAGAAAAACGGGACATCGGAACCCAATTCTCGCGCCAGCGAAGCCAAATTCTCCATAGATAAACCGGCATCAAAAAGAAAATTTAAAACCGTTAAAGTAACGGCCGCATCACTGCTTCCACCTCCCATGCCTGCGCCCAAGGGAATCCTTTTTTCAAGGTGCAGACGGATACCAGGTTCTCGATTGATTGCTTTTGCAATCAGATGAAAGGCACGCGCACACAGGTTCGAATCATCGAGAGGAACTGAGTTCCAATTGCAACTCAGTTCGATGCCAGCATGCTGGGTCGTCTCGAATGACAATTCATCAGCCAAATCCACCTGCAAAAAATATGTATCCAACTCGTGATAGCCGTCAGTGCGTTTGCCCAAGACGCGTAAGGACAGATTGAGTTTGGCATAGGCACGAATGTGACAACGCTTCATTTTGGCGGCGCGTGCAAGAGTATTCTGCAGTTTTGGTGATTTCCCGGGGAGAACCTAAAACTCGTGGATTTGGTTTGAGGACTTGAGGGAAACCAAAAGTTGGGATAGGAAGACAACCTCACAACGAATTTAGCCTTGAATTGAACACGAATGGTCGTTGCACAATTACGAATACACAATGGTCTCGGTTTCGGCGTCCGGTCGCGGTATGATATGCGTCGATACCACCTCGCCAACTTTGGCGGCGGCAACCTTGCCGGCTTGCACCGCCGAACGCACGGCTGCAACTTCTCCCGTGATCTTTATGGTCACGAGCGCGGCATCGGTCACTTCTTTACCGATGCAAACGACATTGGCGGCTTTCATCATGGCATCCGCAGCTTCCAATGCCGCTACCAATCCTCGCGTTTCCACGAGACCGAGGGCACGCGCATTCATGGTTTATGACCCGCTGGCCGCATCCGCACGTTTCGGCAGAATCAATTCCACATCGGCGTGCGGGCGCGGGATGACGTGCACAGACACCAACTCGCCGACTTTTTCTGCCGCCGCAGCGCCCGCATCTGTCGCGGCCTTCACGGCGCCGACATCTCCGCGCACCATGACCGTGACATAGCCTCCGCCGATTTTTTCCTTGCCGATCAAAGTGACCTTTGCTGCCTTAACCATGGCATCAGCCGCCTCAATCGCGCCGACCAAGCCGCGGGTCTCGATCATTCCCAACGCATCAAGACTCATGAAGTTTGCTCCTTTGGAGATCAGATTCGCAGCACCAACGTGGCATTCGCTCATCAAAAACGCGCGCAATCTAACAAAATTAGCGCAGCTTGTCAAGCAAAGCTTTCACTTCACGCGATTGGACACGGGATTCGACAATGTCGCTGTCGCTGCCGGACTATTGTTCGGCGCCGGCTCCGTTGAGCCTACAGTTCGCACGACGATGCTGTCTCCCGCCATGGCGCGTAGACTGTCGCCCGCGCTGCCGACAAACCGTGCAAGCTCGAGCAGCCCTTGCCCATTCAGCACCAAAACCATTTCACCCTTGGCAACGTCACTATATTTCTGGGCAAATTTCGCAGTGACGACTTGATACTTCACCACGAATTCAAGCGCCATGCCCGCGCGCCATCCGGCTTTCGCCAGAATACTGGCGGGAATATTCGTCACCAAATTGCCGTAATGATCGCGATGCAAAATTTCTCCGGTGATGCCTTGCTCGGTCAACTCCGCCGGCGTGCGCTGCAACATCACCAAATCTTTCTCCAAAAGCTTGGCGCCGGCATCCTCCATATTTTTGCCCGCGGACAAACGCGCGGCCGCGGGCGCAAACACATCGCGGCCGTGGAATGTGTTGGAGACGTCGCCTTTTCGAAACCACAATACGTTGGTGATGCTCACGGCCCGTTTGAATCCGAAAGTGCGAACCACATCCGTAAAGAGGCCGTTATCCGGACCGACAAACAGCTTTTTGTCAAGCGTCTCTATAATGATCGCTTTGCGGGAGCCACCCACCTCGGGATCGACTACCGCCAGAAAAATCGTTTTCTCCGGATATTCTTTCGCAAAGGTCACAAGGAGATAACTCGCCTCGCGAATGTTGTAGGAGGGGACTGCGTGCGTGAGGTTCAATATGCGTACTTCCGGATTGATCGAAAGAATCACGCCTTGAATCGCGCCAGCGTAGGGATCATCCCATCCATAATCCGTTAGCAACGCAATGGTCGAAGGCGACGAACAACCCGAAACCAGAGCGAGCACGATTAACCAAATCAGCGAAATGCGTCGGAACATATTTCCTCCTCCGTTTCAAGCTAAAAATAAAACGGGGCAATCAAAAAATGATTGCCCCAGTTCATGATGTCGAGGCACAGATGCCGTGTCTGACTGGCGTGCGAACAAGCGAAATTGTGGAACAACCGAGGTGAAAGGGGCATTATGCCATCGTCTCCAAAACTTTTTTGATGCGCACGAACGCCCAATCCAATTCTTCTTTCGTGATCACCAACGGCGGCGCCAGACGGATTACGTGCTCGTGCGTTTCTTTGCAAAGCATGCCCTCATGGCGCAAGGCCTCGCAAAAACGCCGTGCGCCGCGCGCTTCGGGCTGCAATTCCACGCCAATGAACAAGCCGCGGCCGCGAATTTCTTTCACGTGCTTGCTTTGAATGCTCAACAACTTTTCGAGGAAGTAGCGCCCCAACTCATCCGAACGTTGCACGAGTTTTTCTTCAACAATGACTTTGAGCGCCGTGCGTGCAACCGCGCACGCCAACGGGTTCGCGCCGAACGTGCTGCCGTGATCGCCCGGACGGAACAGCCCGAGAATATCCTTGTTCGCCACCACCGCGGAAACCGGATAGAACCCGCCGGACAATGCTTTGCCGAGAATCAAAATATCGGGATCGACCTCCGCATCGTGTTGATACGCGAACATCCTTCCCGTGCGGCCCAATCCGGTTTGAATTTCATCCATCACGAGCAAGACATTGTTCGCTTTGCAAATCGCGTTCGCCTTCGTGAAGTAACCCTTTGGCGGAACGCCGATGCCGCCCTCGCCTTGAATCGGCTCCACCAAAAACGCCGCCGTGTTCGGCGTGATCGCTTTTGCGAGCGCCTCGGCATCACCATATGGCACGAACACAAAGCCCGGCGTGAGCGGCCCAAAGTGCTCGCGATATTGCGGCTCTGGCGAACAGGAAATGCACGTCGTGGTGCGGCCGTGAAAATTTCCCAAGCACACGATGATCTCGGCTTTGTTATCGGGAATCCCCTTCTTCACGTAGCCCCACTTGCGCGCGGTTTTGATCGCCGTGTCCACCCCTTCCGCGCCCGAGTTCATCAGCAGCACCATATCCTTGCCGCAAATCTCTAACAGCTCTTTATAAAGCAAGCCGGTTTGATTATTTCGAAACGCACGCGAAGTGAGGGTAAGCGTTTTGGCCTGTTCCACCATCGCCTGATAAATGCGCGGATGGCAATGGCCCTGGCTGACCGCGGAGTATGCGCTCAAGAAATCGAGATATTTGTTGCCGTCCACATCCCACACCCAAATGCCTTCGCCGCGCGCGAGCACGACGTCGAGCGGATGATAAATGCGCGCACCCAATTGTTCTTCGAGATTGATGTAGTCTTGAGCAGTCATGGCCATCTCCTTTCGCTAGCGTCAGTTTCAAATTTCAAACAATAAAATTTTCAATTCAAAATCTAAAAGCCTACGCAAGTTTTCAGGCAAGCTGAAACTTGGCCCTTCGGGCAGCACACGGATCAAAAACACACGCGGAAAAGTCAGAGGCTTTTTTCCGTGTGCGTTTTTGATCTGTGTGCGTGTTCCGAAAGGTGTGAGCAACACACGGATCAAAAGCACACACTGAAAAACTGAAGCTTTTTCCGCGTGTGTTGTTGATCTGTGTGTGGCCCCAAAACTTTTAGAATTTTATTCTAACTTCGTGCGCCTAATCGCCTACTTGCACAAATGAATGATATTGCGACTATTCTATTTTGAAGCGGTAGCGAATGTAAAGAAGCGGCTTCATAAAGCCAAGCAGAAAATCAGTTCTTTTTCACGCGCACTCACAGCGTGAGTTCATGTCGGCCGTGTTCATCGAGTTTGGCGTGCAACAACGGAGGAATTTTAGGAGATAGGCTGGAAATGGAAAAACAAGAAAGCGCGGTTTGAAGATGCGCTTCATCTATTTTTATCGTCGCGCTTTGCAATGTGGCTAATATTTCACCCGTGACTACAGCCTCACCCACTTTTTTATGCAGCATAATGCCAGCGAGTGGATCAACCCCGTGCTTGAGATTCACGCGGCCCGCGCCGAGGGACATGGACAAGCGCCCCAACTTGCGCGCGTTGATTGCTGCAACATAGCCGGACTGCGTTGCCTTGGCTACATCAGCAAAATTCGGCCTGGCATAGCGCGACGGCTCGCGCAGCACACTCACCTCGCCGCCTTGCGCTGCAACCACTTCCAAAAATTTCTCCCATGCCGCGCTGTTGTGCAGCAGCGTGTTTAATGATTGCATCGCAGTTTTGAAATCATCGCTCTTCCCCGCTGCTTGCAACATCGCCGCGCCCAACGCGAGCGTCACTTGTTTCGTATCTTCCGGGCCGCGACCGTTCAGCACTGCAATGGCCTCGACAACTTCGACCCAATTGCCAATGGCATTACCCAGCGGCTGCGACATATCCGTGAGCAGCGCAATCGTGCGCAGACCAAAGTGCGAAGCAATTTTGATCAATCGTTCCGCGAGTTTTTCCGCTGTTGCCGCGTCCTTGAAAATCGCGCCCTCGCCCACTTTCACGTCGAGCACGAGCGCGTCCAAACCTTCCGCCAATTTTTTGCTGAGAATGCTCGCGCAAATCAGCGGAATCGCGGGCACGGTTGCGGTCACGTCGCGCAGCGCATAGATGCGCCGATCGGCCGGGCAAATTTCTTCGGTCTGTCCGATCAAGCATGTGCCGAGACGCTCCGTCAACTCGCGAAATTTTTGCAGCGGGAGTTGTGTGCGAAAACCGGGAATGGCTTCGAGCTTATCGAGCGTGCCGCCGGTGTGGCCCAAGCCGCGTCCGGAAATCATCGGCACATACACGCCCGCGGCAGCCATGAGCGGCGCGAGAATGAGCGAAACTTTATCGCCCACGCCGCCGGTGCTGTGTTTATCCACCTTCGGCCCGGGCACATGCGAAAAATCCATGACCACACCGGAGTCGCGCATGAGCCGCGTGAGCGCAACCGTCTCGCTATCATTCATGCCTTGAAAATAAATCGCCATGAGCAGCGCGGCCATTTGATAATCCGGCATGCGCTCATCGAGATAACTTTTGATGATGAATTCGATTTCGGCATCGCTCAAAGCAAGGCCGTCGCGCTTTTTGTGGAGAAGGTCGAGGGGGGTCATGAGGTCAATCGGTCTCGACAAGCGGGCAAAGTCTAACTTGGGCAAAGCAAGCTTGCAAGCTTCGAAAATTTTTCGCGCCCAAGTCAGACTTTACTCGCGCTGCCAAAACTCTCCTTGTAATTTCTTAGGCCGTGTGGTATATTTTTCGTGTGAAATTTGAAGCGGAGCACAATACTTTTTAAGCAGAACATATGATCGACAAAGACTTTCCTTTCAAACTCGACAAAACCGCCGTCAAAGTCACCTCGCTGTATTGCCTCAGTTATTGGTGGGAAACGTACCGCAGACCGCCTTGTCCAATGTCACCAACTTTTCCCCAAAGGCCCCAAATTTCTCCAACTACTTGCCTTTGTTTGTGAAGATGATTGAAGCTGTTTGACAAGCTTGAGCTTGCTTGGGCAAAAGCAATGACAAAAAATGGCTGTCATAAATATGTGGTTTGCAATCATCGCAGAAATGTTGATCGTAGCAACAACAAGCTGTGGAATTTTTTGCCAATTATTTTTCTGTCATTGCCTGTTTAGAAAGTTAGTGCCATTGGACCTCCTTGTGTGCAGGCGGGGACGCCTGCGCTACTCCTCCGGTAACTGAGGCATTACACCTCGCTTTTCGAAGAGTCTGATGAGAAAGCGTATTGGCTTTCAAAAACCCCGGCAGAGCGTTTATTGGCAATGGAATTTATGCGGCAAATCGCTTATGGCTACGATCCGTCTACCGCGCGACTTCAAAGAGTTCTTGCAGTTTCTCAACTCAAAACAAGTTGAGTACTTGCTCATCGAAAGGCAAAATCATGACCTCGCAAACAATCAAAGCAATCGATAAAATCACACCGGCAGAAACAGAATCTTCTTTCGATCAACGTTTTAGCTAAAGACGCCCTCAAGAAGTTCGACAGTTTCTCGAAGCGCATCCTTTTCTTGTCTCTCTTTTGAGAGAAGCTCGCGTTCGGATAGATGAATCCTTTGGGAGTCACAACGACGTCGTGCTCGAAGTCGTCACCGAGGCGGATGCCGAAGATGATCGTGAGTTGTTTGCCTTCGTGCAAACCGATCTTCCTCACCAAGAAGCGCTCGCCAGACTGGAACAACTTGATGAAGATTGGTGGCTCGACGCCTCAGATCGCGCTCAAGGCAAGCTTTGCATGCACGTGGAGTTCGCATGAGCTTCGACTGGTCAGAGTATCTAAAATTAGCGCAGGAGCTTGCGGGGCCATCGACTCTCCATGCAACGCCGGAAGCGAGACAACGGGCTGCGATTCGTCGCGCATATTACGCCGCCTTCTGCAAGTGCCGGAATTATCTTCGCGATGAAAAAGAGCACCGCGTTCCTTTGGGCGGGAGAGCACATCAATTTGTTCGCGATGAGTTTAAAAAAATTCCGACCGGCTTCAAAAACGCATCGGCTATAATCTCGAAAGGCTTCGCAGTGACCGCAATAAAGCGGACTATGACGACGATCTCACCATGAAACTCGACGTGACGGCTCAAACTGATTTAGTCCTGGCCGAAAAAGCAATTGAATTGCCCGATCTGTTGTCTCGTCGTTGAGGAACAAAACTGAAGAACGATAATTATTTCCACTGCCTCCCACGCCTCAAGGCCAAACCTTACCTCACGCCATACAAACACTGATAAAAGATTACCGCACTATACCCGACTCCCGACTGTGATGACGAGATCAAGTTTCGCTTTAAACTCTACTGAAATCTTCATGGGCATTGCTCCTTTCTGCCAAAACGTTGCAACAAGAAACAATGAAATAGTGAACAACTCAAGTTTCTTGAACATCGAGGGGTAATTACCACCACCGTCGGTAGCACCAGCGCCCTGTTCACAAGGTGTCGGGAATCGAGTATAGCACGGCTTCTTATAGCCACCCAAAAAATGCGAGCTTGATCAATGCTAGCGACCTCACGCCGCCTTCTTGTGCTCCACAATCGCAATGCTCGCGGAAGCGAGAAGGACGATCACGCAGCTATTCTGCGCTTTCGAGCTGCTTTTCTAATTCCGCGCGACTCATGTTTTTTTGCTTGCGCCGTTGCTCGATGAGTTGCCAGAATTTGTCGCTGTATCCCAGTTCCAATTGCTCTTCATCAAATCCTTCGAGGCCGATGAGCAGTGCGACGGGCTTGCCTGCGCGCGTTATCATGACCCGTTCGCGTTGAGCGTCATCAAGGCATACATCAAATGTGGCTTGTTCCAGGGCTATCGTCTTCATAGAATTTCCTCCGTCGTTTTATGTGGCGGTTTGTATCGGATGATACGAACAGTCACGAGAGCGGCGACTTCATCAACATCG
Source organism: bacterium (assembly GCA_037444905.1). Taxonomy (GTDB): domain Bacteria; phylum Zhuqueibacterota; class Zhuqueibacteria; order Zhuqueibacterales; family Zhuqueibacteraceae; genus JABWAN01. The sequence goes on along the minus strand of JBBILN010000058.1, from coordinate 4,360 downwards.
TAAAAGACTCGATATTCACCGACGCGCAATTCCCAAACGGGTTCGAGGTGTTCCCAAGTTGGTTTCAAACCAAACAAAGGCTTGCGATTGCGCGTTTCTATTGCCGGTTCATGGGATAATTGTTCATCAATCTTATCCAGAATATGCTTTCGTTCGTAAGCGATTAGCTTTTCAAACTTAGAAAGAAATTCTAACTTTTCTCCAACTGATAGAAGAACCCAACTGATAAGCATGCTTCATCAGTTGGGTTCTTCTATCGGCTGGAAAATTTTTGTGCTGCCCGAAGGGCCAAGTTCTCAGCTTGCCTGAAAACTTGCGTAGGCTTTTAGACTTCGGAGATCGTCGTTTGTACCTTCAGCATATTCGATTTTATACATGCCAGACCCTCACTCAGCGAATTTGAAACCTCACGCCGCTTTCTTGTGCTCCGCAATCGCAATGCTCGCCGAAGCGCCGAGGCGGTTGGCGCCGGCCTCGATCATCTTTTGCGCGGTTTGAGAATCACGGATGCCGCCTGCGGCTTTGACGCCGAGTTGTTCGCCCACCACGCGCCGCATGAGCGCCACGTCCTCGATTTTCGCGCCGCTAGGGCCAAAGCCGGTGGAAGTTTTCACAAAATGCGCGCCTGCTTCGCGACAGAGCAGCGAAGCTTTGATCTTCTCTTCATCCGTAAGATAGCAGTTTTCGATAATCACTTTCACGTGCGCAGGCTGCGAGGCTTTCACAATCTCGGCAATGTCGTGCGCGACAAAATCATACTCTCCGGATTTGAGGCGGCCGATGTTGATGACCATATCCACCTCGCACGCGCCCTGTTCCACCACTTGCCGCGCTTCGAACACTTTCACTTCAGTCGTATTCGCGCCGAGCGGAAAACCGACGACGGTGCAAACCAACACGCCGGTGCCGCGCAGCAAATGCGCGCAGAACGATACCCACGTGGGATTCACACACACGCTGGCGAAATGATATTCCGCGGCTTCTTTGCACAACTTCTCAATTTGTGACCGTGTGCCCTCGGGCTTGAGCAGCGTGTGATCAATGTACTGCGCGAGGCCGTCGTGCAATGGCCCGATGCCCGGCGCTGCTCCGACGCGACATGCGCCGTGATTGACGACGTGCGAAACAAATTCGGATTTGCACTCGGGACACGTCCAACACCAATTGCAATGCGGCGTGTGTTTGTGCGCATACGTGTGTCTTTGCCGCCCGAGTTCTTCTGCGATGATGCGATCAATGCGGGAATCGAGGTTCATGCTTTTTCCGCCATCTTTGCGTGACGAGCCGTGCGAGGCTTCGAGGGTGAAAGACGTTTGCCCGACGCGCGTTTTTCCAACCAGCGTTGAAACGAACGTGCGCTTTCACCGGAAGGCCGTCCGAGTACCATCCCTTCAACACTTAAATCTTCGTCGAGATCGGGCCAGTGAATGCCCTCGCCGTTTCCAATCAAGCGCCAGTGATTACGCTCTTTTGAGGTGCCGTGCATGAGTCGCGGATACCACGCCAAAGGTACGGCTATCGTGCGGCCGTCGGTCAAATCAACGGTCAAAGCAGTGGCAGAAACGCTCACATGCTGAGCTCGTAATGATTGCACGTCAATCGTTGAAGTATTCATTCCATCCTCGGAATATCAATATCATCAATCACGCCGACGATGACGGCCTGCACGGGAATTTTCGCGTTGCCGAGCAACTGTCGCGCGGAGCCGCCTTCGCGATTGACGAGCACGAGATCGTTCGGCCCGGCGTCGACTTTGTCCACGGCGATCATGGCTTCGCCTTTGGCAGTGACGCCGTCGAGATCGACGGGCTGCACGAGCAGCAGCTTGTGGCCGCGCAGGTGTTCGTTTTTAATCGTCGAGACCACGTCGCCGACGACGCGACAGATGAACATGGCTTTGAGAGTTGCGTGAGTGCGTTGAGAAATTTAGAATGCAGAATAAAGCTACAATGCACGCGCTTCAATTGCAAGCGCTAGTTCGGTTGGGGCGGATTCGAGAGATGCGGTCCGCGAAGCACATGAAACTTTTCGCGTGTTTCGTGTGTTTCGTGGGCAAAACAATGCGCGCAGTTATTGCTTGATAAAGTCGGGACTCATCAAATTGATCAACCCTTGCGTGCCTTGCTCCCCCAAACCGTGGGCCACGGCTTGCGAAAAGAGTTCGTGTGCGAGCACGGCGCCGGGAAATTTTTCTTCGGAGCCTTCAAGCAGCTCCGTTGCAAGGCGCAAATCTTTTTGTTGCAGCTTGATCATAAAACCGGGCGCGAAGTCGCCTTGCAAAATGCGCGGCGCGAGATGGTTGAGCATCCACGAACCGGCAGCGCCGCCCGAAACCACTTGCAAGGTGCGCACGAGATCGAGTCCCGTATGTTTGGCGAGCAACAAGCCCTCGGTCATCGCAACGATATTCAAACTGCAAATGACTTGATTGACCAGCTTGGTGCATTGGCCTTTGCCGCTCGCGCCGACGTGCACGATGTTTTTCCCCAACGCCGAAAAGATCGGGCGGCATTTCTCGAAAGCGGCTTTACTTCCCCCCACCATAATCGTCAAGGTGCCCGCAATCGCGCCCGGCTCGCCGCCGCTCACAGGCGCGTCGAGCAAATCGCAGCCGAGGGCTTGCAATCTTTCCGCGAACCCAACCGTGGCTTCGGGCGAGATGGTGCTCATGTCGATGACGATCTTGCCCGGCGTCAAACCTTCTGCCACGCCGTGCTCGCCAAACAAAACGTCATGCACATCGGGCGTGTCGGAAACGATTGTGATGATGACCTCTGCGCTCGCCGCAACTTGTTTGGGCGAGGCGGCAACGCTTGCGCCGAGGCTGCGCAGCTTTTCCGCTTTTGCTGCGGTGCGGTTGAAAACGGTCACCTCATACCCCGCCTTGAGCAGATTCGCCGCCATCGGCGCGCCCATAATGCCGAGTCCGATGAATCCGAGTTTCATGCCATCTTCTCCTTATCAAAATAAAAAAAGCCAATGCGCGTTTGTCATTGGCTTCTCATCAATCCGGCATGTCATTCTGAAAGAATCTTCTCTGGCGCTTGAAACAAAGTCTATTCCGAGGTTGGTGCCGAGTACGAGGGAAGGTTCTTACAGTATGCCCATTACCGGCGGTTTGCATTCATTTGAAATCGCATCAATACTCCGCCAATCCATCACTCCAAAAATCCATTTCAAAACTTCATCCCAAAACTGAAACGATTGAGACTACCGACTTCTCCAAAAGAAGAAATGCCGTAGTCGATTTTGTAGCGTTGATGCTCGAGTCCGAGGCCAAGCGAGAGTCCGGCGAAGCGGTCGCTGTCCGTGCCGACTTTCTGATCGCCGCCGATCGTGTCATAACCGAGGCGCAGAAACAATCCCGTGGCAAGATTCATTTCGCCGCCGGCGCGAAACACGAGGTTGTCGTCGAAGTAATTGATCAATGCCAAACTGTAGCGCAGCGGCAAGTGTTCGAGCTTTTTCGAAACGCCGAATTGCGCGTTGAGCGGCAAGCGTTCCTTCGTCACATCGAACGCGGAGATGACACTGCCCGCGTTGAAGAGGCCGCCGCCGAAATCCAAATTGCCAAAGAGCGGCGAATGATAAATGAATCCGAGATCGACGGCGAAAGCATCCGAGGAAAAATTTTCCAACTCCGAGCGAATGTATTTCACGTTTGCGCCGAGCATAAAATTTTTTCCGCGCAGTTGCGCGTAGCTGAGATACGCGACGAGATTGCTTGCGCCGAACGAGCCTTGTTCCTGCCCAAATTCGTTCGTGCGCTTGAAATCGCCGTAGCTGGTGTACTGCACGCCGAGGCCATAAGCGCCTTTGCTGTGCGGCATCACATACGCGCCGAAGAAGCTTTGAATGTCGAGTATATGATTGAGGTACCCGAACGTCGCTGTGCGGTTTTGAATGTTGCCCACGCCGGCTGGGTTATAATAAATGCAATGTGGGTCTTCGCTCATCGCCACAAAACTTCCGGCCATGGCTGAAGGCCGAGCGCCGACGGGCGTGCGCAAAAAAGCATAACCAATGGTTTGGGAAATTAAGGCAGACGGCGTGAGCAGCGCGACAAAAAGAAGGAAGGCTTTTTTCATGAGGGTCGAATTGCAGTTGAAGCTACCTCGCGGACATCCTGTCACACGTTTAATTTGAGGAGCTGGTGAGCGGGGTTGAACCGCTGACCTGCGCATTACGAGTGCGCCGCTCTACCAACTGAGCTACACCAGCTTGGAAAAACAAATTTGAAAACTTAAAAAAGAAAAAGCAAAACCGGCGCGGCTTTGCTATCTTGTGGCCAGGCGCAGAATCGAACTGCGGACACACGGATTTTCAGTCCGTTGCTCTACCGACTGAGCTACCTGGCCTT
>JBBILN010000057.1:0-60552 GCA_037444905.1 bacterium | reverse complement strand
AGATTTTCATTGAAAACACAAAGCTTAACCCTGACAACTGCGGAAGTTGGGCTAGCAACATTGAAGAAAGAGCATGCGCTCGCCCCGGCATTGGCTTGAGGCTGTGATGAGGTTTGCTATACTCGTTACGGGTTGATTTGTAAGTCCCCTCAAAGTGTCATCCCATCATTGCGGGATCTTCCCTCATGCTCGGAAGAAACGCAAGCCCTGAAGCGCGTCGCGAGCACTAGGGAAGTTCCTTCCAGGATGACATAACTGTAGAGTAGAGTTACAAATCAACCCCCAAAGCAGTATATCAATGCCTCAGCCGAACACGCGAAGCAAGATTGTTAATGCCCTAAATTTTCTGCGCGTTCGCACCCTTCATCTCGTCGATGGACAATTTTCACGGAGGATCCGTTATGTCGATGATACCCAGCCTTTTGCTTAAGCAGCTTTATACCTTCGGCAGCTTGATGAACATTGAAGGTGGCGTCAAATTTTCCATCAAAAACCGCTTGAGCGATGCCACGCTCACCGGCATTCACAGCCTCAAGCTCAACGGCGCCGAAGTGCCGAAGGACGCGGTCAAACTGAATTTCGGCAACGGCCGTTTTCTCTCACTCGATCAAATCTCCCTCACCAACCCCCTGGAATTTCCGCTGCGCAAATCGCTCGATATCATCGCCGGTGTGGCGAGGCTGGCGGAGGGCAAGCATCACATCGAAGTGGTGTTTGATACCAAGCCCTTCGGCAAGTTGAGCCTCAAAGTCGATTGCGCCATTTCGGAAGCCGATGATCATTTGGTGCGCATCCCGCGCCACGAAGAAGACGACTACTCCGAGGACGTGATTAAAAGACGGCAAAGCTTCGTAGAGCGCTTCGCGGAAGTGCGCTTGCAGCACGTGAAGCAATACTCTTTCGATCCGCATCTCACCAAAGGCAACTGCGAGCACTTTACCGGCGTGGCGCAAATTCCATTAGGATTCGCCGGGCCGCTCACTGTGCGCGGCGAGCACGCCGTGGGAGAGTTTCTCATTCCGCTTGCTACTTCGGAGGGCACGCTCGTGGCGTCTTACAACCGCGGCATGAAAGTGTTGAATCTGTGCGGCGGCGTGAAGTGCAGCGTGGTGGGCGATGCCATGCAGCGCGCGCCGGTTTTCGTATTCGCGGATGCGCGCACCGGCCGCGAATTCGTGAAGTGGGTGAATGCCAATCTCGACAAGATTCGCGAAGAGGCCGAAGCGACCTCGCGCATCGCCAAACTGCAATATGTCGATCCGTATCTCGCGAGCAAGTTCGTTTATCTGCGTTTCAATTTCAGCACGGGCGATGCGGCGGGACAAAACATGGTGGGCCGCGCCACGTTTGCGGCGTGCAGTTGGATATTGGATCATTATCCCGGCATCCTGCATTTTTATCTCGAATCCAATTTTGCCACCGATAAAAAGGCTTCGCAAATCAACGTCATGCGCACGCGCGGCAAGCGCGTCACGGCCGAGGCTTTGATCAAACGCGACGTGCTTATTCAGCACATGCGCGTGGAGCCGGAGAGTTTGAGTTATCACAACGGCGTGGCCAACGTCGGCGCACTGCTTTCCGGCGCCAACAACAACGGTTTGCATTCCGCCAACGGCATCACCGCGATGTTCATCGCCACCGGCCAGGACGTGGCCAACGTTGCGGAAGCTTCCGCGGGAATTATTTACAGCGAGCTGACTGCGGAGCGCGATTTATACATTTCGATCACGATTCCATCATTGATCGTGGCAACATATGGCGGCGGCACCGGCTTGGCCACGCAGCGCGAATGTTTGGAGGTGTTGGGTTGCTACGGTCAAGGCAAGGTCAACAAGCTTGCGGAGATTGTGGCAGGCGTGGTATTGGCGGGAGAAATTTCACTCGCATGCGCGATTTCATCGACGGAGTGGGTGTCGAGCCACGAACAGTATGGCCGGAATCGTTGAGCCAAGAGATTGCCACGGAATCACACAAAACCACACAGAAAAAGAATGAACACTTCTGTGCTCATCTGGGTAAATCTGTGGCTCATTTTTTTATAACTGGCTTGCGCCTTACCCGGGTCGCAAGAAGATGCGACTGCAAACAACTCAGGCTTCTTCGCAGGAAGGAGGTCTTCATGCAGATCAAAGATTTTCGCAACGTCCACGCCATGCTCAAGGAAACGGTCGATCGTTATCCAAATCAGCCGGCTTATCGCTGGTTTCCAGAGGCCGGCAAAATGGCAATGGTAACGTGGATGCAGTTTTACGAGGAAGTACAGACGGTCGCCAAGAGCCTCATCGCTCTCGGCATAAAAAAGAATGACAAGGTCAACATCCTGAGCTACACGTGCTATCGCTGGATGTTGTGCGATCTCGGCATCACCAGCGCGGGCGCGTGCACGGTGGGGATTTATCATTCCAACCTGCCCAAAGATTGCAGGCACATCATCAATCACTCCGATGGCGTGCTCGTCTTTGCCGAAGATGAAACACAACTGCGCAAGCTGTTAGAGATCAAAAAAGAGTTGCCGAAGGTTCGCAAAGTGGTTCTGTTCAATGGCAGCTCTGCAGGCGACGAATGGGTGATGAGCTTCGAAGAATTTTTGTCCGCGGGCAAAGACGTATCGGAGGCAGAGTTTTTCGAACGCGCGCTAGCGCCCACTCCGCAAGATCCCGCGGGCATCGTTTATACTTCCGGCACCACGGGCTTGCCCAAAGGTGCGGTGCTCACGCACGACAACATTACCTTCACGGCGCAGTCCGCGCGCGCGAGTGTGGACATTTGGGAAGGCGACGAACATTTTCTTTTCCTGCCGTTGGCGCACGTGTTCGCTCGAATTTGCGTATACACTTCGCTGCTGGCCGGCAATCCCACCACTTTCAGCCGCAGCATGGACACGATCATCGACGATATCAAAACGTTAAGGCCGCATTGGTTCGCCAGTGTGCCGCGCGTTTTCGAAAAAGTCTACACCAAAGTAGTGAGCGGCGCCGAGGCCAAAGGCGGGCTGGCGTTGAAAATCTTTCGCTGGGCGTGTCGCGTCGGCAATGAAGTCAGCGATTGCAAATTGAAACAACAACCCATTTCCGCGTGGACCAACGTGCAATACCGTCTCGCCACCAAACTCGTGTTCAGCAAGCTGCAAGCCGCGCTGGGCGGCCGCGTGCGTTGGTGCATTAGCGGCGCTGCGCCTATCAATCCCGCGATAGCAAAATTCTTTCATGCTGCCGGAATTCTCGTGCTTGAAGGCATTGGTATGACGGAGAATACTTCCTTCACCAATGTCAATCGTTACGGCAATTATCGTTTCGGTTGGGTGGGCGAGCCTGGGCCTGGCATCGAGCAAAAGATCGGGCCGGACGGTGAGATCATGTTTCGCGGCCGCAACGTGATGAAAGAGTATTATAAAATGCCCGCGGAAACGGCCGAGACGATCACCCAAGACGGCTGGCTAAAGACCGGCGATCTCGGCGAGATCGACGCCGCGAATTTTTTGAAAGTGACGGGACGCAAGAAGGAATTGATCATCACCTCCGGCGGCAAAAACATTGCGCCCGCGCCAATTGAGGGCGCGCTTGCGACTTGCAAGTATCTCAGCCAAGTTTGCGTGCTCGGCGACCGCCGGAGATTCTTGAGCGCATTGGTGAGCCTCAACGTCGAGAACGTCACGGCGTATGCGAAAGCAAAAGGATTGCGTTTCGAAAATTTCGAGGAACTGCGGCAGCATCCCGAAATCGTGCGGCTCATCGAAGCGGAAGTGGCCGAGAGGAACAAAGCCTTCGCCTCCTTCGAGAGCGTGAAAAAAATTGCCATCGTGCCGGAATTCACGATTGAAAACGACATGCTCACGCCCACGCTCAAAATCAAAAAGAACGTGGTCGCGGAAAAATATGCGCAGACCATCGAAGCGCTCTATGCCGATAATAACGGGAAAAACGCTTCATGGAGCGAAGTCTCAACCACGGCTACGGTGCGCGTGCAATCCCGTGAAAGCGTGCCCGCTTGAGTAGTCGCGGGTCAATCACAAGCGCCTAGCGAAATTGTTCGAATCTAAATCTGCAGGCAAAATATATCAAACCCCGATTATCCTTCGAATCCAGTGGCCGAAGTTTTCGTGCACACGATCTCTTGCGCCACCGAAAGGGTGATACGAAAGAAGTGTCGCGACTGTGCGCGCTGCGGTTTGGGCCACACTCAAAGCACAATTGGGGTTGAGCCACATACAAGTCAATGCCAGGTATACTGGCAAAATTTTGCTGCACAACTTTAAAGGGCGAGGAGCCACTATGAAAACTGTACGAATCATTGTTGCGGCGGCAGCGCTGTTGCTGGTCACAGCCGCATTTGTCTCGGCGCAAAGCCTGACGCCCCTGGAACGATTGGGCAAACGCTTATATTTCGACACTAATTTGTCGAAACCAAGTGGGCAATCTTGCGCAAGCTGTCATGCACCGGAAGCCGGTTTCGCCGATCCGGATAGATTTCTGCCGGTTTCGCAAGGCGCAATATTATGGCGGGTCGGCAACCGTAATTCCCCAACCTCTGCTTACGCGGCATTCAGCCCGGTTTTTCACTATGAAGGCGATGGGCTTTATGTCGGTGGTCAATTTTGGGATGGCCGTGCAGCGACTCTTGCCGACCAAGCCAAAGGGCCGTTCCTGAATCCGCTCGAAATGAACAATCCCGACAAAGCATACGTGATCAATTCGATTCGCGCCTCGCGTTATGCGGGTTTGTTTGAACAAGTATTCGGAAGTGGTGCGCTCGATGATGTGGAGAAAGCTTATGATCAAACGGCTGAGGCCATCGCGGCATTTGAAAGCTCGAGCCAGGTAAACCAATTCTCTTCGAAGTTCGATTACTTTTTGGAGGGCAAAGCCAAGCTCACCAAAACGGAACGAAATGGCTTGGAATTGTTCAACACCAAAGGCAAGTGCGCCCAATGCCATCCCAGCACAGCGGGACCTTATGCCGACAAGCCGCTGTTCACGGATTTCACCTACGATAATTTGGGCGTGCCGAAAAACCCGCACAATCCATTTTATCTGATGCCGCCAGAATTTAACCCGGACGGCCGCAACTGGGTGGATTTAGGGCTCGGCGGTGTTTTGGCAGATGCCAACGAGATGGGAAAGATGAAAGTGCCGACCCTGCGCAACATTGCCGTTACTGGACCTTATTCACACAACGGCTATTTCAGAACGCTGAAGGACATCGTGCATTTCTACAATACACGCGACGTGGCGAATTGGCCGGCGCCGGAAGTGCCCGACAATGTGAATGACACCGAGATGGGCAATCTTGGCCTGACCGGCAAAGAGGAAGATGCCATCGTTGCCTTTCTGAAAACGCTCACCGACGGCTATCATCTGGGCAAAGACGCGGCGGAACTGGAGGAAGAGACCGTGACATTGCATCATGCGCTCTTCCAGAATGTTCCCAACCCCTTCAACCCAACGACCACGATTGCATTCGAACTGGCTGAGCAAGGCTTCACGACATTGAAAGTGTATGACATTCTCGGCCGTGAAGTGGCAACGCTCGTCAGCGGAACGCTCGAGGCCGGCAATCACGCCGTGACCTTTGATGCTTCGCACTTGGTCAGCGGCGTGTATGTTTATCGCCTCGAGTCGAACGGCTTCACCGCAGTGCAAAAAATGGTACTCGCGAAATAACGAGTTCAAAACCGGCATGTTTGGAGTGAATGATTCGCCGCCGCCGATAACGAAAGCGGAGAAGTTACCCACAGCGCTCCCATGAGAAAACCGGCTCGAAAGCGCGAGCGCTCTGGTGTTGCATAAGTATGGCAGAAGGGATGAGACATCATGCTCATCCCTTTTTGCTGAAGACGCCGTCATTCGAATGCGTATCAATTCTCCCAGCCATACCAATGAGTGATTCTATATGAACGCCTTCAATCTCCGTATTTGGTTGAGCCTCGGTATTATGTGTAGCCTGCCAGAGGCTCAAAGCCAAACGCGAGCGTTGCTCACCTTTGAGCAAATTTCGATTGAACAAGGCCTCTCGCAGAGCATTGTGTTCTGCCTTTTGCAAGATCAAAAGGGCTTCATGTGGTTTGGCACGGAAGACGGCGTCAACAAATACGACGGCTACAACTTCACCGTGATGCGGCATGAGCCGCTTGATTCCAACAGCCTGTGGTATAATGACGTGCGCGCGCTTTGCGAAGACAAGGAAGGCATAATTTGGATCGGGACGTTTTATGGCGGGCTGAATGCTTATGATCCGGCCAAAGAAAAATTTACCCACTATCGCCACAATCCCAACGACCCGAATAGTCTGAGTCATAACAATGTCAGAGCCATTCTGGAGGATCGCACCGGCGCATTATGGATTGGGACCGATGGCGGTCTGAATAAGTTTGATCGGGCAACGGGCAGATTTACGCGTTATCAACACAGCGAAGAGAATCCCACGAGTCTGAGCCACAATACCGTCAACGTGATCTATGAAGATCGAGCCGGCGGGCTTTGGATTGGGACCGACGGCGGGTTGAATCGGTTGCGGCGCAGCGATGATGGTTTGCCTCCAACTTTTCAAAACTATCGGCACAATCCGCGCAATCCGCACAGTCTGAGCAATGCTGTGGTGACGGCAATCCACCAAGATCATGCCGGCGTACTCTGGATTGGCACGCGAAGCGGTTTAAACAAACTCGACGATTCGGAGAATACGGAATCGTCTGCGCTCTTCACAAGGTATGAACACGAGGCGCAAAATGCCGCCAGTTTGAGTCACAACGACGTGCGCGCCCTTTTTGAAGATGCCGCAGATAGCGTACTGTGGATCGGCACCAACGGCGGCGGACTCAACTTACTCGATCGGCGTCGCGAGAAGTTCATTCATTACCGCAACGATCCGCTGGACCGTACGAGTTTGAGCTACAACGAAATCTACGCCATTGGCGCCGATCGCGCAGGCATCATTTGGTTGGGCACATACGGCGGCGGCCTCAACAAAGCGCTCAGAAAGCAGAAATCGTTTTTGGTTTATCGCCGCGCTCCGAATAATCCCAACAGCCTGCCGCATGAAATCGTTTGGGCGATTTATGAAGATGAAAACGGCGTGCTGTGGATCGGCACGCATGGCGGCGGACTTACGCGCTACGATCGCAAAAAAAATCAATATACTCATTACCAACACGACCCAGCCAACCGCCACAGCTTGAGCCATAACATCGTGCGCTTGATTCATCCTGCACGCGGCGACTCCAACGTGCTCTGGATTGGCACCCACGGCGGCGGACTTAATCGCTTTGATATTAGGACGAAAAAATCTATCCGTTATCTCCACGATCCCGACGATCCTCGCAGCCTCAGCCACAACGAATTGCGCGCGATCTATCAAGATCGTGGCGGCACGCTTTGGATTGGCACGAATGGCGGTGGGCTTAATAAATTGCTGCCGAACGATAATGCGAGTGCGCGTCCGGTCTTCAAGCATTACCAACACGACGCCAACGTTCCCACCAGCATCAGCAATGATTTCGTTCGCACGATTTACGAAGATCCCGACGAGGCCGGCGACGTGCTATGGATTGGGACCCAAGGCGGCGGACTCAATAGGTTTGATCGGCGCACCGAAACTTTCACGCATTACCGCGCCGCTCCCGGGCAACGCAACAGCTTGAATAATGACTACGTTTTTTGCATTCACGAAGACAAAGCGGGAATGTTTTGGCTGGGAACGTGGGGCGGCGGTCTCCTCAAGTTTGATCGCGCTTTGGGCGCGGTCGGTTATTACACCACGCGGCAGGGCTTGCCCAGCAATGAAATCTACGGCATATTGGAAGACGAGGAGGGAAATTTTTGGATCAGCAGCAACAAAGGCTTATCGCGCTTCAATCCAACCACCGAAACTTTCAAGAACTACAGCGTCGAAGATGGTCTGCAAAGCAACGAATTCAATGGCGGCGCATTTTTCAAAAGCAAAAGCGGAGAGATGTTTTTCGGCGGAATTCACGGCTTCAATTCGTTCGATCCGCAGCAGATCACCGACAATCCAAATCTTCCGCCAGTGGTGATAACCGGTTTTTTCAAATTCAACCGGCCGGTCAAATTGGAGCAATCTATTGCGGCGCTCGAAGAGCTCCATCTATACCACAAAGACTACGTTTTCTCGTTCGAGTTTGCTGCGCTCGATTTTTCTGCGCCGCGAAAAAATCAGTACGTTTACAAAATGGAGGGTTTGGATGAAGAATGGATTTATACGGATGCGAAAAAACGCTTTGCGAGCTACACGACGCTGTCTCCGGGGCGGTATGTTTTTCGCGTGAAGGGTTCGAACAATGACGGCCTCTGGAATGAACAGGGCACGGCACTGAAGATTGTGATCCATCCACCACTTTGGAAAACGTGGTGGTTTAGCGCGTTGGTTGGGCTGCTGGCGGCGGGGTTGGCGTACCGCGGATATCGGCAGCATCTCAAAGCCGTGCGCATGAAAGCCGAGTTAGGCGCAGCGCATGACGCGCAAATGTCGATCATGCCGCAGGCTGATCCGCAGATCGCAGGGTTTGACATCTCCGGCGTGTGCCTGCCAGCCAATGAAGTCGGCGGCGATTTCTTTGATTATATCTGGCTGGACGAAGCACAGACGAAATTCGGCATTGTGATTGGCGACGTCTCCGGCAAAGCCATGCAAGCGGCGATGACCGCGGTTATGGCCAATGGCATGATTTGCGCCAAGACCGATGAAAATCTTCCGATCAAAGAAATCATGACGCGCTTGAATCGCCCAATGTATGCCAAAATCAAACGCGAAATGTTCACGGCGCTTTGCTTTGCCACGCTCGATCTCAAAACCAGAGAGCTTGCCTTCACCAATGCCGGATTGATCGAGCCGTTGCTCAAGCGCGGCACAACCGCAGTTTATTTGGAAGCCGTGGGCTGCAAGCATCCTCTTGGCATCGCCAAAGATGACATCTACGAGGAAACCGTACTGCCGCTACGATCCGGCGACGTGCTCGTGTTTGTAACGGACGGCATAGTTGAGGAACAAAATCACAGGGGCGAATTTTACGGCGAGGCCGCGTTGCAAAAATTGGTGGAGAGGCTTGATACAGGGCATCTGACCTCCGCAGTGCTCAAAACCATGATCATCGCGGAGGTCAAACGATTCTCCGGCATAACCGCGCAGGATGACGACATGACGGTGATTGTGGTGAAAGTGCTGTGATTAAATCTCACTCATAACTTAACGCTTTGACGGGATCAAGCTTCGAAGCGACAATCGCAGGCCACATACCAAACGTCAGGCCGACCATCGTGCAGAAGAACAGCCCGCCCACGGCCCACTCCATCGGCACCGAAACGGCAAAGCCGGTGAAGATCGTGACAATGTTACCCAGAGCGAAACCGACGATTACGCCGAGCACGCCACCGACATTGCACAAAACAATCGCTTCAATCAAGAATTGCGTGAGAATATTTTTTCGTTTGGCCCCGAGCGACTTGCGAATGCCGATTTCCTTTGTGCGCTCCGTCACCGACACCAGCATGATGTTCATGATGCCGATGCCGGCGACCACCAGCGCGACAATGCCCACCACAAACGCACCGAGCTTCACGCCTGCGGTGGCTTGGTTGAATGATTTGATCACGCTGTCATTGGTGAAAATAGTGAAATCATCTTCCTCACGCGGCGGCACTTTGCGCGCGGCGCGCAACACCAGCCGCGTTTCTTCGATGGCATCTGGCACCAACTCCGGCCGCTTTGCTCGCACTGTGACGTTAACCGAGCGCGGATTTCCTTGCGGATCTCGCATGCCGAAAACTTGCTGAAAGGTCGAAATGGGGATGATGTTATAATTGTCGTAATTGCCGCCCGTCGCCGAGCTTTTTTCTTCCATCACTCCAATCACGCGATACTTCCTGTCGTCCAGCTTGATGATTTTGCCAATCGGATCGGTAAAAGGGAACAGCGTCTCTGCAACATTGTGCCCGATAAGGACGACAAAGCTGTTCGTCATGATGTCCTGATTCGTCAGATTGCGGCCGAACTGTACGTAATGGGTATTGTTGTCGCCATATTCCGGGGTGCCGCCGCAGATCGTCAAGTTTTTGTTGGTGACTTCGTTACGATAGCGCGCAATATGGCCAAAGCTCCACAACTCCGCGCCTACCAAATCGACGCTCGAGACATTTTCGCGAATGGCATCGGCATTGGCCACGGTCACGGGCTTGCGCCGCTGAATTTTCCGCCAGTCAACATTATGGTTGAATCCGCCGGCAGGCCATTTTTGTACTTGAAATGTCGTCGTGCCGAGCACGCTCATTTCCTTTTCCATGGTATTTTGGATCACGGAAATGCCCGTCATCACGGCGATGATCGAGGCCACACCCGCAATGATGCCGATCAAAGTTAGCATCGAACGCAACTTTTGCGAGCGAATCGCGGCGAGCGCCATTTTTACTGCTTCAGTTATATTCATGTGTTGGCTCGTTGGTATAGCTGATTGGTCATTGATCGAGACGCTCCAGCGGCACGTCGTGACATTCCCTCGCTGCGCTATTCATATCTCAACGCCTCAATCGGATTCAACCGGGCCGCTTTGAATGCCGGCACGATACCCGACAAAACTCCGACCAAAATCGAGACAATGATTGCAACAACAACGATCGGCACGGAAATGCTCGCGGGCATAAGCAGCGCATTGATCACTTGCGCAATGCCAACCGAAAACAGCAACCCCACCAGCCCGCCCAACAAACAGATCACCGACGACTCGAACAGAAATTGCGTGAGAATCGTGCGGCGTTTCGCGCCGAGTGCTTTGCGAATACCGATCTCGCGCGTGCGCTCCGTGACCGAAACAAACATGATGTTCATCACGCCGATGCCGCCGACGAAGAGCGAGACTCCGGTAATCAGCAAACCGATGAGCACGATCACGCCCATGACGTTGTTGTACGCCGACATGAGCGAATCCATTTTGTTGATGGAGAAATCATCTTTCTCAATCGGCTTAAGCCCTCTGATCTTGCGCATCTCGCCGATCAAGGTATACTCGAAATCCGACATGGCCTCGGTGCTCGGCGCTTTCACTGCAATGTCGAAGTTGCGATCCTGGCTGGTGCCGAACGAGCGGACAAAAGAAGTGATGGGAATATAAATCTGGCTGTCGAAATTGGGCCCGCCGAAAAAGCCGGCGCTGCCTTGCTTCTCCATCACGCCAATCACGCGATAGGTATCACGTCCAATGCGCAGCCGCTTGTTGATGGGATCGACATTTTCGAAAACCCGCGTTTTGATTTCGCTGCCAATCACACAGACTTTCTTTTTGTATTGGATATCGAGGCCGGTGAGGAATCTGCCAAACTCCGGAAGCGAGCTCGAGACGATAATATGCTTATCGGTGGTGCCAATGATCCGAACATCTTGCAACGTGTTGGAATCGTATTTGATGCTCTTGCTCGTGCTCGTCGTGGGATTGACGGCCACGGCATCGCGCAGGCGGCGTTCCAGCTCTTTCGCGTATTGCAATTGAAGGTTGTTGCGATTTCTAAATTCAAACCAGTTGCCGCGCATCACCCAAGGCATGCGCGAAACGTAGAGCACGTCCGAGCCAATCGCTGAAATACTTTCCTTGAAAGCGTTGCCGAGGCCATTGGCAGCGGTCATCGTGGTGACGACCGCAACGATGCCAATGATAATGCCCAACGTCGTAAGCAAACCGCGCGACTTGTTGGCGCGAATCGCGGCAAAGGCGAGGCGTAATGTTTCACCCAATTCGGCAAATATTCTCATGTCCGTTGTCTCAGGTTTGACTGTCTTTTTTCGCTGCGCCGCTGACCTTCACCCGCAAACCATTTTGCAAATCCTTGCTGATAGCTCGGAAGCTGCCAACCACGACTTCCTCATCGGGCGACAGGCCTTCGAGAATCTCGATATGCGTATCGCTTTGAATCCCGGTCTTCACTTGGCGAGCTTGCACCGTACCGTTCTTCACCACGAACACGACTTCCACAAAACCATCTTTATCGGGCACGTATGCAGGTGCAGAGGCTTCATCAGCAATGGCTTCGCCCTCATTTTTCACCTTTGCTTTCTGCTGCAATTGCTCCATCGTTCTCACGGTCACGCTTTGAATCGGAATCGCAACCACGCTGTCATGCGTGGCGGTGACGATGTCACAACTAGCAGTCATGCCCGGCCGCAAATCAGCAGTCGAACGCTTGGAATCCTGACGAACTTCGAGAGTCTTTGCGACGCCATTTGCCGCCGCGCTGCCAACGGTCCCGATGATCGCGACTTTCACTTCGAATTCGGTTTTCTGATCCGCGGTACCGGTGCCGGTGACTTTGGCCGTGTTGGCGATCTCTGAGACAATGCCGCGGAAAATGGTGCCCGGCACGGCATCTACTTCGATGTGCGCCGTGTCCTGCAAAGAAATACCGACCACGTCGTTTTCGTCAACATCCACGAGCGCCTCCATGCCCACCAAATCGGAAACCACGAGAATGACGTCTTCCTGAAATTGTGAGCCCAGCGCGATTTCTCCGACCTCTTTGTTAAGCTGACTGATGGTGCCGGCCATGGGAGCGAAAATTCTGGTTTTCGAAAGATCGTCATGAGCTTGCTTCAACAAAGCTTTCGCCTGCTCCACATTGTTGAGCGCCGATTCGTAACGCGCTTTCTCAACTTGATAGGTTGCCGCAACGGCATCGAAAGTAGCCGAAGACTCGAGCTGCTTTTCAAAAAGTTCTTTGGTGCGCTTAAAGTCCTTCTCCGCTTTCAGCATGCTCTCTTTCGCGAGCACTGCTTCGGAGGCGCTCGACTTGAGACTGGCTTCTGCGCGTTCGGCCGCGGCAACGTAGCGCTCGCGATCCAGTTCCACGAGAAAGTCGCCCTTCTCTACCCAGTCGCCCTCATTCACTCCCAGTTTGGTAATCTTGGCGCTGACATCCGCACTGATATTGACTTGAATATGCGGCTGAACTTTGCCGGTGGCTGTTACGGTTTCAATGACTTGCTGTCTTTTGACCGGCGCGGTTTGTACCTCCAGTTCTTGGCGGCCGTTCTTTTTCATGAAACCGACCGCGACCGCGGCAACGGCAACCACGGCCACGCCCGTGATGATCAACCACTTTTTCTTTGACATCATCTCCGCATCTCCGGTTATGTTGAGGGAAGATTCATGCAGCCAGACATTGCACAGCCGCAAGTGGGCACTATTTTTCGCGTGAATGTGTGACGTTAATACATCAAATGAGAAGAAAATACGACACGATAGACGACAGTAGGTGAGAAATGTTTCAAGCAAATACCCCAATGGAGGAAATGGTGCGTCGGTAAGCACTCGTGCGGCGTGGAGATTTCTGTGGAGCAACAAGGCGGTAGGCCCCCAATGCCTGCTTGGGCCGGCAAAGCATCACACAAAGCAACGTAATAACCAATGCAAAATTCACAGCAAGCTTACAATATAATCTCCGCACTCTCTCGTGCCGAGTTTGCCGCCGATGTCCGCGGTGACTTGGCATTCATCAACTGCTTGCTGCACGGCTTTCTCAATGGCCTCTGCCGCGTCGCGCTTGCCTAAATAATCCAGCATCATTGCTACGGTCAGAATCGCGGCGATCGGGTTGGCCTTGTTTTGTCCGGCCATGTAAGGTGCGGACCCGTGTACTGGCTCGAAGAGTGAAGTGCGACCGGGGTGAATATTGCCCGAGCCGGCCATGCCCAAACCGCCTTGCAACATCGCGCCCAAGTCTGTGACGATGTCACCGAGCATATTCTCGGTCACAATCACGTCAAAGTGCTCCGGCGATTTTACCATTTTCATGACGAGCGCATCGACGAAGTAATGATCTTTTTCGATCTCCGGATATTCCGCGCCGACTTCTGCAAAGACGCGCTGCCACAGATCATGGCCATAGCGCAGCACGTTCGACTTATCGCTCATGGTCACGCGTTTGCGCCGGCGCAAACGGGCATATTCAAAAGCCGCACGGATGATGCGTTCCACGCCTTTGCGCGTGTGAATAGCCTCTTGCGTGGCCACTTCATCCGGCGTGCCCTTTTTCAGAAAGCCGCCGGCGCCAACATACGGCCCTTCAGTGTTTTCACGAAAGACCACGAAATCGACGTCCGTTTTGGTTTTACCCTTCAACGGACAAAGACGCTCATTGAGCAACTTCACCGGGCGCAAATTGATATACAAATCCAAATCGAAACGCAGCGCGAGCAGAATCTCACGGCCATGGCGCATGTCGGGAATGCGGGGATCGCCCAAGGCGCCGAGATAAACCGCGGCGTAGTTGCTCCGAAAATCTTCCATCTGTCCTTGCGGCAAACCCACGCCGGTCTTGAGAAAATAGTCCGCGCCATACTCAAACTCGATCAGCTCGAGGCCGAGACGAAATTTTTCATTGACACAACGCATGATCTTAAGCGCTTCGGTCGTGACATCGATGCCGATGCCGTCGCCGGCTATCACCGCAATTTTTTGCATGCTCCTAGCTCTCCTCATAAAAAAATCTCACCACAAAATATGTGATGAGATTTGCAGTATACTCATAAATGTTTATAAGATACTTTCTCAAAGCACTGTGCCGTAGAGTCGGTTTGCCAAAACGAAGAAGATTTCCTTCCGCAAAGATTTTGACGAGCACGCGCAAGGAATTTGACGCTTAGCTTCGCGTTCGGAGGGCAGGCTATCACTGCTCATCATCTTCCGGCGCGGCTTCGTCAATTGGCATGGCGTCATCAGTAACCGGCGCTTCCGGCTGCGGCGGAATAAATGCTTCATCATGCACGCCCGCGTTATTCTGCAATTCTTTCAGCGTGCTTTCAAACATCAAAACGCCGTTCTCATCATATTGGCGAAACACACCGGCAGCCATAAAACCAGCATGCGGCGTATAATTCGCAAAGGTCATGACGCCATGCTTTTTAGCCATCGCCATCGGATCGGTATAAGTGAACTCCGAACGCTCGACTAGTCCGGTTTGCGCGTCGCAATAATTCGTGCTCACATTTCCGAAACGGTCAGTGGCGCGCACGACATGATAGCGCTTGCCTTCCCATGTAGAATCCGGCAACAGCGCTAGTGTGGTGCCCTTTGCTGCATAATCATGAAAACCGTCAATCCACCCCTCTGCCATTGCAATCGTCTCCTCGGTTTCCGGAGCTGTCATTTCACGCAAACCCTGCTCCATGCCATACTGCCAACCCTTCGCACCGTCGAAAACAGTGGCGGAAGCCAACGAGCCATCCGGGTTGAAAGTTTCAAACTTGATCTGGTTCGGACGCTTGTACGTAATAATCATTTCCGCCGCTACATACGCCGTTGAATCGCCCACGGAATAGGCTGCTCTTGAGTCCCATTTCGAAACTTGATCGACAATTGCCGCAAGCGCGGCAGCACCGCCTTGGGTTTGCACCTGTTGCTTTACCACGTCTTCAACGGTCGGCTTCTTTGCACAACTCGCGGCAAGCAGACCGAGCAATATCACGAGCGCATTGGACCAGCGTTTCATGTTCTCCTCCTCACAAAGCTTTACATGCCAAATACGTTTTTGCTGAGGTCAGCAAGACCATACTTGCGGCGACGGGCTTACGACAACACATTGCCATTCGCCACCAAACCAAACTGACAGCCGAGAAAATTCGCAGCCTTGCGGCAACACAACATGCGCGTCAGAAAAATTTCGAAGTATTCCACCAGCGGCGAAATTTTTGTATCGAGCACGAGCTCGAGTGTGATCACGCGCCGATCTTTATTCACGAGTAGCCGGCTGCTCTCCACCGCATAATTCACGCGGTCGTGAATATCGAATTTGATCATCGCCGGGTTGCGCACGCGCGAGCGATGTACGTCGGATTTGTCTGCAATGATTAAACCGGCGGCAATATTGCTGATCGGCTCGCAACTGCCTTCGTCATGGCTGCCGATCGCCGCGACAATTTGTGTGATTTCCTCCGGCGCCATGCCCATACCCAGTAAAAGCGTGTGCGCCAGCATTGCGCCGGTAAATGCATGATTGGTGCGATTGAAAACATTACCGAGATCGTGCAAGTATGCGGCAATCGCGGAAAGTTCAGTTTCTCGCACGGGCATACCGAGATCGAGCAAAATCTGCCGCGCGTTCTTTGCCACAAATCCGCAATGGCGCCGGCCATGTTCGGTATAGCCGATGACTTCGAGATATTCATCCGCACGCGCAATATAGGCTTCTACTAAGGGATTACGTTTGACTTCTTCTAGCGTGATCATGCGCTACGCTCCGTCACCATTTTCACGTGACGCGGCAAACTTGTTATTCCGTCTTGCGAGTTCTTGTTTTGCAAGTGCCAACCAATTCACCACTGCATTGCAATAAGCGTTTGCTATTCGCGCGTCGCACCTCCCTTACGGAGGACATTTAGGCACAAGCCGTCATTGCTGCAAAAAAGGGTTGGTGCGCCGTTCTATGCCGATCGTCGTGGTCTCGCCATGGCCGGGTAAAACCAATGTGTCATCATTGAGCGGCAGCAGTTTGGTTTGAATAGAATTGATGAGCGTTTCATACGAGCCGCCGGGCAAATCTGTGCGGCCAATGGAGCCTTGAAAGAGAACATCGCCGACCACTGCGAGCTTTTCACCGATGAGCATAATACTGCCTGGAGAGTGCCCCGGTCCGTGCAAAACCCTCAACGTCTGCTTGCCCAAGGTGATGACCTCGCCTTCCGAAAAAAATCCATCCACGCGCGGCGCGATTAAACCCGGCATCAGCAATCCCACCATCGCTGCTTGACGATTCATATTCTCCAGCAAAAAAACATCGTCGCGGTGCATATACAGTTTCAGCTTGGACTTTTCCTGAAAAGTGTGTGCGAACATAACGTGATCAAGATGGCCGTGTGTGAGAATGATGCGTTCGGGCTGCAGACCTTCGCGCGCAATCTCCTGCTCGAGGCGTTCGATTTCATCGCCGGGATCAATCACGAGCGCGACCTTGGTTTGCTCACACCAGAGCAAGTACGCGTTCATGGCGAACGGCCCGACGGTGATCATTTTCCATTGCAATGCCATTGCTTTGCCAATTCCTTGAGTTGCTGCACTTGTTCCCGCGTCACCGTAAACTGTCCGAACTTTTCTTCGCCGCGCGGGCCGCCGTGAAAATCCGATCCGCCGGTTTGCAGCAAACCGTATTCTTCCGCGAGTTTTTCAAACACCCGCCGTTGCGCTGCACTATGTTTGGGGTGCGTCGCTTCGATAGCATCCACGCCGCATTTGATCACGGCGATCACGACTTCCAAAGTGAGGTTTTGTCCGGGATGTGCGAGGCTCGCCACTCCACCCGCGCCATGAATGAGCGCGACGGCATCTGCCGGCAAGAGCTTGGTCTTTGGCTCAAACGCGGGTTTGCCTTCGGCGAGAAAAAGATCAAAAGCGTCTTGAAAAGTGCGCACCAAACCATGATGCACCAAAGCCTCTGCGATATGCGGCCGCCCAATGCAGCCTTCCCCTGCAATGCGCTCGACAGTTTCGAAAGTGAGGGACAAGCCCAAAGCCTCGAGCTTTTGTAGAATGCGATGCGTGCGTTTGATGCGTTCAGCTTTGAGGTGGCGCAGCGTCTCCAAAAGCCGGGGGTTGTGAAAATCAATGAAGTAGCCCAAAATATGAACATCGAACCCGCAGCACATGGTGCTCAATTCCACACCCGGAATGATTTCCACACCGACTTCCGCGCCTTTGCTCATCGCTTTCTCGAGCGCGCCGACTTCGTCGTGATCAGTAATGCCGATGGCGGAGAGATTCTTGCTCTTTGCCAACAGCACGAGCGCCTCGGGCGAGTGCATGCCGTCGGATTGGTTGGTGTGGGTGTGGAGATCGATCAAGTTACAGACTCATACAAAAGTTGGCGAGCATGAGGATGATCAGCATTGAGAATTGAAAATTTGCAATTTCCAATTCTCAATTTTAAATGCTTTCACACTTTCGGCAGCGTGACGCCGACCTGGCTTTGATATTTGCCTTTGCGGTCGGCGTATGAAATCTCGCATTCTTCCGCGCTTTCGAAGAAGAGAATTTGCGCGATGCCCTCATTCGCATAGATCTTCGCGGGCAAGGGCGTGGTATTGGAAATCTCAATCGTGATATGCCCTTCCCATTCCGGCTCTAAAGGCGTAACGTTTACAATGATGCCGCAGCGTGCATACGTGCTTTTTCCGAGGCAGGTACAGAGCACATTGCGCGGGATACGGAAGTATTCGACCGTGCGGCCCAGCGCAAAACTGTTCGGCGGAATAACGCAGACTTCGCCGCGAAAATCTACAAACGATTGAGGATCGAATCGCTTGGGATCGACCACGGCGCCGAAAACGTTGGTGAAAATTTTGAATTCGTCGGCGATGCGCACGTCGTAGCCATATGAGGACAGACCGTAGGAAATCACGTTTTGCCGCGCCTGACGATCCATAAATGGCTCGATCATTTTACTATCGAGCGACATTTTCCTGATCCAATGATCGGGTTTGATACTCATGTGTGGTCTCCGTGATTCCCCCCCTTGCGGGGGGTAGAGGGGTGATCTTGTTTGCGGATACTACGTGACTAGTTCTCAACAAACTTCCTGATACCGCGCGACACCCCCTGGCCCCCTTCAAGGGGGGAATTCTATAGATCAAGACTCCGCCGCCACTTCTCCCAATGCCTTCTTCATTTTTTCCGGCAGCGCAAGACGCGAGACCCAAATGCTGATTTCATACAAAAACAGCAGCGGCACGGCGAGCAAGATTTGCGTGAAGGCATCGACCGAAGGCGTGACCACGGCTGCAATCACGAAAATCGCGACGATGCCATAACGCCGCTTTTGCCGCAGAAATTCCGGCGTTAAGATGCCAATGCGCGTCAGGAAGTAGGCGATCACCGGCATTTCAAAAACTAAACCGAAGACCAGAATGAGCGTCGTGACGAAGCCGAAGTATTCATCAATTGAAATCATCGGCACCAGCGTGGCGCTTTGGAAGCTGAGCAGAAAACCCAACCCGTATTTGAGCACGACGAAATAGCAAAACGCGCCGCCGCAGACAAAACACAAGGTGGTGAAGAAGACGATCAATGGCGCGGCGCGGCGCTCATTCGCCAATAAGCCGGGCGAAATGAACTTCCAGATTTGATAGAAAATGAAGGGCAAACTGCAGAGTAAACCCACAGTGGCGGCGAGCTTCAAATTGATCATGAAACCGCCGGTCGGGCTCATGAACACCAAACGCGGGGCGGCTTGCTCACGCAATTCCGGCTTGTCTTCGAGCGCGACACGCACGGCTTCATTATAAGGCGCGACGGTGATTTCAAAAATTTTGTCGATGTAGATCAGGCTAAACAGGGCGAAGAGGAAAATCGCCAGCAGGGATTTGAAGATACGCGCGCGCAATTCTTCGAGGTGATCGAGAAAGGGCATTTCCTTTTCATCATGTGGGCGCCGCGGGCTCGCGGCCGCTCGAGAAGATTCATTCATATGTCAGATTTCAATGTGGCGCAATTTCCAGACACAAAAAAAGCAGATAGTGACAGCGTTACTGCTTGCGAAGATCGCGACGCTGACCCGACTAGCTGCTGCGAGGATTTACGACGATCGGTGTTAAACAAAAACCGGCTGTTGGTTCGATAGCTCTTTCAGCTCTTCCAGGAATTCTTCTTTGGCTTGAAACTTTCGATACACCGAGGCAAAGCGCACATACGCAACTTCATCGATGCGCCGCAAGCCGTCCATCACGAGTTGCCCAATGGCGCGCGTGCTAATTTCCTCGCGGTTGCCGTCGCGCAGTGCGGCTTCAATTTCATCCACGAATTTGTAGATGACTTCGGTGGAAACCGGGCGTTTGCTGCACGCGACTTGAATGCCGTGCAGAATCTTTTCGCGGTTGAAAGGTTCGCGCCGGCCGTCGCCTTTGACTACGATCAATGGCGCTTCTTCAACATACTCTTTGGTCGTATAACGCTTTTGGCAAGACAAGCACTCACGCCGGCGCCGCACGACACGGCCTTCATTGCTGGTGCGCGAATCAATGACTCGGCTGTCGGCGTATTGGCAGTAGGGACAACGCATGCAATCCTCCTCCGGAATGTCAACACACGCTCAGCGCTGCGGCAACGTTGCGCGGCGCTGAGCAAATGTTATTCATGCGGAACGAGACCGGTATAGAGGGGAAAACGATGGCTAAGGTCCAACACCTGATCTCTAACGCGTTCGGAAACGGTTTCATTGTGAATGTCCGTGAGCACCTTGTCAATTAAAAAGGCAACTTCACGCATTTCATTTTCTTTCATGCCGCGCGTGGTTAACGCCGGCGTGCCGATGCGAATGCCGCTGGTGATCGTGGGCGGCTGCGGGTCGTTTGGCACCATGTTCTTGTTGACGGTAATGCCGGCCTTTTCCAGCGCGGGTTCCGCCTCTTTGCCGGTGAGATTGCGGCGACGCAGATCGAGCAAAAAAACGTGCGTGTCCGTGCCACCCGATACGATGTCGTAGCCCATGTCGATCAGCTCACTCGCCATGGTCTTCGCGTTTTTGATGACCTGCTTGGAGTATTCGACGAAATCACTTTGCAGCGCTTCTTTGAACGCCACGGCCTTCGCCGCGATGACGTGCATCAACGGTCCGCCTTGAAAACCGGGGAACACATTCGAGTCGATAATTTCCGACCATTTCTTGTTGCGGCCTTTGGGAGTCGTGAACCCAAGATCGTTCTCATCGTCTTTGCCGATGAGGATCATACCGCCACGCGGACCGCGCAACGTTTTGTGCGTGGTCGTTGTCACTGCGTGGCAATACGGTAGAGGACTCTTGATCAACTTCGAGGCAATCAACCCGGCCGGGTGCGCGATGTCTGCGACGAGCTTTGCGCCGACCTTGTCGGCAATCTCGCGAAAGTGCGGATAATCGAATTCGCGCGAATATGCACTGGCTCCGACAATAATGAGCCGCGGCTTTTCTTTCGACGCAATTTGTTCGACTTGATCCATGTCAACGCGATGGGTTTTGGGATCGACGCCGTAAAACACAATGCGAAAGAGCTTGCCGGAAAAATTCACCGGGCTGCCATGCGTGAGATGTCCGCCATGCGCGAGATTCATGCCCATCACCGTATCGCCGGGCTTCACGAACGCGAAGAACGCAGCGAGATTCGCCTGGCTGCCCGCGTGCGGTTGCACGTTCGCATGTTCCGCGCCGAAAAGTCTGCAAGCGCGGTCGCGCGCGAGCTCTTCAACTTGATCGACGTACTCGCAACCGCCGTAATAACGCTTGGCGGGATAGCCTTCCGCGTACTTGTTCGTCATCGGCTGGCCGAGCGCTTCCAAAACCGCGACGCTCACGTGATTCTCAGACGCGATCAACTCAAGCGTTTCGTTCTGCCGTTTGATTTCGCTTAAAATCGAGCGATGTACTTCCGGATCAACCTTGGCCAGGTTTTCCACAAAAACTCCTTCTCAAATCGCCGGCATTGTTGGAGCATTTTCATCTAACATTTGGGAGGTAGGTAAAAATTTGGTCGGAAATCATACTAAAAACACCTGCCAAAAGCAAGAGAAAGGTCGGCGCAATTGTGATCTCCTCGACCACGTGTGGTTGTTATTTCGTGCGCTGCACGAAAGTTTTCTTCGCTACGATCGTAGCAATAAGATTTGTTCACTTCGTTTGGAATGGCGTTTCCTGCAGCTCACACGACTCTAATTGCCGAGGTTAAGGGCGAATCTACCGCGCGCGGCACAAAATAAAAATGCCATTTCGAAGAAATCCGTTCCTGTGCCTCCAACGCACCGAGATTCTTCCTAAATGACATTTGTGAACAACTAGGAGATTTGCCCAAAGACTTCCAACGGATTGCCCCTCCGTTAAGGGCTTTCTACTCCGCGGCTGCGTAACTCTGCCGGAAATACCCGGATGACATTCAGCGCTTGCCACTGCGCTGAAACCACCGCTCGCTGCCAATCACCGAAGCTGAGAATCTAAAAATTTTTTCTTCAGACAAGTTATCGGCGCTGCCGCGCTTGCCGAATTCAAACGCAAAATCCAAGCGGCTATCGCCGCGATTAAACGGCAACCCAAAGCCCGCAGTCGCAGTCCATTCTGAAACGGTTTTGCCGTTTGTTTCGGCATAGGGCAAACGGCTCAGCGTTGCACCCGCGCGATAGTGAATCCGCCCGATGTTGCCTTGCAAGCGGTCAAAGCTCGGTGTGAATTGCAGACCGAAACCGAAATTGTAGCTGTCTACTCCGTTTGCTCCGAGCAGCTCCGTCGTATTCAAATCGCTCCATTGTTGCATGCGATATTGCGCCGCGAACAGCCACTTTGGACCGGCCTGATAAGCCGCGCTAAGGCCGTACCAAAATGGCAAGCGCGCGTCAAATTGCATTGGCGGAAGTGGGGTTGAATCGATTGAGCTAAATACAAACTCCTGTTGCGTCTCCGCGTTTAGCGTAACGGGGGCGCCGAGCGCTACGCCCAATTGCCAACGCTTGATCGTGGTTTGCAAGCCGCCATGAAATCCGATGCCCTTGAAGTGTGTCGAAGTTTGATCTTCGGTATCCACCAAATTGGCAGGGACAAAATTTACACGCCACGTGCGGCGCACGAGGCCAAAATAGAAATCGCTGGCCACGCCCAAGCGCAAAGGCCCCGCCGTTCCCCCGAACGCGAAATAAAAATTATCCAAGCCACCGGAGCCGAGCAGCGACTGTGTATAAGGCTTGTCGCCGGACTCCACCTTATCACTGAATTCGTAATCCACCTGACTATAGGGCTGGATGCCGAACGCCACAGAGTAGCCGCGCTTCACCGGCAACAGAATCCCCAGCCCATTCACATTACTGTCGTGGAACTTTGCCCTGGTATCGCCCAACGTGAGGTTCGCGCGATCGTACAAAAACTCGCCTTGAATGTGCGTGGTATTGAACGTCGCCAGGGAGGCGGGGTTCAAGTAAAAAATCGAAACGCTGTCTGTGATCGCAATCCCTACGCCGCCCATGGCCGTCGCTTTCACACCATCGTGCGACCGCAGCAGGCCATAGCCATAACGCGAGTAGAACGAGCCGGCGCGCGCCAACGAGGCGCAGAGCACAAAGAACAACAAGAAGTGGGGCACGTATTTGTGTTTAGGTGTTGGCATAGTCGTCATCACTCAATTCATTTGGGTAAATCCGCGCGCACGCGGTGACCATGGTCATTGGGGCGGCACGGTGTAGTCAATCAACAGCCGTGGGGCCTGCGCCGTGTTGCTGTGTTGCGAGAAAAAGGCGATACGATTTAAATCGCGGGAGGGGCCGGTCGATTGCAAAAGTATGCCGCGGTTCGACTCCGGAGCGATTCTCCATCTCTGCACAATGGCCGTCAGATTGACCTTGAAGGTTTCGTCCGAAGCCGAGATCAATCCGAGCGCGGCAATCTGACTATCGTCACCTGTAATATTGGGGTCATCTATAATGAACTTCAACGAATCGGTATTTTCAATGGCTTTTACTTGATACGCGACGTAAGCAAAGCCGTCGCTATTGTTCGAAGTATACGTGCTGTCGATGGTGAGCTGCAGCTCCGCGTGATTGATGGTGGATTCTTCCGGAATTGAATCCAGCGAAAACGCGAGATATGTTTGGAAGCTTTCTCCATTGCCCAGATAGAAACGCTCGGGTGGCAAGGTCACTGTCCGCGAGAAAATGAATGCGTCGGCGGCCACGTTGGCGTAGAGCGTCGTATCCTTGCCGGTGCTGCGTGCCAACACTATTTTCAAGCGCGGTACCGAACTGAGACCATGCCGCGAAAAAAACTCCATCAGCACGTCGGGAGATTCTGAGCGCACGGCCACTCCAAAGTGCTGCGAGGTGTCCGCAATCCAAGCCTTGGCATATGTGGAATCAATATTGAACAACACAGTGTCTATGACACTATCGCTCTTGCGCAAGGAATCCAAAGATACAAAGCTTGGAGCGCCGATCGTCTGCCCATCGATTTGATCGTTGAAATTCTCCGTGGTCACGACCTGCTCTTCCCAAGCTCCCGTCACGCGATGTATCGTGGGCGTGTAGTCCTGCCCTTCTCCCACGACCAAATGAATCGGCAAGATCACTTGGGTTCGTTTGAAAGCGCCGGACACGGCTTGGAAACCTGCCAAGGCCTTTTTATCAAAGCGCATTAAGAACTGGCTGCGAGTTCCATCCAGATCGCCGGCAAGCAAATAAAAACTGAGGCCGGTGTTCACAACTTTACCGAGGCTGGTATCACTGCCCAATGGCGTCAGAGTCGTCGCGAGAATCTGGCCATAATCACCGGGGCCGAGCAAATCTTTGCGCGCTTGAATGGGGTCATTGTTCGTGCAGGCGGAAAACCAGAACACGGCAAGCAGAGGAGAAAGTGCAAACTTAAATTTCATCATAAGGAGGATTTCAAAAAATTTGTTTTGAGTTGATTTATTATTACATCACACGCGGCGCTGCAACACCACATTGCCCTTTTTGATAACCGTGTGCACGTGATTAATGCCGAAGTGATACGGCAACTCGTTGACCGATTCCGCATCGCACAGAACCGCATCGGCTTGCTTACCAACTTCCAGCGAGCCGATTATGTTCCCCATGCGCAACGCGTGCGCCGCGTGCAGTGTGGCTGCAATCAATGCTTGCGACGGCGTCATGCGCAGCGATAAACACGCGAGCGTCATGATCATCGGCATGCTTTCCGTCATGCACGTGCCGGGGTTGAAATCCGTCGCAATCGCAACGGGCAGGCCCGCGGCGATCATGCCTTGCGCGTCGGCGTAGCGTTGCGCGCGAATGAAAAAATCCGCGCCGGGCAAGAGCACGGGCACGACGCCGGCCGCGTGCAATTCGCGATACAATGCGGGCGAAGTAAACTCCAAATGATCCGCGGAAGCGGCTTGCGTTGCAATCGCCACTCGCGCGCCGCCGCTTTCGGAAAGTTGATCCGCGTGAATTTTGGGAATGAGTCGATGCTTGCGACCAGCTTGTAGAATGCGCAACGACTCGGCGTCGCTGAACACGTGGCCTTCGCAAAACACGTCGATAAACCTTGCCAAACCTTTCGCGGCCACGAGCGGCAACATTTCTTCGATCACCAAATCCAAATAGCGCTCGCGTTGCTCGCGATACTCATCCGGCACTTCGTGCGCGCCGAGAAACGTCGGCGCGATTTGCACGGCGTGCTCTTGCGCCGCGCGTTGCAGAATTTCCAAAGAACGTAACTCATGTTCGAGACTGAGGCCATAGCCGCTCTTCGCTTCAATCGTGGTCGTGCCGTATTCCAGAAACGTATCGAGTCGCTGCAACACACGCTGCAAGAGTTGCTCGGCCTCAGCGGCGCGCAAATCGCGCACGCTGTAGCGAATGCCTCCGCCGCGCGCAGCGATCTCTTTATACGTCGCGCCTTGCGTGCGCTCTACAAACTCGTGTGCGCGGTGATTGAAGAAAACCGGGTGCGTGTGGCAATCAACAAAACCGGGAACGAGTAGACGGCCGCCAGCATCCAATTCATCACATACCGGTGTTTGTTCTAAGACTTCATTTTCCGGCCCAAGGTTTTGAACAATGCCGTGCTCGCAAAATAATGCCGCAGGAAAAATCTCGCGTAGTTGCCAAGTCGGTTGATCCGTCGCGCTCGAAACCGGCGTTGCGAGCCGCGCGTTGCGAATGAGAAGAGCGCTCATGGGTCATTTACTTGTTCAAAGCAAAACCATTTTCTGGCAAAACTATTTTTAAAGCTTGTTGCTCATAAACACACACTTTGCTTTTCACCGTTTTGCCAGCCATCGTTTTGCTCCTCGCTTCACCTCATCATCGGAATCTTCACGCCGCGTTCGCGTGCGACTTCGCGAGCCTTTTCATAACCCGCATCCGCGTGCCGCGCGACGCCGATGCCCGGGTCGCACGTGAGCACGCGCGCAAGCCGGCGCGCAGCTTCGGGTGTGCCGTCAGCGACGATCACTTGTCCCGCGTGAATCGAATAGCCAATGCCCACGCCGCCGCCGTGATGCACGGAAACCCACGAGGCGCCCGAAGCGGTATTCAACAAGGCATTGAGAATGGGCCAGTCCGCAATGGCATCGGAGCCGTCAAGCATCGCTTCGGTCTCGCGATTGGGTGAAGCCACCGAGCCGCAATCCAAATGATCGCGGCCAATCACCACCGGCGCTTTGATCTTTCCCTTTGCCACAAGCTCATTAAGCGCGAGGCCGAATTGCGCACGCTCGCCATAACCGAGCCAGCAAATGCGCGCCGGCAAACCTTGAAACGCGACGCGTTCACGCGCCATTGCAATCCAGCGCCGCAGCGCCGCGTTTTGCGGGAAAAGCTCCAACACGAGTTCGTCAGTCACGGCAATGTCATTCGGATCGCCGGAAAGTGCAGCCCAACGAAACGGGCCTTTGCCTTCACAAAAAAGAGGCCGCACATAAGCAGGCACGAAGCCGGGGAAATCAAAAGCGTTTTGCACGCCGGCCTTTTGTGCTTGCGCGCGGAGGTTATTGCCGTAATCGAAAGTCACGGCGCCGCGCTTTTGCAGATCGAGCATTGCACGCACATGCACGGCCATCGAATCATACGCGCGCTTCATGTATTCACTCGGGTCGCTCTTGCGCAACGCGAGCGCTTCTTGATACGGCATGCCATGTGGGACGTAGCCGTTCAACTCATCGTGCGCGGAAGTTTGATCCGTTAAAATATCGGGAACGAGGTTACGTCGCACAAGCTCGGGCAGCACGTCCGCGCAATTGCCGATCAATCCCACTGAGAGCGCACGGCGGTGTTGCTTTGCTTCCAACACTTGCTGTAAAGCAGAGTCGAGATTTTCAGCGAGCACGTCGCAATAACGCTGGCGAATGCGGCGCTCAATACGTTCGCGATCGACTTCGATAACTAAACACGCGGCGCCGTTCATTGTAGCCGCGAGCGGTTGCGCGCCGCCCATGCCGCCCATGCCGCCGGTAACGACGAGTTTTCCAGCTAGTGTGCCGCTGAAATGTTGATTTGCCGCGGCTGCAAAAGTTTCGTATGTGCCCTGCAAAATTCCCTGCGTGCCGATGTAAATCCAACTGCCCGCAGTCATCTGGCCGTACATGATGAGGCCGCGGTCTTCCAACTCGCGAAAGTACGCGGCATTGGCCCACGCGGGCACGAGCAGAGAGTTGGCGATCAACACACGCGGCGCATCACTGTGCGTTTTGAAAACACCCACCGGCTTGCCCGATTGCACGAGCAGCGTTTCATCATTCTCCAACTCGCGCAGACTTTTGACGATCGCATCGAAACAATCCCAATTGCGCGCGGCTTTGCCGCGTCCGCCGTAAACCACAAGCGCCGAGGGCATTTCCGCGACTTCGGGATCGAGATTGTTCATGAGCATGCGCATGGCGGCTTCTTGCACCCAACCTTTGCAAGTGAGTGTGTTGCCGCGCGGCGCGCGAATGATGCGAGATGCAGACATAATTCCAGGCCTCCAGCTTTGCAAAGCGTGGCATCATACGAGCATGTGAAACTTCGAAAGCCACACCTCTCCAAATCAAAAAGCCAGAAATGCTCCCGCTCTTGTTTTGCTTTTCCAAAATTCAAGCGGGATCACTCTGGCCTTGTATTTAACGAATCATGATGATCAGCCACGCGGGCGGCGAGGTGCTACTCCTTTTCAGCCTTTTCTTCTTCGTCCTTGCCCTTGGTCTCGGCCTGGCGCTCCGAAGCTTTCATTTCGCGGCGGCGCTTGCGTTCGGCGCGGCGCTCGGCAGCGGCTTGTTGCTTTTCAAGCTGCAAGGTTTCGTAGCCGACCAATTCCAAAATCGAAAGCTCCGCACCGTCGCCTTGCCGGCGGCCGAGCTTGAGCACGCGCGTGTATCCACCGTTGCGCGTTGCATATTTCGGCGCGATCTCATCGAACAAAATTTTGACGATGTCACGGCGGCGGAGATGATCGAACACCAAGCGGCGCGCGGCCACGGTGTTCTTCTTCGCATGTGTGATCATACGATCGACCATGCGGCGCGCTTCTTTCGCTTTCGCGGTGGTGGTGCGAATGTGCTTGTGTTCGAACACGGAGGAGACCATGTTGGAGAGCATGGCGTTGCGGTGGCTCGAAGTGCGACCGAGTTTGTTTCCGTCTTTTAAGTGTCTCATGATGTGCCTAAAGTGATCCCGACGCCTTATAGGTCAATCGTCTAGTTTTGATCCGATTTGATTCACAGCCGCCCACAAGGGGCGGGGACTATACGCTTACTGATTCTCGCTGCGCAGATAGCGATCCACATCCATGCCGAAGCGCAGGCCCTTTTCTTCCAAAATCTGCGTCAGCTCTTGCAGCGATTTGCGGCCGAAGTTGCGGAACTTGAGCATCTCCTGCTCGTCGCGGCGCACGAGATCGCCGATGGTTTTGATATTCGCAGCCATCAAGCAGTTATAAGAACGCACCGACAGTTCCAACTCATCCACCGGCATTTTGAGCAGCTTGCGAATGCGCAACGCTTCTTCATCCACTTCCACCGGCTCTTCTTCTTCCGGCTCGATTTCGAAGTTGATGAAGAGATTGATGTGATCGCGCAGGATTTTGCCCGCATAGGTCAAGCTATCATCCGGCGTGATGCTGCCGTCCGTGGTGATCTCGAGAATGAGTTTCTCGTAATCCGTGCGTTGCTGCACGCGCGTGTTCTCGACGCGATAGCTCACGTTTTTGATGGGCGTGTAAATCGCATCCAGCGGAATCGCGCCGATGGGTTGATCGGGCATCTTGTTCTCTTCCGCGGGCACATAGCCGTGGCCGCGCCCGATGCGCAGCTCGATCTTGAAATCCGCGCCTTTGTTGAGCGTGGCGATGTGATGATCGGGATTGAGAATTTCAAAATCCGTGGTGCCGTTTTGAATGTCACCGGCGCGAAACTCCCGCGCGCCCTTCAATTCCAAGACGACTTTGTCGGGCTTCTTGTTGATGAGCTTGAAGCGCACTTCTTTGAGATTCAGAATGATCTGCGTGACGTCTTCCACGACACCGGGGATGGAAGAAAACTCGTGCAGCACGCCATCGATTTTGATCATGGTTATGGCAGCGCCGGGAAGCGAGGACAGCAGCACGCGCCGCAAAGCGTTGCCGATGGTGGTGCCGAAGCCGCGTTCCAGGGGTTGCACGATGAATCTGCCGAAGGTGCTGGAGTAACTCGCATCCTCAAGCTCCACACTTTCCGGCATCTGTAAATAGGGCCAATTCATTTATTGACTCTCCAATGTTACTCGAACTTCGCTGCGAAGGTGATCCGTATTTTGCTCTCCTAATCGTTCCCGTGAAGGGAAAGCGATCACAGCTCAGGAAGTTCACATTACTTCGAATACAATTCGACGATGAGGTTTTCGTTGACCTCGGTCGGTATGTCGGCGCGGCCCGGAATATCGAGAATGGTTCCGGTCATGTTTGCCTTGTTGAGATCGAGCCAGGGGAAGAGTTTGCCTTCGCGTATCTTCCGCATGGCGCCGTGAATGATCTCGAGCTTCCGGCTTTTTTCGCGCACTTGAATGACGTCGCCCGCCTTCACCAAATAGGAGGGAATATCGACCAAGCGATTATTCACGGTGAAGTGCCGATGCCGCACCAATTGGCGCGCAGCATTGCGGGATGGTGCGAAGCCGAGACGAAAGACGATATTGTCCAATCTTCTTTCCAAAAGCTTCAGCAAGTTTTCACCCGTGACGCCTTTGATGCGCAAAGCCTTTTTGTAAGTGTTCTCGAACTGGCTTTCCAGCAAACCATAGATGCGCCGCATCTTTTGCTTCTCACGCAATTGCGTGCCGTATTCGGAAACTTTGAAACGGCGGTTACGCCCATGCTGGCCCGGAGGAAAGCTGCGCTTCTCAATGGGGCACTTGGGTGACATGCACTTCGCGCCCTTGAGGAAGAGTTTCTTTTCTTCGCGACGACAGAGCTTGCAAACCGGCCCGATGTATCTTGCCATAAATTGCTATCTCCAGATATCTATCAAACTCGGCGACGCTTCGGCGGCCGACAACCGTTATGGGGAATGGGAGTAATGTCTTTGATTGCGGAGACTTCCAAGCCCGCGGCTTGCAAAGACCGCACGGCAGCCTCACGACCGGAACCGGGACCTTTCACCAACACTTCCACGCGCCGAAGGCCCATTTCAATGGCGGCACGCGCAGCGTTTTCTGCAGCCACCTGCGCGGCGAAGGGCGTGCTTTTGCGCGAGCCTTTAAAGCCGACTTTGCCCGCCGAGGCCCACGAAATGACATTGCCATACATATCAGTGAGCGCGATGATAGTATTGTTAAAGCTCGCTTGAATGCGCGCAAACCCGGTCGGATCGACCTTTTCCCTTTTCTTGGAACGCTTTTTCTTTGGATTAGCCAAGCGTAAATCTCCTTGTTAGCTTTCAGCTTTTAGCAATCAGCCTAAGATGCCAGTTCTCAGTTCTTGCCAAGCGCTGACCTGTGACGGCTTACTTCCCTTTGCCCTTGACCACTTTCGCGCCGCCCACGGTGCGACGACGACCGCGGCGCGTGCGGGCGTTCGTGTGCGTACGTTGACCGCGCACGGGCAAACCGCGACGATGGCGCAAGCCGCGATAGCAGCCAATGTCCATCAAGCGCTTAATGCTCATCGAAACTTCTGCGCGTAATGCACCTTCGACTTTATAGTCGGAAAGCGCCGTACGGAGTTTGGCGAGGTCGTCCGTGCTCAAATCCTTGACACGAATGTCGGGATTAATCGCCGCTTTCTGAATAATGTCTTTGGCATTGTTGCGTCCGACGCCATAGATATAAGTCAACGCGATCTCGATTCGCTTATCGCGCGGCAAATCGACGCCTGAAATACGTGCCACCGTGTGCCTCCGTTAGAACGTGCTATTAAGAATGCTTCGTTAGAAAGCGCTTGCGACAAAACGATTTGCCGGCAAAGCCGTTAAGAACGCTTGAAGGGTTTTGCCCAAAATCGTTTTGCATATAAGCATTTACCCTTGCCGTTGCTTATGCTTCGGATTCGTCGGGCAGATCACCAACACCTTGCCTTTGCGGCGAATGATTTTGCACTTATCGCAAATCTTTTTTACTGACGAGCGGACTTTCATGATGATTTCTTTCTTCTCATTTATAACGATACGTAATTCGTCCACGCGACAAATCATAAGGCGAAAGCTCGACCGTTACCTTGTCGCCGGGCAGGATTTTAATAAAGTGCATGCGCATCTTGCCCGAGATATGAGCCAACACTTTGTGGCCATTCTCCAATTCCACGCGAAAGGAAGCATTCGGCAACGTCTCGATGATCGTGCCGTCCACTTTGATCGCTTCTTCTTTGGGCATACTAGCACAAACCTTTGGTTAAAATCTCTGCTTCGCCTTCTCTCACCACCACTGTGTGCTCGAAGTGCGCCGACGGCAAACCGTCTTTTGCAACCACCGTCCATTCGTCGTGCTGCGTGCGCACCTCTTCTTTGCCGGCATTCACCATCGGCTCGATGGCAAGCACCATGCCCGTGCGCAAACGCGGCCCGGCGTTGGGCTTGCCGTAATTCGGAATCTGCGGGTCTTCGTGCAGCTTTCGTCCGGTGCCATGGCCGACCAACTCGCGGACGACTGAGAAACCATTGCTCTCGGCGTGCACTTGAATCGCACTCGAAATATCCTGCAAACGATTTCCTTTGACTGCTTTCGCGATGCCTTTATAAAGCGCTTCAAGCGTCACGCGCATCAAACGCGTGCGGAGATCGTCAATCGGGCCGACCGCATAAGTTTTCGCGCCGTCGCCAAAGTAACCCTCATACTCCACACCGATATCGACGCTGACAATTTCGCCCTTTTGCAGCTTGCGTCTGCCGGGGATGCCATGAACTACTTCACTTTCAACCGAGATACAACTGCTGGCCGGAAACACCGCTTTGCCGACGCGATAACCTTTGAACGCCGGCCGCCCGCCTGCCTTCTTGATAAAGATTTCGACCGCTCTATCAATTTCCTGCGTGGTGATACCCTCGGCAATGAGGCCTTCCGCCATCCGAAATGCTTCCACCACCAAACGGCAGCTCTCGCGAATATGATCAAGCTCGCGTTCGCTCTTAATATGAATCATATTCGCGGTTCAACCAACATTCTTAATCTTTTCAAAATTTCCGACTGCACCTTTTCGACGTTAAGGCTGCCGTCGACTTGCAGCAATTTGCCTTGCATGCCGTAGTAATCCTTCAACGGCTGAGTCTGCTGCTCATAAACCTCCATGCGGTGCAACACGGTCTCGGGTTCGTCATCGGAGCGTTGGTATACCTTACCGCCGCAATTGTCACACTTATTGTCGACCGGCGGCGGCTCAGTTTGCAGATTGTAGAGCTTGCCGCACTTTGCGCAGACACGCCGACTCGTGAGCCGCCCGATCACTTTCTTTTTCTCGATTTCCAAGCTGATGACCGCGAGCAAACGGCGCTTGAGGTCGAGAAACACGCGATCCAATTCCTGCGCTTGATGAATCGTTCGCGGAAATCCATCGAGAATGAAACCACGCACCGAGTCCGGCTCAGCAATGCGCTGCACGACGAGGCCGATGATAATGTCATCGGCTACCAATTCGCCGCGATCCATGAATTCCTTGGCTTTTACGCCCAAGTCGGTCTTGGCGATCACCGCTGCACGCAAAATATCCCCCGTCGAAATTTTGGGAATATTATATCTTTCGCTGAGGAGCCCAGCCTGAGTGCCTTTGCCTGAGCCGGGGTATCCGAGAAAAATAAGCTCCATAATGTGTCAGCACAAAGATGGAATATTCTAAGCTCAAGGCCGGAGCGAAAGGTGCGTGTGCGTTCAGGCCGTGTGATCAAGCATAACGTCTTCCACGAATGCGGCCTCCCTTCATGAAGCCATCGTAGTGACGCATCAGGAGGTGCGATTCCAACTGTTGTAGTAAGTCCAGCGCGACACCGACAACGAT
The DNA here is from genome assembly GCA_037444905.1 of bacterium. GTDB lineage: Bacteria > Zhuqueibacterota > Zhuqueibacteria > Zhuqueibacterales > Zhuqueibacteraceae > JABWAN01. The sequence goes on along the minus strand of JBBILN010000057.1, from coordinate 27,649 downwards.
CAGCAACGACGTACCGCCAAAGAACGAGGCGAAATTGTATGAGACATTCACGAACTTCACGATGAAATACGGGATAATCGCAATGATGGCCAGAAAGATTGAGCCGGGCAAAGTGATCTTCGTTAGAATATTGTCGATGAACTCAGAAGTCTTCTTGCCGGGGCGCACACCGGGAATGAACCCGCCGTACTTCTTCATGTTCTCGGCCACGTCGATCGGGTTGAAGGCAATGGCCGTGTAAAAATACGTGAAGAAGATGATCATGATCGCATAGAAAAACCAGTAAACGACTGAAGTATAATCGAAGTAGCCCGCGATCCGCATCATAAATTCGCTATTGGGAAAGAACGTCGCGACGGTCTGTGGAATAAACAAGATCGATTGCGCAAAGATGATCGGCATGACGCCCGCGGTATTCACGCGCAACGGGATGTGCGTGCTTTGTCCGCCGTAAACTTTGCGGCCGACGACGCGCTTCGCATACTGCACCGGAATCTTGCGCATGCCTTGCGTAAGCAACACCACCATGGCTATAATGCCGGCCATGATCGCAAGCAGGGCGAGTTCGGTCAAGATTTCGCGGTTGCCGCTCATCACTTGCCGCGCTTCATCCAGAAACGCATCCGGCAGGCGCGCAATAATGCCGATAAAAATAATGAGCGAAACGCCGTTGCCGATGCCGCGTTCGGTTATTTGCTCGCCCAACCACATGATCAAAACCGTCCCGGCAGTCAAGGTCAACATTGTGAGCAGAATAAAACCAAAACCCGCATCCGGAGAGACGACCACCTGGCCGTTGTCAAGCGGTTGGATGCTCTTCAAGAAAATGCTGACGCCGTAGGCTTGCATAGCTGCGATCAGCACCGTGCCGTAGCGTGTATACTGCGTAATTTTCTTGCGGCCTTCCTCACCTTCTTTTTGTAAGCGCTGGAAGTAAGGCATAACGGCGCCGAGCAATTGCAGAATGATGGAGGAAGAGATGTAGGGCATGATGCCCAACGCAAAAATGGTGGCACGGCTAAACGCACCACCTGCAAACAAATCATAAAGATCAAACAAGCCGCGGCCGCCTGACTGTTGCATGTAGGCGATTAAAGCCTGGCTATTGATTCCCGGAACTGGAATATGGGTACCCACACGCTCCACGATGAGCAACAGGAGCGTAAAGATGACGCGTTTTCTCAGCTCAGGAATTTTAAAAATGTTCTGAAAGCTGCTAAGGATCATGGCATCTATTTTCGCATTAGGCCGAAGCTTGTGCCGCGGCGCCGACGATTACGGCCTTGCCGCCGGCCTTTTCAATCTTTTCTTTGGCGGATTTGCTGAAGCTGTGCGCGTGCACTTCCAATGCTTTCATCAACTCGCCTGTGCCCAAAATTTTAACCGGCGCATGCTTCTTACGAATCGCACGATTTTGATGCAACACCTCGGGATTCACCACCGACACGCCTTCCAGTTTCGCGAGCCGATCAAGATTCACGGTTTGAAACTCGACGCGAAAAATGTTCGTGAAGCCGCGTTTCGGCAAACGGCGCTGCAGCGGCATCTGGCCACCTTCGAAGCCAGGCTTGCGGCTCGAGCCCGAGCGCGAGTATAAACCTTTATGGCCGCGCGTTGAAGTGCCACCGTGTCCCGAGCCAATGCCGCGACCGACACGTTTGCGACGCTTGCGTGAACCTGGAGCGTAGGTGAGATTAGAGAGTTCCATGTATCAGCTCGATAAATTGTATTTCACAAAAATCTTGGCCATGCCCATTGCAAATCTTCAATTGAAAACGTGCAATACCTTGGCTCTGCTATGCCGCTACTTCTTCAACTTTTACCAGATGATTTACTTTGTTGATCATCCCACGAATCTGCGGTGTATCATTATGCACGACGGTATGTCGGATGCGATGCAATCCCAGCGCCTTGACGGTCAGCTTCATGTCCCATTTCTGGCCGATGATGCTTTTGGTCTGGGTCACTTTGAGTTTCTTAGCCATGTTCTTTATCCTTATGCTTGTCTGCAAGCAAACCCGGACAAGCCTCTCTACTTCACTTCGGTTTCAGTCATGCTGCGCGAAAAAACTTCACGTGGGGAAATGCCGCGTCTTTGTGCGAGAGAGGCAGCGTCCATCAGAGCAAACAACGCCTGCATCGTCGCTTTCACGACATTATGCGGATTGGCCGAGCCGAGCGACTTGGACAAAACATTTTGTACGCCCGCAGCTTCCATAATGGCGCGCACCGCACCGCCGGCGATCACACCGGTACCGGGGGAGGCGGGTTTCAAATAAACTTTACCCGCGCCATACTTACCTTTTACCTCGTGCGGCAAGGTGCCGTTTTGCACGGGCACTCGCACCAATGCCTTCTTGGCGTTTTCCGCGCCTTTGGAAATCGCGTCGGTCACTTCTTTGGCCTTGCCCAAACCGCAGCCCACATGGCCTTTGCCGTCACCGACCACGACGATCGCGTTAAAGCCGAAGCGCCGACCGCCCTTTACAACCTTCGCAGTGCGATTCACCGCAACGACGCGCTCCTTTAATTCCAGTTCACCAGGACTGATTCGTTCTTTACGCACGAGCGTTCTCCATTAGAACTCAAGCCCAGCCTGTCTCGCACCATCGGCAAGCGCTTTGACGCGACCATGATACAAATAGCCGCTGCGATCAAACACGATGCGCTTGATATTCAGCGCTTGCGCCTTTTCTGCCAGCGCCTTGCCCACGATCTGAGCGGCTTGGGTCTTGTTTTCTGCTTTTTTGATTTCTTCCTTCAGTTCTTTGCTGACCGTCGAAACCGTGGTGAGCGTCTTTTTGACGGAATCATCCACCAATTGCGCATAGATGTTCTTCAAGCTACGGAACACCACCAAGCGCGGACGCACCGCAGTTCCGATGATTTTTCTTTTAATCGCGCGTTTTTTCCGAACGCGGCGAATGCGTGGATCAATTCTTTTGAATCCCATAACCTCTTCTTCCCGAAAGTTTAGCAGCGTCAGTTAGCATAATTTCTGTTCGTGATGCCACATGCTAGTTCAGCATCCAACCTTAACTGGCACTGTCCAAAGCCATTTATACCCCAAGTGCTCTTAACCCATCCTAGGCCGCGGTCTTGCCAGCCTTCCGGCGGACGACTTCATCTATGTACTTCACGCCCTTGCCTTTGTACGGTTCGGGTGGTTTAAACGTTCGAATCTTGGCTGCGACCTGCCCCACCAACTCCTTGTCGATGCCACTGATTTTGATACTCGTCGGCGATTCGCATGCGATCGTAATCATGTCGGGTGGCACGAAGACAATCGGATGGCCGTGACCGAGCTGCAGCACGAGGCGCTTGCTCTTCATTTCGGCTTTGAAACCGACGCCGACGATTTCGAGTTTTTTCTCGTAGCCCTTGGTCACCCCAACGACCATATTGTTGATCAAACTGCGATACAAGCCGTGCATGGCTTTATAGTATTTGGTTTCTTCCGGTCGAGCGACATTGACATGGCCGTCTTCGACCTTCACCGTCATCGCCGGATTGAACTGGCGCACCAGCTCGCCTTTCGGCCCTTTGACGGTGATCGCGGCTTCTTTCACCGCAACTTGAACGCCGCTCGGAATGGCGACTGGTTTTCTACCGATTCGAGACACAGAGCATTCCTTCGTGAAAAAAATTCTGAATTGAAAATGGGCAATTTAAAATTTTCAATTCTCTGCTGGCAGCTTACCAAACGTAAAACAACACTTCGCCGCCCGTATGCTGCTTGCGGGCATCACGATCTGTAACGATGCCGCGCGGCGTGGAGAGCACGGCCATGCCGTAATTATTGAACACGCGCGGCAGATTTTTGACGCCGACATATTGGCGCAGGCCGGGCATGCTGATGCGGCGCAAGCCGCGAATCACGTGGTTATCGGAGGCATCGTACTTCAAATAAATGCGAATAAGATTTTGCTTGTTATCTTCAATGATGAGATAATCGCGAATGTAGCCGTAGTGGTGCAGAATCTTGGTGATTTCCACTTTCAGGCGCGAGGCCGGAATGTCGACCTTGGGGTGCCGTGCGTTGCCCGCGTTGCGAAGGCGAGATAAATAATCTGAAATCGGATCGGTTTGCATGGTGCTTTCCTAGAAATTTTCTTTCTACCAGCTCGCTTTCGTGACGCCGGGGATTTTGCCGTCCAGCGCCAAATTGCGGAAGCAAATTCGGCACAAGCCGAAACGGCGATAATAAGCGCGCGGCCGGCCGCATTGCATACAACGATTATAACGCCGCGTGGAAAACTTGGGCGTCTTCTGCTGCTTTTCTCGCATTGCTTTTCTTGCCACAGTCTGTCCCTATCGTTTGCGAAACGGCATGCCGAAAGAGGCCAGCAATTCATAAGCCTCTTCATCGCTCTTCGCAGTGGTCACAAAAGTGATGTTCATTCCGCGAATCTTGAGAATCTTGTCGTAATTGATTTCCGGAAAAATGATCTGCTCGCGCACGCTGATCGAGTAATTGCCGCGCCCGTCGAACGATTTGTCCGAAAGGCCGCGAAAATCGCGAATACGCGGCACCGCGATGCTGATGAAACGATCGAGGAATTCGTACATGCGAAAACCGCGCAGGGTCACCATGCAGCCAATCGGCATTTTCTCGCGCAGCTTGAAATTCGAGATGGATTTCTTTGCGCGCGTAATCATCGGCTTCTGGCCGGTAATGGTTTGCATGTCGGTTGCCGCGGCGTCGAGATATTTCTGATCATCCACGGCATCGCCGATGCCCATATTTAACACGATCTTCACCAGCTTGGGCGCTTGCATTTTGTTGCGATATGCAAAGCGTTTCATCAAAGCCGGCAGGCCTTCTTCGCGATAAATCTTCAGCGGGCGGGGAATGTAGTCTTTGGGCAATGTCTCGACCGAAGCCTTGCCCTTCTGGTCTGCTGCTTTTGCCGCGCCCTTTTCGCCCTTGGGCGTCTTCGCAACGGCGGCGCCCTTTTCCTTGGCCTTGTCTTTCTTTTCCGGCGCTTTGGTTTTCTCAGCCATTATCTAGCCTTTGCGTCCACTATGATTTCGCCGCTCTTCTTCGCTACACGCACGCGATTGCGGGAGCGCTTATCCGAACTCGTCAACATTTTCGAACCCACGCGCGTAGGCACACCCAGCTTGGGGTCCAACAACATCACATTCGAAACGTGAATGGGAGCTTCCTTTTCGATGATGCCCCCTTGCTGGTTGCGTTGTGACGGTCGGGTATGGCGCTTGATGAGGTTCACGCCTTCCACAATGACGCGCTGCTTTTCCGGATAAACCTTCAACACTCGGCCTTTTTTGCCGCGGTGGTTTCCGGAAATCACTATGACTTGATCACTTTTACGAATTTTCATCTGGCAATCCTGCTCCGGCCTTATAGCACTTCGGGGGCCAAGGAGATGATCTTCATATATTGGCGGTCGCGCAATTCACGCGCGACCGGGCCAAAGATGCGCGTGCCTTTGGGCTCCTTGGCCTCATTGATTAATACTGCCGCGTTTTCATCAAAACGGATGTAGGAGCCGTCCTTGCGGCGAACTTCGCGTTTCGTGCGCACGATCACGGCATGACTGATGTCGCCTTTCTTGATCGAACCGCCCGGAATCGCAGATTTGACCGCGACGACGATGACGTCGCCCACCGATCCATAACGGCGGCGGCTGCCGCCCATCACACGGATACACATCACCTTCTTGGCGCCCGTGTTGTCAGCAACGTTTAATCTTGTATATTCTTGTACCATTATCGACTCCCATCACCTTTCTACACTTATTTGGCTTTCGCGACAATCTCCACTAAGCGCCATCTTTTTCTCTTGCTGAGTGGGCGGGTTTCCATGATCAAAACCGTATCGCCGATGCCGGCTTCATTCTTCTCATCGTGTGCCATGAATTTGGAAGTCTGCTTGAAATATTTTCCATACAAAGCATGGCGCTTCATACGTTCCACTGCGACAACAATGCTCTTTTGCATTTTATTGCTCACAACCTTGCCGACTTTGGTTTTGCGCCGGGCGCGAGCTTGCTCGGGTGTGGTAATCGTCGTGGGATTCATTTCGTTCGAACTCATGCCGCCGTTTCCTTCACAGTGAGCTGACTGCCACCAAATGCCTGCAAAATGGTTTTGATGCGCGCAATATCGCGCCGCACCATTCGCAACCTCAACGGATTATCAAGCTGCCGGGTCGTATGTTGAAAGCGGAAGTTCTGGTACTCTTCCTGTAGATCTTTCAGCTTGTGCTTGAGTTCGGTTTCGTTCAACTCTCTAAGCTCTTTGATTTTCATCTTCTAATACTCCGCCTTAATGCGCGAAATCGCTGGCGCTTACAAACTTCGTGCGAATCGGCAGTTTGTGCGCAGCCAGACGCATAGCTTGTTGCGCGACGTCTTTTTCCACGCCTGCAATTTCAAACAACATTCTACCCGGCTTCACGACCGCAACCCAGTATTCTGGCGTGCCCTTGCCTTTTCCCATGCGGGTTTCCGCGGGTTTTTCCGTCACCGGCTTGTCCGGGAAGATACGAATCCACACTTTGCCGCCGCGCTTGAGGAAGCGGGTCATGGCAACGCGGCTCGCTTCAATTTGGCGCGCGGTAATCCACGCCGGCTCAGTTGCCTTTAAACCGAATTCACCAAAAGCGATGCTGCTGCCGCGCACGGCCTTGCCCTTCATACGTCCGCGCTGCTGCTTGCGGAACTTGACTCTCTTTGGCATCATCATAAGCTGACAATCTCCTCAATCGCACTCAAATGATTTCGCCGCGGCAAATCCACACTTTGACGCCGATGGTGCCGTAGGTCGTTTTTGCAATCGCGCGCGCAAAGTCGATATCCGCACGGAGCGTGTGCAAAGGAATGCGGCCCTCTTTGTACTGCTCGTTGCGCGCCATTTCGGCGCCGCCGAGGCGGCCGGAACAAAACACTCTCACGCCTTCCGCACCCATGCGCATCGTGCCGGTAATGGCTTTTTTCATCGCGCGGCGAAACGCGATTTTCGCCTCCAATTGGTGTGCGATATTCTCCGCGACCAAATAGGCGTCCAACTCCGGCCGCTTAATCTCATTGATATTAAGTTGAATATCTTTTTTGGTGACGCGCTGCAATTCTTCTTTCAGCTTGTCGACTTCCGCGCCTTTGCGTCCGATCACGATACCGGGGCGCGCGGTGTGAATCGTGACCGTTATTCTTTTGTCGGAAGGATCGCGTTCGATTTGAATGGTCGATACGCCGGCGCGTTGCAGACGGCTACGCACATAACGGCGCAGGTACAAATCTTCTTTCAGCTTGTCTTTGAAATTGCGTCCGCCGAACCAATTCGATTCCCATTCACGAACGATACCGAGACGCAAACCGACAGGGTTAGTTTTCTGACCCAAACAACCTCCTACTCGTTGACTGCTTCTGAGGGTTGACCATCCGAAACCACGATCGTCACATGGCAAGAGCGTTTGCGAATGCGTGAGGCGCGGCCCATGGAGCCGGCGCGAAAACGCTTCATCATGAAACCGCCATCAACGAACGCCTGCGCAATCACCAATTCTTCGGGAGCGACCTTCTTGCCTTCTTGTTTCTTAATCATATTGGCAACTGCGGAACGCAGCGTCTTTTCCACGGGCAGGGCCGCACGCTTGCGCGTGAAGTGCAAAATGTTCAAAGCCGACTCAACATTTTTGCCACGCACCAAGCTCATCACACGACGAACTTTACGCGGCGACATCCGCAGGTAACGTGCACGAGCACGAGCTTCCATTACCGGGCTCCTCCTTCCGCAGCAGGTTTGACTTTAGACGTTTTCTCTGCGGCAGCCTTGCCGGCATGACCACGAAAGATGCGCGTGGGAGCAAATTCGCCCAGCTTGTGTCCAACCATGTTTTCGCTGATGAAAACCGGAATGAACTGCTTGCCGTTGTGAATTGCCAAAGTGTGGCCGACGAATTCCGGAATGATCGTGGAGCGGCGCGCCCACGTTTTCACGACGCGCTTCTCATTCTTCGCGTTCATCCCTTGAATGCGATCGAGCAAATTCTCATCGACATATGGGCCTTTTTTGACGCTTCGCGGCATTTATGACCTCGTACTATTTGTCTCGACGTTTGATGATGAATTTATTTGAAAGATTCTTGCGTTTGCGCGTCTTCAAACCTTTTGACTTTTGCCCCCATGGCGAACACGGGTGGCGGCCGCCGGAAGTCTTGCCTTCGCCACCGCCCATGGGGTGGTCGACCGGATTCATGGCAACGCCACGCACATGCGGCCGGCGACCGAGCCAACGCGTGCGACCGGCTTTTCCGTACGAAATATTTTCGTGCTCAAGATTCCCGACTTGCCCAATCGTCGCGCGATTGTCAACCGGCACCATGCGAATTTCACCGGAGGGCATCTTTAACTGTGCATATTTTTCATCGCGCGCTACGAATTGAATTTCACTGCCTGCGCTGCGGCCCAATTGCCCGCCGCGGCCACGAGACAATTCCACATTGTGCACAGTGAGACCCAGTGGAATTTGACTCAACGGCAAAGAGTTGCCCACGCGAATCTCGGCCTGCGGGCCAGAATTCAATACTTCGCCAACCTGCAAACCCACGGGCGCGAGGATGTAGCGCTTCTCGCCATCAGCATAATATAAAAGAGCGATACGCGCCGAGCGATTCGGATCATATTCAATCGCAGCAACGCGCGCGGGAACGCCGTCTTTGTCGCGCTTGAAGTCAATTACTCGGTACTTACGCTTATGGCCGCCGCCGCGATGCCGGCTCGTCAACATACCCAGATTGTTGCGGCCGCCCGATTTCTTTAACGGGCGCAGGAGAGATTTTTCCGGCGTGCGCTTCGTAATCTCTTCAAACGTCGGCAATGCGGTAAACCGCAAGCTCGGTGTCACGGGTTTAAATGTTTTGAGAGGCATACTTGCCTTTCTAAATTCCGTAATAAATGTTTACAGCAAACCTCTCGGGCTTAAACGCCGGAAGGCATTCTGCCAGCCAACTCTTATGAAACCACTCCGCCCGAGTAAAAATCAATTTTCTTGTCCGACTCAACCGTCACAATCGCCTTCTTGCGGTCGCTGCGTTTGCCGAACGTCATGCCGCGGCGCGTGTTCATGCGCTTGCGTTTGCCCTTCACATTTACGATGTGCACGTCGAGAACTTTCACACCAAACTTTTTCTCGACTGCGACCTTAACTTCGTGCTTGTTCGCTTCGGGCAAAACCTCGAAGCCATATCGGTTTTGCTTCTCGGTGAGCTTTAGAATTTTTTCCGTCAACAATGGACGGCGCAAAATTTCTTCCGGAGTTCTCATGCTTGCAACACTCCTGCGATTTTCGCAACCGCACCTTCTTGAATGAACAATTTTTGGCAATCGAGCAACTCGTAGGTCGAAACGTTTTCGCCGGTTTGCACATTCACGCCGGGAAGATTCTTGCTGGCGCGATGGAGCATCTCGTCCTGCGCGGGAAGCAAAAAGAGCGATTTGGTTTTGTCGGCGCCGAAATTCTTCAGCACCACCGCCATATCGCGCGTCTTGCCGCTCGCTATCGTAAAATCTTCCACGACAAAAAGCTTCTGTTCTTTCAGTTTCGAGGACAGAACCGATCTTCTAGCGAGGCGACTAACTTTCTTGTTAACGGCCTGCGTATAATCGCGCGGCTGTGGACCGAAAACACGACCGCCGCCGACCCACAAGGGCGAACGCGTCGAGCCGGCGCGCGCCACGCCACGGCCCTTTTGCTTCCACGGCTTCTTGCCGCCGCCACGCACCTCTTTGCGAGTTTTGGTCTTATGCGTGCCTTGCCGGCGGTTCGCCATCTGGGCCTTCACGACCAAATAGACCGCATGCCCATTCGGCTCAATGCCGAAGACGGCATCGGGAAGCTCGATGGTCTTACCGGTTTTCTGACCGTCTTTTGTATAAACCTCGACTTGCATATTCAGCTCACTTGGAGAGAATCAAAATTCCGTTACGAGCGCCAGGAACACCACCACTCACCATGACAATGTTATTTTCCGCATCAACTTTCACGACCTTCAAGTTGCGCATGCTCACGCGAACGTTGCCCATTTGGCCGGCCATGCGCATGCCCTTCCACACGCGGGAAGGATAAGAACTGCCGCCCATCGAACCGGGCGCGCGCGTACGGTCGCTCTGGCCGTGCGTAACCGATCCGCCGCCAAAATGATGGCGCTTCACCACGCCTTGAAAACCCTTGCCCTTGCTGATGCCGATAGCCTTCACTTTGTCGCCGGGCTTAAAGATATCCGCCTTCACCACGTCGCCGAGCTTCAACTCGCCGGCATTTTTGAAGGTTCTAAACTCTCTTAGGTAGCGTTGCGGCTTCACGTTGGCTTTGGCAAAATGCCCGGCCTCCGGCTTATTGACTTTTTTTTCAGATTTGTCAATAAATCCGAGCTGAATCGCATCGTAGCCGTGTTTGTCGGCCGTACGAATCTCGGTCACGTAGCACGGACCGGTCTCAATTACAGTCACAGGAATGCCGTTGCCGCGCTCATCAAAGATGCGGGTCATTCCGAGTTTTTTACCGATCAATCCACTCATATTGGCCTTAAACAGGGTAATCCCATCAACTCATTGCCGCAAAAGCGACGGTACTCGCTTCATACTTTGATTTCGACATCAACGCCGGCCGGCAGCTCGAGCTTCATCAACGCATCCACGGTTTTGGAAGTAGAATTTAGAATGTCGATGAGGCGCTTGTGGATACGCGTCTCGAATTGTTCACGCGATTTTTTGTCGACGTGAGGAGAGCGCAGCACGGTATAGATGGAACGCTTGGTGGGCAACGGAATCGGGCCGGAAATCGCCGCGCCCGTTTGCTTCGCCGTGCGAATGATCTTGTCTGTCGATTTATCGATCAAGCGATGATCATGAGCTTTGAGCTTGATACGTATCCTTTGACCGACCACGAGGATTTTACTCCTGGTTACTGATGAACAAAACTTCGTAACTGAACCTAAACGCCAGGTATTGACGAAACAAAGGGCATCGCACAACTTCTCGATGCCCATTATTATGCTACAATCATGCGCAAACCAGTCCTATTGCACAATTTTCGCCACAGCACCTGCACCGATGGTGCGTCCGCCCTCACGAATGGCGAAACGAAGACCTTCTTCCATGGCGATGGGAGAGATCAATTCGACTTCCACGGAAATATTGTCGCCGGGCATCACCATTTCCACGCCTTGCGGCAAATGCGCCACGCCGGTCACATCCGTCGTACGGAAATAGAACTGCGGACGATAGCCATTGAAAAATGGTGTATGGCGGCCGCCTTCTTCTTTCTTCAAAACGTAGATTTCGGCGGTAAATTTAGTGTGAGGAGTAATCGAACCCGGAGCCGCGATGACCATACCACGCTCGAGCTTTTCTTTGTCGATACCGCGCAACAAGAGGCCGACATTGTCACCCGCTTCACCGCTATCCAACAATTTGCGGAACATTTCCACGCCCGTGACGACCGACTTCATATCAGCGCCCAAGCCAACGATTTCGACATTGTCGCCGACCTTAATTTTACCGCGTTCGATTCTGCCGGTGCCAACCGTGCCGCGACCGCTGATTGAGAAAACGTCTTCGACCGGCATCAAGAAGGGTTTATCAATTTCACGAACGGGAGTCGGGATATAGCGATCGACCGCTTCCATCAATTCGACCACGCACTTGGACTTTACCGGATCACCCGGGTTGTTCAAGGCTTCCAGCGCGCTGCCCTTCACGATAGGAATCTCGTCGCCGGGGAATTTGTATTCCTTGAGCAGGTCGCGCAATTCCAGTTCGACCAATTCCAGAAGCTCAGGATCGTCCACCATATCGACCTTGTTCATGAACACGACGATATAAGGAACGCCGACTTGACGCGCCAAAAGAATGTGCTCGCGTGTTTGCGGCATAGGACCATCCGCCGCGCTCACAACCAGGATGGCACCATCCATTTGCGCAGCACCGGTGATCATGTTTTTGACATAATCCGCGTGACCCGGGCAATCCACATGCGCATAGTGGCGGTTATCCGTTTGATACTCCACGTGGGCGGTATTAATCGTGATACCGCGCGCCTTTTCTTCCGGAGCATTATCAATCGAATCATAGCTGCGGAATTGCGCCAGACCTTTTTTCTCGAGCACCAGCGTGATCGCCGCCGTCAACGTGGTTTTGCCGTGATCAACGTGACCGATCGTACCGATATTCACGTGCGGCTTACTGCGCACAAACTTCTCTTTTGCCATAACATCGTCCTCCCGCAAAACTTTGGGATTGGGTTAATTTTGTTATCAAGATCAAGCGACAGCAAGAAGACAACAAGCCACAAAACTCAAGATTTGGCTTGCACGGCTTCGGTCAGGGTTTCAGCAATAGACTGCGGCACTTGATCATAATGAGAAAATTGCATTGTATAAATGGCACGGCCTTGAGTAATCGATCTCAACGTCGTGGCATATCCAAACATCTCGCTCAAAGGAACCGTCGCTGCGATCACTTGTACGTTATTGCGCGGCACCATACCGCGAATACGACCGCGACGCGAGTTCAGATCGCCCATCACATCTCCCATGTAGTTTTCCGGCACAACGACTTCGACATCCATTACCGGCTCCAACAACACAGGAGTAGCCTTTTTCGCGGCATCTTTAAACGCCATCGAACCGGCAATTTTAAAAGCCATTTCCGAGGAATCGACATCATGATAGGAACCATCGATGAGTGCAGCTTTAATGTCGACCATCGGATAGCCCGCAAGAACGCCGGTTTGCAAAGCTTGTTGAATGCCTTCCATCGTTGGCTTTACATATTCCCTTGGTACAACGCCGCCAACGATACGGCTTTCAAACTCAAATCCCTTGCCGGGTTCATTCGGCTCGATCTCAATTACAACGTGACCATATTGACCACGACCACCGCTTTGGCGAATAAATTTGCCCACACCCTCCATTTTCTTGCGAATGGTTTCTTTATAGGCAACTTGCGGTTTGCCAACATTCGCATGCACCTTAAACTCGCGCAAAAGGCGGTCAATAAGAATTTCCAGATGAAGCTCACCCATTCCAGCAATAAGAGTTTGCGCAGTCTCTTCATCCGTGCGCACCTTAAACGTCGGATCTTCCTCGGCCAACTTGGCCAGAGACTCGCCGAGCAGGTCCTGATCGGCCTTGGTTCGCGGTTCAATCGCGACAGAGATAACCGGCTCCGGAAAGTGCATCGACTCCAAAATGATTTGCTTGTTTTCGGCGCATAGCGTGTGACCGGTTTTGGTATTCTTCAGGCCGACAGCGGCGACAATATCGCCAGCTTGCGCACTTTCGACATCTTCTCGCTTGTTCGCCGACATAACCAAGAGACGGCCAATGCGCTCTTTGGTGCCAGAAGTACTATTGTAAACATAACTGCCCGATTCAACCTTGCCGGAATAGACCCGAAAATACGTCAACTTTCCGACATAAGGATCTGTCATAATCTTGAAAGCCAGCGCAGAAAACGGCTCATTGGGATCGGCTTTCCGAGTGAGTTGCTCGTCAGTCTTCGGATGCACCCCCTTCACATCGGGCATATCGATCGGCGAGGGCAGATAGAAATTTACTGCGTCGAGAAGGCGCTGCACACCTTTGTTTTTGAAAGCGGAACCGCAAAGCACCGGGACCATCGAAACATCAATCGTGGCCTTGCGAATCGCTGCGCGAATTTCATCTTCGGAGATGGGTTGATCATGAAGGTATTTTTCAAGCAGAGTGTCATCATACTCGGACACCGCTTCAAGCAATATTGTTCGGTATTCTGCAGCCTTGGCTACGAGCTCAGCAGGAATTTCCGTTTCTTCCCATTTTGAGCCCAAAGTATCTTCGCTATAAACCACGCCCTTCATGCGAATCAGATCGACGATCCCCGTAAACAACTCGCCGTCACCAAATGGAATTTGCAGCGGCACCGCGTTCGCGCCAAGCTTTTCTTTGATCATATCAATGGCGCCGTAAAAATCCGCACCGACACGATCCATCTTATTAATGAAAGCAAGACGCGGCACACGATAACGATCCGCCTGTCGCCACACCGTCTCAGATTGTGGCTCTACGCCGCCAACCGCACAAAAAAGCGCAACGGCACCATCCAACACGCGCAAAGACCGCTCAACTTCGATCGTAAAATCTACGTGGCCCGGCGTATCAATAATGTTTATGCGATGATCTTTCCAAGAACAAGAAATGGCCGCAGACGTAATGGTAATACCCCGCTCGCGCTCCTGCTCCATCCAATCAGTAGTCGCTGCGCCGTCATGCACCTCTCCCATCCGGTGAATTCTCCCGGTATAGAAAAGAATGCGTTCGGTCGTTGTGGTTTTACCGGCATCAATATGAGCCATAATGCCGATATTGCGCACACGCGCTAGGTCGATATTCTTAGACATAAAAAAACTCCACAAATTCTCTGAAGAAAACAAAAGAGCATCTTCTCGCAGAGCGCGTGGAGAAAATGAAACTCCTTCTCAAATCTTCAGCTATAGACCAGAAAAGTAAAATTCACCACCGAAAATGCGCGAACGCCTTATTGGCCTCAGCCATTTTATGCGTATCTTCGCGCTTTTTTATTGCACTGCCTTCCTTATTCGAAGCCGCAACAATCTCACCCGCCAATCTCTCTGCCATGGTTTTCTCATTGCGCTCGCGCGAATAACCCACCAGCCAGCGAATCGCCAACGCTTGCTGGCGCTCGGAGCGCACTTCAACTGGAACCTGATAATTGGCACCACCGACACGTCGTGACTTGACTTCGAGAATTGGCTTAACATTATCCATGGCTTTCTCGAACACATCCATACCTTTTTTGCCCGTCCGCGTTCCCGCAATTTCGATAGCGCTATAAAAAATCCGCTCAGCGACGCTGCGCTTGCCACCACGCATCAATCCGTTAATGAATTTAGTCGCCAATACGCTCCCAAACTTCGGATCGGGCAAAACTTCTCGCTTTACAATACGCTTTCTTCTAGGCATAATTCACGACGACCTATTTGGTTGCAGCCTTTTTCTTTTTAGTTCCATATTTCGAACGACCCTGATTTCTTTCTTGCACGCCTGCAGAATCGTAGACGCCTCGAACAATATGGTACCGCACACCCGGCAAATCCTTTACGCGACCTCCACGAATGAGCACAATAGAGTGCTCTTGCAGGTTATGACCTTCTCCTGGAATGTAAGCCGTTACCTCATAGCCATGAGTCAATCGCACGCGCGCAACCTTCCGAAGAGCCGAGTTTGGCTTTTTGGGAGTCGTTGTATACACACGTGTACAAACACCTCGTTTTTGAGGTGCACCAGATAGTGCCGGAGCCGTCGTTTTGCGCTTCAATTTTTGACGACCGTGGCGAACTAATTGATTGATTGTTGGCAAGTGAACTCCTCTATGTCACAGATTGATAATATACACAAACATAATCGAAAAAGCAACGACTTTTCCGGCCTTTTTGCATGCGCTTTGCACTATCCCGCGACACTTTGCAGCGTTGAGCCTAATTCTGTGACTTGCCCATCAGCAGATACTCGAAGACGCTTAAATTTATTCAAACCCGTGCCCGCAGGAATCAGATTCCCCATGATCACATTTTCCTTCAGGCCGAGCAGTTTATCGATCTTGCCCTCAATGGACGCTTCTGTCAATACGCGGGTAGTCTCTTGAAAAGAAGCGGCAGAAATGAAACTATCAGTGGTCAAGGAAGCCTTGGTAATCCCCAACAATAGCGGCTGAAAAGTTGCGGGCTGCGAAGGCCTGACTTTTACCAACTTCTTTCCAGCCTTTTTCATTTTTTCATTGACCTTATCCACCTCTTCTTGATCATACAACGCATTTATCCTCAGCTTTGAATCACCGGCATCTGCCACAACAACTTGCTGGCGAATACGCTCATTCTCCGCCAAAAATCTAATCTTATCGACTTGATCGCCCTCCAGATAATCGGTATCGCCGGGGTCCTCAATTTTAACCTTCTGCAGCATTTGACGCACGATGACTTCAATATGCTTGTCATTGATACGCACACCTTGCAACCGATAAACTTCTTGAATTTCGTTCACAAGGTATTCCTGAACTTTGTTCGGTCCCATAATATTCAATATGTCCTGTGGCGCGATAGATCCTTCCGACAATTTCTCGCCCGCATGCACCCAATCGCCATCGTGCACCAACACGTGCTTGCCATAAGGAATTTGATAAACTTTTTCCTCTTTGCCGTCACGCGATATAATATTGATCTTTCTGACGCCACGACGGATTTCACCAAATTTTACCTGGCCATCAATTTCGCTTACAATGGCCGGCTCCTTGGGGCGACGCGCCTCGAAAAGCTCGGCAACACGCGGCAGACCGCCAGTGATGTCACGCGTTTTGGCAATTTCGCGTGGAATCTTAACGAGCACATCACCCGCACTAACATGCTGTCCTTCCGACACCTGCAAATGTGAGCGCGTGGGCAGAATGTACGTGCTCAATTTCTTATCCCCATCCATGATGTGGATTTGCGGACTCAAATTGCGCAAGCGCGTTTCAATGATCACGCGCTGCTTCAAGCCCGTCGTTTCATCCAGCTCTTCACGCAGGGTAACGTTCTCGCGAATGTCAACGAACTTCACTACGCCATCATGATTGGCGAGAATGCTGGCCGTGTACGGATCCCAACGGAAGACGACCTTGCCGCGCGGCACCACATCATCTTCCTTCACCAGAATATTCGCTCCGTAAGGGATAATGTACTGCGCCACCGTGCGGTTATTCTCATCAATAATTTTCAATTTACCGTTTCGGCCAACCGCGATCATCGTTCCATCTTCATGAAAGACGGATTTCAAATTTTCAAACTTGACTTGCCCCACATGCTTCGAAGTGACCTGCGATTGCGCCGCGATACGTGAAGCCGTACCACCAATGTGAAAAGTTCGCAGCGTCAATTGCGTGCCCGGCTCACCGATGGATTGTGCGGCCATCACGCCGACGGCTTCGCCCATATTCACCATCTTGCCGGTTGCCAGGTTGCGACCATAACACTTGGCGCACACACCTCGTTCGGCTTCACAAGTGAGCACTGAACGAATCAACACGGTTTCTAAGCCAGCGTCTGAAATTCGATCGGCCTTGTCTTCGTCGATGATCATACCGGCTTCGCAAATCATTTCGCCGCTGTCCGGATCATAAACATCTTCCTGCGAGACGCGGCCGAGAATACGATCCCGTAGCGGCTCAATCACCTCTTCGCCCTCTTTCAAATCCCCGGTGCGCAAACCGAGAATTGTGCCGCAATCTTCCAACGAAATAATGACGTCTTGCGCCACATCCACAAGGCGACGAGTGAGATAACCTGCATCTGCAGTTTTCAATGCGGTATCAGCCAGACCCTTGCGCGCACCGTGCGTGGAGATGAAATACTCCAACACAGACAAGCCCTCGCGGAAGTTTGCGGTGATGGGGTTCTCGATAATCTCGCCCATCTGCCCGGTCATCTTCTTTTGCGGTTTGGCCATCAAACCACGCATGCCCGCAAGCTGACGAATCTGCTCTTTCGAGCCACGCGCACCGGAGTCGGCCATCATAAAAATCGGATTGAAGCCTTGACGATCGGCGGACAAGCGTTCGAACATTTTTTCCGCGACTTCACTCGTGGTGTACGTCCAAATGTCGATGATCTGATTATAACGCTCACCGTCTGTGATGACACCTTTTTCATATTGGTTTTGAATGGTATTCGCCTTGTTAAAAGCCGAATCCAAATATTTCACCTTTTCATTCGGAATCATGACATCCATGACGCCGACGGTGACGCCGGATTTCATCGCATAACTGAAGCCAAGCTGTTTCAATTCATCCAGGAAGTGCGCCGTGCGATAATTGCCCAATTGCTTATAAACTTGCGCAATCAATTCTTCCAAACGCTTCTTCGTCAACAGCTCATTCACAAAACCAATCTCACGCGGAACCACGCGATTGAGCAAAACGCGACCGACCGTGGTCTCGACCAACTTGTCGTTCATGCGCACTTTGATTCTTGTGTGCAGCGCAATCCTGCCGTCGCTGTAAGCGATGTTGACTTCTTCGACGTTCGAAAAGATTTTACCTTCACCCGGCAGGCCGTTTTTGGCCTTGGTGAGATAGTAAATACCCAACACGATATCCTGGCTGGGGATTGCGAGTGGGCGGCCGGAGGCTGGCGACAAAATATTGTGGCTCGACAGCATCAATAAGCGCGTTTCGGTTTGCGCATAATAGCTCAATGGCACGTGCACTGCCATTTGGTCGCCATCGAAATCCGCATTAAATGCGGCGCAAACTAGTGGGTGAATTTGCAGCGCTTTGCCTTCGATCAAAATCGGTTGAAAGGCTTGAATGCCGAGACGGTGCAACGTCGGCGCGCGGTTCAAGAGAATGGGATGGTCGTCGATAATTTCTTCCAAAATATCCCATACACTGGCGTCGCGACGATCCACCATTTTCTTCGCGCTCTTCACTGTTTTTGCAATCGAGCGCTCGACGAGCTTGCGAATGACGAACGGCTTGAAAAGCTCGAGCGCCATTTCTTTTGGCAAACCGCACTCGTGCAAACGCAACTCCGGGCCGACCACAATGACCGAACGGCCGGAATAATCGATACGCTTGCCCAACAAGTTTTGACGGAAACGGCCTTGCTTGCCGCGTAGCATATCAGAGAGGGACTTGAGCGGACGATTACCATCGCCGCGCACCGCCGCGGTCTTGCGACCGTTATCAAACAAAGCGTCGACGGCCTCTTGCAGCATACGCTTTTCGTTGCGCAAGATGACTTCCGGCGCTTTGATCTCCATCAACTTCTTCAAGCGGTTGTTGCGGATAATCACACGGCGATAGAGATCGTTCAAATCCGAAGTCGCGAAGCGGCCGCCTTCCAACGGCACCAACGGGCGCAACTCGGGTGGAATTACTGGAATGACGGAGAGCACCATCCAGTCCGGACGATTCTTGCTGCGCTTGATCGCTTCGATGACTTTCAAGCGTTTGAGCGCATCGGCTTTTCTTTGAAAGGAGGTTTCGACTTTGACCTGATGGCGCAACTCCACCGAAAGCTTTTCGGGATCGGCGCGGCGCAGCAATTCCAGCACGGCTTCACCGCCGATTTTTGCGACGAAGCGCGGGGCATTTTCATTGTCGTTTTCGCCCGGCGCCGGTTCGCCATGCTCGGCCATCACGCGGAAGTAATCATCTTCCGTGAGCAATTCTTTCGGCTCCAAGCCGCTTTTGCCCGGCTCGATCACAACATAGGATTCGTAATAGATCACCTTTTCCAAATCCTTGCCGCTCATGCCGAGAATATAGCCGATCTTCGAAGGCAGCGACTTCCAATACCAAATGTGCACGACGGGCACAGCCAGCGTAATGTGCCCCATGCGCTCGCGGCGCACGGATTTCGTCGTGACCTCCACGCCGCAGCGATCGCACACGATGCCTTTATAGCGAATACGTTTGTATTTGCCGCAATGACATTCCCAATCACGCACCGGTCCGAAAATTTTCTCGCAGAACAGGCCGTCTTTTTCCGGCTTGAACGAACGATAGTTGATCGTCTCGGGCTTGGTGACCTCACCGTGCGAGCGCTCTAAAATTTTATCCGGCGAAGCCAGACTGATGCCGATGGCGTTGAAATGCCGCCGCATGGTCGAATCTTGTTTGGGAAAGTAGCTCACTTCAAAACCTCCATGGAGTCGCAAAGCTTGTCAAAAACGTCCTGTTGTGTTTAATATTAAGCCTTGCCGTTTTCCGTATCATCAATGAGTTCGATATCCAAACCCAGCCCTTGCAGTTCGCGAATCAACACGTTGAATGATTCCGGCAAACCGGGCTCGGGCAGATTGTCGCCCTTCACAATCGCTTCATAAACTTTCGAACGGCCGCGCACGTCATCGGATTTCACGGTGAGAATTTCTTGCAGTGTGTACGCCGCACCATAAGCTTCCAGCGCCCACACTTCCATTTCACCGAAACGCTGGCCGCCGAATTGCGCCTTGCCGCCCAGCGGCTGCTGCGTGATCAGCGAGTAGGGGCCGATTGAACGCGCGTGGATCTTGTCTTCCACCAAGTGCGAGAGCTTCATCATGTAAATTTGGCCGACTGTCACTTCTTCATCAAACGGCTCGCCCAAGCGGCCATCAAAGAGCTGCACCTTACCGCTCGTGGGGAGACCGGCCTTGATCATTTGCTCATGCACTTGCTCTTCGGTTGCGCCATCAAACACCGGTGTGGCGAACTTGACGCCCAACATAGACGCCGCCCAGCCGAGATTGGTCTCGAAGATTTGTCCGAGATTCATACGCGAGGGCACGCCAAGCGGATTAAGCACGATATCGACCGGGCGACCGTCCGCCAAGCGCGGCATATCTTCTATCGGCACGATGCGCGCGACCACGCCTTTGTTGCCGTGGCGGCCCGCCATTTTATCGCCCACCATCAACTTGCGCTTCTTGGCAACATAAACTTTCGCAAGCTGAACAATGCCCGGCGGTAATTCATCGCCAATCAGGATCTTGGTTTTCTGGCGCTCGTATTCTTCGTTGATGTCCAACACTTTACGCTCGTACGCCACATGCAGCGACTCGACTAATTCGTTGATGCGCTTCTTTTCCGTCCAGCCCTCGCTGCGGTCGAGTTTGTCGAAATCCAATTCCGCCAAACGCTCTTCGGTGAGCTCGGTGTTGGCGCGCACAATCACTTTGCCGCTGTTGAGATCGCGAATCGTGCCGGAAGTCTCGCCCGCAAGCAGGTTGATCAACTTTTCATTCAACAATCTTTTGACGCGCGCCAGTTCCCGCGTATGCCAATCTTCAATTTCATCGAGCTTCTTCTTTTCTTGGCGCTTCGATTTCGGATCTTTCTTCTTGCGCGAGAACAGCTTCGTGTCGATCACGATCCCCTTCAATCCCGGCGGCGCTTTCAGCGAAGCATCCTTCACGTCGCCGGCCTTTTCACCGAAAATGGCTTTCAGTAATTTCTCTTCGGGCGTCGGATCGGTCTCGCCTTTCGGCGTGACTTTGCCGACGAGGATGTCTCCGGCTTGCACTTCCGCGCCCACGCGAATGATGCCGTTTTCATCCAAATCTTTCGTGGCTTCTTCGGAGACGTTGGGAATTTCACGCGTGAGCTCTTCTTCCCCGCGCTTCGTGTCGCGCACTTGCAGCTCGAATTCTTCAATATGAATCGAAGTGTACACATCCTTTTGCACGATGCGCTCGGACATGACAATCGCGTCTTCGAAGTTGTAACCGCGCCACGGCATGAACGCTACCAGCACATTGCGGCCCAACGCCAGTTCGCCATCTTCCGTGGCACAACCATCTGCAAGCACCTGGCCTTTCGACACGCGATCACCGACTTTCACAATCGGGCGTTGATTGATGCACGTATCTTGATTGGTGCGCATGAACTTCGTGCAACGATAGGATACCAGATCGGATTCTTCGAAGCTCAACAAGCTCTCGGGATCGGTCTTCTTGCCGCGCCCGGGCATGTCTTTGCGAATGATGATACGATTGGATTCCACATGCTCGACGACGCCGTCGTAATCGGATACGATCATTGCGCGCGAGTCTCTGGCGATCTTCGCTTCCATGCCGGTGCCCACCAACGGCGATTGCGGCACCAACAGTGGCACGGCCTGGCGTTGCATGTTCGAACCCATCAAAGCGCGGTTCGCGTCATCGTGTTCGAGGAAAGGAATCAACGCGGCGGCCGCGGACACGATTTGGTTTGGAGAAACGTCCATGTAGTGCACTTCTTGCGGCTGCACTACCGGAAACTCGCCTTTGATTCGCGCCTTTACGCGATCGCTCTCATAGTAACCTTTGTTGTCGATCGGTGCGTTCGCTTGCGCGATGACGTATTGATCTTCGTCGTCTGCAGAAAGGTAGGCAATGTCATTCAGCACGCGCCCATCTTTCACGCGGCGATACGGGGTTTCAATGAAACCGAAATCGTTGATGCGAGCAAAGGTGGTGAGCGAGGAAATCAAACCGATGTTTGGGCCTTCCGGCGTTTCGATGGGGCACAAACGGCCATAGTGCGTGTAGTGCACGTCGCGCACTTCGAAACCCGCACGCTCGCGCGTGAGACCGCCGGGGCCAAGCGCGGAAAGGCGTCGCTTGTGCGTCAACTCTGCGAGCGGATTGGTTTGATCCATGAACTGCGAGAGCTGGCTCGTGCCGAAGAACGTATTGATCACCGAGATAATGGTGCGCGCGTTGACGAGATCTTGCGGCGTCAGCTTTTCGCTTTCGCGCAGATTCATGCGTTCTTTGATCGTGCGCGCCATGCGCGAAAGTCCCACGCTCATTTGTTGCGAGAGCTGCTCGCCGACCGTGCGAATGCGACGATTACCCAAGTGGTCGATATCATCTGCGGTACGATGGCCGTTCCGCATATCGAGCAGATACTTAATGATCGTGATAATATCCTCGTGGGTGAGAACCGTTGTCGCCTCGGGGACATTCAAATTCAGCTTTTTGTTCAAGCGATAGCGCCCGACTTCGCCCAAATCGTAGCGTTTCGCGTTGAAGAACAAACGCTCGAGAAATTGTTTCGCCGTGTCAAAGTCAGGCGGCTCGCCGGAGCGCAAGTGGCGATAGATGGTTTCGAGCGCATCAGCTTGGGAGAGCGCGCTATCCCGCCGCAATGTGTTTGAAATCACCTCCGGGCCGAATGCGCTATCTTGTTTGAGCAAACGCAACACCGGCACTTTCGCGGCTTTGAGGCGGTCAATCGCCTCTTCGGTAAGCTCCGCATCTTTCTCCAGCAACACTTCGCCGGTTTCGCGATCCACCACATCACTAATGGAAGTACGCCCGAGATATTGCTTGATTTTGGAATCCGAGACTTTAATCTCTTCAACCAAGTCAAACAACTGGAGCAAGTCTTTGTCAGTGGAGAATCCCAGCGCGCGGAGCAGCGTCGTGACCGGAAATTTTTTGCGGCGGTCGATGTAGACATACATGACATCGCTAATGTCCGTCATGAATTCCACCCACGAGCCGCGCAAGGGAATGATGCGCGCCGAAAAAATCTTCGAGCCGTTGGGATGCTTCAACTCGTCAAAGAAGACGCCCGGGGAACGGTGCAATTGACTCACGACGATGCGCTCGGCGCCGTTGATAATGAAAGTGCCGCGCGTGGTCATGTAGGGAATGTTGCCGAGATAAACCACTTGCTCCGTCGTTTCGCCGAAGTTGCCGGTGTCTTCGTCTTTCACAGACAAACGCAGCTTGGCCTTGAGCGGCACGGAATACGTGACGCCGCGCTCCTGGCATTCATCCATGTCATATTTCGGCTTCTCGATATAATACTCGACGAAGTCCAAACAAAAATTTTCCCGACTATCATAGATCGGGAAAATGCCTTTGAAAACCGCGTGCATCCCCTTGTTGACACGCTTGGACGGCTCAACGTCGATCTGGAGAAACTCGTTAAATGACTTAAGCTGGATATCCAGAAGATCGGGCAAGTCAATTACGGAGTTGAGCGTGGAGAAAGAAGTACGCTTACCGTTTAGATTTTCCATGAAACATGCACGAGTAAAAGAGTACCATCCTTAGTGAAATAACAGAATAACTGGCAGGCGATTCCACGCCTTCTATTTGATTTCGACCGTGGCGCCGGCTTCTTCCAGCTTGGCCTTGATTTGTTGCGCTTCTTCTTTGTTCACGGCCTCTTTCAAAGTCTTGGGTGCATTGTCGACCAAATCCTTTGCTTCCTTCAAGCCGAGATTGGTGAGCGTGCGCACGACTTTGATGACATTGATCTTGTTGGCACCGGCGTTCGCCAAAACCACGTCGAACTCGGTTTTCTCTTCGACGACGGGAGCCGCAGGAGCGCCACCAACTGCGCCGGCCGGCATCATCGCGACAGCAGGCGCTGCAGCAGAAACGCCGAATTTTTCTTCGATTGCTTTGACCAAAGAAGAGAGTTCAAGAACGGTCATGTTCTCGATTAGTTGCAGCACCTCTTGCTGCTTGCCATTGGTAGACACAACAACCTCCTTGATGATTTGAAACTAGTCGCGCCGTGAAATTTCCTGACGAAGAGCTAGTTTTACCTTATTAAATGGAGAGAATCTAAATATATTTCGAGGTAGCCCTGCTCTCCTGGGCGGCTTGCAAAATCCGCAAGAGTGCAGACTACTCACACAAAGAACTTATGCCGTTTCCGTCTTCTGCTTGCTTTCCGCTACGGCATTCAAAGCGTAAGCCAGCTTGCGAATAATGCCTGAAAGGGAACTTGCCAAGCCCGTGATCGGCGAATTGAGGCTACCCAACAAACGCGCCAGCAATTGCTCACGGCTCGGCAATGTAGCGATCTCAGACATCGACTTGGCATCAAAATACTTGCCTTCGAAAATGATCGCTTTGACTTTCGGCTTTTCGTTTGTCTTTAAGAAATCGGTCAAGACTTTGGCAGGAGCGGCAGGGTCTCCCATTCCAAAAGCAAGTGCGGTGGGGCCTTCGAGATGTGGCACCAAATCTTTGTAACCGACTTGCTGCGCCGCAATGCGGGCGAGCGTGTTTTTACTGACTTGAAACTCAACTTGCGACTTCCGCAGATTGCGACGCAGGTTGGTAATAGCTTCAACAGTTAAACCGGAATAGTCGGTAAGAAAAACGCTTTTAGCCGAAGTGAACTTTGCAACGATCTGCGCAACAGCTTCCTGTTTTTCCGGACGAATGGTTTTCGTTTCTAGCATTTTATTCTCGCCATCTCACTAACTTTTGAGTTCACTCATCGCGACATTGCGATCAATCGGTATGCCCGGGCCCATCGTGCTTGAAACGGTGATGCTGCGAAAATACTGCCCCTTTGCTGAAGCCGGTTTCAAACGCGCCACCGTGTCGATGAAGGTTCGAATGTTTTCACTGAGCTGCTGCGCGCTAAACGAGGCCTTACCGATATTCACGTGCAGAATACCGCTCTTATCCACGCGAAACTCAATTTTGCCGGCCTTGACTTCGCGCACAGCCTGACCGATGTCGAAAGTGACTGTGCCGCTTTTGGGATTCGGCATCAAGCCACGTGGTCCCAAGATCTTTCCCAACTTGCCCAATTCGGCCATGACATCAGGCGTGGCGATCATCACATCAAAATCGAACCAACCTTCGTTGATCTTTTTGAGGTATTCATCAAAGCCGACGTGATCGGCGCCGGCTTCCCGCGCCTCGTTCTCTTTGGCGGTCTTGCAAATCACCAAAACACGCACGGTCTTGCCAATGCCATGCGGCAAGGCAACGGTGCCGCGCACGACTTGATCAGCGTGGCGAGGATCGACGCCGAGCCGGACCGCCACTTCGATGGATTCGTTGAATTTCGCGGTCGCCGTCTTCTTGAGTAATGCCACGGCATCATCAAGAGAGTATTCCACGCCCGGCTGAACCAGCTTTGCGACCTCAGTGAAACGACGACTTTGTTTCATAGCAACCTTTTATGATCTTTATTGACTTAGGAAAGCTTTCAGATGATTTCAACGCCCATACTGCGCGCCGTACCTGCAACCATGCGCATGGCAGCGTCAATGTCATTCGCGTTCAAATCTTCCATTTTGGCTTGGGCAATTTGCCGAACTTGCTCTTTGTTGACCTTGCCGACCTTCGTGCGATTCGGAACACCCGAACCTTTTTCCAAACCCGCGGCCTTCAACAAAAGCACCGAAGCTGGAGGCGTTTTCAAAATAAAAGTGAAAGAGCGATCCGAATAGACCGTAATAATGACCGGAATCACCAGCCCCGGACGATCGGAGGTTTTCGCATTGAAGCTTTTGCAGAATTCCATAATATTAACGCCGTGCTGGCCAAGCGCCGGGCCAACAGGAGGGGAAGGATTGGCTTGCCCACCCGGAATCTGCAACTTGACTTGTGTAACAATTTTCTTCGCCATACCAACCTTTCAAATCAATAAGGCGTGGACTTATTTTTCGGTTTCTATCTGAAGGAAATCAAGCTCAACAGGCGTGGACCGTCCGAAGATGCTGACCATAACTTTGGCTTTTTTCTTTTCTTCGTTGATTTCCTCAACAAAGCCGGTAAAATCGCGGAACGGGCCGTCGATGACACGAATTGGATCACCGACACTAAAAGGCACGGCAATAACTTCACGCGAACGGCTCTCTTGCACCTTGCCAAGAATGCGATCAACTTCTTCCTGTCGCAGAGATTGCGGCCGGTTTTTAGGCCCAACAAAATTGGTGATCCCGGGCGTATTCAAAATCAAATGTTGCGTTTCTTTGTCCAACTCCATCTCGACGAGCATATAGCCGGGAAAGAATGCTTTCGAGCGCACGCGCTTTTTGCCTTCCTTCATTTCCGTAATTTCTTCGGAGGGAATCAAAATATTCGCAATGCGTTCACCCAAACCCAACGCCTTCGCTTCGTTTTCCAGATAGGCTTTTACTTTACGCTCATGCCCTGAAAGAACATGAATTGCGTACCACCTCTTTGCACCAGCCTCGACTTTTTTTTCTTCGACTTCGGACACTTAAACTTTCCAGGTAAGCAACGAGTTATCCAACGAGATAGGAAAAGAGCAATTTAACAGCAGAAGACAAAAGACGATCGACCGAAAACGCAAAAGCCGCAAAGATCAAAGTGACGACAATGACGACCAGAGTGGAATCTTTCAACTCTTCTTGACTGGGCCAGCTCACCTTTGCCATTTCAGTACGTACATCACGCACAAATGCACGAATCTTTTCCACTAGTATCTTCATTGGACCTTCCTAACGATTAAGATTTAGCAGGCCTGGAGGGAATCGAACCCCCAGCCTCCGGTTTTGGAGACCGGCGCTCTAGCCAGTTGAGCTACAGGCCTACATAAAAACCTAACGTGTTTCTTTGTGCGTAGTATGCTTGGCACAGAAACGACAAAACTTCTTGAATTCGACGCGCGCTGTATGCTTTTTCTTGTTCTTCGTCGTCGAATAATTACGGCGTTTGCAATCGCCACATTCGAGCGTGATAATCTCTCGCACTTTCGTTGTCCTTGACCTTGAGTTCGTAGCACAGTTCGAACTTAAGAGCTCATGACCGGGCTTGAACCGGTGACCTCTTCCTTACCAAGGAAGTGCTCTACCGACTGAGCTACATGAGCAATTTTTATTTCGAGCGGGAGACGGGACTCGAACCCGCGACCAACAGCTTGGAAGGCTGTGACTCTACCACCTGAGTTACTCCCGCACGGCCCGCTGATTCTCTCATCATCTGGTGGAGAGGGAAGGATTCGAACCTCCGAAGGCATAGCCAGCAGATTTACAGTCTGCCCCATTTGGCCACTCTGGAACCTCTCCATACACGGCTCTCAACAAAGACCAAAAAGCAAAAAGAAACTTTTCCGTTTGCTTTTTGCTCTTTGTTTTGACCCTGAGCCACCAGCAGGAATCGAACCCGCGACTTCCTCATTACAAGTGAGGCGCTCTACCTTCTGAGCTATGGTGGCATCTTATGCTATTTTGCGTCTACTTTTCAGGCGAGAATACGATTTTTTGGCCAAGAATCGACATTTTTTGCCATTAAAATGCAGAAGCTGTGAAAAACAGCTTCTTAAGATAGAAAATTGAAGGAATTTGTCAAGAAATATTTTCCCCGCATTGTAATGCCTCAGTTATTGGTGGA
>JBBILN010000056.1:57918-61475 GCA_037444905.1 bacterium | reverse complement strand
ATTTTCATTGAAAACACAAAGCTTAACCCTGACAACTGCGGAAGTTGGGCTAGGCGAGAATAACGAAGGCGCCGATCAAAAGCAATGGAAGTTTATTGGTTGGTGGGTTCCCGTATCGACACCGCTGAAGCGCGACAGCGTTATCAAGAATACCTCGACCGCTTCCCCTGGGGCGAGCACGCGCAAGAGGCGCAGGCGGCGTTGGAGCGGTTGGGGGAAGGATAAACGAAACCGGCATCAAGCTTCTACTTCATCGTATTTCTCATATTCTGCTTCGGTCATCGTGCTCAAACGGCTTATAACTAGATCGCCATTGCTCTCAAGTTTATCGTGCAGAAAGTCGAAGAGACTATCGTGACGCTCGTGGCGCGACCAATTTTCAAAGCCACGACGTGCCACCACGCGCACGTGAACGTGTGAGCCGATCCCGATGTACTTGGCTTCGATCAAAGTGGCTTCCACATTATGAGTTTGCGCCCATTCTTCAATGGCTTCGCGAAGCTTTTTTAAAAGGGAAGTCTTCATTGGACACCTCAAAAATATTGAGACAAGATTGGGATTACGCCATAAGCAGAATCAAATAGAGCACCATCAAAACGGTCGGCATCGCTTTGCGTTTTAGTCGCTCCCTCATAACGCAACGCCATCGACCACTCCTCTGCGATAAGCGAAAAGTTTTTCCGGAAATTTGCATCATGAACAAAACGATTTTCTTGACCGCTGCAATAGAGCAATAGATCAAGGTCATGGACTTGGAAAATTGTTGGAAGCTTTGAAACTCCCAGAAGCTTGCAAATTACCAATTTCAACGCCAATTCCAGCAGGGTACCGGCATGCAATACCGCTCCGGCCCATCTTCCTGCTGCGCGCAAAGTATCGTATTCCGCCTTGCGTTCCTGATAGGCGCCGTGTAATGTCGCCGCATCTTGCAGAATGAGTTTTAGAGCCATGGCAATTCTCCCATAGACGTAATAGGACACGAAGAGATTATCTAAAATAACGGCGCAAAATTGCTGACCAATACCTCGCCTTTGCTAAATGCCCTAACAACTCTCAACTGTGCGGAAGAATGATAACGAATGAGTGCCAGATAATCAAGCTGCTTTTCATGTTCGTAAGCCGCACCGCCGAAGCCAGGCAACGTTATCAAGAATACCTCGACCGCTTCCCGTGGGGTGAGCACGCGCAAGAGGCGCAGGCAGCGTTGGCGCGGTTGGGGGAGGAATAGGGAGAGCGTGGCGTTATACTTCAACGCCTTCGTACTTTTCGTACTCTTCTTCCGTCATGGGGCTCAAGCGGCTGATAAAAACGTCGCTGTGAGTGCGATCAACTTTCGCGTTTAAAAAACTAAATAGACTATCATGCCGCTCATGAAACGGCCAGTTTTCAAAGCCTTTGCGCGCGACGACGAGCACGTGAACAATCGAACCCATCCCAGTTTGTTTGACATCAATTAAAGAAGTTTCGATATTGTGAACGCGAGCCCATTCTTCAATCGCAGCTTTCAGTTCTTTTAAAATTGCAGATTTCATGAGTGCACCTCAAAAATATTGAGACAAATATGTTAATACGCCGTTGGCAGGATCGAATAAAGCTTGGTTAATCTGCTCGGAATTCTGTTGCGTTCTGACTGCACCCTCATAGCGAAGTGCCATCGACCAATTGTTCTGTATGAATGAAAAATTCGTTTCCAGCGCCGTTCCAGGTTTAAAGCGGCTCAACTGGCCGCTGCAACAAAGCAATAGATCAAGATCATGTATCTGAAAAATGGTCGGAAGGTTTGTAATACCCAAATGTTTGCACATCACCAGTTTCAGCGCCAATTCGAGCAACGTTCCACCGTATAAAACTGCGCCCGACCATCTTCCTGCGGCGCGCAAAGCTTCGTACTCTGCCTTTCGCTCCAGAAAGGCTTCGCGCAGGGTTGCAGCATCTTGCTGAATGAATTTGAGAGCCATATACCCTCCATTTTAAACGCAATTGCGAATCAGCTTTGAAGCCGACACACAATAGCAAACCACGTCTCACCAAGCAAGCGCTTTTTCAACTGAAAGGCCTTCATGAAAATTCTTCTCTTCGATATCGACGGCACGCTCATTCATTCCGGCGGCTCGGGCGTGCATGGGATGAATCTCGCGTTTGAAGAAATCAGCGGCATCGCAAATGCGTTGCAGGGCATCGGCCTCGCGGGCCGCACGGATGAATTGATCTTGCAGGACGCCCTCAACAAGTTCGAATTGCAATGGAGCGGGGAGCAGATCGCGCAATTCAAGACGCGCTACTACATTCATCTCGCCGAGGACATGCAAAAGCCGCGAGAGAAACGCCGCATCATGCCGGGCTTTCCGGAATTGCTCGATCATTTGCACGCGTTGCCGCATGCGCATCTCGGTTTGCTCACGGGCAATTGGCGCAAAGCCGCGGAAATCAAACTCACTCACTTCGATTTGTGGAAGTACTTCGACTTCGGCGCGTTTGCGGACGATGAGAGCGACCGCAACAAGCTCGTGCCGCACGCGCTGCGCCGCGCGCTGGAGCAGTTTGGTGTGGTTGCGCAGCGTGACCGCGTGTATGTTATCGGCGATACGCCGCGCGACATTGAATGCGCCCGTCCGCACGGCGCAGTTGCGGTCGCTGTCGCCACGGGTGATTATACCGTCGAACAACTGCGCGCCCATCAACCGGATTTTCTGTTTGAAGATTTTTCGAATGTCACGGCCGTGTTGGAAGTTTTGAAATAATACCGGAACATTGGGAGAAGCTTATGGATGCGCAAGAACAAGCCATTTCGCACGATCAAAACTTCAAAATGCTCATCGTGGAAAACACTCGCGAAGCCATTGCCTTTGCTTTGCCCAGGTGCGAAGAATTCTTTCAGCACGAGCCGGAGATCGAGGTCATCCGCGAAGAGACCATCAAAGCCTTTTTCGCTGATTCATTTTTTCGCATGGATGTTCCGGTGTTGGCAAAATATGAGCAGGCCGCGTTCGTCTTTTTGCTCGAACATCAGCACGATCCTTATGCTTTCTCGATTTATCAGTTAGCGCGATGTGTCAGCTATCTTGAAGAGCAATACGAACGCGATGTCATTCCGATTGTTTATTTCCCCAACGTTTCGGCGAAAAACAAAACGCTGAAGCGCGAGATCAAGAGCGTGTTTCTCCGCAAGCGTTATCATTACTTCACCTACGAGCCGGTTCTGCTGCGCGGCATGCCGGCAAAGAAGTATCTCAACAGCAAAAACATTTTTGCGAGATTAATGCTGCCCTTCATGCGGTACGCGCAAACGGAATGGCTCAAGGTCGTCGATAGCGCTCTGCAGAGCGTTATCGAACTGATCGATCCCGCCAAACGCGTACGGCAAGGCAAATATCTTGATTTTCTCATGCACTATTTTAACTTGAGTGCGGAGAAGTGGAACGAGTATCGTTCATACAAGCACAAGCAAAAAGAAAGCGAGGTGGTCGAGATGATCAGCAACATTCTTAAACAGGAGGGCTGGCAAGAAGGCTGGAATCAAGGCATGGAGAAGGGCATGGAGAAGGGCATGGAAAAGG
>JBBILN010000056.1:0-57818 GCA_037444905.1 bacterium | reverse complement strand
GTATGGAAAAGGGTATGGAAAAGGGTATGGAAAAGGGTATGGAAAAGGGTATGGAAAAGGGTATGGAGAAGGGCCTCGCAAGAGGTTTGGAGGGCGGCAAGCTCGCGGAAGGCCGAGATTTATTGATGCTGCTCCTGCCCAAGAAACTCGGGCCAATGCCTCCTGAGTTAGAGAACGACCTGGGACAAATCGAGGATATCGACCTCATCAACGATATCCTGGTTCGTATCCTCGAGATTCGCGACTGGAACGAGGTCACGCGGCTTTTACATTGAGTTGCTCACAACATGTTTTAACGCCGTTGCAAAGATGATGGGTGCTTGCTATGAAGAATGGCTGGAAAGTTGTAATCTGCTTTGGGCTCGCTTTGCTCTCGATGAACACGCTTCGAGCGCAAACCAAAGGCACGATTACCGGCCGCGTGCTTGATGCGCAAACGCGTGAAGGTTTGCCGAGCGTGCATGTCGTCGTGAAAGGCACGTACTACGGCGCAGCGACGGATGCGAACGGCAATTACACGATTGCGAATATCAATCCCGGCATTTACACGCTCGAAGTTTCGATCATCGGCTACAAGCAAGTGCAAAACACCGGCGTGAAAGTAAGTGCGGGCCAAACCGTGACGCTCGATTTCAAATTGGAAGAAACCGTGCTCACGCTCGGGCAGGAAGTCGTGGTCATCGGCGAAAAGCCGCTGTTCGATATCGAAGAAACTTCGAGCCGCCGCAATCTCACCAGCTCTGAAATTCAAGCCGAGGTTGTGGAGAATGTCACGGACATTGTGGCGAATCAAGTGGGCGTGGTAAAGACGGATGACGAAGTGCATATTCGCGGCGGGCGTTCGTATGAAAACGCGTATTTGATCGACGGCATCTCGGTGCAAGATCCGCTTTCGGGCACGGGCTTCGGTTTGCAACTGAGCACGGATGCGATTGAAGAAGTCGAGGTCATTACCGGCGGCTTCAACGCGGAGTTCGGGCAAGCCATGTCCGGCGTGATCAATGTGAAAACCAAAGAAGGCGCGAGCGAATACAAAGGCAGCATTGCTTACAAACGCGATCACTTCGGCTTTGATGCGGACACGCCGCTGTTGGGCCAGTTCAATCCGGCCAGCAAACACAGCTTCAACACCGACATCACTGAGCTGAGCCTCAGCGGGCCGGAGCCGATCTCGCGATATATTTTGCAGCCGATGGGTATTGACTTGCCGGGCGAGTTGAGCGTGTTCGGCAATCTTTATATGTCCGCGAGTGATTCTTATCTTAAAAATAGCGCGCGCCAGCTTTACTCTTCCATCTCGCCGCGCGAAATTTTCGGGCAAAAAATTTTCAGCGGCATCAGCTTCGCGCCGCGACAGGACAACAACTGGTCGGGCTTGCTCAAGCTCACCTGGAAGCTCGATGCCACGCACAAGCTCGTGTTCACGGGCAATCAATCCATTTCCATCAATCAAAACACGCAGTCGCTGCAAACCAACCTTGAGTTTGTCGAGCCGGGGCCGGGCTATCCTTACGAGTATCAAAACAATCTCGATAATTTCAACACGTTCACGCACGTCAACAAACAACTTTCCGCGGCGTGGACGCACACGCTCAATCCCCAAACTTTTTATGAACTCAAACTCGCGCGCTTCTTTGCGCATTTGCGCAGCGACGTGAACGGCAAACATTGGACGGAATACGAAGAGCCGCAAGACATTGTCACGCAGCCGATTGATTATTTTTATAATCGCGACAGCTCGATCGTTTCCGTTTTCCCCGGCGACGGCTTTTGGGATTTCGGCGACGGCGATACGTGGCATGATCATTACGTGGAAGAGTATACCTTCAAAGCGGAGTTGACGCGCCATTCGAAAAGCAATGCGCACAAGTTCAAAGCCGGTTTCGAAAACAGTCTCGCCGAATTTCAGATGATCGACATCTATCGTCCGTGGTTCGGCGATTTGGGTTTGAACAATGACATTTACAAAGTGCGCCCGGCCTATGGCAGCATGTATGCGCAAGATCAAATCAAATTCAAAGGCCTCATTGCGAACGTGGGGCTGCGCTTCGATTATTGGTTCCCCGGCAAGTTCGTCGAAGACGCCGTGAACAATCCCGACATTGTGACGATCAGCGACGCAACGCGGCAGCAATTCAAAGACGACACACACAGCTTTTTCGGCAGGCGTTGGCGCGGCCGTGTGAGCCCGCGTATCGGCATCTCGCATCCGGTGTCGGATAATCAAATGCTCTTCTTTTCATACGGGCATTTTTCGAAGCGACCCAAGCCGCAATTTGTTTATGCGAAGCTCGGCGAGAACAGCGCGAAGTCCACGTTTCAAAAATTCGGCAATCCCAATTTGGATTATGAAACCACGGTGGCGTATGAGTTCGGCATTCGCCACAAATTTACGGACAATGACGTCTTCACCGCGACGGCGTATTACAAAGATATTTTCGATTATGTGACCACGGTGAGCTTCAGCGGCACGGGCCGGCTTTCGGGCAGAAGTTTTACCACGTATCTCAATCTTGATTACGCGCGCTCGCGCGGCATCGAGGTGGAATATCGCAAACGCGCGAGCAGCTTTCTCACCGGCTCCATCAGCGGCTCATATGCGCTTGCCACGGGCAAAAGCTCTTCGCCCGATGATGCGTTCCTCGTCGCGCGCGGCACGTTGAACGAGAAGCCGATCACGGAAGATCATTTGGTTTGGGATCGGCCGTGGCAAGTGAGTGTCGTCGCCAACATGAGTGCGGCCAAAGGCGCAGGTCCGCGCGTGTTCGGTTTGCAGTTGCCCGACAAATGGAATCTCAATGTGCGCGCGTTCGCGCAAGCGGGCAAACGTTACACGCCGC
Source organism: bacterium (assembly GCA_037444905.1). Classification (GTDB taxonomy): domain Bacteria; phylum Zhuqueibacterota; class Zhuqueibacteria; order Zhuqueibacterales; family Zhuqueibacteraceae; genus JABWAN01. The sequence goes on along the minus strand of JBBILN010000056.1, from coordinate 54,978 downwards.
AATATTTCACCGACAATTATTTACTCAACGGCCGCCCGGAATATGACAGCGATCTCGATCAAAACGGCGAGCCGGATGATCCGCTCGGCAAACTGGCGCGGCATTGGTTTTGGATCAATCTGAATTTCGAAAAATATTTTAACGTGCTCGGCCTGGATTATACTTTTGCGATCGAAGTCGTGAACTTGCTCGATCGTAAAAATTCGCAAGTGATTAACCCGGTGACCGGGCGCGCGTATGAATTGGGCGATCCCACGCCTACGAGTTGGAACGATCCCTATTTTCCCGACACGCAAGCGCCGCTCGATCCGTTTCCGTTCAATCCCGCGCGCTATTTGACGCCGAGGAATATTCGATTGGGGTTGGTGGTGAGGTTTTGAATGGATTGCTTTGACAGAAAAATGGATAAAGAGATTGCCAGCGTGAGCCTCGTCGCTCCGGTTTTGAGCGTGCTCAACAAATTACGCGAGCAACGCCTGCTTGAAGATTACGCCATCGGCGGCGGCATCGCCGTGCTCTACTATACCGAGCCGGTATTGACTTATGACTTCGACGTGATCTGCGTTTTTCCTGGTTCCGGTTTGCTCGTTGACCCTTCGCCTGTGTTTGAATATTTGCGAAAGGAGGGCTACGCTTTCGGCAAAGAAGATCGTATTGACATTGAGGGACTTCCCGTCCAATTCATTCCTGCTTCAAAAGGCTTGGTTGAAGAAGCTTTGCAAAGCGCGGTGAATGTCGTTATCAGCGGAGTGGAGTCTAAAATTTTGACCGCCGAATACCTCGTGGCGATCATGTTGCAACTCAACCGCCCGAAAGATCGCGCGAAGATCGATTTGCTAATCAATAACGCAGAAGTGAAGCTCGACGCTGCAAAGCTGCATGACATTATTACAAAGTATGATTTGATTTCAAAATGGCAGAGGTTTAAAGATGTCGTATGATATTGTGAAGCTCAAAGAGCAACACCGCCGCGACCTCGCAAAGCTTTCGTTCGACGAAAAAATTGAAGTGCTGATTCGCATGCAAAAGATCGCGCGGGAAATGGCGTTGGCCGCGGGCCGAGAATTTCGCGGCGCGGTTTGGGGCGAGCGTGAGAGTGTGAAAATCTTTCTAAAAATGAGTGCTAAACTCGCCGCAAGACCGGTCAGTGCAGTGGATTCGGCGGAAGATATTCGCCAAGTCCGTGAAGAAAGAATGTCGCGCTTATGACAGATCTCTGTTTGGAAGGCATCAAACTCACGTGTCGGCAATGTCATCACGGAAGAATGATCATGAAAATGAGAAGTATCTTACTCGCCGCTCTTTTTACGATTTCAAGCCCGGCACACGCCCAACTCATTCCCGTGCTCGGCAGCCAGCGCGCGGGCACGGCCATGGCGCAGTTTCTCAAAATCGGCGTGGGCGCGCGTGCGGTGGGCATGGGCGAGGCGTTCGTTGCAGTAGCGAATGATGCCTCCGCATTGTATTGGAATCCCGCGGGGCTCGCGCAAATGCCGCGCAATGAGTTGATCTTCTCGCATGTGAACTGGCCCGTGGACGTGCGCCATGAATTCGTCGGCTATGTGCATCGCTTCGGCGCGAATGCGCTCGGTTTGAGCGTGACCGCGCTGCACACCGACGATCTCGAAGAGACCACGGAGTTTCAGCCGCTGGGCACGGGCAATTATGTTCCGTTCGGCGATCTTGCCGTGGGTCTCACGTTCGCGCGGCAAATGACCGATCGCTTCAGCTTCGGGCTCACGCTCAAATACATGGACGAAACCCTCGCAGAACTGCACGCGCGCAACGTGTTCATTGATCTCGGCACGTATTATCGCACCGGCTTCGGCAACTCGCGCTTCGCCGTGGCAGTTACGAATTTCGGCACGAATATCGAACCGAGCGGCACAGTGACTTTTCGCGACGGCACGAGCACGAACCGCTTTCAAGATTTTTCTCCGCCCACAATCTTTCGCGTCGGCTTTGCGACGGAAGTAATCGACAACGAAGCGCACAAGATGACGACCGCGCTGCAACTCAATCACCCCAATGACAATGCCGAAAACGTGAGCGCAGGTGTGGAATATTGGTGGAACAAAACGTTGGCGTTGCGTTCCGGTTATCGTCTCAATGCCGATGAGCAGTCGTTTACGTTCGGGGGCGGCGTTGCGGTGCCGCTCGCGCGCTTTCATCTCAATTTGGATTTCGCGTATTCGGATTTTGGGAGGTTGGGCAATGCGACGAGGCTGGCGGCGCATTTTAGATTGTAAGACACAGTCCTGTATGGGAACCAAAAATGTTTTTGCAGCACTCCAATCTGTCATTCCGCAGGAACCTTTCCTCGTGCTCGGAATAAATTCAGTTTTAAAATTTATGCCGAGTGCGAGGGAAGGTTCTTCCAAAATGACATGCTCGGCGGAGAACTCTCTCACGAAATTAATCATCAAGAAGAACAATTTTATTCAAGGAGGCCCTATGCGTCGTTACTCAAGTCTGACCTTGTCATTGTTGTGCGCACTATTGAGCGCGCCCGCCTTCAGCCAAAACGTGGCCGTTTCCAAAATGGCGCTGATGACGTTCACCGGCAGCATCGAAATGAAAGCCGCGCCGGCACAGGTTTGGGCTGCGCTCACCGAGATCGATAAAATGAAAGCGTGGTACCCCGGCTGGAAAAATGCCGCGGCTACGACGAAGCCGTTGACAACCGTGGGGCACATGCTGGATTACGTCGATGAATGGAACAACGCGGGCAAATCCGTGGTGGTATACCTCGCCAAGAACCAGGAACTGCGCTTCGCGCACGTGCCCAACGACGGCAGCTATGTTTGCCAGCTCAAAATCAAACTGGAAGCGAAAGGCGCGGCAACGTTGGTGACGTTCGTCGAGCAATATAGCGACGCGCTCGACGTGCCTACGGACAAAGACACGGCGCTCACGGCGAAAAACGGTATGATGAAGTATCTCGCGGCGCTCAAAGCCGTTGCCGAAAAGGGCGCGAGCGCGAAGTAGTGCGCAATACGAACCGCCGACAAAAGTATGAAGGTTGATATGGCTTTCATTATTTCTTCTATATGGGCACAACAAATTTCTCCCATGTGTGGCATGGGCGTCAAGTTTGGTGCTTGCACGCAATCCGAACTCATCCCCCCAGCCCCCTTCTCTTTCCAAGAGAAGGGGGAGAGCCGGTTCGAAAGTTTGGAAGCCGCTCTTTCTTTAGATGAAAAAAGACTTTCGGAACAACGCATGCTATTCTCCCCTTCTCTTTTTAAGAGAAGGGGCCGGGGGATAAGTTCCGATGACACAGGATTTTTTTTATCGGCATTGCGTTTCAAAAGTCTTCTGATTTTTATGCTAATGATCGGACTTTTGACAAGCTGCGGCGTGGAAAAATTTCCGCTGCCGCAAGAGCAAGGCGCGAACGACGGTTCGAGCGCGGTGAGCGACACGACCTATTTGCAACTGCGCCCGGTGTGGGAGGCGCCGAACGGATATGATTTGAAAGCGCCGCAAGATGTTTTGGTGGGAAGAGAACCGCTCGTTTATATCGCAGATACGGGCAACAATCGCATTCTCATGCTCGATCTCGCCGGCAACATTCTCGGCAGCTCGCAGCCCGTTGAGCACCCCGTGGCATTGACACAGGATTCGAAGCTCAACTTGCTCATCGTTACAGACAACAACAAAATTTTTCGTATCAATCTCGTTGCGGTGCAACACCGCATTGCAAACGCCCCCATTGAAACCGTGTTTCATGAAATCGACAAGCCCGGCCGGCGTTACACCGGCATTGCCGCATTGCTCACCTCCGCACAAGGCAAGGCCGAAATTTCGTATTTGGTCACCGCCACGGGCAATGACAAGCGCGATAATCAGATTTTGATCTTCCCGGAAAATTTCAACGTGCAACGCCCGGACGAAGCCGGCTTGGAATCGAACGGCTTGGGCATTCTCTCTGCCGCGTCGCCGAGCGGCATCACCGCATTGCGCGATTTCTCTGAGGATTTCATTTTTTGCATGACCGGCGACAATTCCTTCAAAGTGCAATGGGTCACCACCGGCCAGTTTGGCTATACCCCGCGCCTCAATCCCGCGCAAGGCAGCTTTGACATTTTTGCGCTGAACCAATTCGCCGCGCCGCATGACGTGACCGTGGATGCCGAAGGCAATATCTTCGTCGTCGATGCCGCGCGCGACTCGCTCTACAAATTTTCCTCCGCGGGCGAAGAACAGCAATCTTTTGGCGGCTCTGGCTCCGGCGAAAAACAATTCCACGCACCGCAGGGCGTGGCCTTTTTCGACCGCACCCTCTATGTCGCGGACACCGGCAACAATCGCATCGTGCGCTTCCGATTGTCAACCGATGTGGAGTAATCCCACCTTCTCACCGTCATTCCGAGAGTATTTTTTATGTTCTGTCGCTGCTCCACCGCGGGTTCATCTTTGCTTGTTTACCGGACTTTTATTTTTTCAAGCTAGCTGACTTCAGAGCGAGGGCCTCCCGCCACCGAGTTGAGATTTTTAAGCGAGCCGCGCTGCAAACCATACATAAGGATTTTTCATGAAAACCTCTCTTCGTCGCGCCAACCTCTTCATTGTGGTTTTCTCTCTTGCCGTTTCTTTCAACGCTCCGGCCCAAACCTATCACGCCTATTTCGGCGACATGCACTCGCATTCCACCCTTTCATGGGACGCGAACGCCGGCGCGAAACCGCCGGCGCAAGCCTATGCCTACGCGAAGCACGTCGCCAAAACCGATTTCATGGCGATCAGCGATCACACCAACGGTTTGCCGCAAGCCAATTATGAAATCATTCGCGCCGCGGCCGCGGCCTACGATCGCCCCGAGAGCCTCTTCGTTGCGATTGCCGGACAGGAACTCGGCAGTCTCGGCTCCACCGGCTACGGCCACATGAATATTTTCGAAGCCCCCACGATTGCGGGCAACGGTTTGGACAATGACGCCATTCGCTACAATTTGCAAATGGCTTATCAATTCCTCATCGACAACAACGTCTCCGCGCAATTCAATCACCCTTCCACCGAAAACGGCAACTCGAACTTCCTCAACTTCGATTACTTTCAATCCGCGGACGTGAGCATGAGCAGCATTGAAGTGATCAACGGCACGCGCTCCACCAATTACGAGCGTTATTACCTGCTCGCGCTGCAAAAGGGCTGGCACGTGGGCGCGCTCGGCGATCAAGACAATCACGGGCCGAATTACGGCGACCTGCGTGCGAGCGACGGCGATATTTATCTCACCGGCGTGCTCGCGGAAGAATTGACCAAGCCGAAAATTCTCGAAGCCATTCGCGCGCATCGCACCTATGCCTTCGAAACCAATCCCGCGAATGATCGCATGTATCTCGACAGCTTCAAAGCCGACGGCCACTGGATGGGCGAAATTTTTAGCGATAACGATACGCACGTGACGTTGGAAATTTCCGCGCACTCCGCGCCTGCCACCAACACGCGCTTTCGGCAAGCCCAGCTTTATCGCAACGGCTATTTGCTCGCATGGAAAAATTTGAGCACCGCCTCCTTCACATGGACGTTCGAAGACAGCGCTTCGACCGGCGCGCATTATTATCACGCCAAGCTCGTGCAAGAAGACGGCGATCTTTTGTGGACCAGCCCGATTTGGGTGAATAGTCCGGGCGCCGTGCCGCCGTTGCCCAATGTGATGACGATTCGCAGTCTGCGCCAAAATTTTAGCGACGGCGTGCCGCAAAGTTTTGGCTGGGCCAATGTGCGCGTGCGCGGCATTGCCACCGCGGGCACGCACTTCGGCGATTCCGGGCCGGGCTATATGCAGGACTCCACCGGCGGCATCGCTGTGTTCGGCGGTGATTTCGCGAAAAGCGTGCTCGTTGGTCCGCCGTCTTCATTTGAGATGGAAGTCTACGGCGCGGTCTCGCTCTTCAACGGCTCGATTGAAATTCTGCCATATTCTGTGGCGCGTGTGGGGGTGAAGTCCGCAGTGGCGCCGCAAAATCTCACGCTCGCGCAGCTTGCAGCGAACGGTGAAAGTTACGAAGGCCGGCTCGTGAAAATTTCCAACGCGCGTATTGCCTCAGGCAGTTATCCGCCGCTCAACAATAGCGGCAATCTCACCATTGAAGACGGCAGCGCGAACTTCACCATGCGGATTGATAGCGATACCGATATTGACGGCCAGCCCACGCCTTCGCAACGTCTCGACATCATCGGCATCGTGAATCAATTCGATAGCACGTTGCCCTACACTGATGGCTATCAACTTCTGCCGCGCCGTTTGGCGGATATTACCACGGCCGCCACGGCCGTGACCGAGCAAAGCGAAACGCCGCGCGCATTTCAATTGGAGCAAAATTATCCCAATCCCTTTGCGAGCAGTCATTTTACTGCGCTGCGTTTTGTTCTGCCGAGCACGGCGAATGTACGTCTAGAAATTTTCAACGTACTGGGCGAGCGCGTCGCATTGATGCAAGCCGAGCGTTTCGCCGCCGGTGCGCACGTGTTCAAATGGGACGGCCGCGATCAATTCGGCACTTCCGTCACGAACGGCGTTTATTTTTATCGACTCGAAGCGGAAGAAATTGGCGTGGCTGGAGAGAGTTGGAGTGCGGTGAGGAAGTTGGTGGTGATGAGGTGAGGTGGAGGACTTTTGAATATCGACAGCTCGAATAAAGTCCTATAACACAGTTCGATTCACAAGAAAGGAGCAATTACAATGAAATCCAAGTTTTTGCTTCCGATCACTTCGGTGTTGAGTTTTGCGCTGACAGACGTCTGCGTTTTAGCACAAGCCGAGCAGAATGCCTGGAAAGCAATTGAAAGAAAAATACCAGAAATCGGTTTGCTGATGACCTCATTCGCAGCAGGTGACACAACAACGATAAACCTTCAAATTCAAGCCGGCACTTTGCTGGACTCGTCACAAGCAATTGGTTCGTGTTTATCTGCTACGGGATACAACGACGTAATTATTTTTCCTAGCTTTATTAGTTATCAAACCACTGAAGTTCGAGTAAACGGATTTGGAGGCGTGCGCGCCTTCTATAACGTCTTTGTGTCTTCCTCTGCGCCCCCGGGGTTAGCACAAGGAGAGGCAACCTATACCATCTATCGCGCAGGCACTGAATGTGGGGTGATGACGTTGCACTTCGAGATTGAAATTACGCCGCCTCAAATTCCGATTGCAGATTTTTTTGCGGGGCGCACCACGATCGTCGAAGGCGGTTTGGTGCAGTTTTTCGATCAATCTAAAAATGCCATTACGGATAGACTTTGGGATTTCGGTGATGGCGGAACAAGCTCTGAAATCAATCCCACGCATACTTATCCGTTGCCGGGAAGTTATACCGTCAGCTTAACCGCAACCGGCGCGGCCGGAACCGATACCGAGACAAAAGTGAATTACATAACGGTTGTGCCGCAAGGAACACCCGGCCAGCAAATCTGGGCATTCGAAACAAACGGAGAGATTATTTCCCCACCGGCAATTGACGACGATGGGACGGTTTACGCGACATCTTTAGACAACAATCTTTACGCGATCAATCCCAACGGCTCTTTAAAATGGAAACACTCGGCTCCAGGCAGAATGTTTCAGGCTCCGGTCATCGGGACTGATACAACAATCTACGCCACCACCGGGAGCTTGGTTTTTGCGGTTGATGCAAACGGCAATCGCAAATGGACCTTCGCTGCAAGAGATTTTGTTCGCGGCCCGGCGTTGGCTGTTGATGGCACAATTTACGTAGCTTCTAATGACAAAAACTTGTATGCCGTCAATCCAGATGGTACCGAAAGATGGCATTTTGAAATTGGCTCTGAGGGCACAATACCCTCGATTGGTAATGACGGAACGATATACGTCGTTGGTTCACTCACGGGTTCCAGGTTAGATAAAAAACTTTATGCGCTGACGCCGAGCGGCGAAACGCTGTGGACGTTTGGCAACAACGACTTTACCTCATCAGTTGCCATTGGCGGCGATGGAACTCTCTATGTCGGTACGACTTTGCAAGTGTTTGCCTTGAACGCCAATGGTACTGAGAAATGGAAGTCTCGTTTGGGATTGGGGTTTTATGCACAACCAGCAATCGGATTTGATGGCACTCTTTACCTCGGCACCGACAACAATAGTGTGCTTGCATTCGATGCAAATGGTGCAGAGAAATGGACTTTCCGGATTAGGAACGGAAATTTTTCTTCACCTGCGATTGGATCCGACGGCACCATTTATGTGCCCGCTAATAATGATACGCTTTATGCTATTACTGAAAATGGAGCGCTTAAATGGGCGTTTCCTTTTGGAGTAAGGATTGGGCTCAACTACCTGGAGGGTTCCGCCCCTGCAATAGATGCGAATGGGACTGTTTACGTTGGCTATCAAGACAAGAAACTTTATGCCATAAGCAGCAATAGCGGAGGATTGGCAGACACGCCATGGCCCAAGGCCGGCCAGAATAATCGCAACACGAGGCGAGTGTTGAGACCCGCGCCGTATCTTATATCACCGGCAAACGGGGCCACAGGGGTTTCACTTACTCCATCTCTCACATGGTCCAGTATCGCTGGTGCAACTGCGTATGAACTGCAAGTTGATACGCGCGAAGATTTTTCGAGCACGTTTCTCTTTCAAGCGAATCTCTCAGAAACAATGATAACGCTCGATAGCCTTTTGGAGGGACAAGGCTATTACTGGCATGTGCGCGCCACGACGACAGAAGGGACATCGAGTTGGTCTGTGACGAGACGATTCACCACGCTTTTTCTGCCTCCCGTTGCGCCGCAATTGATCGCCCCTGAAAACGGTGCCACTGGCATCGCCCTAAATGCAAGACTCGAATGGACGCCGAGCAATGCCAACGCGACATATCACTTGCAGCTCTCCTCTAAGCCGGATTTTACAGCGCTGTTTGTTGATTCCTCCGCGATTGATTCGACGGGGTTAGAAATTTCGGGGCTACAATCGTTGACGGCCTATTATTGGCGAGTCAGGGCCGAGAACCCACGCGGCGTAAGCGAGTGGTCATCGACGTTCAACTTCACGACTACAACTTCCTCAACTGTCGATCAAATTAATTCTCCTTTGCCGGCTCGCTTTGCCCTTCGCCAGAATTATCCCAATCCATTTGATCCGGGAACCACGATCCAATACGAGTCGCCTAGATTTTCTCATGTAAAGATCGAAGTGTTCAACCTGCAAGGGCAACTCATCGTTTCTCTGGTTAATGCCTTGAGGCCGCCGGGAATTCATCTTATTAGATGGAACGGAAAGGATGCACAGGGCGAAAGTATCGCGAGTGGAATTTACATTTATCGTTTGGCAAGCGGAGATATTTCTTTGGTTAGAAAGCTTGTCTTGACGAAACGTAAGAGATGAGGCATGCTCACCACCTACTACAACCATCTCGCGCCCTATTACAAATATCTTTTCCTCGACTGGAACGCCAGCGTCGCGCGGCAAGCTGCCGCAAAACCATGTTTGCATAATTTCTAAATTGTGCTACATTCAAGATCATAGCACAAACCAAGCAGTCATTGTAGACGCAACAATTTTTTTTGCAAAGAGAACAACCATGATCGCCATCGAATTATCCAAGCCGCTTGAAAAGCATCTGCGCAACGTCATTCAAGAGAATTATCAAGGCAACGTGCAAGTTGCGATTAAAGTGTTTTTGCAGCTTCATGAAAAGTACGGCTGGAAAGAACAGCTCCTTGCAGACGTAAACTCCGTGCGCTCGGAGGTTCGGCGCAGAGGCGGCATTAAACAAAAGACGATAGACGCGGCCATAAAAAAATACCGGAAACGCGCGGGAGCTTCGCGTGCATGAGATCATCAACGCAGTCATCGACACGAATCACGTCATGTCCGCTATTCTAAGTTCGCGCGGGGCCTCGGCTAAACTCATTGACTGGATGACGCGCGAGGATGATTATTTCCACGTGCTACTCTCGCGGCCCATCTGGAATGAATATCAAGCCGTCGCCGGTTGGTTAATACCCGAGTCAAGGCGGCTTGAGAAAGAGCGCATCTTAAACACCATACGATTTCAAGCAAGGTGGGTTGCGCCCACAATACAATTGCGCGTGTGCCGCGATTTATCCGATAACCGTTTCCTCGAGTGTGCGGTAGATGGCGGCGCACAATATCTCGTCACAAAAAACCTCCATCATTTTCCTCATAAAGAATATCGCGGCGTCAAAATCGTTCGCATCAGCAAATTTCTCGAAGCGCTCGAAAGACTCGCCGAGCAATAAGACGATGAATACTTTTCTGGTATGCCCTCCACCTACTACAACCGCCTCGCGCCCTATTACAAATATCTCTTCCTCGATTGGAACACCAGCGTCGAACGGCAAGCGGCGGTGCTCGACGGCGTGATTCGCGAGTTCTTCGGCACCTCGGCGCGGCGGATACTCGATGCCGCGTGCGGCATCGGCACACAGAGCCTCGGTCTCGCGCAGCTTGGGTATGAAGTCACGGCCTCGGATATTTCCGAGATTGAAATTGAGCATGCCAAAGCAGAAGCGGCGCAGCGCGGGTTGAACATTGCTTTCGGCGTAGCGGACATGCGCCATTTACGCGAGCATGATGCGCAGCCGTTCGATCTCATCCTCGCGTGCGACAATGCTATTCCTCATCTTTTGAGCGATGAAGAAATCTTGCAAGCGTTCGAGCAATTTTATCATGGTACGACAACGGAAGGCGGCTGCCTCATCTCCGTGCGCGATTATGCCGCAATGGAGCGCGGCGGCAAAAAGCTCGTGCCGCGCCACGCGCATCAAACGAACGAGGGACACATCATTGTATTCGATCTGTGGGAATTTGCAGGCGAGTATTACGACTTCACCACGTACCTCGTCGAAGACCTCGGCCAGCCCACTGCGAACACGCATGTTATTCGCGGCGGGCGGTATTATTGCGTCACGGTGGCGAAGTTGGAAGCGCTGCTCAAACAAGCGGGTTTTGCGCACGTGACGACGTTACGCGAGCGCTATTATCAACCGCTGCTGGTAGGCACAAAGCGCTGATGCAAAATGTCAAAAAGATCTCTTTAGGATTGTAAAAATCCTGCGTACTTTTCCGCAAGGATATTGATTCAGGCTGATCTTCTCAGTATGCCCGCGATCCAAGCTTATGAAAAAAACATGAGCGATTTATGATTCGCCGGAGACTGAAACTCGCAATCTTGTTGTGCGCGCTGCTGCCTCGCCTCGGCTTTGCCGAGCACCCCTCCTTCCGCTTCAAACATTTTACCACGGAGCAAGGCTTATCGGCCAGCACGGTCAATTGTATCGCAAAAGACCGCCGCGGTTATATGTGGTTCGGCACCTATGACGGCCTCAACAAATTTGACGGATACGAATTTCAAGTCTACCGCAATAAAAGAACCGAGCCTCGCTCCATCTCCAGTAACGCCATTCTCTCCCTCTTTGAAGATCGCAACGAACGCTTGTGGGTTGGAACGCAGACCGGCCTCGATCTTTATGATCGTGTCACCGATACTTTTGCGCATATCCGTAATCACAGCGGTGTGACGTTGACAGTGGTTGATATCGAGGAGAATGCGCGCGGAGAAATTCTTTTTCTCGCAACAGACCAGGTTTTCACGGTGCGTCTATCGGATTCGGCGTGCGTGCTCTATAAACCGGAAGTGCTGGCCCCGTTTCTGCGCGGCTTCTCCGGTCTGCGCCGATTGTTTTTGGACCGCGAGGGTTTGCTATGGATCAGTACGGATGCGAATGGGCTGATCGTCTTTAACCCCGCCACGAATGCGATAAGACACTACACGGCTGCGGCACAACACGAGCACGGTTTGACTTCCGATAGAATGATCGACGTGGTCGAAGATCGCGCCGGCAGTTTTTGGGTGGCCACGAAGGATGGTTTGTATTTGCACGATAAAGGCGCGGAGCATTTCACCAAAGTTGAAAACGTTTTGAAGCAAGGCAATGCGCTTTCGAACGACAACTGCTTCACGCTTTTCCTCGATGCGGACGACAACATTTGGGTGGGTACCAGCCAGGGCGGATTGAATTTGCTGCCGCACGACCGCACGGGTTTTCAGCACATCCTGCACGATCCACAAGATGCTTTTAGTTTGAATAACAATTCCATTCAATCGCTCTTTGTGGATGACCAGAAGAATTTGTGGGTCGGCACACTGAAGGGCATCAACTTCGCACAGAATGAATCCAAATCGTTCGCTACCTTCCGCCACGAGCCGAATCGCGCACACACGTTGAGCGACAATGCCGTGATGGCCTTTTGCGAGACGGCGCAAGGCAATCTTTGGGTGGCGACCGACGGCGGCGGGCTGAATTATTTCGAGCGCAGCACGGGGCGCTTTACGACTTATCGCACCAATCCGAATGATTTGCACACGCTCCGCTCCGACGCAATCTTGGCGCTCTATGAAGATGCGCGCGGCAATTTGTGGGTGGGCGGCTTTCTTGCCGGACTGAGCCTCTTCAACAAAGAGCGGCAAAGTTTTGCTCATGTTCTCCATTCCAAATCCGGATTGCACCCGATCAACAATGATGATGTGCGGCACATTTATGAAGACCGCAACGGCGATGTGTGGGTAGCCACGAATGGCGACGGCATTTTTCAATTCAGCAAGGGTGACCCGGCACAGCCCAAACAGTATCTCAGCAATCTGCAAGACATCGAACATTCTTTGCGCACGAACTATTGTTTGATGATTTTCGAAGATTCCGACAAAGCGCTTTGGGTGGGCACCTACAAAGGTCTGAGCCGCTTTGACCGCGAGAATAATCTTTGGAGCAATTATACCTCGGATGGCCCGGACTCCTCCGGATTGAGCAACAACTGGATCTATGCCATTTGCGAAGACCGCCAAAACCGCTTGTGGATTGGCACGGCCAAAGGCTTGAACCTGCTTGAGCGCGAACGCCGGACTTTTAGAAGCTTCGGAGCACAAGAGGGCCTGCCCGGAGAAATCATCAACGGCATCGTGGAAGATGGGCAAGGCTATTTGTGGATTAGCACGAACAACGGCCTGGCAAAGTTCAACCCGCAAGACGCCTCGGCGGTGGTTTACACTGAACACGACGGTTTGCAAGGCGCGGAGTATATCCACGGCTCCTTCGCGAAATTATCCACGGGTGAGCTGGTTTTTGGCGGAACCAACGGCTTTAGCATGTTCATGCCCGAACAAATTCGAACGAGCGTGAAATTTCCGGTGGTCACGCTTACCAAGTTGCGCATCCTCGATCAAATGGTGGAAAGCGGCAATACGCCCGCGCCGTTTGAGCACACGATTAGCACGACCTCCGAGTTGGTGCTGGATCACAAGCAAGCGCGCATTTTCATGCTTTTTTATTCGGCATTGGAATATTCCGCGCCGGACAAAATCAGATACCGTTATCTGCTCGAAGGGTATCATGACAATTGGATCGATGCCGGCGCAAACCGCTCCGCGACTTTTATGCGGCTGAACCCCGGAGAATATACGTTTCGCGTGACCGCCTCGAATAGCGAAGGCGCGTGGAGCGCAAAAAGCGCCGCACTGCGGCTGCGGATTTTGCCGCCGTGGTGGAGCACTTGGTATGCTTATCTAGCTTATGGCGTTCTCGCCCTCCTCGCCTTTATGGGATACCACCGCTACTCGATGAAGCTGATGCGCTTGAAGGTGGATCTGCAAAGGCAAAAGTTCGAGATGGAAAAAGCCCACGAACTGGAGTCTCTAAAGTCGCGCTTCTTCACCAACATCTCACACGAGTTTCGCACGCCGCTCACCCTCATTCTGGTGCCTTTGATTGACTTGATTAAAACGGGACGGGACAAAGACTGGCCGCAGATTGCCGAGCAATTTCATTTGATGAAAAGAAGCGCCGAACGGCTTCTCCGTTTGGTGAATCAAGTCATCGATTTCAACAAAATCGAATCCGGCAAACTGCAGATCAATAAAAAAGAAATCGACGTGGTCAAATTCACCAAAGATATTGTGGAGACGTTCACACCGCTGGCCGCGGACAAGCACATCACGTTGGAATTTGGCAGCAATTGCGTGAACTGTTACGCGTTCGTCGATCCGGATAAGATCGACGTGGTGATTTTCAATTTGCTTTCCAATGCCTTCAAGTTTACGCCGGAGCATGGCGAAATTTCCGTCACCGTTAAACAATCCGTGGACTCCTGTTTGGAAATCGGTGTGCGAGATTCCGGGCCCGGAGTTCCCGGCGAACACGTCGATCATATTTTCGATCGCTTCTATCATGTTGACCATCCGATTTCGCAAGTGCGGCAAGGCGCCGGCATTGGCCTGTCGTTGAGCAAAGAGTTGGTGGATTTGCACCACGGGGAAATTTGTATGCAGAATGAAAACGGCAAAGGCGCGAGTTTTCTCGTGCGACTGCCGGTGGGTGAAACTCCCATCCACGACCCTCACAAACGCACGCCGGCCGCTGCGGAGTCTCAAATTTCACACGAGCACGGAGGTGAGATTGCGGCCGCGGAAACGATGCGCGCGGATGCCTCAACCCTGCTTATTGTGGAAGACGACAGCGACCTTCGGGACTATCTGGCGGGCGAGCTGGAAGGCAGTTATCGCATCGTCTCTGCGGCCAATGGTCAGCGAGGATTGCAGCTCGCGCTCGAGTTGATCCCAGATTTGATTCTCAGTGACATCATGATGTTTGAAATGGACGGCATCGAGCTGTGCAAGCGCCTCAAGACCAATCCGCTCACGAGCCACATTCCCGTTATTTTGCTGACGGCGCGCAGCTCGGAGGCGCATCAATTGGAAGGCCTGGCCACCGGCGCCGACGATTATCTTGCCAAGCCCTTTAGCCTCGAGATTCTCAAAACACGAATTCGGAACCTGTTGGAATCGCGCCGGCTTCTGCGTGAGAGATTTAGCCGCGAAGTACGCATCATGCCGAAGGACGTCGTGATTACGAATTTGGATGAACAATTTTTGGAGCGCGCGATCCGAATTGTGGAAGAGCATCTCGCGGATCAAGATTTTGACGTGCAGGCTTTCAGCCATCACATGGGCCTCAGCCGCGCGCAATTGTTCCGCAAGCTCAAGGCGCTCACCTCGGAAACGCCGGTGGAGTTTATCCAAACCATTCGCTTGAAGCGCGCGGCGCAAATGCTGGCCGATTCACACATGAACATTGCTGAAATCTGCTTTGAGGTCGGTTTCAACTATCCTTCACATTTTGCCAAACTGTTCCATGCGAAATTCGGCTTTTCGCCAAAAGAATATCGCCGGGAATACCAAGAGAGCAAGGTGCTTTAGTTCAGCCTTTTTTCGCCTGCCACGTTTCCTCGCCTACCGACCATTCCCCTCCTTAAGTTTTGCGGTCAATCTGAATGTGTTACACGTTTTCACCTGCCGGGTTCTGCGCCTTTCCGCTCCGATTTTCGCAAGCCTCTCCGAAAAAGAGATGGCGATTCAGAAATGCTGTGATTGTCGGTCGTTGGAAAACAAAGAGCTAGTGGAAGCTGCAACATAGGTATCATAATTTGAGATTCCCATGTTAGACTTCCGCGGAAATATTTTTAAACTTTGTAAGCGCATCCAGGTTTTTTCTATCCTCAAAAAGGCTGAACACAACACACAATCAAGGAGTTTCCACTCCTGCCGGAGAGCAGTCATTTTAGAATATCGAGCTCTCGCGCCAAATGGTCTTATCATTGGCAAAACGCGAACCCAGTCGAAAAAGTGATGCTTCGTTCTTCAACTTCATTTGGTATAGGAGACGAAAAATGTGCAGAAACTACTTGAGAGTATTCGCGACTTGGGGACTACTGTTGTTCACAATTTCTACTTCGTTTGGTAGTCCTGAAGAAAAAGGCAAGATCGAAGGTTTCGTGTTTGATAGTAAAACCAATGAGCCGCTGCCGGGCGCGAATGTGGTGGTCCAAGGAACGCGCTATGGAGCGGCAACGGATTTAAAAGGAAAGTATTCCATTGCGCAAATCCCCGCCGGATCATATCAGCTCGTGGTAAGTTACATCGGCTATCAGAAAAGCACAGTTGCAGTCACGGTCGTTGAGGGGCAAACGGTAAACCGTGTCATCAAGTTGGATTTTCAAATAATCGAAGGCGAAATCGTAGAAGTTACTGCTCAAGCCGAGGGGCAATTGGGCGCCATCAACCAGCAACTCTCCTCCAATACGATCTCCAATATAGTTTCGCAAGCTCGCATTCGAGAACTTCCCGATGTCAATGCCGCGGAATCAGTCGGTCGTTTGCCCGGTGTTTCCATCCAACGCAGCGGCGGTGAAGCCAACAAGATTTCCATTCGGGGGCTTTCCCCAAAGTACAACACCGTAACCGTGAATGGTGTGCGCGTGCCCTCGACCGACGGCAATGACCGGAGCGTCGATCTTTCACTCATTTCCTCTACCATGCTGGACGGCATCGAAGTCAAAAAGGCCATTACGCCGGATATGGATGCCGACGCCATCGGCGGTGCGGTCGATTTGAAATTGCGTGAAGCACCGGAGAAGCTGGAAGTGCGATTAACCGGCCAAGGCGGCTACAACCACATTCAGGATTATTATGGCAATTACAATTTTTCCGGAACGGTGAGCAATCGCTTCCTGAATAACCGGCTCGGTGTGATCGCCGGCTTGAATGCAGACAATTATGATCGAAGTGCGGACAAACTTTCGGCAAACTACGGGCGCGAAGAAGATCATGCGATTATCAATTCTCTCGGCCTGCGCGAAGAGAGTGTGTTGCGCAAGCGGATGGGAGGAAGCCTTTTGTTTGATTACCGTCTGCCGAAGGGAAAAATTTCGCTGAACGGTTTTCGCAACGAACTGAAAAACGAGGCGGTGAACCGTGTAAACACGGTTTCTTCGCTCAATCCCGGCAGCGGGCGGCCTACCGCAACGTGGGAGTTGGAAGATCGGAACAGAACCACGACCATCCAATCCGGCGCTTTGGGCATTGACCAGGACTTCGATTGGATTCGATTCGACGCCAGTGTCGCGCACACAAAATCGGAATCGGACAGCCCGGAAGACTTGCTGTGGAGATTTAATCAAGAGGCGGGTGTGCTCGTCAGTGATTTTGCCAATCAGTTTACGCATGCCAGAGACGTGCAAACGCTCACCCAATTGGTCGATTCACTGACCGGCCTCGCCAACATCGGCGCCCAATCGATTAATCTCACTGAAAAGACGCTCACCACGCAGTTCAACGTGCAGGCGCCGTTCAGATTCGGCGGACTCCTCAACGGCTATCTCAAAGCCGGGGTGAAATTCCGGAATCTGGATCGGACTAATGACGAAGAGTTGTATGGGCGTGATGGTTTGCAATACTCTTTAAACACCACCAATCTCGCCGAGCCTATCGGCCAGCTCACCGCACTCCTGCCAGACTGGAATTTTCCCGACGTCATCGGCGATCGCGGCATACCAATCAGCGTCTTCTTGGAAGCGCTAAGCCGCGACGCTTTCCTTGCTGGTGACTACAATTTTGGCCTGGTTGTCAATAAAAGCCGGCTGACCGAATTGACGCGCGCATTTCAAAGCACTGTCGGGGCCTTTGGCGCCGCAGCAGAATACCGCAGGAGATCGGTCGGCTCATTCGGAAGGGATTACGAGGGTGAGGAAGATTACAAAGCGGGCTACCTCATGTCCGAAATCAATATTGGGCAGCACATTACTTTTATTCCTGGTATTCGTTGGGAAACCGATAATTCGACTTACCACGGGCAACGTTTTCGCGCCATTGAGCCGGCCTTTCGAGTGCAGCCACCGAGCGGTTTTGAGAGTTTGACCGTCGAGCGTGACAACTCGTTTACTCTGCCCATGTTTCATCTGCAGACGCGGCCATTGGACTGGATGAAGGTGCGTCTGGCCTACACCGAAACGCTCATTCGACCGGACTACATCCAATATACGCCGATCACTTCCATTGACCAGTTTCAAAACGGTCTGGACGCAGCGAATTCACTCCTCAAGCCCGCGCATTCCACCAACTATGATGCCTCGGTCTCCGTTTTTGACAACAAGCTCGGCCTGTTTACGGTCTCCGGATTTCACAAGACCATTGATGACCTCATCATATTCACACAGTTTCCGATCAGCAAAGACACGGATCCCAAATCACTTCCGCCGGGCTTGAATATTCCGACCTCATGGTATGAATCGGCAACCCCCACGGTCAGCACTTATATCAACAACCCCTTCGAGGCGAAACTCAACGGAATCGAGTTGGATTGGCAAACCAACTTCTGGTATTTGCCTTCCTTCTTAAAAGGAGTCGTGCTCAATGTGAATTACACCTATATCGACTCTGAAACGGAATACCGGAGTTTCAAGCCGGTGACGAAGGTTATTCAACAGCGTCCGAGAATAGTGAAAACCATTCTCGTTGATACCTCCAGAGTGGGAAGGGTACCGGACCAGCCGGCGCATATCGCGAACGTCACCTTGGGATATGATCTCAAGGGTTTTTCGACGCGTTTCTCCATCCTTTATCAGGGCGACGTCAGCACGAGCATTGACCGGACGCAAGCCTTCTTCGACAGATTCTCCAGCGACTATTTCCGCTTTGATATCACGGTCCGCCAAAAGTTGCCCCGCGGGCTTGAGCTTTTCGCGAACTTCAACAACTTGAATAATCGCCAGGATCAAAACTACCTGGGTTACGACAGCTTCCGCCCGACGTTCTTGGAAGACTATGGATTCACGTTTGATATTGGAGTCAGATATACGCGCTGATTTCTCCCCAAAGAGGCGAGTCTTTGTTGCGTTTGACTGCAATTCCAAATCTCAGAAAGCAGTATGCGATGCTAAAATAAATTCATTACTCACACTCAATTCTCACTAGATGGAGGTCGTGTATGAAGCTTTCGTACAGAATCGGGCTCATTGCGTTGTTCGCAGTGGGCGTGTTCGGCTTCGCACATTCAGCGTGGGCTCAATCCGAGCTTATTGTTGAGTGGGAAACCAGCCCCGGCAGTGGCGAGCCGAAAAGGAATGCTTTACGAGATGCTATCCTCAACGACACGGCGCGGCCCGCGGACCGCGTGTATGTTTTGAGGAGAGGTGGTTATTATCACAATAGCGACGCCATTGTAAACGAAGATTTTCACTTACGCATCCGCGGCCAAGAGTCCAGTGAGCTTCTGCCTGGGGAGACGGACTACGGCAAGGCGGTGATTCAGCGTGTCGCGTATGATGATGGCTCCGCACCCGCCGGAACGATGTTTCAAGCCGGCGCCGATTTCACACTCAAAAATGTCTGGGTGATGGGTATCACCAGTCAGGGCTCCTTGTCGCAGTACGAGCCGATTCAATTGCTCGGCAATGGGGAGCGTTTTACTTTCGATCGCGTCACTTTCGACCGCAACGACTGGCATCACATTGGCGCCAATGGCCCGAATAGCGATTTCTTCTTTACCAACTGTATTTGGCGGAATCAATTCGGCTACACGCAGATTTGGGAAGGTCGCGGTGTGCGCTTCAATGCCGGCGCCGATACCGTCGTCTTCGAAAACAATACCATGTTCAATGTCGGCTCCATTCCCATTCAGGCCGAATCTGCCACACCGGTTAACTACATGCGCGTTAACCACAACACGTTCGTCAATGTCGGCCGTAATTTCGGCGGCAATTTCTGGAAAGAATTTTACATGGCCAACAACGTGTGGGTGAATTATCAATGGCATGGCCGCTATATTCCCGACATCAATCCGAATGACGTCGATCCGCGCGGCAGTTTCTTCGGCATTGCGAACCTGCCCGCGGGACAAGGCACAAACGCAAGCCGCAAAATCGTGCTCGTGAACAACAGTTGGTGGCGTGATCCTGCCTTCGAAGCGTGGTATCCCTCTGCCAACATTCAAGCCGTGCCTTTCTTGAATGACACGACACAGGGCTGGTTTGATACATATCCCAACATGTTGCTGCAAGGCAACTATGCGGATGTCAACCCCGGCGTGAAGACTTACCCACTCGATACTCCCGGCCTGATCGATTCAATGAAGGCTCATATTGTGCATCTGTATGGCGGCGGCGCCACCGCGCCTCGTTACTGGTGGGATCCGAACCGGGATTTCAGTCTCATCTTCGACGGCGTTTTTCCGGAAACCGTGGACTTCTCTTATACCAACGCCACGCTGCAAACCGGCGCTACCGACGGCCTGCCCGTGGGTGACTTGAACTGGTTCCCCGACAAGAAAGCGATCTTCGAAGCCAACAAAGCGCAATACGTCGCTGCTCTCGAAAATCTCGTTCAGGCGCAAGTAGAGGTATTCGAAAAGCAGGTTGAAGCAGAAACCGGAGTCCCAGCCGGCGGTGGAAAGCAAGTTGGTTACAACTACCCGGTTGTGATTCGACTGCAAGAAGGCCCCTCCATTAAGTGGAACTACACTGCGGCTTCGGCAGGGACTTATACGCTCCGCTTCAATTACAATCTTTCGATCGGCTCGCCGAAAGGCCAGAAGATTCATATCAACGGCCAGCCATACACCGCCGGCGACCCGGACGTTATGTTCGAGGGTGCAACGACGGGTTGGTTGACGCGTGATTTGGATGTCACGCTTGCCGCAGGCTCGAACGACATCGAAATCATCAAATCGTGGGGCTGGATGTATTTTGGCGATCTCGAAATCTGGCAATCGGGCGCGGCAATAGATACCTTGAGCACCATCAATGCTGTATTGACCGGCGATGTAAGATTTGAAAAACGGAATGCGGCAGATCCCAACCCGCCGAGCGGATGGTACTATGTGGACTTGCCCGATGCCGGCAGCAGTGTCAACATTTCATATGATACCCAAGCGAACGCGGCTGGCTCCTACGTTATCGGCGTGGTGTATAGCGCCACAACAGCACAGCGAGCTGAAATCTGGGCGAACGGCGCTTTGTTCGGAACCGTATCGCTCGATCCGACTGCGGGCGCGTGGACTACGCATATCGCCAATGGTGTGCCGCTGAATGCCACGGGCAATAGCATCGTTGTCCGTTCCGTTGGTGGTGGCCTCAGTATCGACCGCCTGGATTTCTATAGGATCATTTCCACCGGCGTTGACGAACAATCCGAGCTGCCGGAAGGATTTGGTCTCTCACAAAACTATCCGAACCCCTTTAATCCGACAACGAACCTCAGCTTCTCCGTGGGCAAGACTGTGCAGGTTAAATTGACCGTGTTTAACCTGTTGGGTCAAAAAGTGGTGACCCTGGTCGATACCCGCATGAATGCCGGAACCCATGTCGTGCAATTCGACGCTCGGAAGCTAACCTCAGGCGTCTATTTCTATCGCCTCGAGGCTGGTGACTTTGTTTTGCAAAAACGTATGCTTTTGGTGAAGTAAGCGTCGCCACACCGGAGTGAAGTAACACTGGGCGGCCGGCATGGCAAAATGTTCGTGCTGGTCGCCTTGTTTTTTATGTTGAAGCCTTGCTCGCGCATAGTTGAGACTTTGTCCGTCGCGAAGAGGCTGCGGCAAGCATCGCGTTGCGAATAGAGGGCAAGCGCCAAACGAAGCCTCGACACGGCGCGCGATTCTTCGCGGGAAACCTCCTACCTTAGTGTTTTTGGCTTGAGCGAAGCTCAGAGGGTGGATCACATAAAGTGAAATGGCCTAGTGGATCAGTTGACGAAATTGGAGTATTGGTTATGAATCAGACGGGAAGAAACCGGGAGGAAAGCGGTGTGGCGAATCACCTCGCGCCAACACCGGCGCCGTTGCGCTTGGTGGGCAATCAGCCCAATCCTTTCGATCACGAGACGCAAATCTATTTTGAGATGCGTGTGCCGGGTGAAATCGAAATCAGCATCTCGGACTTGCAAGGGCGAACGGTGAAAGTCATCAAGGAGGTCTTTGCGGGCGCCGGCGAAAAAATGGTGCGCTGGGACGCTACCGATTGGAACGCACGGCCGGTAAGCTCAGGGTTTTATTTTTACAGTCTCAAAATCAACAACCAAGTTGTTGCCCCTGAAATCGGCAAGATGCTTTGCATAAAGTAAGGAGATTTACTATGCGAAACACGAATGGTGTTACCCGCCGATGTGAGAGGGCATCCGCATTTTGTGCAGGATTCCTTCTGAGTCTTCTTATGCTGTACGGATGCGCGTCACAGAAACCTCAACTCAACGCCTCACAGTATAGATTCACAATCAATGACGAGGCCTATCGTATCCGGTCTATTTCCTCCCAGGACAAAGCGGAATCTTATAACGAACTGATCGGGTCAGAATTTGTTGCCGCGGACCTTGACCAAGACCGCACCCTCGACTGTATTCTGATGGGTGAAATGAGTTTGGACGAAGCACAAAAGATTTACGAACACGGCCTCGCGCTCGTCACCAAGGAAAACAAGCTGCGCATCCGCATGCCGAACGTCGATCGTTACACGCACTCTGCTGATGGCGTCCTCATCGAAATCACCAGCTTCCGCCCCGCCCATGCTCCGCCGTTCAATGAATTCCGAATCGTCGACAATCGCCCGGTGGTGTGCCAGCGGCTTACGATCATGGTCGATCAAAATGCCGACGGCACTTTGGACAAAGTATTGAAAGGCTCTTCCGAGCTGGAGGAAGTGCAGCCCCAATACGCGGAAGTGCTCGCTGCGGGTCTGCAAAAAGGGCAATTGGTCAAGGTTAACGGGAAGATTCTAGTCAAAGAGAAATAGCACCGCCAATGTGTTCAGGTCTAGCGAGATGGTTGCGCGTCGCATTGTTGCTGCCGGCCCTCTTAAGCCCCACTTCGTGCGATAGGGACAAGTCGGAATCGGAGATGAGCTTATTCGCCAAGGATAATTTGCTGGCGTGGTGCATTGTTCCTTACGATGCCGCAGCGCGCAGCCCCGAGCAAAGAGCGCGGATGCTGAACGACTTGGGAATCACGAAGTATGCCTATGATTGGCGTGCGCAACACCTTCCGACTTTTGCCGAGGAAATCAAAACCGTCAAAGCGCACGGCATCAAGTTGGAAGCCGTATGGTTTTGGATCGACGGAAGCTCGGGTGAGCTTTTGGATGGCAACAACTGGTTGATTCTCGAAACACTGCGCAAGAATGACGTTCATACCGAGCTGTGGGTCAGCTTCAATGCCCGTTTCTTTGAAAATATTTCCGAAGCCGAAAAACTGGCCAAAGGTATCAAAGCCGTCGGCGAGCTGCATCGCATCGCCGCAGAGTTGGGATGCAAGATTGGGCTCTACAATCACGGGGACTGGTTTGGCAACCCTTTGAATCAAATCAAAATCATCAAAGCGTTGCATGCCGATGATATTGGCATTATTTACAATTTTCATCATGCCCATAACCAAATCCCTGCGTTTGCAAATCTGCTGCAAAAAATGAAACCGTACCTTTGGACGGTTAATCTGAATGGCATGCGCGCCGCCGGCCCGCAAATTCTGCCGTTGGGCCAAGGCGATAGCGAATTGGAAATGCTGCGCACACTGCGAAACTCCGGATTTGAAGGCACGATCGGAATACTCGGGCACGTAGAAGAAGAGGACGCCAAAGTCGTGTTGGAGCGCAATCTTTCCGGATTGCAGACGTTGCTGGAAAAACTTGGCGATCAAAACGCTTTGCGTACCTACAAGCCGTTCAATTAGGGACAGACTGCACACTGCAAATCAGCAATGCGCGCGGATAACTCACACCGTCACCGCACGAGGGCCATGCCTCGTCTGCAAAAAACTCATTTGC
This sequence comes from bacterium, assembly GCA_037444905.1. Lineage (GTDB taxonomy): Bacteria > Zhuqueibacterota > Zhuqueibacteria > Zhuqueibacterales > Zhuqueibacteraceae > JABWAN01. The sequence continues at coordinate 31,349 of JBBILN010000056.1, read as the reverse complement.
TCATTCGCCTGCATGCCTGCTTCAAGTTTTGGCGTGAGGTTTCCAGTTGGTATTGCAGGAAGAAGGTCGCGAAGCTTGCACGCGGCGTTTTATTGCTGATGCTGCTCTCGGCTTGTGCTTCTTCACAGGACACGCAAGCAGAGCCGGACATACTTGCTGAGTTGAAGCATGCGCTGCGCCATGAGCTGCTGCAGGTTTGGTATCCGGCTACTCTCGACACAGTGCACGGCGGGTTCCTCTGTGACTTCACTTATGATTGGCGGCCACAAGGCCTGCAACACAAATTGCTCGTCACGCAAGCCCGGCACGTGTGGACAAGCGCGCAAGCGGCCAGGTTTTTCGGCGAAGCGCAATATCGCAACTTCGCCGCGCACGGTGTGCGTTTCTTAAAAGGCAAAATGTGGGATGAAGAATACGGCGGCTTTTACATGTTGCGCAGCCGTTCCGGCGACGCGGTGGATTACGGCTATCAACTGGAAAAGCGCGCCTATGGCAATGCCTTCGCCCTCTATGCGCTCGCCGCGTATTACGCGATGTCGGGCGATACCTCGGCTTTGCAGCTCGCGCAAAGAACTTTTCTGTGGCTGGAAAAACACAGCCACGATGCGGAGCACAAAGGCTACTTTGATCAAATCGCGCGTGACGGAAGCTTGTTGAGCAAAGACCGCACAAAAACGCAGGCTTGGGATTTCGCGAGCATCGGTTGGAAGGATCAAAACTCCTCCATTCATTTGCTCGAAGCCTTCACGGAATTGTATCGCGTCTGGCCGGATAATCTGTTGCGCGAGCGCCTGCAGGAAATGCTAATGTTGATCCGCGAGGTCTTCACGCATGAAAAAGGTTATTTGATTCTGAACATGAAACGCGATTGGACGCCCGTGTCTTTTCGCGATTCTTCCGCGGCGGTGCGTCAGGCAAACTACTTCCTTGATCACGTTTCGTTCGGCCATGATGTGGAAACCGCGTATCTCATGTTGGAAGCCGCGCACGTTTTGGGGCGGCACTCCGACCCCAAAACTCTGGCCGTCGCAAAGCGCATGGTCGATCACGCGCTGGCGAACGGCTGGGATCGCGACAAAGGCGGGTTTTATGATAGCGGATATTATTTCGCGAATGCCGACACCCTCGCCATTATCAGCAAAAAGAAAACATGGTGGGTGCAAGCCGAAGGACTCAATGCGTTACTGCTCATGGCCGAACTCTTTCCGCATCAAATGAAGTATCGCGAGGCTTTCCGGAAGCAATGGGCCTATATCAACAAGTATCTCATCGATCACGAGCATGGCGAGTGGTACGAAGAGGGGTTGGATCAAAGCCCGGAGCAAGTGCGTGCGCCGAAAGCGCGCGATTGGAAAGTGAATTATCATAACGGTCGCGCACTCATGAATTGCATCAAAATGCTGCAAGGAGAGCATGAGTTGACCCGTTAGTTCAGCCATGCTTGAAGCGTGGCTGGCGCCGGGGTTCTGCATACATTCGATCTACAAAATGATCCTTGTTTATGGGCAGCTCGCGCTCATGGATTGGGGGCGCGAGAAATATCGCGTCGATCTGGATTACTTCAAAGTCGACATTGTGCATGTCGACAGCATCGGACCCGACCACGGCGAGCAAGCGCCTTATCATCCGCCGGCGCCTTCGCTCGACAAATTCGCACATCATCTCGCCGTGGCGCACGAGGCGATGGTCGATGTTGAGTATCCCGATATGAACTTCAATCATTGGCAAGCGCAAGACGAGAGGGGAATAATAAATCTGCTCACGGTGAGCGGGACACAATTCGTCATTATGCGTTGGGATTTCGGCGCGCTCGCCGGCAAGCGCGCGGCCGGCTCCGGCTTGTTGGAACTGACGACGTACGCGCTGCAACGCCCGGCTGAGGCTCAAAAAGATTTCGGCATGGCACGCGTCGTTGAAATTATAGACGGCGCTGCGAATTGGGATCAAAAAGACGTTACCTACCGCTGGCTCGGTCAAGGGCAAGCGCTGAATCAAGTCATGAATTCGCAGATGATCATTGATGTTGCAGTGGCGCAGAAGCGCGGCGCTACAAACTTTATTACCCTCTCAAAACCCATGCTGCAACGTATGATCGACGGCAAAACGCTCGGTCTTGCGCTCCGCCCGCTCGGCGCTGTGCATGCTTCTTTCTATGCGCAAGAAAACGATGTTGCCGATCTCATTCCGAAGTTGCACATTAACGTTGCTTCGAATTGATGAGCAGGCAGACGCGAATGTTATTCGAAACACGTCATGGGTTACGCGTCGCTGGGCTGGCGTTGTCATTCAGGAGGAATCTTTTTAAGCGCTCGGCAGAATCTCCTGCTAGTAAAAAGATTCCTGCGGAATGACATGTGAGGAAGGAAGTTGCGACTATAGTTTGCTCGAAGTTATAAACACGTACTTGAGAAACCGAAATGAGCTTGCAAGTTCTATTCATCGGCGGCACCGGTACCATCAGCTCGGCAAGCGTTCAGCTTGCGGTTGAGCGCGGCATGCAGCTTTGCCTGCTCAATCGCGGCCAGACCGAGCGCAGCATTCCAGCGGGCGTGGAAGTTTTGCACGGAGACATTCGCAACAAAGACGCGGTTAAGCAAATGCTCGGCAATAGAAGCTTCGACGTGGTGGTGGACTGGATTGCTTTCACGCCGGATCATATTGAGGTTGATTTGGAGTTGTTTCGCGGACGCACCGCGCAATATGTTTTCATCAGCTCGGCCTCGGTATATCAAACCCCGCCACTGTCATTGCCAATCACAGAGTCCACCCCGCTCCGAAATCCTTTTTGGGCCTACTCGCGCGCCAAGATTGCATGCGAAGATCGGCTGATCGCGGCTTATCGCGCAGACGGCTTTCCAGTCACAATCGTGCGGCCTTCGCATACTTACGACCGCACGTTGCTTCCGATGCACGGCCAATACACTATCGTGAACCGCATGCGCGAGGGCAAGAAAGTCATCGTACACGGCGATGGCACTTCACTTTGGACGCTAACGCATCATCGCGATTTTGCCAAAGGCTTCGTCGGATTGCTTGGCAACCCGCATGCGATTGGAGAAGTGTTCCACATCACTTCCGACGAGGTGCTCACCTGGAACCAAATCTTCGAAATTGTCGCGCGTGCTGCCGGCGCGCAAGCGCGCATCGTGCATATTCCCTCGGAATTCATTGCGGCATTCGATCCCGATTGGGGAGCGAGTTTGTTGGGTGACAAAACGCACAGCATGATTTTTGACAACTCTAAGATCAAGCGCATGGCGCCGGATTATATCGCCACGATTCCATTTGCCCGTGGCGCGGAAGAAATCATGAGTTGGTTTGATGCCAACCCTTCGAAAAGAATCGTGCGTGAAGAGACGAACCGGCTCGTGGACAAAATCATCGCTGCGTACGAGTCGGCATGGCCCAAGGCAATGTGATGCAGCTTAACCAGGAGATGAAATGATGCTATTCACAAAAGCCAAAACTGGTTTGTTTGCTTTGATTGCAACTCTGCTGCCTACGATGATCGCTGCACAAGAAACTATTCGACTGAATCAAATCGGTTTTTATCCCAAAGGAACAAAGTTCGCAGTTGCCGTGGGCGCGACGGGCAACGTGTTCTATGTGACCTCCGCCAATCAAGCGGACACGGTTTTTGCCGGCGCGCTGGGAGCGGCAAAGGTCTGGTCGCACTCCGGCGAGACCGTGAAGCTCATCGACTTCACTGCCTTGCAGCAAACGGGGCAGTACACGCTCGTGGTTCCAGGGCTTGGAAAGTCGCATCCGTTTTTTATCAGAGAGTATGTGCATCAAGCCTTGTCGGTCGCGGCGATGAAGAGCTATTACTTTCAGCGTGCTTCCACGGCGTTGCTTGAGCAATACGCCGGAAAATGGAAACGGCCGGCCGGGCATCCGGACACGCAGGTTTGGGTGCATGCCTCCGCGGCTTCGCCGGCGCGGCCGGAGAACACGATTATCTCTTCACCGAAGGGTTGGTACGATGCCGGAGATTACAACAAATATATTGTGAACTCCGGGATTAGCACTTACTCGATTTTGGCGGCGTATGAGCACTTCCCCGCTTACTATCGCGAGCTTGCGCTGAATATTCCCGAGAGCGGCAATGCGATTCCGGATATTCTGGACGAAGCGTTGTGGAACCTCGAATGGATGCTGACCATGCAGGATCCGAATGACGGGGGCGTTTATCACAAACTCACCACTGCGAATTTCAGCGGCATGGTGATGCCCAATCAAGACACGGCGAGACGATACGTCGTGCAAAAAGGCACTGCGGCGGCGCTCAATTTTGCCGCGGTGATGGCGCAAGCGAGCCGCATCTTCAAAGCGTATGCGGTGGAAATGCCGGGGTTTGATCAAACCTGTTTGCATGCAGCGCTCAATGCCTGGCGCTGGGCGCGCAAGAATCCGAACGTGCGTTACGATCAGAATGCTTTGAACACCGCGTATAATCCCGACATCACCACCGGCGAATACGGCGACGGAAGTTTTACGGATGAATTCCGTTGGGCCGCGGCGGAATTATTTATCACCACCAAAGCGGATAGCTTTCTCTCCCGATATCATCCACTCGTTGGTTCGTTCGGCGTTCCGTCCTGGCCAACGGTCAATACGCTCGGGCTTTATTCGCTGGTGTTTCATCGCGCGCAAATCGGCAATGCGATTGACACGACGTTCGCCAAGACCGCATTGCTGAATTTGGCCAATGGCCTGAGAGATGAAGCTGCGAGATCTGCGTATCATGTCGTCATGGGCGTGTCTAATGGCGACTTTGTATGGGGCAGCAACGGCGTGGCCGCCAATCAAGGCATGGCATTGTTGCAAGCGTATAAACTCACCGGCGACACTTCCTACCTGGACGCCGCGCTGCAAAACCTCGATTACATGCTCGGGCGCAATGCTGTGGGTTATTGTTTCGTAACCGGATTGGGGAGCAAGCCCTCGATGCGCATTCATCATCGCCAGTCTCATGCCGATGGCATTTCCGATCCCGTTCCCGGGTTGTTGGCGGGCGGGCCGAATCCGAGTCGGCAGGATGGATGTTCCGGTTACATTGGTCCGGAACGCGCACGGTCTTATCTCGATGACGTGTGCAGTTACGCCTCGAATGAAATTGCAATCAACTGGAATGCGCCGCTCGTTTATCTCGCCGGCGCAATTGAAGCTTCGTATTCACCGAACGAAGGCAGCGGCACGATGCCCAAGAGCTTTGGCTTGCTGCAGAATTATCCGAATCCATTTAATCCCTCAACCACGATCACTTGCTCGTTGCCGAGGCCGGGGGAGGTTTATCTCGGAATCTATGATGTTGCCGGGCAGCTCGTGCGCACGCTGCTGCGCACCAGCCTCCCGTCCGGGCAACATACACTAGCATGGCATGCGGACTCGGACACCGGAGCCAGAGTTGCGAGCGGTCTTTATCTCGCTCGCCTTCGCCTTACTGCCGAAGGCCGCACGTGGGTCGACTCGAGGAAGATGATGTTGCTGCAATAAGGTCAAACGGCCTGGAGGGCTGCCACAATCGTCTGCTCGAAGGCGACGAGAATGCGAACCAGAGATGATAGGAAGGAGCCGAAATGCTGAGATATGCTTCGCTGTTGATTTGCCTCGTATTGACACTCTCATGCGCTTCCGACAAACCGGATGCTGCGCGAGGCGAGTGGATTAGCCTGTTCAATGGCAAGGACCTCACCGGATGGACGCCCAAATTCACCGGCCATGACTTGGGCGAAAATTACAGGAACACCTTCCGGGTTGAAGATGGGCTTCTGAAAGTTTCCTATGACCAATACCAGCAATTCGACGGCGCGTTCGGCCATCTTTTCTATAAAGACAAATTCTCGCATTACAAAATCCGTGTTGAGTATCGTTTTGTGGGAGAGCAACTTGCGGGCGGCCCGGATTGGGCGCTGTTCAATAGCGGCATTATGCTGCACTGTCAAGCGCCGGAGAGCATGACGAAGGATCAAAATTTTCCCGTGTCCATTGAAGCGCAAATGCTCGGCGACGACGGCAGCGGCAAGCGCACCTCCGGCAATGTTTGCACGCCCGGCACACACGTGGTGATGAATGGCCAGCTCGTCACTGAGCATTGCATCGTGACAAGCACCAAATCATATCCGCCCAATCAATGGGTAACGATGGAGGTCGAAGTGCATGGCAATGGCGCCATCAAACACATTTTGAACGGTGAAGTTGTGGCGGAGTACCAGCAGCCGCAGCTCGATGAGACCGACCCGGATGCGCAAAAGTTGCTTGCCGCAGGCGGCGATAAGATGCTGCACGCAGGCTACCTCTCTCTGCAAGCAGAGACGCATCCCGTGGAGTTTCGCAAAGTGGAATTGCTGGTTCTATAAAAGTGAAAACCGCGGTCTAGCCGTGGTTGAACAGCGACGAACGTTTAGTTAATATGAGGTTGAGGCGATGCGAAAAATTTCATGGGGCGTATTGAGCACGGCAAAGATTGGCACGGGCAAAGTCATTCCCGCGATGCAAAAAGGAGAGTATTCCACGATTGCTGCAATCTCCTCGCGCGGCGTTGAGAAAGCGCAAAACGCGGCGCAGCGCTTGTCGATTCCCAAAGCCTACGGCTCCTACGAGGAACTGCTCGCAGATCGTGAGATCGAGGCGATTTACAATCCACTTCCCAATCACCTCCATTTGGAATGGACGATCAAAGCGTTGGAAGCCGGCAAGCATGTTTTATGCGAAAAGCCCATTGGCATGAATTTGCAGGAAGCCGTGCATTTGCAAAAGACCGCGCAAAAGTTCCCACATTTGAAGGTCATGGAAGCATTCATGTATCGCCATCATCCGCAGTGGACGACCGTGAAAAGGCTGATGGAAGACGGTGAAATCGGCGAATTGAAAAGTACGCATGCGGTCTTCACATACTACAACGTCGATCCCCAAAACATACGCAACCAGGCCGACATTGGCGGCGGAGGATTATTGGATATCGGCTGCTATTGCATTTCGGTTTCGCGATTCATGTTTCAGAGTGAGCCGCGCCGCGTCTGTGGCACACTCGAGTATGATCCGCAGATGAAAATCGATCGCCTGGCCTCTGGTGTTTTGGAGTTTGAAAAAGGAACAGCGACCTTTACCTGTTCCACCCAATTGGCAGATCACCAGCGCCTCACTCTCTTTGGCGCATTAGGCAGGGTGGAAATCGCAAGACCATTCACCCCGCAAGCCACTGAAGCCTGCAAAATCATGCGCCACACCCGTACGGAAACAAAAGAATTCACCATTGATGCAAGCGATCAGTATACCCGGCAAGGTGATTTGTTCTCACTAGCCATTTTAAACAACACAAGTGTGCCGACGCCGTTTGCAGACGCGGTTGCCAACATGCGCGTCATCGAGGGCATTTTTGCCAGCCACCAAAAGCGCGCGTGGGTTGAAATCTAGGTCGATCCGCGCGCATCTTTTTAAGGTAAAATGAGAGTTGAATATGATAATCAATTCATCACAAAAAAATTTTCCAGCGGAGAGAAGCAAGGCGACGAATGAAAAAGATTTCATCAGTTCTGTTGATTCTAGCGGCTGGGCGTATGCTTTTTGGCGGCGGCTTTTCGGCGCTGCGCATTGGAAGCACAACTCAAGCGCGTTGTTGCTCTGCGGTTTGCTGGCGCTCTCAGCAATCTGGGGTTGTGCCGGTTCAAAGTTAATGTCAACTCTCGACACGCCCGAGGTGATGGCATGGGGCAATTTGAACGGCATCCGCGTTGGCGGTCAGTTGATGGAGTTTAAAACGAGTCTGCGTGTCGTGCAATCAGATTGGGCAAACTTTACCGAGACGGGCAAGGAGCGACGAGGCCAGAGACATCGTTACTCGCGCAGCGGAAACACGCAAGCCGTGTTCTCCATAGTAGATTCCTTGTTCTTCCAGCAAACAGTCGAAGAAACCGGACCGAGCCTCGCCACGATTGCAGTGCAATGTTCCTCGCGGGCCGATACAAACCTCGCCGGTATTTTCTATTGCATTGAGCTCTCCCGCGCGGATTATGGCAGCGGCAAAGTTCAACTCATTGAGGCCGCCTCTGCCGCCGAGACCGAGCTTGACTTTGCCACAACTCAGCCCAACGAGCAGCGCGAATACCTGCGCGCCACGGCGAAGGGCGCGCGCTTCATCGCTCCGCGGCGACAGCTTGAGGTAACGTTCACGGCGCCCACGGAGGTCATCATTCGGGAGGATAGTCTAAAAGCCACGTTCCAAGCGTATCTCACCATCATTTCAGGAAGCATCAAGCTGGGCCAGATTGCGGAGAAGACCTTCACCCTGAAAGCGAGTGGTGAGGTTGATAAGAATCCCGTTGAACTCGTGCTCGATCCTTCGCGTCCCGGCCAAGTGTTTGACGGCTTCGGCGGGAACTTTCGATTGCAGAATCCCAAGGCCGATCCCGCAGTCATTCAATACAATCTTGAGAACATGCGCGTGGCGTGGGGCCGCGTCGAAATGCCGTGGCAATTCTGGCATCCGGAGGAGAATGTGGATCCGATTGCCGCGGCGCAGGCCGGCAATCTTGACCCGCGCGTGCATGCGGCGATGACGATGGCGCAGCGGCTGGCGCAACGCGGCATGCCGGTTATTGTGAGCGATTGGTATGCGCCGGCATGGGCGATCATCGGCGATCCGCGCGACGCGTTTCGGGTGCGCCCCGGCGTTCCGCGCGGCTATCCGCTCAACCCGGAGAAGTTGGAAAAAATCTATCAGTCCATTGGCGCGTATTTGCTTTATCTCAAGCAGCGATACGGCGTCGAAGCATACGCGTTCTCATTCAACGAATCCGATCTCGGCATCAACGTGCGGCAAACCGCGGAAGAGCATCGCGATTTCATCAAGGGCCTCGGCGCGCATCTCGCTGCCATTGGTCTCGCCACGAAGCTGCTGCTTGGCGATACTTCCGACGCGTGGCCGATCGATTTCATCAAACCGGCTTTGGAAGATTTGGAGGCAGTGAAGTACATCAATGCGGTTTCGTTTCATTCCTGGCGCGGCTGCACGGATGAGAGGCTCGCGCAGTGGCGCGCGGCCGCGCGCAGGTTGAATGTGCCGTTGTTGGTCGGCGAAGGCAGCACCGATGCCGCGGCGTGGAATTATCCGCAAATTTTTGACGAGGCTTCGTTCGCGCTGCACGAGATCAATCTCTACACGCGCATCTGCGCCCTCAGCCAACCGCAATCGATTTTGCAATGGCAATTGACCTCCGACTATTCGCTTCTCGCGGGCGGCGGCGTTTTCGGGAATGACAAGGAAGCGCTGCGTCCCACACAGCGCTTCTGGAATCTCAAACAACTTGCTGCGACGCCCGAGCGCGCATTTGCTCTGCCGATCAGTTGCAACCGCGCGAATGTCACCAGCGCAGCTTTTGGTGATATTGCCCGAAGCCGCTATGCTGTGCATATTGTCAACAACGGCGCAACGCGCGCGGCCACGCTTAGCGGCTTGCCGGCGAGTTTGAAAGAGCTGCGTATTTACGTCACCGATCGCGCGCGGGGAATGAAGGAGGGCAAACGCGTTCCGGTAGCGAACGGCCAAGCGCAATTCACGCTGGAGGCGGTGAGTTTTACGACGTTGCTCAACGGCCAGTAATCGCCTGCAATGGACCACACGCGGATCAAAAACGCACGCGGAAAAAGCGTCTGGCTTTTCAGTGTGAGTATTTGATCAGTGTATAGCCCAATGACTTCTGAAAGTTTTTTTTTGTCTTTGTGGTGAACCTTGGAGTAAAGAATGAGAATGCAGTCACTAGGCAATGCTACGCGCTTGTTGCCCGCAATCGTCTTGCTCATGAGCGTGACGAGTCGCGCGCAAAGCGAACGGCCCGCGTTGAAAGAAGTATTCAAGAATGCCTTCTACGTCGGCGCGGCATTGAATCGCGCGCAGGTTTCGCGAATGGAGGCGAACGCCATCACATTGGTGCAGAAACATTTCAACAGCATCACCGCCGAGAATATCATGAAATGGGAGCGCATACATCCCGAGCCGGAGCGCTACGATTTCGCGGCGGTGGATTCTCTCGTCGCGTTCGGCGAAAAAAATAACATGTTCATCGTGGGCCACACGCTGATCTGGCACAATCAAACGCCGCGCTGGGTTTTCGAAGACGGCGCAGGCAAGCCCGCGGATCGCGAAATGTTGTTGCAGCGCATGAAGGATCACATCTTCACGGTCGTGGGCAGATACAAAGGCCGCGTGCACGGCTGGGACGTGATCAACGAGGCGGTGGAAGACGATGGCCGCCTGCGGCAGAGCAAGTTTTTGCAAATCGCCGGCGAAGATTATTTGCAGAAGGCTTTCGAGTGGGCGCGCGCGGCTGACCCCGAAGCGGAGTTGTATTACAACGATTATAACATGTGGCATAAGGGCAAGCGCGAAACCGTGATTCGTCTCGTGCGCGAATTGCAAGCGAAGGGCGTGCGCGTGGACGGCATCGGCATGCAAGGCCATTGGGGTTTGACATATCCGCCGCTCGATGAATTGGAAGCGAGCATTGTCGCGTACGCGGAATTGGGCGTGAAAGTGCTAATCACCGAAATGGACGTCAACGTGTTGCCGGATCCCGGCGGCCACACGAACGCGGAAATCACGCGCAACTATGCGCTGCGCAAGGAGCTCGATCCCTACACGGAAGGATTGCCCGCGGCCGTGCAAACCAAACTTGCGCAACAATACGGCGATTTTTTTCGCGTGCTCTATAATCATCGCGACAAGATTACGCGCGTCACGTTTTGGGGCGTGCATGACGGCGCCTCATGGCACAACAACTGGCCGGTGCCCGGCCGCACTGCGCATTCGCTCTTGTTCGACCGCAATCTGCAGCCCAAACCCGCTTTTGATGCGGTGATTCAAACGGTGCGCGGTGAGTAAAGCCGGTTATGGCAGAATGATTTTTCGGCAGGATGATTTTAAATCATTCGCTGATAGATTGCTCTTCGGAGCACAAAGTAGGTTGCACTTTGCGCCTCGTGTTGTCAGGAGAAACCTTTTTAAGCGCTGGGAAGCATCTCCAGCGAGTAAAAAGATTCCTCCTGAGAACCTTTCGAAAAGAGAGTCTCCAGCGAATTGAAAAACCCAACGGGTTCTTCTAGCTGTTGGAAAAAAGGTTTTCTTTATTGCAGTGATTCCACTTCGAAGATGCCAATGAAGAAATCAGCTTTCACCTTCATCGTTCTTTTGGCTTTGCTCGCCGGGGCAAGCCTGCGCGCCGATGACGGCTATCGTCTTTGGCTGAAGTACGATGCGATTTCCAATCCGCAAAAATTGCAATCGTATAAAAATGCGATCACGGGTTGGATGATCATCGGCGACTCTCCGACTTTGAACGTTGCCAAAGACGAGTTGCAATCCGGTTTGAACGGTCTACTCGGCTCAACCTTGCCTGCTTTCAAAGAAGTGAAAGATGGTGCGATCATCGCCGCCGTGTATTCCAGCATTCCGGCGCGGGCCGAGCTGAATTTGGAGAGCAAACTCAAAAACCTCGGTCGTGAAGGCTTTGCCATTCTCAATACAAAGGTTGATAACAAGCGCGTGGTTTTGATCACAGCGAACAGCGACGCCGGCGTGCTGTATGGCGTGTTCCATTTTTTGCGGCTGTTGCAGATACACGAGTCCATCGAGAATCTCGCCATAATGAGTTCTCCGAAAATCAAGCTGCGCGTGCTCAATCATTGGGATAATTTGAATCGCACGGTGGAGCGCGGCTATGCGGGCTTTTCCTTGTGGGATTGGCACAAGCTGCCGGATTACATTCATTCATACTATCGCGACTATGCGCGCGCGAATGCCTCGCTCGGCCTCAACGGAACCGTGCTCAACAACGTCAATGCGAACGCACTCATCTTGACGCCGCACTATCTTGAAAAAGTCGCGGCGTTGGCCAACGTGTTCCGGCCTTATGGCCTCAAAGTCTATTTGTCGATTCGCTTCAGCGCGCCCATTGACATCGGCGGTTTGAAAGTTTCCGATCCGCTTGATGCGCAAGTGCAGCAATGGTGGAAAGATAAAGCCAAAGAGATTTACACGCTGATTCCCGACTTCGGAGGCTTCCTCGTGAAGGCCAATTCCGAAGGCCAGCCCGGCCCGCAGAATTACGGACGCTCGCACGCGGACGGCGCGAACATGCTGGCCGGCGCGCTCAAACCTTTCGGCGGCGTGGTGATGTGGCGCGCGTTCGTGTACGACAACAACATCAAAGAAGACCGCGCCAAACAAGCTTATAATGAGTTCACGCCGTTGGACGGCGCGTTTCGCGACAACGTGTTGGTGCAAGTGAAAAACGGGCCGATAGATTTTCAACCGCGCGAGCCGTTTCATCCGTTGTTCGGCGCCATGCCCAAAACGCCGTTGATGATGGAGTTTCAAATCACGCAGGAGTATTTGGGCTTCAGCACGCATCTCGTGTATCTCGGCGCTTTGTTCAAAGAAGTTCTTGCCGCGGATACTTATGCGCAAGGCGCAGGTTCAACCGTTGCAAAAATCATCGACGGCACGCTCGAAGGTCACGCGATTTCTGGCATCGCCGGAGTCGCGAACACCGGCACCGATCGCAATTGGACTGGGCATCTCTTCGGCCAGGCGAATTGGTATGCGTTTGGCCGTTTGGCGTGGAATCATGAATTGCGCGCAGAAGAGATTGCGGAAGAGTGGATTCGCGCGACGCTCTCGAATGAAGCGAGCATCGTGCAATCCATCAAAAAAATGATGATGGCCTCGCGCGAGCACACGGTGAATTACATGACGCCGCTCGGCCTGCATCACCTCATGGGTTGGGATCATCATTACGGCCCGGCGCCGTGGATCAAAGACAAGCACCGCGAGGATTGGACTTCGGTTTATTATCACCGCGCCGACAGCAACGGCATCGGCTTCGACCGCACGGCAACGGGCAGCAATGCCGTGAGCCAGTATTATTTATCGGTGATGAAAAAAATCGCTTCACCGGCGACATGCCCGGAGGAGTATCTGTTGTGGTTTCATCATCTCCCCTGGGATTATCGCTTGAAATCCGGCAGCACGCTGTGGGAGGAGTTGTGCCATCGTTACTACGCCGGAGTCGAAGGCGTGCGCGACATGCAGCGCGAGTGGAACGCATTGCGCGGCGAGATCGACGAAGAAAATTTTCAGCACGTGCAAGCCATGCTCGCGATGCAAGAAAAAGAAGCGGTGTGGTGGCGCAATGCGTGCGTGCTCTACTTCCAAACTTTCTCGCGGCGGCCCATTCCCGCAGAATTGGAGAAGCCGAAACAAACGCTGCAATACTATCAAGACTTGTCGTTTCCGTTTGCGCCGAAGTGACAAGCAAAAGGATTTTGTAAGCGAATTTCGCGGACCAAACGGATACGGCTTTTGCTTTGTCCGCTTCATCTGTTTGATCCGTTTATAGAAAAGCTTTTTAAACTTAAGATTGCGGATGAAAATCATGAGATTGACCTCTTCGCTACTCCTTTTGTTTATGGCCGCAGCTTTCGCGCAAGAGCAGCCGCAGGAAATTCCGTTGTGGCCAAACGGTGCGCCCGGATTTGAAGCGCGTCGCAATGAGCCGCAACTAGCAAAGGATTGGTGGATTCGCAACGTTCACAATCCTTCGATCACGGTTTATCTTCCTCCCAAAGAAAAAGCCAACGGCGCGGCAGTGGTGATCTGCCCAGGCGGCGGCCATCGCGAGTTGGTTTTCAATGCCGAAGGGTGCGAGGCGGCGCTCTTCCTCAATACTCTCGGCGTAACGGCGTTTGCGCTCAAGTATCGCCTCGCGCGTGAGGAGAACTCGCCGTATTCGCTCGACAAACATCCGCGCGAAGATGCGTATCGCGCGATGCGATTGGTGCGCAGCCGCGCTGCAGAGTGGAACATTGATCCGAACCGCGTGGGCATGATGGGATTTTCCGCGGGCGGCGAAGTGGTGGCGATGATCGCCTATGCTGCGGGGGAAGGCGATGCGAATGCAGCCGATCCCATCGACCGGCTCAACGGCAAACCGAATTTTCAAATATTAATTTATCCCGGACCTTTGGGAATTCCCGAAGCTGTTCCGCCCGATGCGCCGCCCGCGTTTTTATTGGCTGCGATTGACGACCCGTGCTGCGCGGAGCCGACGCTGGATTTGCTGCAAAAGTATCACGCCGCCAAGCTGCGCGCGGAGGCGCATATCTATGCGCAAGGCGCGCACGCTTTCAACATGGGCAATCGCTCGCAATTGAAAACCATCAACACGTGGCCGCAGCGTTTGGCGGATTGGCTGATTGACAGCGGTATTGTAGCGCAGGGGAAATGACAATGATAAAATGCCTCAACTTCTCTCTGTGTATTGGGCTTTGTTTGCTCTCTCGTTCTTTCTCGCAAGAGATCGCGAATGCCGACCTTGAAAAAGGCGTGAGCTTCCTCGTGACCAAAACCTATTCTGAGGAAGAGAACGCGAAGGTGTTGAAACTCTATGAAGGCCTGCGCGTCGCCGATGTTTCGGATGGCATGGACATGGTGGGGTTGCCGGGCACAGGTTTGGTGGATCCAGCCATTCACGCGGATTGGATCGACAAGGAAAGCTTGTCGCATCAAATACGAGGCATTGCCGTGACGGCGCGCTACGTTCCGACGCAACGCTCGGATCGGCCCAAAGCGGGAGAAGAGTTTCAGAAGTGGGAAGGGAATTTTTACAACGCCTATTCGCACGAAGCTTTCACGAAAGTCATCACGCCGGGAGCCGTCGTCGTGCTCGACGATGTGGAAGAGAAAGACATCGGCTCGATTGGCTCTTACAATATCCTCGCGTGGCACAAGCTCGGCGCGGTCGGCGTGGTCACCGATGCCTCTGCGCGTGACACGGATGAAATCGCGTTGGAAAAAGTGCCGCTCTACTTGCGCAAGAAAGGGCGCGGCATTCGCCCCGGTCGAAATGAATTGGAATCGGTGAACCGGCCCGTGGTCATTGGCGGCGTTCTGGTTTGCCCGGGTGACGTTGTCGTGGCGGATGGCGACGGCGTAATCGTTGTTCCGCGTAGCGTTGCCGAACAAGTCGCCAAACATGCGCGCGAAATTTTGTCAAAAGACAAATCTGCGCGAAAAGATCTATATGAAAGCTTGGGCCGGCCGCTAGATAAAACGGTCAAGCAAGAAGAATGAATCATTGGTATTACAGAGTGTTTCGCGATTTCAGCTTGATTGCCGAAGTGGATAATATCCACTTCACTTTTGTCGATACCGGTGTTGCCCACGGCGCGACGTATTGGCACAGCGTGTCTGCGGTAAACTATTTTTTTCATGAGTCGATCCAAACGACTGGCATTGCAATCGAGATGCCCTCGCCGCTTCCGTGAAAATTCCAATCGAGGTGCTACCATGAAATACTTTTTCAAATTTATGCTAATCGGATTCATCCTGAGCGCGGCTCAACTCGTGCTGGCGCAGAACAATCGCGTGAAGTACAACAATCAAAACTTGTTTCTGAACGGCGCCAATCTGGCGTGGATCAATTTCGCGGGAGACATTGGCCCGGGCCAGACGGCGTTTAGTACCTTCGGAGATATTCTGTTGCAATTGCACGATCACGGCGGAAATGCGCTGCGCTGGTGGCTGCACACGAACGGCACGGTCACGCCGCAATTCGACAATGCCGGCTTCGTGGTCGGCCCCGGCGCCGAGGCGATTGCGGATTTAAAACAAGCTCTGGATATCGCGTGGGAAAGAGAAATCGGAGTCAAGCTGTGTTTATGGTCGTTCGATATGCTGCACAAGCAAAATTCTGCCACGGTGCGCAGCCGCAACCGGTTGCTGCTCACGGACACGACTTATACACGCGCATATATCAACAATGCGCTCGTCCCCATGGTGGATTCGCTGAAAGGCCATCCGGCTATCATTGCATGGGAAATCTTCAATGAGCCGGAGGGCATGAGCAATGAATTCGGCTGGGCTGAAATTGAGCACGTTCGCATGTTTGATATTCAAAGATTCATCAACCTCTGCGCCGGCGCTATTCATCGCACTGATCCCACCGCGCAAGTGACGAATGGCGCGTGGAGTTTTCTCGCATTGACGGATATCGGCGCGTCCTCTCTTGGCAAAGTCGGAGCGGAGCTTGCGCTGATGAGCGCCGCGGAAAAAGCGGATATGGAAACGCGCTTCGCGCAAAAATATCGCATGCAGCTCAGCGCAGAAGAAATCGTGCGCCACTTTCAGCGCGCCGCGGAGCAAGCCAATTTCAACTACTATACGGATGGCCGTTTGTATGACGCCGGCGGCGATGTTGACGGCTATTTGGATTTTTACTCGGTGCATTATTACGACTGGGCGGGCACGAATCTCTCTCCCTTTCACTATCCCAAAAGCCGATGGCAGCTCGATAAAGAATTGGTCGTCGCGGAATTCCACATGAAGAATACGCTCGGAGTTCCCACGGATAGCTTGTATGGAAGATTGTATCGCACCGGATATGCCGGCGCGCTGAGTTGGTCGTGGACCGACAATCAGGTTACGCAACCAGCGCAGATTCTCGCCGGCATCCAGTATTTGTGGGATTATCACCGCGCCGATGTTGACGTGAACGGCATCGGCGGAGACTGGCCGCTCGTGAGCATCACCAGCCCGGCAAACGATACCGAGTTTCCCGAGGGTGCAGAAGTTAAAATCGAGGCCACGGCTTCTGACAACGATGGCGCCGTAGTATTGGTGGAGTTCTTTGCTTCGGACACTTTGAAAATTGGCGAGGCCAGCGCTGCGCCCTTTACGGTCACCTGGTCGAACATCACGCCCGGCGTTTACACGCTCACTGCAATTGCGACGGATGACCGCGGGCATAAGCGGACTTCCAATCGCGTGCCGATAAAAGTCGGCGCACCGCAAACCGTGAGGCTCGAAGCGGAAAATGCCGCTCTGCAAGGCACTCCCACGATTCGCAATGACGCGACGGCGAGCGCCGGTCGTTACGTCACCATGCAACAAACCGGCACGATCACGTGGAGTCTGCCCGGCGTGCCTGCAGCCGGAAGCTACAAAATCGTGTTCGGGTTCAAACCGCGCTTTGGAAGGAAAGATCAATATATCAACGTGAATGGCGTGCGGGTCGCCACCGTGACGTTTGACGGCAATCCCGGTTTGTGGCTGGAAGTGGGGCTCGACGTCAATCTCGTGCAAGGCAACAATGTCATTCAAATGGAGCTGTTTTGGGGATGGATGGATCTCGATTACATGAGCGTGCCCAGTGCGATTGTCTCCGCAGTGGCGGCGTCTTCGGAGTTGCCCGGCAGTTTTTCTTTGCAGCAGAATTATCCCAATCCCTTCAACCCCGCGACGACCATTCGGTATTCACTCGCAAAAACCGAGCGCGTGAAGCTGGCGGTGTATGATCTTCATGGCCGGCAGATTCGCGTTCTCATTGACGAAAAACAAAACGCCGGCGCGCATGCGATTGCCTTCGACGGCAGAAATCTCGCGAGTGGTCTTTACTTCTACCGCCTCGAGGCCGGAACGTTTGTCGATGAAAAACGCATGCTGTTTGTGAAATAGGCGCAGTGAAGCGCCACGCGGTTGTTTCTGCTCCGATGATGACTCTGGTTGATGATAGCGAACTCTAAAAAGAGAAAGATGACGCTATGAACTTTAAACAATTCGCGTTGCGACTTTTGGGGATGGCTATGTGTTGCAGTGCTTCCTCACTCTTTGGTTCGGACAGCATTCAACCGATCACGCCCAATGCTTCTCCGGAATCCATCCGCTTGCTGCAATACCTCTACAGCATCTCCGGCAAACAAACGCTGACTGGCCAACATTGCGTGCCATTGGTTGGCTCGCTGCGTCTCGTCGTTGTGCACCGACAAACGAAACATTACCCCGCGGTGTTCGGGCAGGATTTTGGCTTCGATGCGCCCGGCAGTTGGGACGGCATCAACTTTCGCCAGCAAATTGTTGATGAAGCGATTCGCCGGCACTCCGAAGGTTTCATCATCACCCTGATGTGGCACGCGGTGCGCCCCATGGATGACGAGCCGGTCACGTTTGGCGAGTCGGTGCAGGGCGAGCTGACGGAGGAAGAATGGCAAGAATTGATTACGCCCGGAACGCTGCTCAATGAGCGTTGGAAATCGCAAGTGGATGTGATCGCATGGCATCTCAAACAATTGCGCAACGCCAACGTGCCCGTGTTGTGGCGGCCGTATCACGAAATGAACGGCGCATGGTTTTGGTGGGGCAAAAAGGCCGGCGAAAACGGCTACAAAAAGCTGTATCGCATGCTCTTTGACAGACTGGTGCATTTTCACGGACTAAACAATTTGATTTGGGTTTTCAACACGAATGAAGTCAAAGAAAACGTCGACGCGCATGATACGTACTTTCCCGGCCATGATGTGGTGGATGTCTTCGCAACCGATGTGTACACGCAGGGTTTTGATGCGATCAATTATGCACAGCTTCTCGCGCTCGCTGGCAGCAAGCCGATCGCGTTGGGTGAAGTCGGGCGCGCGCCGACGGTGGACATTTTGAAAGCCCAGCCGCGCTGGACGTGGTTCATGAGTTGGGGCGAACCCGAGGCGCTCGGGCCGGACCGCGCGGCCTATCTTTCTCTGTGCGAGAGCGAGCAAGTTGTGACGCTCGACAAACTGCCATGGGCCAAACTCGCGCAGCCTAAAATGCACTTTCCCATTTTGAAATAGCAAGTCATTGCCCATGACCGAAGCCAAAGGCTCAACTATGCCGTTGCGTTTACGATACGCGTTCGTGATTTTGCTTCTGCTCCTCGGACAGCAGCATTTGCTTTTTTCGGCCAATGTTATTTCCGCCAATCATCCGCACCTGCAATACTTCGGAAGATGGGATATGAGCGATTCGCTCCATCCCAAGCATTCCTGGCCGGGGGTTGCGATCTATGCCGAATTCAGCGGCACAAGCCTCGGCGTGCGCATGGCCGATGACGGCAATTACTACAACGTTTATATTGATGGCGAATTTCATGGCATCTTGCACGGCAATCGGCCCGAGGAAGCGGACTATGTGATTGCCGAGCGTTTGCAACCGGGGCGGCATACCTTCTTGCTGGCGAAACGAAACTGCGCGCAGAATGCAATCTATACTTTCTCCGGATTATTGCTCGAAGACGGCGCGGAGCTTTTTCCGCCCTCGCGTCGCGACGAGAGACGGAAAATCGAATTCATCGGAGATTCATTCACGGTCGCAGAAGGGAATGAAGCGACGGTTCTGCAAATGCCGTGGCTGGAAACCTTTCCCGTGACGAACCTCGATAAGGGCTTCGCCACCATCGTGGCAAGACACTTCAATGCCGAATATCATATCACCGCGCGTTCCGGCATCGGCATGGTCACCGATTGGTCCGGCGATCATACACTGAATATGCCCGATCGTTTCGATCGCGCCTTGATGGATGCTCCCGAACCCAAATGGAATTTTCAGCAATGGCTGCCGGATCTCGTGGTGATTTGCCTCGGCCTCAATGATTATTCCGGCCTAAAAGACAAGCAGGGCAATGTTTCCGCGGAAAATTCGTTGCTGTACCGCAAGCGGTATCATGATTTTTTGGCGACGATCCGCAGCGTTTATCCCAACGTCAAGATTCTCGCCGTTGCCGCGCATGTCGGATGGATCCGTGAAAACGTTCGACAAGTTGTGCGGGAGGAAAGAGCGAACGGCAAGCAAGACATTTATTACGCCCAGTTCGATTACTTCGACGGCGAATATGTGGCGAACGGACATCCGTCGGTGGCAGCGCATCAAAAGATTGCAACGCAATTGTGCGAAGCCATTGAGGCGAGCCTGATATTCTCAAAGCGCTAGGATTCTGGTTTTGCACGGCAATGGAAAAACTTTTGGTTTGATATGGATGCCATAGCACTTCAAAAATATTTGCACGAACACATTCCGCTTTCGCGCGCGATGGGAGCCGAGGTGGTGGCGGCTACGGAAGAAAGCGTGAAGTTGTTTGCGCCACTAGCGCAAAACCTCAACCATCGCGAAACTGTTTTTGGCGGCAGCGCCTCAGCGCTCGCCATTCTTTCCGCGTGGACGTTGATCAATCTCAAGCTGGAGAATGAAGGACTGAAGGCTCGCATTGTAATTCAGAGAAACAGCATGAAATATGAGCGCCTCATCCTCGGCGGCTTTACGGCCTCGTCGGCAGTGCATGATTTGGCAGCATGGCGCCGTTTTACGCATACCCTCAAACGCAAACACCGCGCTAGAATAAACGTGAGCGCCGAGCTGCACTGTAACGAGGAAAAGGTGGGCGAATTCGAAGGCGACTTTGTGGCTATGGCATTATCGCACGCGCAATCAAAGTGAGACCGAATCAAAAGGCGCAGCACACCAAAGTTATTGGCGCAATGATTTCTTCCTGCGCTCCTTGTTTGCCTTGCCGCATTGCATGAAGGGCTTGGCTTTTTTGTAATGATTTCGCATTATAGAAATCCAGGTGCTCCTTCCTTGAGGGTTCCTGTAGCGGTTCAACATAATCTCATGATCTAACCAGAGGCAAGGCATGAATCACATTTCCACAAACACATTCGAGTACAAGGATCGAAACTTCGGCGATACGGAAAGCCTCGTGGTGGCGACCAAGCCCGAAGTTTTCTATCCCACGAGCACAACTAATTTGTTGCTGGCAGCGGTGCGCAAACACGCCGATCCGGCGACGGCCTCGGCGTTGGATTTGGGCTGCGGCTGTGGCATTGTCGCCGTGGCGATGGCCAAAGTCATTTTGCCGAACGCAAAAATTCATGCTTCGGATATCAGCGCCGAGGCTGTGCAATTGACGCAGCAGAACGCAACAACGCAGCACGTGGCCATTGATGCGCGCTGCGGCAGCATGTTCGAGCCGTGGGCGGGCATGAAATTCGATTTGATTGTGGATGACGTCGCCGGCATTGCCGAACCGATTGCACGACTGTCGCAATGGTATCCGCCGCAAATTCACAGCGACGCCGGCGAAGACGGCACGCGTTGGATTGTGAACATTCTGGCGCAGGCGCCTGATTTCCTAACACCGCACGGTCGCATCTTCTTCCCTGCGCTTACGCTTTCCAATGAGGTGAAGATCATGGAAGCCGCGCAGGCGAATTTTGCCAAAGTGGAATTGATTACGGAGCAATGGTACCCGCTTGGCAATGATTTGCTGCAGCACATGAGCGCGATCGAAGAGCTCGCCGCGCGCGGCATGGTCGAATTGAAAAAGAAAGGAAGCCGTTGGTTGTGGGCGACAAAAGTCTATTGCGCGAGTGTACTGTAATTTCGGTTTCCTGAAAGCAATACGCGCGCGGCTTTGCTTGTGAAACGCCATGCGCCACACTGCAGCATTTCGCTGCAATTTCTCGGAACGAGTATAGAACGTCATTTTGAATTCTGAGCGCCCAAGAGCAAACGCGATCGTAATGCAGAAATCCTCCGCCGCCAATCCCTATCAACTCACACGCGAAACGATTCTCGCGCCGCCCCTAGGTTTCCGGCAACGCTTGCGTTTTCTCGGCCCGGGGTTCATTCTTTCCGCCTCCATCGTCGGCTCGGGCGAATTGATTGCCACAACGCGCCTCGGCGCGGAAGCCGGGTTCGTTACTTTTTGGGTGATCCTCGTCAGTTGCTTTGTGAAAGTCGCCGTGCAACTGGAGTTCGGCAAACAAGCCATTTATACCGGCGAATCAACGATGGAGGCGCTCAACAAGCTGCCGGGTTTGCGTTTCGGCAAAGCCAATTGGACGATTTGGTCGTGGCTCTTCTTGATGATCTTCAAGCTGCTGCAAGTGGGAGGCATCGTCGGCGGCGCGGCGTTGGTTTTGAATATTGCCTTTCCACAGATTTCCGTCGCAGCGTGGTGCTATCTCACCGCGGTGGTCGTGTCGTTGTTGATCTACCAGGGCAACTATCGCCCAATTGAAAAAGCCTCTTTGGCGATGGTCGCCATTTTCTCTCTGGTGACCGTGATCTCGCTGGGCGCGTTGCAGCTCACGCCGCTGCGCATAAGTACGGGCGAGTTGTTGAGCGGGTTGAGCTTTCAACTTCCCGCAGCGACGGTGTTCGTTGCGCTCGGCGCGTTTGGCATTACCGGCGTCGGCGGCGATGAGATCATGGCTTACAATTACTGGCTCATTGAGAAGGGCTATGCCGCTTATACCGGGCCTCGCGAAGAAAGCCTCGCGTGGCAGCAACGCGCGCACGGATGGATTCGCGTGATGTACGTGGACGCGCTGCTTACCATGGTCATTTACACCGTGGTGACGATTGCGTTCTATTTGCTCGGCGCCGCCATTCTGCACCGGCAGGGCTTGCTACCGGAAGGCATGGCATTGGTCGAAACGCTTTCGCGACTTTACACGCAAAGCCTCGGCAATTGGGCCGGCGCGGTCTTTTTGCTCGGCGCATTCGTCGTGCTCTTTTCAACGCTGTTCGCGGCGCTGGCAAGCTGGACCCGCCTGCTTTCCGATGCGTTCGGACAAATCGGTTGGCTCGATTTCAAAGACGTCAAACAACGGAGCAGAGCCATTGCGATCCTTGCGTGGTGCGTGCCGTTGATTTGGGCAACGCTGTTTCTGCTTCTGAAGATACCCACGTTGATGGTGACCATTGGCGGCGTTGCGACAACCGTGATACTTTTAATGATCGTTTACGCGGCCCTGCACTTTCGCTACCGCCGCTTGCCCTCGGCGCTACAGCCCGGTGCTTTCTACGACGTGGCATTCTGGGTAAGCGTGATCGCCATCTTGCTGGTAGCACTCTATGGCATTTTTCAGCTTTTGTAGCGAATGTTATGCAAACTCGGAGAATCAATCCCCATGCGCATGACCTGGATCGACTTCACCATCATCGTGGTCTATTTGTTGAGCATCAGCTTGATCGGCGTGCTCTTGAAAAAGCGCGCGTCGAAGAGCCTCAACTCCTATTTGCTAGGTGGCAACGAGCTGCCATGGTATTTTTTGGGATTGTCCAACGCCTCCGGCATGTTCGATATCTCCGGCACCATGTGGCTGGTGACCATCATGTTCGTCTATGGCTTGAAGAGCATCTGGCTGCCGTGGCTGTGGCCCACGTTCAATCAAATCTTTCTGATGATCTTTCTCTCCGCCTGGCTGCGCCGCTCCAACGTCACCACCGGCGCGCAATGGATCGGCACACGCTTCGGCAATGGCCGCGATGCCAAGCTCTCCCATTCCATCGTCGTCATTTTTGCATTGATCAGTTGCCTCGGATTTCTAGCGTATGGCTTCGTGGGTCTCGGCAAATTCATCGAAATTTTTGTGCCGTGGGAGATGGTCTCGCAATATGTGCCCTTTAAAGTTGCGCCGCAATACGTGCCGCATTTGTATGGCGTCGCCTTCACGCTCTTTGCTGTGCTCTATACCGTACTCGGCGGCATGACCAGCATCGTGCTCGCCGATGTGCTGCAATATGTGATCATGACGATCGCGAGCGTGACTATTGCGATCATTGCCATGCAAGCGGTTTCCACCAACGCGTTGAATGTTCCCGAGGGCTGGCTCAGCCCATTTTTCGGTTGGACGCTCAATCTCGATTGGTCCGGTATGATCAACGAAGTCAACGAGAAGATCGCGAGCGATCAATTCAATCTCTTCACCATCATGATGATGTTGATGCTGTTTAAGGGTGTGCTCGCCAGCGCCGCGGGGCCCGCGCCGAACTATGACATGCAAAAAATTCTCGCCACGCGCTCGCCGCGCGAAGCCGGTTTGATGAGCGGCTTTGTCTCCATCGTGCTCATGCCGGTGCGTTATTTGATGGTCGCCGGTTTTGCCGTGCTCGGCCTCGTCTATTACAATCGGCTGGATTTGATGGTGGGCGGTCGCTTGGACTTCGAACAAATCCTGCCCTCTGCCATCAACGAATTTGCGCCGGTAGGAATGATGGGCGTGATCCTCGCCGGCCTCATCGCCGCTTTTATGGGCACGTTCGCGGGAACCCTGAATGCCGCGCAAGCTTACATCGTCAACGACCTCTACTTGAAATACCTCAAGCCCAAAGCCTCGAATCGGCAAATTTCATTCATGAACTACGCCAGCGGAATCTTCATGGTCACGGTGAGCATCATCCTCGGTTTCTTTGCGCAGGATGTCAACAGCCTGCTGCAGTGGATCGTCTCCGCGCTGTATGGCAGCTACGTGGCTTCCAACGTGCTCAAGTGGTATTGGTGGCGTTTCAATGGGTACGGCTATTTCTGGGGTATGCTTGCGGGATTGGTTCCGGCGCTCGTGTTCCCGCTCATTTTCAAAGAGACCCTCGAGTTGCACTACTTCCCGGTGCTCCTTGTGCTTTCCGCGATTGGCTGTTACTTGGGCTCGTATTTGACGAAACCGACGGACGAAGCGACGCTGCTCTCTTTCTACCGCACGGTGCGGCCATGGGGCTTTTGGAAACCGATCATGGAAAAAGCCAAAGCGCTCGATCCTCGCTTTGAAGCGAACAAAGATTTCAAACGGGATGCGATCAATGTGATCGTCGGCACGATTTGGCAAACCGCATTGGTTGCGTTGCCGATTTATGTGGTGCTGCTCAAAACCGGTCCCGTCATTGCTTGCCTCGCGATTATCGCCGCGACTTCATTTTTCTTGAAGAAGAGCTGGTATGATCGTTTGGCAGCTTGATTTATTGGCAGAATCATTCATACTCGTTTCGGATGAGCTTGCAACTCCCCTCGATTTGTCACTCTGGAAGAATCTTCCCTCGCACTGGGATGACAGCCGAGCGCGAGGGAAGTTCCCTCCACGATGACAGTTCGGAGAGAGGCATTACGTGAAGCAGCGCCTTTCAAATCGTTTTGCATCAATCGCATTGCCGTACAATTTTGAGAAGGAACGACTCCGCATGTCACCAGCCGAATTTCACCAACGCAAGCAACGGCTTTTCGCCGAATATGAAGCTTTGATTCAACGCGCGAACGCGCCGCTTCCTCAAACCAACGGCCTTTATCAACGCTACAAATATCCTATTCTAACCGCAGAGCACACGCCGATCTTTTGGCGCTACGATCTTAATCCCGCCACCAATCCGTTGCTCATGCAACGCTTCGGCATCAACGCCACGTTCAATTCCGGCGCAATGAAGTGGCAAGGCAAATATGTGTTGGTCGTGCGCGTCGAAGGTTGGGATCGCAAATCCTTCTTTGCGGTGGCCGAGAGTCCCAATGGCATCGATCAATTTCGCTTCTGGGATTATCCCCTCATCATGCCGGAGACAAATGCACCCGATACCAACGTGTATGACATGCGCGTTGTGCAACATGAAGATGGTTGGGTTTATGGACTGTTCTGCACGGAGCGCAAAGACCCGAACGCACCGAGGACGGATACTTCGGCCGCAGTCGCGCAATGCGGCATCGCACGCACGAAGGATTTGGTCAAGTGGGAGCGCTTGCCGGATTTGGTAACTAACTCCGGCCAGCAACGCAATGTGGTGCTGCATCCGGAATTCGTGCGCGGCAAGTATGCGCTCTATACCAGGCCGCAAGACAGCTTCATTGAAACGGGCTCTGGCGGCGGCATCGGTTTGGGTTTTACGGCTAGCATGGAAAAAGCCGTAATCACCGAGGAAGTCATCATTGATCCCAAAGTCTATCACACCATCAAAGAAGTGAAGAACGGCCAAGGCCCGGCGCCGCTCAAAACCAAATACGGCTGGCTGCATCTCGCGCACGGTGTGCGAAATACCGCCGCCGGCTTGCGCTACGTGCTCTATCTTTTCATGACGGATCTCAGCGATCTTGCCAAAGTCATTCATCTTCCGGCCGGCTATTTTCTCGCGCCGGAAGGAGAGGAGCGCGTTGGTGACGTGTCCAATGTCGTTTTCTCCAACGGGTGGATCGCCGCTGACGACGGCACGGTCTACATCTATTACGGCTCTTCGGATACGCGCATGCACGTGGCCACCTCGACTCTGGATCGTTTGGTGGATTACTGCATGCACACCAAGTCCGATGGTTTGCGCTCCGCGGCATCGGTGCAAGTGTTGATTGATTTGATTGAGAAGAACAAGGCGTATAGAAATTAGAGGCGGCGCGCAAATCAAATTCACAAAGGCACGCGCGATGAGAGAGCAAATTCGAGCACTAAGAGCAGAATTCGAGAACGTTCTGCAGTACAATATTCTCGATTACTGGTTGACGCACGGCCTCGATCGCGTCAACGGTGGATTCATGGGCTATGTGGATTACAACAACCGCAAAGACCTCAATGCGCCCAAGGGGAGCGTGCTCAATGCGCGCATCTTGTGGACGTTTTCCTCGGCCTTTCGCGCTTTACGCAAGCAACCCTATCTGAAGGCGGCGCAGCGCGCGTTTGATTATCTCATCGAACATTTCTGGGACAACGAAAACGGCGGCGTCGTTTGGTCGGTAGATCATCTAGGCCATCGTCTCAACGCCAGAAAACAAACCTACGCGCTGGCCTTTGCCGTCTATGCTTTGAGCGAATACTATGCCGCCACCGGCAACCCCGGCGCTCTCGAGAGAGCCAAAACTATTTTTCGGTTGATGGAACAGCACTGCGCCGAGCGCGAGCACGGCGGCTATGTGGAAGCTTTAGGTGAAAAGTGGCAGATCATCGATGATGTGCGCCTCAGCGAGAAGGACGCGAACGAGAAAAAGAGCATGAATACTCACCTCCACGTGCTCGAAGGCTATACGAATTTGGCGCGCGTGTGGCCGGAGGCGCGTGTGCGCGAAGCTTTGCGCGCACTGATCCAAATATTTCTGGAGCGCATCATTGCAGTGCAACACGGGCACTTCAATCTTTTTTTTGATGAACAATGGCGCGTCCGCTCCGCCATCGTTTCCTACGGCCACGACATTGAAGGCTCTTGGTTGTTGGCAGAAGCAGCGCAAGTCTATGGCGATGCGGATTTGCTCGCGCAAGTGCGCGCTTATTCCACGCGACTCGCCGAAGCGGCGCTCGAAGGCCTCGATGCAGACGGCGGATTGATGAACGAGAAGAATCTCACGAGCGGGCATCTGGATACCGACAAACATTGGTGGCCGCAAGCGGAAGCACTGGTGGGATTGCTGCAGGCGTACGAAATCACGCACAATGAAAAATATCTCGAGCTATTTTTGAACGTGTGGAATTTCATCAAGGGCCGCATCGTGGATTTTGTCAACGGCGAGTGGTATTGGAAAGTCAATCGCGCGGGCGTGCCTTATCCGGACGATGAAAAAATCGGTTTCTGGAAATGCCCCTATCACAACAGCCGCGCCTGTTTGGAGATGATGGCGCGACTCGAACGCTTGGAGTGACGGCGTAGCAGAGCCGCCGCCTTTGGCGAAACGCGTTGAATCCACTTCGCGCGAGGGGCAGCAAGGTATCTCCTTTTGAAGGTGATTGTTTTGAGAAGCAACTCGCATCTGGTAAGCGGCGCCGCGTGGCAGGGCGTTTGAGGTTGGCATGAACTCTTTAAGAACACTGATTATCGACGATGAATGGCTGGTGCGCTCGGAGCTGAAGATGCTGCTCGCCGCTTATCCCGAGGTGGCGTTGGTCGGGGAAGCGGCCAACGTTGCGCAAGCCATTCCTTTGATTCATGAAACCGCACCGGAAGTGATTTTTCTCGACGTGCAAATGCCGGGGGCCTCCGGTTTTGATTTGCTCGATCAAATCGACGTTTCCGCCAAGATCATCTTCATCACCGCCTACGATAAATACGCGCTGCGCGCGTTCGAAGTGAATGCGCTCGACTATTTGCTGAAGCCGATTAGCAAAGAGCGGCTCGCGAAAGCGATCAAAAAACTCGCGACGGAGGAACCGGCGCACGCGCCCACGTCTAAAAAAGCCGATTATGAGGACGTTATTTACGTGCTCGTCAATGGCGCGCTCAAGTTCATCAAGCTTTCAATGTTGAAGTGCATCACTGCGGAAGGCAATTATTCCTATATCTTCTATGGCGATCGGCCCCCCGCGCTCGTCGCAAAAACTTTGCAGGAATGGGAGGAGTTGCTGCCGGAAAAATATTTCGTGCGCGTTCATCGTTCCACCATCATCAATTTTGCGCACGTGGAAAGAGTAAAGAAGAGCAAGAATTATACGCAAACGGTCTTTGTGCGCGGCCTCGAAAAGCCCTTCACGATGAGCCGGCGGTATGCGGCGAAACTGAAAACTCTTTTGGTTTCGTGATGAGTCGCCGCAAGGTTCTGCGCCCTTCTTTCGTTTGGCCATATTGAATTCTGATCTTCGCGTGCACCCACCCGTTTTCCTCGTAGAGCTGAAATCCATATCGATCTTTAAACATCAACTCCAGCCTCTGTTTGAGATTCGCCAACGAAGTGCCGTGCACTTCCTCTCTTATGCCCTCCTCGGTGGGCAGCTTGAGCAGTTCGCCGGTGTTGGAAACGTCGATGGACAAGACCCCGCCATTCAGCATGATAAGCACCGCGACTTTGAGCGGCGTCGGACTCGTGTACATGCCGTACTTGATCGCATTCTCGACCAACGGCTGAAAAATAAATGCGGGAACGGAGCACTTCTTCGCCGCCTCGGCGATTTCGAACGAGACTTCCAGCGAGTCGCGGTAGCGAATTTTTTCAATGTGCAGATAGTTGTTGACTGCTTTGATCTCTTCCTCCAAAGTAACTTCGACCTTGTCAAAATTGAGCAAGGTGTAGCGGAAAAATTCCGACAGCTCGGTGATCATTTGCCACGCGCGCTCCTTGTCGAGCAAGATCATCGAACGAATCGAATTGTGCGCATTGAACAGGAAGTGCGGATTCATTTGATAGCGCAGCAATTTGAGCTGCGAGAGATTCGCCAGGGCTTTGGCTTCAAGCGCGTTGCGTTTTTGCTTTTGATAGTCGTAAAAGTGTTTGATGACCAACAGCAGCGCGGCCACGCCCAATAGCTTGAACCACCACGCTTGCCAGAAGGGCGGCGTGATGGTGATTTTGAGGGCGGCGCCGTCCTCGTTCCACACGCCATCGTTGTTGGCGGCTTTGACGCGAAAGGTGTATTTGCCGGGATTCAGATTTGTATAAGTTGCCAGCCGCCGATTGCCCACCCAATTCCAGTCTTTGTCGAACCCCTCCATTTTGTAGGCGTATTGATTCTGCGAGCTGGCGGCATAATTCAACGCCGCAAATTCCAACGAGAACACCGAATGGCGATGGGACAGTGTTAGCTCTTTGGTCTCGCTGATCGGCGCGCGCAAAATATTTTCCGCGCCGCCGATTTCCACGGGCCGGTTGAAAATATTCAAACGCGTGATGACGACCGGCGGCACGTAGGCGTTGTCGCGAATATTCTGCGGATAAAAAGCGGTGACACCGTTGATGCCGCCGAACAGCATCTCGCCGTCGCGCGTCTTCAGCGAGGCGTTGTAGCAGAACTGGTTGCTCTGCAAGCCGTTCTCTTTGAAATAGGTTTTGACTTTGCCGGCGCCCGGATCGAATTTGACCAGCCCGTTCGTGCTGCTCAGCCAAAGATTGTTTCGCTCGTCTTGCAGAATGCCGTAAATGATGTTGCTCGGCAAGCCTTCGCGCATCGTGAACGCTTTGAACGTTTGCTCCTTGCGGTTGAAAAAGAACAAGCCGCTGCCCGTGGTGCCGATCCACAAATTGCCCTGCGCGGTAGGGTCTTCGAGTAGCGCTCGAATCGCGATGGTGATGATGTTGCTGGTGGGGAGTTGATACTCTTTGAATTCGCGCCGCGCTTTGTCCCAACAACCCAAGCGCCCGCGATTGGAGCCGATCCAAATTTTGCCCTGCTGATCTTGCAGCAACGCGGTGATGGTGCGATAGCCGGAAAGATTGTGTTCCGCAAAAAAATGGCGGAAACGGCGGGCGTGTTGGTCCCAAATGTCCAAGCCATTTTCGAAAGTTCCCACCCAAATTTCACCGTCGCGGTCTTGCAGCAACGCCATCACGTCGTTGCCCGCCAGGCTGGCGGGGTCGTTCGGACGATTCAAATAGTGTGAAAAGCGCTGTGTTTTACGGTCGAAAAAATTGAGGCCGCCCTGAAACGTGCCGATCCACAGATTGCCTTCGCGATCTGCGAGCAGAGTTTTGAGGTTGTTGACACTCAAGCTCGCGGGATTTCGATTGTCATGCTTATAGTAGGTAAATTCGTTTTTTTTACGGTCGAGATAATTCAATCCGCCCTCTTCCGTGCCGATCCACAGGTTGCCCCGCACCGCGGAATCTTCGAGCAGCGCATAGACGACTTTGTTGTTCAAGAAGCGCCGGTCGTGCGCTTTGGCTTGATAGTGTTTGAAATTGCTCTTGTCCATGTTGATGAAATTCAAACCGTCGCGCGTGCCGATCCACAAATCGCCTTTGGCGTCTTTGAAAATGCACTGCACGGAATTATGGCTCAGGCTGTAGGGGTCGTTGGGGTCGTGACGATAATTGCTGAAGCGATGCGTGTCGCGATCGAAGCGATGCAACCCGTCGCGGTCGCCGACCCATAAATTGCCCTGGCCGTCATCGAGAATCGCTCTAATGGTCGCGCCTTCGGCGTCGTTTTTCTCCGCGAAAAAACGTTGAAACGTTTTTTTCTCGCGCTCGAAAAGGTTCAAGCCGCCGAAGGTGGTGCCGATCCACAAATTGCCGTGCGTGTCCTCATGTATCGAGCGCACGTCGTTGTCGCCCAGGCTTTGCGGATCGCGTTCGTCGTATTGATAGCACGTAAAACTCTTTTGCTCGCGATCAAAAAGCCAGAGGCCGCTGTTTTGCGTTCCCACCCATAAATTGCGCTGTTTGTCTTCATAAACCACGTTCACGATTTTTGCGCGCGGCCGCGCGTTGGCGAGAGCCGCTGGAAAATAATTGCTCACCTTGCCGTTGCGCCAATCGCAAAAGTCGAGGCCGTTGCCCGTGCCCAGCCACAAGTTGCCAGCGCTGTCTTCGCAGATGGAATTGACGTCATGACTGCTGAGGCGAATTTCGGAGGAGGAGTCGGAAGTGAAGTGGCGAAACGATTCCGTATTGCGTTCGAAGAGATTCACGC
The DNA here is from genome assembly GCA_037444905.1 of bacterium. Classification (GTDB taxonomy): domain Bacteria; phylum Zhuqueibacterota; class Zhuqueibacteria; order Zhuqueibacterales; family Zhuqueibacteraceae; genus JABWAN01. Next base: position 413 of record JBBILN010000056.1, on the reverse strand, counting down.
CGTCGCCTTCAGTGCCGATCCAAAGGTTGCCGTCACGATCTTGCACAACCGCGCGGATGATTTGCGCCGACAACCCCTTGGGATTCTCCGGCCGCCAACGAAAGACGGTGAACTCGTAGCCGTCGAATTTGTTCAAGCCTTCATTGGTGCCCACCCAAAGAAAGCCGCGATTGTCTTGAAAAATGCAATTGACCTTGCTGTGTGAGAGGCCGTCATCAATAGAAAAGTGTTCGAACTTAAGGTCGGGTTCTTGCGCATGAAGGGCGGAGCAAAGCGCAAGAACGGTCCCTAGAAATATGAGCATGCTGTTAATGGGACGCGCACTTCCAATTCCCCCATTGAGGAGGGCCGGGGTGGGCATAGGTGTCAAGCTAAGGCAGCGTGCCCGAACAATTCCCCCCTTGAGGGGGGTT